>JAXLRD010000051.1:0-56556 GCA_046331285.1 Vicinamibacteria bacterium
CATGCTCTCGAACGTCGAGATGGGGATCCGCTCGCTGCCCCCCGACAGCCCGGCGACGAAGTACCTCAACGTCGCCGTCGAGGCCGCCGACCGCGTGCGCGGCTTCACCGAGCGGATGCGGTCGTTCGCCCGCGGGCGCGCCGCCCCGCGGGTCGCGGTCGACGTGAAGAGCGCCCTCGAGAGCTGCGCGCACTGGGCCCTCGCCGGCTCCCCCGTCGGGCTCGAGGCCGTCGCGGACGCCGACGCCTGGCCGGCGCGGGCCGATCCCCACGCCCTCGACCAGGTGTTCGGGAACCTCCTCATCAACGCGCGAGAGGCGATGCCCTCCGGAGGCACCGTCCGCGCGCGGATCGCGAACCGGGAGCGCCGCCGGGGCGAGGAGCGGGCCGTCGAGGTCACACTGCGCGACGAGGGCCCGGGGATCCCCCGCCCTCTCGCGCGAAAGGTCTTCGATCCCTTCTACACGACGAAGGAGAACGGCACGGGCCTCGGTCTCGCGACGTGCTACTGGATCTTGAAGGACCACGGCGGCGGCATCGCCGTCGACACGGCCGCGGACAGCCCCGGCGCCTCCTTCGTCCTCCATCTGCCGGCCTTCGTCGAAGACTCGGCCCGCCCGTAGGCAGCGCCCGCCCGCGCGGTCCGCGGGGCGTCAGCGCGGGGAAAGACGGAAGGGCACCCTCAGGAGGAAGAACACCGGCGTCGGCCGCCCGTCGACGATCGGCGGCGGGTAGCGCCACCGGCGGATCGCGGTCGCCGCCGCGGCGGCGAAGGGATCGTTGCCCGCCAGCACCTGCACCTCACTCACCGTACCCGTCTCCGAAACGACGATCTTGAGGACCACCACGCCCTCCACGCCCTTCGCGAGCATTTCCGGCGGGTACTCGGGGCCCGCACTCCCGGGCAGCGGCGCGAGCGGGGCCGTCCCGGGCCACGCGACGGGCTCCCGTGGCGACACGGGCGTCTCGGCGGCCGGCTTCGCCTCGGGGGCAGGCGTCCTTTCGAGGCCGGCGGGCGCCGCCACTTCGGGTGCCGCGGTGACGACCGCCGGGACCGCGGGAGGCTCGGGTATCGTCGCCGGGCGACGCTCCGCGTCCTTCGGGTCGCGCCGGATGGACGGCTCTGCGGCTCGCGGAGCGGCGTCCCCGCGGGCCGGCTCGGGCGCGGCCTCGCTCGGCCGCGGGGGCGGCGTATCGATCACCGGCCGACTCGAGTCCGGCCGCGGCGTCGCCCCTGCGACCAGGGGCGCGGGAGGCGCAACCCGTGCCGGAGCCTCCGCCGGGCGCAAGCGAGCGACGACGCCCGCGGCGACGATCGCGCTCAGGGCCAGGCCCCCGCCCGCCGCGAGCCAGACCCAGCGCGGCGGCATGGCGGTCGACGGAGGCGGCGCGACCGGCTCCCGCAGCGTCTTCTTCGCGGCGAGCGTCCGCTCCTCGGCCGACAGGGTCGGGGACGCGCCGTCCGGGACGACCGTGCGGACGCTCGTGGGCGGGCGCCCCGGTCGGCTCGGCGTGGGACCGACGAACGGACTGCACTCGGCGCGGGCCCGTTCCAGGGCCGCGATGAAGGTGTCGATCGTCTGGTAGCGATCCGCCGGATCCTTGGCCAGCGCGCGGCGCAGCACGGGCACGAGCGGCCGCGGGAGCGCCGCCGCGGCCGGGCCCTCGAGAGGCGGCGGGTCGTTGAGGTGCTGGGCGATCACCGCGACCGGCGTGTCGCCGCGGAAGGGCCCGGCCCCGGTGAAGACCTCGTAGATCACGATGCCCAGCGCGTAGATGTCGCAGCGGTAGTCGACCCGCTGGCCCCGCGCCTGCTCCGGGCTCATGTACTCGGGCGTGCCCATCACCGCGCCGAGCAGCGTGGTGTCCACGCCGGACTGCTTCGCGAGACCGAAGTCCATCACGCGCACGACGCCGTGGGCGTCGAGCATGATGTTCGTGCTCTTCAGGTCGCGGTGGATGATGCCCGCCTCGTGGATGGCCTGGAGGCCTCGCGCCACCTGGAGCGCGACCTGGAACGCCTCGGCCAGCGGAAGGCGACCCCGCCGGCGCAGCACCCGGCGCAGGTCGACGCCTTCCACGAACTCCATCGTGATGTAGCGAAGGCCCTCCTCGTCGCCGTACTCGTGGATCCCGCAGACGTTGTCGTGCCGCACCTTTCGCGCGAGCTTGATCTCGGAGAGGAATCGGCGCCGGACCTCGGGGCTCTCCGCCGCGTCGGCGCGCAGGGTCTTCACGGCCACCGTCTCGTCGAGGACGCGGTCGTGGGCCTCGAAGACGACTCCCATCCCGCCCGCGCCGAGGCAGCGCCGCACCTCGTAGCGCGCGGCGATCAGGGAGCCCCGCGAGATCGTGGCCGGCGAGCGGAAGAGCGACGCGCCGCAGGTGAAGCAGGACTCCGCGCCGGGCTCGTTCTCGGCATTGCAGGTCGGGCAGGCCGGCCGCGCGCTCTCCGGCTGCCCCCCCATCAGAAGTCCACCCGCACGCCGAAGCGGACCACGCGCCTCGGGGGGAATCCCTCGAGGCTCGTCACGCTCTGGAGCACGTTCGTGTAGCCGTTGCCCTCGGTCGCCGGCCGGCCCCCGACGACGTAGTCCGTCACGTCCAGGAAGTCCGACTCCGCCGCCTCGAAGTACGGCCGTCGGTCGAGCACGTTCTCGAGGGTCAGCCGCAGCTGGACTCTCAGCGGTCCGCGCCGCGCGAGCTCCTTGTAGAACCCGAGGTTGACGACGCTCATGCCCGGCCCCTCGATGACACCCGAGCCCGCCCGCGACAGCGTCCCGTACGCGGGCAGGCTGAGCGCGCCCAGGTTGTAGAAGGCGTCGGTGCGGCCCGGGCCCGCCGTGTCGCCGGAGACGTTCGGCCGCCAGCAGCCGAAGTCCGGTCCCGTGTTGGCCGGGTTCACGCCGTCGACGTCGACGCCGTAGTAGCACGGGTCGAGGAACGGGCCGGAGCGCGCCTGCACGAGGGCGGAGACGGTCCATCCGCCGAGAACCGCGTCGACGGCCCAGGGCAGGCGCGACAGGTACTTCCGGTTCCGTCCGACGGGCACGTCCCAGACGGCGTCCATCACGAAGCGGTGGCGCACGGAGTAGGGGTCGGGCCCGCGGTTGCTGGCGAGGTCGTAGGGGTCGTACTGCGGAATCCCGAGCGACGCCGCCTCGCCGTCGGGGGCGGTGCTGCTGCTCCCGGCCAGCGTGTAGGCCAGGGTGAAGCCGAGGCCGCCCCGGTAGCGCCGGCGCACCTCGAGCTGCAGCGCGTCGAAGCGGCCCGTCCCCGTGTTCTCCGCGACCCGGACCGAGGTCGGAAGGTCCGGGAAGGGCAGCCGCTGCCGGTCCGCCGGGTCGTTCGGGTCGAAGGGCGTGGCGCTCGCCTGCATCGTGTTGACGTACCGGGTGACGAGCAGCTTGTCGGAGCGGGCCCCGAGGTAGCTCGCCCGGACGCCGACGCCCCACGGGAGCTCCCGCTCGAGCGTCACGTGATACTGCGCGATGCGCGGGCTCACCAGGCCGAGGACGCTCGCCCCGGGCGCGAAGACCGAGTCGTCGGACACCAGCGTGCCGGTGCTGAAGCCGCGCGACAGCTGAGGGTCGAGCCTGACGATCTGTGAGCTGAACGGGGCCTGGATGAACTCGCCGCGGGTCGCTTCCGTGCCCCAGCCGGAGTCGGTGATCCCGAGGGGCGGCGTCTTCGGATAGAAGAGGCCGAACCCCGCCCGGAGGACCGTGCGGTTGTCCCGGCCGATGCCGTACAGGAACCCCAGCCGCGGCGCGAAGTTGTTCCTGTCCGTCCGCGCGAGCGACCGGCCGAGGCCGAGCTCGGCGGCGGTGGCGCGCGGGTAGCGCGCGGCGGCCGGCGACAGCGCGGCGACGGTCCGATCGCTCGGGACGACGATGCGGTCGGTCTGCGGGTCGAACTGGACCAGCAGATCGCGGCGCTCCGGGAAGGGCTGGATGATCTCGTAGCGCAACCCGGCGAAGACGGTGAGCCGGCCGTCGACCCGCCAGTCGTCCTGGACGAAGCCGGCGAAGGTGTTGGACGCCGCCTGCAGCGGCTGGAGCCCGCGGCCGTTCACGCCCTCGATGGACTCCGCGGGCAGGCCGAGCAGGAAGTCCCCGAACGAGTTGCCCGTGTTCTGGTCGGTGAACACCAGCTGCCCGGCCCCCGCCGCCACACCGCTCGCCAGGGCGTCGCTCACCCAGTCCCGCGAGTAGAAGAAGCCCGCCCTGGTCGAGTGCTTCCCGCGCAACCAGGTCACGGTGTCGCTGATCGAGAAGCTGGACTGCCTCACGTCGCGGTCGGCGTACTCGGCCGCGTTGTCGAAGACCTCGTCCACCGAATCGGAGCCGAGGAAGCTGAACGCCGGGTAGCCGCGGCGCTCGCGTGCCGCGGCCGGGACCTCGATCCCGAGCTCGTCGGCGACCGCGCCCACGCGGTAGTGGCTGTGGTCGTCGTCGCTCTCGGAGTTGTACCCCGCCCGGAGCTCGTTCAGGAGCGAGCTGGACACGACTCGGCTCCAGCTCGAGGCTACGGTGAAGACCCGCAGCTCGTTCTTCTTGAAGCCGAGATGGGGAAGGTCCCCGTCCTCGAGGTAGCGCTTCCAGACCCGCCGCTGCGCGCTCGCCCGGAGGAACAGCGAATCGTTGCCCGTCAGCTCGTGATCGAGGCGAAGGTCCCAGCGGTGGAACGTCTCGCTCACGTCGGCCGGGTCGCTCTGCTGGCCGAGCCCGCTCGGGAGGCTCGGGAGGTTGGGTAGAGGGTAGAAGAAGTCGAGGATCCGGCGGGCCGCGGGATCGATCCGCTCGGACGGAATGACGTTTCCCGGGAACGGGAGCCCGGTCAGAGGATCCACGACGGTGATCGACGTGCCGGAGAAGTCGCCCTGGCGCATCCCCTCCGTCGGCACGACGTTCACGACTCCTTCCCGCTGCTCGTCGTTGTGGGCGCCCTCGTAGTTCAGGAAGAAGAACGTCTTGTCCCGGCGCAGCGGCCCGCCGAGGGCGCCGCCGAACCGCTGGCTCCGAAAGTCGCGCTCGTCCTCCTCGTAGCGGGCCGTCGCGTCGTCGGCATGGTCGTAGAACGCGCTGCCCGAGAAGCGATTGCCGCCGCGCCGGGTGGTCACCACCACGGCCGCCACCCCGCCGAACTCGGCGCTGTGCGAGTTCGAGAGGACCTTGATCTCGTCGATGGCCTCGAGGCCGGGCGAGGCCTCCGAGAGGGTTCCGTACAGGCTTCCGCTCGAAGGCTGGCCGTCGTGCACGTAGCTGACGCCGTACGAGCGGGCACCGAGGAAGCGCTGACCTTCGGGGCTTCCGACGACGTTCGGGCTCAGGTACAGGAAGTCCTGGAAGTCACGGCGGCCCCGCGGAAGATCCCGGAGCTGCTGCGCCTCGAGTCCCCCCTGGACGGTCGCGCTCTCGAGCTGGAGAACGCCCTGGCCCGGGGCCCGGACCACCACTTCCGCGACCTTCGCCGAGCCGGCCGCCGCGGGAACCCCCTGGACGGCCACCACGAACTCCTCCACCGCAGGGGTCAGGGACAAGTCCACGCGGAGCGTCTCCCCGGCCCTGAGCACGAGGCCGTCCCGGCGGAAGGCGCTGAACCCCGGCGAGGCATCCTCGACGCGATAGGCGCCCGCGCGCAGATGCGGCGCCTCGAAGTCGCCGCGCGAGTCGGTCTGCACCGCGCGCGTGACGCCGGTGCCTTCGTCGACGATCCGGACGGCGGCGCGCGCCACCACGCGTCCCCGGGCGTCGGTCAGGTTGCCGCGAATCGTCCCCAGCGTCGACTGGCCGTGCGCCGCCCCGGGAAGCAGGCCGAAGAGGAGGAGGGCCGAGAGGACAGTCCACCGATCACGGAGGCGGCGATGCACGCCGAAGCCTCGAGAACGGCACTGCATCTCTTCTTGTCGCTGTTCCGGCGGGTGTTCGACGTCGGCCCGCCAGCGAAAGATGCGCCGAGAACTCGCGGTGATGATAGGCGCGAACGCCTGATTGTCAAGACTCGAAGAACGACTACGAAACGGCTACCTCAGTCGGAAGTCGATCGGGATCTCGCACCACATCCGCACGGGCATGCCGTACTTGAGCGCCGACTTGAAGACGGCGTTGCGGGCGGACTCGAGGGCCGCGGCATCGAAGGCGACGTTCGAGCGGTCCGAGCGGACCACCGACGCTTCGAGGACCTTGCCGGTCTCGTCCACGAGGACGCGGACGATGACCCGCCCCTCGCGGCCCATCCGCCTCGCGAGGACCGGGTATTCCGGAGGAGGAAGCGTGACGAGCACCGGCGGCTGCACGCCCGGCCCGGCCTCCACCAGCTCGCCTCGCTCGACCTGGGGCGAGGCCGGAGCGGCCGCCGGGGGCGCGACGGCGGTCGCGCTGGCGGGTTCGGCCTGGGCGTGAGCCGGGGGCTCGGGCCCGGCCTGCGTCGTGGCCTGTGGCGCGGCCGGCGGGGACTGGTTCGGCGAGCCGACCGTGGCCTCCCGGCCGCTCGAGCGTCGGCTCCCTTCGGGTCGGACGACCGGTGCGATCGTCGGGGTGCGCGCGGTCGGCTTGCGCGGCGCCGCGGTGGCGGGCGCCACGAGGGTTGCGTCGGTCCGCGCCGCAGGCTCGGCGCCGCGGCCGACGGGGCGCGGGGGCACGGAGCGGTGGGCGCGTCGCCGACCTGGACCGTGGCGCTCGAGTCGCGGGCCGTCCCGCCGGGCGGGCGCGCCGCGCAGGGCCAGCGCGACGGCGACCGACACCCCTACGACGGCCAGGGCCGCCGCCGAGGCGGACCACGCGGCGCGCGACCGCGCCCGCGGGGGGCTGCTGGGCATGGCCGCCGTCTCTCTCTCGGCGATCGTCTGCTCCGCCGGTCCGGCCTTCGTCATCTTCGCCGCGGGAAGCGGCGTGAGGCGGGGCGCTTCCTCCGCCACGGCGCACGCTGCTCCACGCTGCGTCGTCGCCGCCGTCCCCCACGGTGGCGCGGCCGGCGGCGGCGCCTCCGTCGGGAAGCACTCGAAGCGGGCCTCCTCGAGCGCCGCGAGCACGTCGTGGGCCGTCTGGTAGCGGTCGGCCGGATCCTTGGCCAGGGCCCTCGCGAGGATCGGCACCACCGCCGGCGGGACGCCCAGGTCCAGAAGGCCGTCGAGAGGCGGCGGCTCGTTGAGGTGCTTCAGGATGATCGCGATCGGCGTGTCCCCGCGGAAGGGCACGGCCCCCGAGAACACCTCGTAGATCACCACCCCCAGAGAGTAGATGTCGCAGCGGAAGTCGACGGGCTGGCCGCGGCCCTGCTCGGGGCTCATGTACTCGGGAGTTCCGATCACGGCCCCCGCGCTGGTCGTCTCGGCGCCGGACTGCTTGGCCACCCCGAAGTCCATCAGGCGGACGACGCCGAGCGCGTCGATCATGATGTTCGCCGTCTTGAGGTCGCGGTGGATCACTCCGGCTCGGTGGATCGCCTCCAGCCCGCGGGCCACGGCGATGACCGTGTCGAACGCCTCCCGGGGCGGCAGGCGTCCCTTCTCGCGGAGCACCCGACGAAGGTCGACGCCCTCGATGAACTGCATCGCGATGTAGCGAAGGCCCGCCTCCTCGCCGTACCCGTGGATCGCGCACACGTTCTTGTGGCGTACCTTGCGAGCCAGGCGCGTCTCCGAGCGGAAGCGCCGCGCGATCTCCGGCTGCGCGGCGGCGTCGTAGCGCAGGGTCTTGACCGCCACGATCTCGTCGAGGACGCGATCGTGGGCCTTGAAGACCATGCCCATGCCCCCCCGTCCGAGCGGGCTCAGCACCTCGTAGCGCGAGGCGATGACAGAGCCGCGCCGGATGGTCGCGGGAGAAGCGCGGAGGACGGCTCCGCAGGTGAAGCACGAGTCGACCGCGTCGTCGTTGTCGGCGTGACACGACGGGCACTGCATGCTTCCCCTCGCCAGCGCCGCCCCGGTCGTCGTCCGAGCCGGCCGATGGGCTCGCTGCGGCGCATGTTCCCACAGCGACCGGGCGAAGGGAAGCAACGAGAGAGGGTGCGGCGGTCGGGGGGGGGAGAAACACGAAGGGGACCCGCTCGGGGTCCCCGGATGTTCTTCGGGATGAAACTGGTCGGGGCGAGAGGATTCGAACCTCCGACCTCTTGGTCCCGAACCAAGCGCTCTAGCCAGGCTGAGCCACGCCCCGGATCGGATGAACGAGCGAAGTTATATCACGAGCGCGGGTCCTGCGCCAAGTCGGAGCGGCCGCGAAGGTCCTTCTCCCACTCCCGGAACCCGGGGATCTGCCGGTGGTTCGTGGTGTCGGCCTGCAGCGGGCTGATCGACACCAGGCCCGAGCGCACGGCGAAGATGTCGGACATCTCGTCGCTCACCCACTCGTCGCGGCCTTCCTCGATCCAGTAGTAGGTGCGGTGCCGCGGGTCGAGCCCCTCGAGGATCGTGCCCTCGTGCGTGCGGCGCCCCTGCACGGTCATCGCGATCCCGCTCGGCCGTCCCTGCGGCACGTTGACGTTCAGGAGCGTCCGCTCGGGCAGGCCGCGCTCGATGACGAGGGCGGCGATCGTGCGCGCGATCGAGGACGCGGGGCCGTAGTCGAAGTCGGCGCGGGCCGCGAGCGAGACGGCCACGGCCGGCAGGCCGAAGAACGTCCCCTCGCGCGCACCGCCCACCGTCCCCGAGTAGAAGACGTCGTCCCCGAGGTTGCCGCCGCGGTTGATCCCGGACACCACGATCGCCGGGCGGCGCGGGAGGAGCTTCACGATCGCGAGGTTCACGCAGTCGGCCGGCGTGCCGTCGACCGCGAACACGCGAGGCGCGACCTTCTCGGCCCGCAGGGGGTGCTTGAGGGTGAGCGACTGCGAGCAGGCGCTCACCTCGCGGTCCGGCGCCACCACCCAGACCTCGCCCTCCGAGCGAAGAGCCGCCGCGAGCGCCCGGATGCCCGGGGCGTGGACGCCGTCGTCGTTGGTGACCAGGATGAGCGGATCGGCCATGCTCTCGTTCGAGTCGGCCCTTCGCACGAAAGCCCCGGACGCTATCGTCCCGGGGCTGTTCGTCGACGGAGATGTTGGTCGGGATGGCCGGATTTGAACCGGCGACCACCTGCACCCCAAGCAGGTGCGCTACCAGGCTGCGCTACATCCCGACGTGCAAGTCCAGCCAGCACTGGAGACTAACCCGCCGCGCGCCGACGGTCAAGGTGCCGGGCGCGGGAGCCGCGCCCCTCACGGCGCGCTGCGGTCGCCCTTGTCGAGGATCGCGAGCATCTCGCGCAGCTGCGCGCGCACCTCGACGAGCACGGCGCGCGTCTTGTCCTCGGCGGGATCAGGGGCGGCCGCGGGCTCGGGCGAGGGCGCGGCCGCCGCGGGATCCGCCGCCATGGTCGGCTTGTCCTCCGCCACCGCGTCGCCCGCCATGCTCGAAGGCGTCGGGCCGCGCCCCGCCATCTCCGCCTCGAGCCGCTTCTTCGCGCCGGCGATCGTGAAGCCCTCCTCGTAGAGGAGCTGCTTGATCCGCAGGACCGTCTCGATGTCCTTCCGGCGGTAGATGCGCTGTCCCGAGCTGTTCTTCGCCGGAGCGAGCGCCGGGAACTCCGACTCCCAGTAGCGCAGCACGTAGGGCTGCGTGTCGGTGATCTCGCAGACCTCGCCGATCTTGAAGAAGAGCTTGTTGGGGATCTGGCGGTCCATCGCGCGCTTCAGCCTACTCGTTCACGGGGACAGGCGCGTAGAGCTTCGACGGCCGGAAGACGACCGAGCTGCGCGGCTTGATGAGCATCTCCTCTCCAGTCTGGGGATTGCGTCCGCGCCGCTCTCGCTTGCGCCGAACCAGGAAGGTTCCGAAGCCCGTGATCTGGACCTTCTCTCCGTCGCCGAGGTGGCGCTTGATCGTGTCGAAGATCGCCTCGACGAGCCGCGCCGCTTCGCGGTTCGAGATGCCGCCGTGCCGCTCGTACACGATCCTCGCGATGTCGGCCTTCGTCATGCCCCCGGCTCCGTCGGACCGAAAAAGCTCGCCTCTGACGGCACTTAGACGGCAAACGCGCAGGGAGTATATGAGAAGCCCTGATCGGGTGTCAAGGAACGGATGCTCAAGTGATCCTTGAACTTACGGGGACGGCGCGTCCGGTCAGGCGCGCTTGCGTCGCCGGTGCCGGACCTTCAGGCGGATCGGAGTCCCCTCGAAGCCGAAGGCCTCCCGGATGCGGTTCTCCAGGTAGCGGCGGTAGGAGAAATGCAGGTCCACGGGATGATTGAGCGAGATCGCGAAGGTCGGCGGCGCGATGCCGATCTGGCTCCCGTAGAGGATCCGCACCGGCTGCCCGCCCTTGTCGGCCTTCGGCGCGTACGCCTCGCTCGCCTTCGCGAGCAGGCGGTTGAGCTCGCCCGTCGTCACCCGCGCGGCGCGCGCGGTCGCGACGCGGTCGACGGCGTCGAGCAGCGCGCCGATCCCCCGCCCGCTCCGCGCGGAGACGAAGACGACGGGCGCCCACGGCAGGAACTTCAGCGCGTCGCGGACGTCCTGCCCGTAGGCTCTCTGCGCGAGCTTCTTCTCCAGCGCGAGGTCCCACTTGTTCACCGCGATCACGACACCGACGCCCGCCTCGACGAGCTCGCCGCCGACGGTCGCGTCCATCTCGCGCATCCCGGTGTCGGCGTCGAGGACGAGCACCGCCACGTCGGCCCGCTCGATGGCGCGCCGCGCCTGCACGACGCTCACGTGGTCGACGTTGTCCTTGAGGAGACGGACCCGGCGCATGCCGGCCGTGTCGACGAGAACGTAGCGGCGGCCCTTCCGCTCGAAGGGCTCGTCGACGGTGTCGCGCGTCGTGCCCGGCACGCTCGAGACGACGGCCCGCTCCCGCCCGACGAGCCGGTTCATGATCGAGGACTTCCCCACGTTCGGACGGCCCACGAGGGCGAGGCTCGTCGGCCGCGCGTCGTCCTCGGGCAGCTCGACCTGCGGCAGGCCCACGAGCGCCGCGTCGAGGAGGTCGCCGATGCCGAGGCCGTGCTCGGCCGAGATCGCGTGGACGCCGTCGAAGCCGAGCCGGGCGAAGTCGACCACGGCCGTTTCGCCGGCCTCCGTCTTGTTCGCGACGACCAGCACGCGCTTGCCCTGCCGCCGCAGCTCGCGCGCGATCTGCTCGTCGTCCGGCAGGAGCCCCGCGCGCGCGTCGACGACGAACAGGACGGCGTCCGCCTCCTCGATCGCGAGCTTCGCCTGCTCCGCCGCCGGGCCGAGCAGCGGATCGTCGGTGCCGAGGAGGAGCCCGCCGGTGTCGATCACCTCGAAGGCGCGGCCCTGCCAGCTCACCTGAGCGTAGTTGCGGTCCCGGGTCGAGCCCGGGCGTCCGTCGGTGATCGCCTTGCGACGCCCGCTGACGCGGTTGAAGAGAGTGGACTTGCCGACGTTCGGGCGGCCGACCAGGGCGATTCGGGGCAGAGGGATCATGGAAGATGTCTCGCCGGGCCTTCGGTTGACACTCGAAACCGGGCAAACCTATACTAGCCATTACTTAGCAGGAGGTCCATCCCTTCATGATCAAGGTGGACATCATCAACGAGGTCGCACGTGCCGCCGACATCACGAAGGTCAGGGCCGAGGTCGCGGTGGAGGCCGTCCTCGAGGCGATGAAGGACTCCCTCATGAAGGGTGAGCGCATCGAGCTGCGTGGCTTCGGGGTCTTCCAGGTGAAGCCCAGGAAGCGCGGCATCGGGCGCAACCCCCGCACGGGCAAGGAGGTCCGGATCCCGCCGGGGCGGACCATCCGCTTCAAGCCGGGCAAGGACCTCCAGAGCCTGACCGTCTAGGCTCCGCGCTTCTTGGGCGCGCCGCCCCCCGACGGTCGGGAGTCCCCGCCCGAGGTCTCTCCCGACCTCCTGCCGCCGCTCGACTTCGTCGGCTGGCCCGTGCCTCCGCCCGTCCGCCCCTCGGCGTGGAAACGATGGGGCCGCAACCTGCTGCTGTTCGCGCTCACGGCGGCGTCGATCTTTCTCACCGGTGGACTGCGCTCGGGGGAGCTGCCGGACGGGCGGACGCTGTGGGCGCTCGACGTGGCCTCGGGACTTCGCCTCGTCGCCGGGCTTCTCGCCATCCTCCTCGCGCACGAGATGGGCCACTACCTGATGTGCCGGCGTCATGGAGTCGACGCGACCCTCCCCTTCTTCATTCCGGCGCCGTTCCTGAGCATGGTGGGGACGCTCGGCGCGTTCATCCGCATCAGGGCCCCGATCCCCCACCGCCGAGCTCTCTTCGACATCGGAGTCGCGGGCCCTCTCGCTGGCTTCGTGGTGTGCCTGCCGATCCTCCTCCTCGGCATGCGCGAGGCCACCCTCGTCCCGACCGATCCCAAGGCGGACGGCATCTTCCTCGGGGAACCGCTGCTGTTCCAGGGCGCCGAGCGCCTCTTCTACGGCCACGTCCCGGACTCCCTCACGCTCAACCTCGGGCCGCTCGGCCTCGCCGCATGGTTCGGGCTCTTCCTCACGGCCCTCAACCTGATTCCCATCGGGCAGCTCGACGGCGGCCACGTGACCTACGCCCTCCTTCGCGAGAGGGCTGCGCTCATCTCGAAGGTCGGCTCGTGGGTTTGTGTCGCACTCGTGTACTTCGGCCCGAACTGGATCCTGTGGGCGGTGCTGGTCCGCGTTCTCGGCCGCCGTCACCCGAGAACGCTCGACGACGACGAGCCGCCCGGCCGCGTCCGCGCGTGGGTCGGAGCCATCAGCCTCGGCGTTTTCGTGCTGTGCTTCGTCCCCAACCCGATCATCTGGTCGTGGCGGGACTTCTTCGACGCGGTCGGCCTGAGCTCGCTTCTCCGCCGATACGGGCTGTAGCCCGCCGCTCCGCCCCTACATCACCGTGAGCGGGTCGACGTCGACCGCGACGCCGGGCCAGCGCGTCTCGCCGTAGCGGGCCACGAGGGCGGCGCGGACGGCGTCGCGCATCGCGGGGCGGCGGCCCTTCAGCAGGATCTGGAAGCGGTGCTCGCTCTTCAGGCGGGCGAGCGGGGCGTGAGCCGGGCCGAGGACGCGGTAGCGGCCGGGGGCCGCCGCCCGGAGCGATCGCGCGATCGCGTCGGCCTCGGCGGCGCCCTTCACCGGATCCTCCGCGCGGATGATCAGGTTCACGAGGGCCGCCGACGGCGGGTAGCCCATCGTCCGCCGGAACTCCATCTCGCGCTCGAAGAAGGCCTCGTAGTCCTGCGAGCAGGCCAGGGTGAGAGCGTAGTGGTCGGGCCAGTGGCTCTGGAGGATCACCTCGCCCGCGGCGTCGCCGCGCCCGGCCCGGCCCGCCACCTGCGTGAGGAGCTGAAAGGTCCGCTCGGCGCTGCGGAAGTCCGGGAGCCCGAGGCCGACGTCGGCATCGACCACGCCGACGAGCGTGACGCGGGGGAAGTCGTGGCCCTTCGCGATCATCTGCGTCCCGACGAGGACGTCGATCTCTCCCGCCTCGAAGGCCGCGAGCACCGAGGCGACCGCGCCGCGCCGGCTCGCGCGGTCGCGGTCGAGGCGGTCGACGCGCGCCTTCGGCACCGCCGCGGCCACGGCCTCGGCCACGCGCTCGGTGCCGTAGCCGCTGAGGCGCAGGTAGGCCCCCTTGCACGAGGGGCAGAAGGTCGGCGTCGCCTGCTCGTGGCCGCAGTAGTGGCACAGCGCGCTCCGCCCGCCGTGGTGCAGGGTCAGGGCCACCGAGCAGTTCGGGCACATGGCCTGCTGGCCGCACTCGCGGCACAGGAGGCTCGTCGCGTATCCGCGGCGGTTCAGGAGCACCAGGCTCTGCTCCTTCCGCGCGAGCCGCGCCTCGAGGCCGGCCTTCAGCGCGGGGCTCAGGATCGCGTCGCCCCCGGCCTTCATCACCTCGCGCCGGTCCACGATCTCGACGCGCGGGAGCCCCTGCGGCCCGACCCGCCGCGGCAGCGCGAGCCGCGAGTACTTGCCGGCGAGCGCGTTCGCGTGGGACTCGACCGAGGGAGTGGCGGAGCCGAGGACGACCGGGCACCCCTCGAGCCGCGCCCGGTACACCGCGACGTCTCGGCCGTGGTAGCGGGGGCTCTCGTCCTGCTTGTACGCCCCGTCGTGCTCCTCGTCGACGATGATGAGGCCCGGGTCGGGCACGGGCGCGAACACCGCCGAGCGCGCCCCGACGACGACGCGCGCCTCGCCCTCGCGGGTCCGCCACCACTCGTCGTGCCGCTCCCCCGTCGACAGCTCGCTGTGCAGCACCGAGACGAGGCGTCCGAACCGCGACCGCGCGGCCCGCACGAGCATCGGGGTGAGGCCGATCTCCGGGACGAGCACGATCGCCGAGCGCCCCCGCTCGAGGGCCGCGTCGACCGCGCGGAGGTAGACCTCGGTCTTTCCCGACCCGGTGACGCCGTGCAGCAGGAAAGGCCGGAAGCCGCCCGCGGCGACCGCCCCCGCGATCGACTCCAGCGCGGCCGCCTGGTCGGGCGTCGGGGCGACGACGGGGGCCGCGACGAGCGGCAGCCCCGCCGGCGTGCGCGCGTCGCGTTCGCTCTCGAGGCGGATGGCGCCCGTCTCGGCGAGGCGATCCACCGCTCCGCGCAGCGACGGGCGGTCGCGCACGAGGTCGGCGACGCGCGCCCGGCCCCCGGCGGCTTCCAGCCGCGCCAGCACCTCGGCCTGCGCGCGGCCCTTCGGCGCCGCCGGCGCCTCGGTCCGCACCGCGACCTGCACCTCGCGGAAGCCCGGCGCGGCAAGCTCCTGCTCCACCTCGACGAGGCCGGCCTTCCGCAGCCGCGCGACCGCGGCCTGCGGGTCGCGCCCGAGCCGATGCGCGAGCGTCGAGAGGCGCACCGCCCCGCCACGCAGGGCCTCGACCACGGGGTCGCTCGCGGCCTCGACCGCCGCCCGGGGAGCGAGGCGCACGGTCGCCCGGCTCGCCCGCACGCCCGCCGGCGGCAGCACGAGCTTGAAGCACTCGCCGGGCGGCGCGAGATAGTGGCCCGCGATCCACTCGGCGAGGTCGAGGAGCGGTGGCTCGACGAGCGGCTCCTCGTCGACGACCTGCAGGACCTCCTTGAGGGCCAGCCCGGCCTCGGCCGTCGCCTGTCCCCGCGCCACGCCGATCATCCGCCTTCCGCCGAACGGGACCACGACGCGAGCGCCGCGCGGTGGCACGCCGGCGCCCGCCGGCATCCGATAGGTGAAGGTCGACTGGAACGGGACGGGCACGGCCACGGCGACGAGCGCGGGCTCCACGTCCGTCACTCTAGCCGTGTCCGGGTCGCGAGGGGGTCCGCTCGCCGCCGCGCCGCGCGGCTCAGGCGATCGGCCGGCCGAGGAGGGCGAGGACCTGCTTCATGTCCTCCCACACGTCCTTCTTGCCCGCGGGGTTCCGCAGCAGGTAGGCGGGGTGGTACGTCGGCATGACCGCGATGCCCTCGTAGGAGCCGAACGTGCCGCGGATCTTCGTGATCGGCGCGGCCGTCTTGAGCAGCCACTGCGCGCCGAACTTGCCGAGGCCGACGAGCACCTTCGGCCGGATGGCCCGGATCTGCGCCTCGAGGAACGGCTGGCAGGCCATGATCTCGTCCGGCTCCGGGTTGCGGTTCTGCGGCGGACGGCACTTGATGACGTTGGCGATGAAGACCTCCGACCGCTTCATCTTCATGCCCTTCTCGATGATGTCGGTCAGGAGCTGGCCCGCGCGGCCGACGAACGCGAGGCCCTGCTCGTCCTCGTCGGCTCCCGGCGCCTCGCCCACGAACATCAGCTCCGCCCTCGGGTCTCCCTGGCCGAACACGATCGTCTTGCGGCCGCCGGCCAGCTTGCAGCGCCGGCAGTCGCCCATCGTGTCGCGGATGGAGGCGAGCCCCGCCTCGCCCTCGCCCGCTCCGGCCTCCGTCGGGCCGGGCGCGGCGAGAACCTCGTCTTCCGCCGGCGAAGGCATCGCGTCGTCCATGATCGCGGCGATCGTCGGGGCGGCCGCGCCCGGCGGCGGCCACGGCACCCCGACCGGCGTCAGCTGCTGGAGCAGCCGCCCGTAGGCCGCGAGGTCGGCGAGGACGTCCTCGCGATCGCTCACGCCCGCGCGGCCTCGCGCGCCCGGCGCAGCGCGGCCACCTCGTCGAGGATCCGGTCGGCCATCGCGCGCTTCGGGCCGAGCGGCACGTCGACCCGCGAGCCGTCGGCCCGGAGGAGGAATCCGCCGTTCGTCTCTCCCTCGAAGCCGTGCCCTTCCCGCGTCACGTCGTTCGCGACGACGAGGTCGAGCCGCTTCGCCGCGAGCTTCGCCGCCGCGTTGCGCTCGAGCTCGTCCGTCTCCGCGGCGAAGCCCACGAGGAGAAGGCCCTCGCGCTTCGAGACCCCGAGGCCCTTCAGGATGTCGGGCGTGCGCACGAGCTCGAGCGTGAGGGGGCCGTCGCCCTTCTTGATCTTCGACGCCGACGCGCGAGCGGGCCGGTAGTCGGCCACCGCCGCGGCCGCCACCACGACCGTCGCCGCCGCCGCCCTCTCGACGACCGCCCGCTCCATCTCCGCCGCGGAGCGCACGCGGACGACCTCGATGCCGGCGGGATCGGCGAGGCTCGTCGGTCCGGACACGAGCACGACGTCGGCTCCGCGGTCCCGCGCGGCCTCGGCGACCCGGTAACCCATGCGCCCCGACGAGCGGTTCGACAGGAAGCGGACCGGGTCGAGATCCTCGACGGTCGGCCCCGCGGTCACGAGCACGGTCTCGCCCGCGAGGTCCCTCCGGCGGCCGAGCGCCGCCATCGCGGCGTCGACGATCGCGTCCGTCTCCGCGAGGCGGCCCTTCCCCAGCCAGCCGCAGGCGAGGTAGCCGCTCCCCGGCTCGACGACCCCGACCCCTCGCGCGCGCAGGATCGCGAGGTTCTCGGCCACGGCCGGGTGCTCGAACATGTTGACGTTCATCGCCGGGGCGACGAGGACGGGGGCGCGCGTCGCGAGGTAGAGCGTGCTGAGCGCGTCGTCCGCGATGCCCCGGGCGAACTTGCCGAGGATGTTGGCGGTGGCCGGCGCGACGAGGAGCAGCTCCGCCTCGTCGGCCAGCGACACGTGGCGGATGTCGCCGTTCTCCCCGAGCGCCCACTGGTCGTGGAACACCGGGTGGCGCGACAGCGCCTCGAACGTCATGGGCGTCACGAACCTCGTGGCCGCCGCCGTCATCACGACGCGCACGTCCTGCCCGCGCCGCTGCAGCTCGCGCAGGACCTCGCAGGCCTTGTAGGCCCCGATGCACCCCGTGACGCCGAGGACCACCACGGCCACGGCCCTACTCCGAGGGAGCCTCTTCCATGCCCTCGGGCTTCGGCGCCACCTCGAGGACCTCCCAGGAGATCGTCTCGGCGAGCGTCTCCTCGACGGCGACGCGCGTGGGCTTGCGGCTGCGGGTCTCGACGCGCGGCTTCGCCCCGGCCTGGAGCTGCTTGGCGCGCTGCGCCGCGACCGTGATGAAGCGGAACTTCGAGTCCACGCTCTTCGGAAGGATCATCTGGCTCATTTCGTCTGGGTCTCCTTTGCGGCTTCGAAAGTCCTCTCGATGGCCCGTGCCCGCGTCGCCACCGCGCGCACGCGGCAGCGCTCGGCGGTCACGATGCTCTTGAACTCCTCGACGCAGCGGCCGAGGTCGTCGTTCACGACCGCGTAGTCGTACTTCTCGAAGGCGTCGATCTCCCGGCCCGCGGCGGCCAGCCGGCGGCGGATCGTCTCCTCGTCGTCCTCGCCGCGGCCCCGGAGGCGCCGCTCGAGCACGTCGAACGACGGGGGCAGCACGAAGACCGTCACCGCCTCGGGGATCCGGCGGCGCACCTGCTCCGCCCCCTGGACGTCGAGGTCGAGGAGCAGGTCCTGCCCGAGCGCCCTCGCCTTCTCCACCTCCGCCATCCCCGTGCCGTAGAGGTTCCCGTGCACCTCGGCCCACTCGAGGAGGCCCCCCGCGTCGCGGAGGGCCACGAACTCGTCGCGGGTCACGAAGTGGTACTGGACGCCGTCCCGCTCCTGGCCGCGCGGATGCCGCGTCGTGTGCGAGACGGAGAAGAGGATGTCGGGCATCTCCGCGAGGACGCGGTCGACGACGCTCGTCTTCCCCGCCCCGGACGGCGCGGAGACCACGATCACGAGCGGCGCGCGCTCACTCAACGTTCTGCACCTGCTCGCGGAAGCGCTCGATCTCCGCCTTGAGGGACACGACCTCGCCGACCGCGGCCGCGTCCTGGACCTTGCTGCCGATCGTGTTGGCCTCGCGCATGAGCTCCTGCGCGAGGAAGTCGAGCCGCTTGCCGGCCGGCTCCCCGTCGCCGCCGTCGATCAGCCCCCGGACGGCCGCCACGTGGCTGCGCAGGCGCGCGACCTCCTCGGCCACGTCGTGCCGCTCGACGGCCCGCACCGTCTCCTGGTAGAGCCGCGCGTCGTCGAGTCCCAGGTCGGCGACGAGGGCGCTCACCCGCTCCCGCAGCGCGTCGCGCCGCTCTTCGCGGATCGCGGCCGACCGCGACTCGATGCGCGTCGTCGCGGCCTCGATCGTCGCGAGAAGGCGCGCGAGCTCCTCGCGGAGCCGCTGCCCCTCGGCCGCGCGCATCTCGTCGAGCTTCGCGAGGGCCCGATCGAGGAGCTCCATCAGCTGCTCCCGCGCGGCCGCGGCGAGCTCCTCGGCCGACTCCACCCGCTCCAGCGCGCCGGGGAACCGCAGCACGTCCGACACCCCGACCCCGCCCTCGAGCCCGTGCTCGGCCTGGAGCTCCCGGAGCGCCTTCACCAGGGCCGACACGAGTCCCTTCGCCGGCACGACGGACTCGCCGTGGCTGTCGGCGAAGGCCGCCTGGAGCACGACCTCGACCCGCCCGCGGCGGACGGTCTTCGCCACCCGGTCGCGGGCCTGGGGCTCGAGCGGCTGCAGGCGCCGCGGCAGGTGGAACGAGACGTCGAGGAAGCGGTGGTTCAGGCTGCGCACCGACGCGGCCGCGCGCAGGGCGCCGCCGTCGATCGACGCCGAGCCGAAGCCCGTCATCGAGCGGATCATACGGCCTGCCCCTCGGGCGTGAACTGCAGGTCGTGGAGCCGCGAGTAGAGGCCGCCCGTCTGGCGGAGCAGCTCGTCGTGGCGGCCGACCTCGCGCACCTCCCCGCCCTCGAGCACCACGATCCGGTCGGCGTCGCGGACGGTCGCGAGCCGGTGCGCGATGACGAGGGTCGTGCGGCCCCGCATCAGGTTCGAGAGAGCCGACTGGACGAGCCGCTCCGACTCCGCGTCGAGGGCGGACGTCGCCTCGTCGAGGATCAGGATCGGCGGGTCCTTGAGGATCGCGCGGGCGATCGCGATCCGCTGCTTCTGCCCGCCCGAGAGGCGGCTGCCCCGCTCGCCGATGACGGTGTCGTACCGCCGCGGCAGGTCGAGGATGAAGTCGTGGGCGAAGGCGGCCCGCGCGGCGGCCTCGACCCGCGCCTCGTCGACGTCGTCCATCCCGTAGGCGATGTTCGCCCGCACGGTGTCGTTGAAGAGGACCGTCTCCTGGGTGACGAGCCCGATCTGCGCGCGCAGGCTGGCGAGCGTCGTGTCGCGCACGTCGCGGCCGTCGATCAGGATCGCCCCGTCGCTCACGTCGTAGAAGCGCGGCAGCAGGTTGACGAGCGTCGTCTTGCCCGAGCCGCTCGTGCCGACGATCGCCACCACCTCGCCCGGCCGCGCCTCGAAGCTCACGTCGCGGAGGATCGAGCCGTGGCCGTCGGCGTAGCGGAAGCCGACGTTTCGGTACGCGATCCCCTCCCGCATGCGCGGCAGGGGCTGCGCGTCCGTCCGCTGGGGCACCTCGTCGTGGCGGTCGAGCACCTCGAGCACGCGGTGGCCGGCCGCGAGCGCCGCCTGCAGGGTCGCGTTCACCCGGGAGAGCCGCTTGATCGGCGTGTACATCGCGAACAGCGCGGTCAGGAACGCGACGAACGAGCCCGTGGTGAGGTGGTGGAGACGGATCTGCGAGCTGCCGTAGTAGAGCGCCCCGATGAGCGCGAGACCGCCCACGCCCTCCATGAGCGGCGGCAGGACGGCCGTCGTGCTCGTGATCCGCATGTTGACGTTCAGCAGGCGGGCCGCGGCGCGGCGGAACCGCGCGATCTCGAAGCCCTCCATCCCGAACGCCTTCACGACCCGGAAGCCGGAGATCGTCTCCTGCAGGATCTCCGAGATGTCCTTCCACCGCCGCAGCGACGTCTCGTTCGAGGCCCGCAGCTTCTGGCCGAGGCGCAGGAGCGGGTGCAGGGCGAGCGGCATGCCGAACAGGGACAGGATCGCGAGCTTCCAGTCCATCCAGAACAGGATCACGAGGTAGCCGACGATCGTCAGCCCTTCCTTCAGCAGGTCGCCGGCGAGCTCCGAGACCGCGGCCTGGATCTTCTCGACGTCGGTGGTGACGTGGCTCATCAGCGAGCCGGTCGTGCTGCGGCCGAGGAAGGCGAAGGACTGGTTGAGGATGTGCTCGTAGAGGGCGTTGCGCAGGTCCGTGACGGCGTGCTGGCCGGCGTCGGCCACGAGCGTCGTCGAGAAGTACGAGCAGAGGCCCTTCGTCACGTACAGCAGGAAGATCGTGAGCGACAGGCTCCCGACGTCGACGCCGAGGATGAGCGCCTTGTCGAAGATCGGCTTGACCTGGTAGACGATCGCGGCCCCGGCCGCGGCATAGCCCGCCGTCGCGAGCCAGGAGACGAAGAGCCGCCCGCGGTAGGGCCGGGTGTAGGCGAACAGCCGACGGAAGAGCTGGATCTCCGCCCGCGCGCCGTCCATGCCGGCCCGCCACCGCTCGCGCGCACTCCGCCCCCGGCGCTTCGGCGCTTCGGTGCTTCGTCTCACGGGGTCCGGGAGGGCGAGGGCCGGGGGCGCGATGCGCTCATCTCCCTCTCAGGAAGACACTTATGACCAGCACAGAACCGCTATTCTAGCCCGGCCCGCCTTTGGCCGGCAAGGCCCGTACCGGGAACCGGGACGGCGTCACCGGCGGCCGATGCCCTCGTAGTAGAAGCCCTTCTCCCGCAGGACCCGCGGATCGTAGATGTTGCGTCCGTCGAAGATCGCGGCGTTCCGCATCGCGGACCGGATCCGGCCGAAGTCCGGCTCGCGGAACTCGTTCCACTCCGTGACGACCATGAGCGCGTCGGCCCCGACCACGGCCTCGTAGGCCCGGCCGCACAGCGTGATCCGCCCGCCGAAGATCCGCTTCGCCTGCTCCTCGGCCTTCGGGTCGTAGGCCCGCACCGTCGCGCCGGCCGCGAGCAGACGCTCGATGATCGAGATCGCGGGCGCCTCGCGCATGTCGTCCGTCTTCGGCTTGAAGGCGAGCCCCCAGACCGCGATCGTCTTCCCCGCGAGGCCCCCGAGGTGCCGCTCGACCCGGGGCACGAGGATCGCCTTCTGCGCCTGGTTCGTCTCGTCGACCGCCTCGACGACGTTGAACGCGACGTCCGCGTCCTGGCCCATCCGGATGAGGGCCTTCACGTCCTTCGGGAAGCACGAGCCGCCGTAGCCCACGCCCGGGAACAGGAACGACGCGCCGATGCGCACGTCGGTGCCCATGCCCATCCGCACGTGCCGCACGTCGGCCCCGACCTTGTCGCAGTAGTTCGCGATCTCGTTCATGAAGGAGATGCGCGTCGCGAGCATCGCGTTCGCCGCGTACTTCGTCAGCTCGGCCGAGGCGGGGTCCATCACGAGGATCGGCTTGCCCGTGCGGACGAACGGCTCGTAGAGCTGCCGCATGACGAGCTCGACCTTCGGGTCGTCGGTGCCGATGACGACGCGGTCGGGCTTGAGGAAGTCGTCGACCGCGGTGCCCTCCTTCAGGAACTCGGGGTTCGACACGACCGCGAACGGGTGAGCGGTGAGCCCCGCCACGACCTCTCTCACCTTGCGGGCCGTCCCGACGGGAACCGTCGACTTGTTGACGATCACCTTGAAGCCGTTCATCGCCTGCCCGATGCCGCGCGCGACGTTCAGCACGTGCGAGAGGTCGGCCGACCCGTCCTCGTCCTGGGGCGTCCCGACCGCGATGAAGATCACGTCGCTGCGCTTCACGGCCGCTTCGAGGTCCGTCGTGAACTGCAGCCGCTCCTCCGCGACGTTGCGCGGGACCATCTCGTTGAGCCCGGGCTCGTAGATGGGGACCTCGCCGCGCAGCAGCCGCGAGACCTTTTCCTCGTCGCTGTCCACGCACACGACCGCGTTCCCGTTCTCGGCGAGGCAGGCTCCGACGACGAGCCCCACGTAGCCCGTTCCGACCACCCCGATGTTCAAAGCAACGACCCTCCGCGAGGCCCCGGCCGAGGACGATCCACGGCGCGGCGAGGTTAACACGAGTCCTGCTATCATTCGCCGTCACATGCACATAGGGTTCGACGTCCGGCCGTCCCTCTCGCGCCCCACGGGCGTCGGGACGTACGTTCTCGGCCTCCTCGACCGCCTGCCACGGCAGGCCCCGGAGGACCGTTTCACGTACTTCTCCGCCTCGGTGAAGGAACGCTATCCGTCGCGGGAGTGGCCACCCAACGTGCGGATGGTCGACCGCAAGCTGCCGGTCCGCGGACTCAACCTGGCGTGGAATCGCCTCGGCTGGCCCCCGCTCGACCGCCTGGCCGGCGCGGACTTCGACCTCGTCCACTCGCCGAACCCGCTCCTCGTCCCGGCGCGCAAGGGGAAGAAGGTCGTGACGCTGCACGACCTCTTCTTCCTCAAGAGCCCGGAGATGGTGGAGGGCGAGGTGCGCCGCGACTACGTCGCCCTCGTGCGCGAGCACGTGCGGCGGGCCGACGGTGTCCTCTGCGTCTCCGAGCACACCGCGGCCGAGGCGCGCCTCCTCCTCGACGTTCCCGAGGAGAAGATCGGCGTCGACGCCCCACGGCATCGAGCCGTTCTTCCGCGAGACGCCTCCGCGGGCCGAGGTCGACGCCCGGCTGCGCCGGCTCGCGCTGCCGGCCGGCGGCATCCTCTACATCGGCAGCGACGAGAAGCGGAAGAACCTCGTCACCCTCGTGATGGCCTACCTCGCCCTCGCCCGGAAGCGGCGCGACCTGCCCTCGCTCATCCTCGCGGGGCCGGGCTCGTCGTGGGCCCAGGGCGGCAGCCGCGTCGGCCCGCAGATCCTCTCGACGGGCTGGCTCGAGCGCGAGGACATCCGGGCCCTCCTCGCCGCCTCGCGCATGCTCGTCCTCCCCTCTCTCGAGGAGGGCTTCGGCCTTCCCGTCGTCGAGGCGATGGCCGCCGGGCTGCCGGTCGTCTGCTCGCGCGGCTCCGCGCTGTCCGAGGTGGCCGGCGGCGACGCGCTGCTCGTCGAGCCGCGCGACGCGAACGCGATCGCCAAAGCCATCGCGCGGCTCGTCGACGACCGCGCGCTCGCCGACGACCTGCGCGCGCGCGGGCGCGAGCGGAGCCTCCAGTTCGACTGGGACCGCACGGCGGCGCAGACGCTCGCCTTCTACCGGAAGGTCCTTGGCCGGTAGCCCCCTCGTCGTCGGCGTCGACGCCCGCGAGCTGACCGGGCGGCCCACCGGCACCGGCCGCTACCTCCGCAGCCTCCTGCGCCACTGGCGCGAGGGCGGCGACCGCTTCGTCCTGTACTTCGACCGGGAGCCTCCGCCGGACCCCGTCCTCGACCACCCGTCGCTCCGCCGCCGCGTCGTCCCCGCCGGCGGGAGCGGCCTCGCCTGGCAGCAGCGCGCGCTGCCGGCCGCGGCGGTCGCCGACGGCCTCGACGTGTTCTTCTCCCCGGCCTACACGTGCCCCTGGCGGCTCCCGGTGCCGCGGGTGACCGCCGTGCACGACCTGTCCTACTTCGCCTGGCCCCAGGACTTCTCGTTCCTCGACGGCCTGAGGCGCCGCCTCACCGTCCGGTGGAGCCTCGCCGCCTCGTCCGCCGTCCTCGTGTGCTCCGACTTCACGCGTCGCGAGCTGGCCCGTCTCTTCCCAGCCGTCGCGCCGCGCGCGCGGCTCGCACCCCTGGGCCCGGACGAGGACCTCGCCCCGGCCCCGGCGCGCACCCCGGCCCGCGCGCGCCTCGGCCTCGCCGGTCCTCTCGTCCTCAGCACGGGGACGGTCCTCAACCGCCGCTGCGCGCCCGAGCTGCTGCGGGCCGTCGCCCGGCTGCGGACCGCCCACCCGTCCCTCGTCCTCGACCTCGCCGGCGAGAACCGCACCGAGCCGCGGATCGACCTCGACGGCCTCGTCCAGAGGCTCGGCCTCGGGTCGCGGGTGCGCCTCTCCGGGTTCGTGGACGAGGCGGGCCTCGCGGACCGCTACGCCGCGGCCGACGTCGCGGTGTCGCTCTCCGAGTACGAGGGCTTCGGCCTTCCGGCCCTCGAGGCCTCGGCCCGCGGCGTGCCCCTCGTGGCCGCGCGCGCGCCGTCGCTCGGGGAGATCTTCGGCGCCACGGCCCTCCTCGTCGACCCGCGCGACGAGGGCGCGATCGCCGCGGCGCTCCACCGCGTCCTCACCGACGCGCCTCTCGCCGCGCGCCTGCGCGAGGCCGGCCGCGGCCTCGCCGCGCGCCACTCCTGGGCCCGGACCGCCGCGCTCACCCGCGAGGCCCTCGCCGAGGCCGCCGCGTGAGCCTCGCTCCCCGCGGCGGCGCACCGGCCGCGCGCGTGGGTGTCGTCGTCGTCGGCTACGAGTCGCGCGACGTCCTCCTCGGCGCACTGGACTCGATCGCGGCTCACGCCGGCCTCCCCGCCGAGGTCGCGTTCGTCGACAACGCGAGCACCGACGGCTCGGTCGACGCCGTGCGCGCCCGCCATCCGCGAGCGCGCGTCGTGGCGAACCCGGTGAACCGCGGGTTCTCGGCGGCCTGCAACCAGGGATGGCGCGCCCTGGAGCGCCCCTCGTCCTCTTCCTGAACCCCGACGCCGAGGTCCTGCCGGGCGCCCTCCCGGCTCTCGCCGCCGTCTTCGACCGCCGGTCCGACGCCGGCGTCGCCGGGCCGCGCACGCTCAACGACGACGGCACCGTGCAGGTCTCGACCGGGCCCGACCTCACCCTCGCGTCCGAGCGCCGCCAGCGCCGGCTCGTGGCCGGCGTGAGGGACCGGGCGCCCTGGGCCCTGGCCGAGGCGGACGCGCGGCACTCCCGCGAGCACGAGCCCGACTGGGTCTCCGGCTCCTGCCTCATGGCCCGCCGCGAGGCGCTCGAGGCCGTGGGCGGCTTCGACGAGGGGTACTTCCTCTACGAGGAGGACGCCGACCTCTGCCGCCGCGTGCGCGCGGCGGGCTTCCGCGTCGTCTTCACCCCGAGGCCGTCGTCCGGCACCGTCTCGGGCGGAGCATGGCGAAGGCCGCCGCGCGCGCCCGGGCGGAGTACGACAGGAGCCACCTGCGGTACTACCGCGCGCACAACGGACCGCTGCAGCGGGCCCTCCTCCGCGCCTGGATGGCCTTCGCCGCCCTCCGCCGGCGGGCCTAGCGGAGAGTCTCCCGACCTTGGGGCCGCCGCGCGGTCCATGTTATTGTACCCGCGGCACTTGGGGCGGCTCCTGTGAAGATCGCGATCGACGTCCGGAAGTGGCGGGACTACGGCATCGGCACCTACGTCCGCAACGTCGTGCGCCACCTCGCCCGCCTCGATCCGCACAACACCTACTTCCTCTTCTGCCACGAGACCGACGAGCCGACGCTCCGCGACCTCTCCGAGAACTTCGTGCCCGTCGTGGACGAGTCGCACCAGTACCGCCTGCGCGAGCACTTCTCGATCCCGTTCAAGCTCCGGCGGCTCGGGGCCCAGCTGCTGCACTCGCCGCACTACGTGCGCCCGCTCCTGTGCACGATCCCCTCGGTCGTGACGATCCACGACTGCATCCACCTGCTGTTCCCGCAGTACCTGCCGAACCGGATGGCCTACCGCTACGCGCGGTTCGTGATGGGCTCGGCCGTCGAGAAGAGCGCGCTCGTCTACACCGTGTCGCAGGCCTCACGCGCGGACATCCTGCGCTTCTACCCGTCGACCGACCCCGACAAGGTCCGGGTGGTCCCGAACGCGATCGACCCCGAGCTCCTCGTCGACCCCGGCGAGGAGGAGAGAGAGTCCGCGAGCGCTACCAGATCCACGGGCGGTTCGTCCTCTTCGCCGGCAACGTGAAGCCCCACAAGAACCTCGAGCGGCTCATCCGCGCCTTCGCCCTCGTGCGCGCGCAGAGCGGCCGCCGCGACCTGCGGCTCGTGCTGATCGGCGACGACGTGTCGCGCTACAACTCGCTGCGGCGGACGGCCGAGGAGGCGGGCGTGCGGCCCGACGTGCGCTTCTTCGGCTTCGTCCCGCACCAGACCCTGGCCGCCCTCTACCGCATGGCCTCGGTCTTCGCCTTCCCGTCCCTCTACGAGGGCTTCGGGTTGCCCCCGCTCGAGGCGATGGCCTGCGGGACGCCGGTCCTCACCTCGAAGGTCTCGTCGCTCCCGGAGGTCGCCGGCGACGGCGCCCTGCTCGTGGACCCGTACAGCGTCGAGGAGATCGCCACGGGCCTCGCCCGGCTGCTCGACGACGAGGACCTGCGGCACGACCTCGTCGCCCGCGGCCGGGCCCGGGCGGCCACCTTCAGCTGGGAGCGCTCGGCCCGCGCGATCCACGACGGCTACCTCCGGGCGCTCGGCCAGCCGCCCGCGCCCGAGACGGCGGAGGCGCTCAGCTGAAGGTCGCGCTCGTCCACGACTGGCTCACCGGGATGCGGGGCGGCGAGAAGGTCCTCCTCTCGCTGTGCCGGCTCTTCCCCGACGCCACGATCTTCACCCTCCTCCACGTGAAGGGCTCGGTCGCGCCCGAGATCGAGGCGCACGAGATCCGAACCTCCTTCGTCCAGCGCCTGCCCGCCGCGTCCTCGCGCTATCGCCACTACCTGCCGCTCTTCCCCGCGGCCGTCGAGCGGTTCGACTTCTCCGGCTTCGACCTCGTCCTCTCGAGCTCGCACTGCGTCGCGAAGGGCGCGCGCAAGGCCCCGGGCGCGCGCCACCTGTGCTACTGCCACACGCCCATGCGCTACGTGTGGGACCGCTACGACGACTACTTCGGCCCGGGCCGGGTGTCGCTCCTCGGCCGGATCGTCATCCCGGCCGCCGCGGCCCGGCTGCGCGCGTGGGACGCGGCCACCGCCGACCGCGTGGACCGGTACGTGGCCAACAGCGCCTACGTCGCCGACCGCATCCGCCGCTACTACGGCCGTGAGGCCGTCGTCGTCCCTCCGCCCGTCGACGCCTCGTTCTTCACGCCCGGCCCCGACGCGGGGGACGGCGGCGGGTACGACCTCGTGGTCTCGGCCCTCGCCCCCTACAAGCGGCTCGAGCTCGCCCTCGAGGCCTACCGCGGCACGGGCCGCGCCCTCCGCATCGTCGGCGACGGGCCCGAGGCCGGCCGGCTGCGGGCCTCGGCCCCGCCCGAGGCCACGTTCCTCGGCCGCGTCGGCGACGAGCGGCTGCGCGAGCTCTACCGCGGCTGCCGCGCGGTGCTGATGCCGGGGATCGAGGACTTCGGCATCGTCCCCGTCGAGGCGATGGCCTGCGGCCGCCCGGCCGTCGTCTACGGCGAGGGCGGCGGGGCCGAGACCGTCGAGCACGGCGTCACGGGGCTCGTCTTCCGGGAGCCGACCGCCGCCTCGCTCCGGGAGGCCGTTCTTTCTCTCGAAACGGCCCGGTTTGATAGACTGGCGCTCCGAGCCAGGGCCGAAGCGCACCGGACGGAGGTCTTCGAGAGCAGGATGCGCGCGTTCGTGGACGAGGCCCTCGCGTCGAGCCAGCCCCGATGCTGAAGTTCCAGACCCGTGTCGTCGTGACGACCTACCTTCTGGCGGACGTGCTGGCGACGGCCGTCGCCTGGGTGCTCGCCTACGCCCTGCGCTTCCACGGGCCGATCGCGGCGCTCGTGCCGGTCACGAAGGGCGTCCCGCCTCTCGGCGACTACCTGCAGCTGCTGCCGTTCATGGCCGTGCTGTGGCCGGCCATCCTGTACTTCCACGGCCTCTACCGGCTGCACCGCGGCCGCAGCCGCATCGACGAGCTGTTCGCCATCGTCTTCAGCGTGCTGATCGCCGCCGCGGTGACGCTCGGAGCCACCCTCTACGTCCGCGTCTACTACCGCTTCCAGCCCGACGTGGCGCCGCGCTGGGAGTACAGCCAGGCGGTCTTCGCCCTCTTCGTCGCGCTCGACGTCGTGGCGATCGCGGCGGCCCGCGCCGCCCTCCGCGCCTACCAGGAGCGGCAGTGGGCGGCCGGCCTCAACGTCACGCGGATCGTCGTGGCCGGGACGGGCCCGCTCGCCCGCACCGTCGGCGAGGCGCTCCTCGCCCACCGCCAGCTCGGCTACCGCCTCGTCGGCCACCTCGCCGAGGACGGCCGCCGCGACGCGCCGGTCGGAGCCGCGCCCGTCCTCGGCTCGCTCGACGACGCGCGCGGGATCCTCGAGGAGCACGACGTCGACCAGCTCTACGTCGCCCTCCACCCCGAGCACCACGGCCAGCTCGTCCGCCTCGTCACCGGCCTCAGCAACGAGTGCGTGGACGTGAAGGTCGTCCCCGACGTGATCCAGTACGCGACGATCAAGGCCGCGCTCGAGGACCTCGACGGCATCCCGATCATCAGCCTCAACGAGGTGCCGCTCCAGGGCTGGAACAGCATGGTCAAGCGGCTCATGGACGTGGCGGTCTCGGCGGCGCTCCTCGGCGCGCTGATCGTGATCCCGGTCCTGCCCGTGATCGCGCTCCTCATCCGGCTCTTCGGCGGCCGGGGCCCGATCCTGCTGCGCCAGGAGCGGATGACCCTCGACGGCCGCAGCTTCCAGATCTTCAAGTTCCGCACGATGGTCGAGGACGCCGAGCGCGAGACGGGCCCCGTCTTCGCGACCTCGGACGACCCCCGCCGCACCCCGATCGGGGCCGTCCTGCGCAAGCACAACCTCGACGAGTTCCCGCAGCTCATCAACGTGCTGATCGGCGACATGAGCCTCGTCGGCCCGCGGCCCGAGCGGCCCCCGTTCGTCCAGCAGTTCCGCGAGAAGATCCCCCAGTACATGCGCCGCCACCGCGTGAAGAGCGGGATGACCGGGTGGGCCCAGGTCAACGGCTGGCGGGGCAACACGTCGATCGAGAAGCGCATCGAGCACGACCTCTACTACATCGAGAACTGGTCGCTCCTCCTCGACCTGAAGATCCTGATCCTCACGGTGTTCCGCGGCTTCGGCCAGAAGCACGCGTACTGACCATGCCTCGAGCCCTCGTGACCGGCGCGGCCGGGTTCATCGGGTCCCACCTCAGCGAGTACCTGCTCGGGCGGGGCTTCTCGGTGATCGGGATGGACAACCTCGCGACGGGAGACGTCGCGAACATCGAGCACCTGTTCGGCCGCGACTTCGTCTTCGTGAAGCACGACGTCACGAACTACATCGCGGTCGTGGGCCCCCTCGACTACATCTTCCACTTCGCGAGCCCGGCCTCTCCGATCGACTACCTGAAGCTGCCGATCCAGACGCTCAAGGTCGGGAGCCTCGGCACCCACAACTGCCTCGGCCTCGCCCGCGCGAAGGGCGCCCGCTTCCTGCTCGCCTCCACCTCCGAGACCTACGGCGACCCGCTCGTGCACCCCCAGCGCGAGGACTACTGGGGCAACGTGAACCCGATCGGTCCCCGCGGCGTCTACGACGAGGCCAAGCGCTTCGCCGAGGCGATCACGATGGCCTACCACCGCGCCCACGGCATCCCGACCCGCATCGTCCGCATCTTCAACACCTACGGCCCGCGCATGCGCGCCCAGGACGGCCGGGCCATCCCCGCCTTCCTGAGCCAGGCCCTGCGGAACGAGGACGTGACGGTGTTCGGCGACGGCTCGCAGACGCGGAGCCTCTGCTACGTCAGCGATCTCGTCGAGGGCATCTTCCGGCTGATGATGTCGGACTTCGCGGAGCCGGTGAACATCGGCAACCCCGCCGAGCTCACGATGCGCCAGCTCGCCGAGCGGATCGTCGCCGTCACGGGCTCGCGCTCGCGGATCGTCGAGCGCCCCCTGCCCGTCGACGACCCGAAGCGCCGGCAGCCGGACATCTCGCGGGCCCGCGCGATCCTCGGCTGGGAGCCGGCCGTGCCGCTCGACGAGGGCCTTCCCCGGACGATCGAGTACTTCCGGACGAAGCTCGGGGTCTAGCCGGAGGTCGGCCGGCGCGGCTTCTCGCTCGCCTGCCAGGCGTACTGGGCCGTCGAGACCACGAGCACGCCGAGGGTCAGGGCGCACAGCCAGACGAGCTGCGGCCAGCAGTCGGCGGTCGCGTTGTCGGCCAGCGCCGTCCCGGCCGTGACCAGGAGAAGGGCCGTCGACAGCTTCCCGAGCCTCGACGGGGGAAAAGCCCGCGGCCCGATCGCGAGGTTCACGATCGCCACCGCGACGACCAGCATCGCGTCCCGGAAGAGAAGGGTCACGGTCAGCCACATCGGGATGCGGCAGTGGACCATGCCGCCCCAGGTGAGCAGGGCGTAGGCGGAGCCGGCGAGGAGCTTGTCGGCGATCGGGTCGAGCATCTGCCCGAGTCGCGTGACCTGGGTGCGGCGCGCCACGTAGCCGTCGAGCGCGTCGGTGAGCCCGGCGACGGCGAAGACCACGAGGGCCCACGCGAACTCGCCCGCCATCACGAGGATGACGAAGAGCGGGACGAGCGCCATGCGGAGCATGGTCAGCTGGTTGGCGACGGTGAAGATGGGCTCGGCCATGCGCCGGGGGCCGCGGCGGGGAAAGAAGAAGGGGCTCGCCGCGGGCGAGCCCCAGTCTACAACGGCGCGCGGGAAGGGCTACTCGAGGCGGTCCTTCTTCGCGACCAGCGACGCCACGAACGCCGTGCACGCCCTCTCCTGGGCGTCGCCGAGACCGCTCTGCCGCCACTCCTCGGAGTTCGTCCCGACGCCGAAGCCGCCCTTGCTGAAGTCGAAGCCGCCGCCCTTGCTCGACTCGCCGAGGCCCTTCGCCGAGATCATGATCTCCCCGGTCGTCGCGTCGATGACGCGCGCGGTGAGAGCGACCTCGCTCTTGGCCTTCTTCGCGCCGAGGCCGATGCCCTTCACGCGCACGCCGCCGCCGCGGCTCTCGGTCGCGAACTTCGTGATCGAGCCGGCGATGATGTACTTCACGCCGAGGACCTTGCCGATCTTCGCGAGCTTGGCCGCGCTCGGGTCGGCGCGGTCGGAGTGGGCGAAGTCCTGCTCGGCGAGGACGGTGTCGAGCTTCTTGCGCTCCACGACGCGGAACGAGCCGTCGTTCACGAGGGCGTCGACGACCTGGTCCGCCATGCCCTTGCCGATGTCGTACTGACCCCACCAGTTGTCGACCGTGCCGTAGTCGAAGTCCATCACCGCCACCAGGGGCCGCTTGCCCTGCGCCTCGGCGGTCCCGGCGAGCCCCGCGAGCGCCACGGCGGCCGCGAGAAACGTGATCGCCTTCAATCTCATTCCCCCTCCTTCGAACGTCCGCGGGACGAGTCTAGCGGACGCGAGGGAAAACGCACAATGCCTTTGCGCCGCCCGTGACGGGCGTCACGGGCCGTCCCGTCGCGCGTCCGTCGTCACAACCCCGTCTCCCGGATCTCCTCGAACAGCTGCCGCTGGCGCGCCGTCAGGTGCTGCGGCAGGTCCACCGCCAGCGTCGCCATCAGGTCGCCGCGGCTGCCCTTCTCCCCGGCCTTCGGGAGCCCGTGCCCCCGCAGGCGGAACACGCGCCCGGCCGGCGTCCCGGCCGGCACCCGGATGCCGACGGGACCGTCGAGCGTCGGCACCTGCGCCTCGCCGCCGAGCACCGCCACCGAGAGCGGCACCCGGAACGTCGTCGCGAGGTCGTCGCCCTTGCGCTCGAACGACGGGTCCGGCGCGATGCGGACCTTGAGATAGAGGTCGCCGCGACGGTCCCCGGGGCCCCGACCGCCCCGGCCGGCCACGCGGACCCGGGAGCCTTCGCGGACGCCGGGCGGGATCTTCACCTCCACGGTCTCGTCGTCGCCGCTCACCCGCACCTCGCGGGTCGTCCCCTTCAGCACGTCGGCGAGCGTCAGCTCGACCTCGCCCTGCGCGTCGGCCGAGGCCCCGAAGAGGTCCTCCTCGGCCCCGCCGAAACCGCCGGGGAAGCCGCCGCGGCGGCCGCGCCCGCCGATGCCGCCCGCTCCGCCGAGGCCCCCGAAGAAGGTCCGGAAGAAGTCGGAGAACCCGCCGCCGAGGTCCTCGTACTCGACGTGGACGCCTCCGCCGGGCCAGCCCGCCCCCGGAGACGGCCCGCGGCCGCGGAAGGCGTCCCAGTTCGCGCCGAGCTCGTCGTAGCGCTTCCGCTTCTCGGGGTCTCCGAGGACCTCGTAGGCCTCGTTGACCTCCTTGAACTTCGCCTCGGCGTCCTTCTTCCCCGGGTTGAAGTCCGGGTGGTGCTTCCGCGCGAGCTTGCGGAAGGCGGCCTTGATCTCCTTCTCCGTCGCGCCCTTCGCGACGCCGAGGACCTTGTAGTAGTCCTTGTAGTCCATCACCGTCGAATATACTGCCGCGATGGAGCTCCGGGGGTCCGTCGCGCTCGTGACCGGCGCCGGCCGCGGGATCGGCCGGGCCATCGCGCTCGCCCTGGCCCGCGAGGGCGCGGCCGTGGCCACGGTGTCCCGCTCGGCGCCGGAGCTCGACCAGGTGGTCGGGCGCATCGAGGCGCTCGGCGGCCGGGGACTCGCGTTCGCGGGCGACCTGCGCGATGCGTCGGTGTGCGAGGCGGCCGTCGCCGCCACCGTCGAGCGCTTCGGGGGACTGCAGATCCTCGTCAACAACGCCGGCGTGGGCCTCTTCAAGCCCGTCGCGGAGACGACCGACGAGGAGTGGGACGCGGTCCTCTCCACGAACCTCACGGCGGTCTTCCGGCTGACCCGGGCCGCGCTGCCCCACCTCGCCCGGCGCGGGGGCCACGTCCTGATGATCTCGTCCCTCGCCGGCTCCAACCCGGGGCCGGCGATGGCGACCTACGGGGCGAGCAAGGCGGCGCTCGACTACTTCGCGCAGTCGCTCCTGCTCGAGGTCCGGCACCAGGGCGTCAAGGTGACCACGATCGCGCCCGGCTCCGTCGCCACCGGCTTCTCCGGCTCCGCGCGGCCCGCGTCGGCCGACTGGATGCTGACGCCGGAGGACCTCGCCGAGACCGCGATCGGCCTCCTGCGCATGCGCGACGCCGCGCTGTCGAGCCGCGTCGAGATGCGGCCGGCGCGACCGCAGAAGCGCTAGCCGGCGGCAACGCGGACGCGGCCCGACGCGTCTCTGCTAGGATACCGGCCAAACCAGGACAGCGAGGACCATGAGCGACGCCGGAAGCCGTCTCTTCGACGAGTCCGTGATCGCGCGGCGCCGCGTCCGCCTCTGGATCGCGGCGACCGTGGTCGTTCTCGTGGCCCTCCGCGCCCTCGCGGAGGTGGCGCCGGTCCTCCGGCGCCCCGACCTGCTGCTGCTCGACGCGTGGCAGGCGGTGCGAGCCCCGCGCGCGACGGGCGCCGTGGTCATCGTCGCGGTCGACGAGAAGAGCATCGCCCGCTTCGGCCCGCCGGCCTGGCCGCGGAGCCAGTACGTGCCCCTCGTCGACAAGCTGAAGGCCGCCGGGGCGAAGGTGATCGCGTTCGACTTCACGTTCGCCGCGCTCGGCCGGGACGCGGGGGAGAGCCGGCAGTTCGCCGACGCGATGCGCGGCGCCGGCAACGTGCTCTTCGGCTACGAGTTCGCCCGCCTGGGCGACCCCACGCCTCCCGGCGTCGCGCCCTCCGCGGCCGTCCTCGGGAGCGCGTTCGGCGGCGACGCGCTGGGTCGCCTCGTGGCCGTCCCCCCGGCGGCGGCTCTCATCGAGCCCGAGCCCGTCCTCGGAGAGGCCGCGGCCGCGATCGGCCACGTGCGCACGGTCGAGAGCGAGGACGGCCGCATCCGCGTCCTCCCCCTCGTCGTCCGCCACGGCGACAAGGGCTACCCCTCCTTCGGCCTTCAGGTGGCCCGCGTCTTCACGGGCGTCCCCATGGCCGACGTCCGGGTCGGGGCCGACCGGATCTCCCTCGGCCCCGTCGACATCCCCGTCTCCCCGACCGGCGAGGTCCTCATCAACTGGCCGGCGGACGGCGAGAAGGCCTTTCCCCGCTACTCCTTCCTCGACGTCGTCCGCGGCGACGTGCCGAACGACGCCTTCCGCGACAAGGTCGTCCTCGTCGCCGGCACCGCGTCCGGCCTCGACGACCGCGACTTCCCCTTCGCGGCGAAGGCGCCGGGGGTCCTCGTCTACGCCGGCTTCCTCGACAACGTCTTCCGCGCGGACTTCGTGCGCGAGCCGTCCTGGGCCTTCGTCGTCGAGTGGGCCCTGTTCTTCGTCCTCTGCGGGCTCGCCGTGTGGCTCCTGCCCCTCCTTCCGACGCGCGCGCTCCTGGCCGGCGTGCCCCTCGTCGCCCTCCTCGTGGTCGGCGTGAGCGCGTACCTCTTCGTCCAGCAGGGCCTCTGGCTGCGCTCCTTCTTCCCCGGCCTGACCCTCCTCGTCCCGCTCGCGCTCGTGGTGGGCCTGCGCCTCACCGCCACGGAACGCCAGGCCCGCGACGTCGTCGCGGAGAAGCGGGAGCACCAGAAGCTCCTCGGCCTCAGCTTCCAGGAGAAGGGCATGCTCGACATGGCCCTCGCGACCTTCGACAAGCTGCCGATGGCCGAGGACATGAAGCTCGTCTACCTGAACCTCGGCCTCGACTACGAGAACCGGGGCCAGCGCGACAAGGCCCTCATCGCCTACAAGAAAATCCACGACGCCGACCCGAAGTTCGAGGACGTCGCGGCCCGCATCGACCGCCTCCGCTCGGCGCCGACCGGCGGTACGTACCTCCCCACCGCCGCGCCCCTCGTCACGGCCGCGCCGGCCCCGACGCCCGTCGCCACCGCCCGAGCGGCGGCCCCCGCCGCGGTCGACGGCGCGGCCCCGACCGTCGCCTCCGCGACGATCCAGCCGGGCGAGGCGCCGACCGAGTACGCCGGGGGCGCCGGAACTCCCCCGCCGCGCACGCCGGCGCCGTCTCTGGCCGGCGCGAACCTCACCGCCGGCCCCGGCTCAGGCCCGCTCCTGCCCGGCTCCCGCATCGGCCGCTACGAGATCGAGCGCCACCTCGGCCGCGGCGGCATGGGCGACGTGTACCTCGTCCGCGACACGGTCATCAACCGCCGCGCCGCGCTGAAGACGATCCGGGAGGAGAGCGACCTCGACCCGAAGCAGGCGATCGAGATGCGCCAGCGCTTCTACCGCGAGGGCCAGACCGCGGGCCAGCTCAGCCACCCGAACATCGTCACGGTCTACGACCTCGGCGAGGCGCTCGGAATGTCGTTCATCGTCATGGAGTTCGTCGAGGGGAACACCCTCGCGCAGCTCATGAAGAAGCAGCGGCTCAGCGTGGCCCAGATCAAGCACGTCGTCTACCACGCCGCGATGGGCCTCGACTACGCCCACAAGGCCGGCATCTTCCACCGCGACGTGAAGCCCGACAACATCATGGTGTCGAAGACGGGTGCGGTGAAGGTGATGGACTTCGGCATCGCCCGCGTGGTCGAGTCCCAGCTCACGAAGACGGGCAGCGTCATGGGGACCCCTGCCTACATGTCGCCGGAGCAGGTCAACGGGGAGAAGATCGACGCCCGCAGCGACGTCTTCTCGCTCGGTGTCATCCTCTACGAGCTGCTGACGGGCAAGAAGCCCTTCACCGGCGAGACGATGACGTCCCTGATGTTCTCGATCGTGCGCGACACGCCGAAGCCGCCGTCGGCCCTCGACGGGAAGGTCGCGCCGACGTGGGACGAGATCGTGGTGAAGGCGATGGCGAAGAACCGCGACCAGCGGTACCCGGCGGCGAAGGACCTCGCGGCCGCGGTGCGCGACGCGAAGTAGGCGGCGGGGGGAACGGCGGGGCGGCCGGGAGGGAGCGGCCGCCCCTTGCGAACCAAGCTTGCGACTAGAGGCCTACTCGGGACAGGGGCTGCCCCAGGTGTAGACCCGGCCGCCGATGACGCGCGTCGTGCACGAGTTCGTGCCCGACGAGACGTAGCCCTCGCCGATCTGGCCGGCGCCGAGCTCGACGCCGTTCAGCGTGAGGCTGAGCTTGTCGACGGTGTCCGTCATGACGTCGCTGCAGCAGTTCGTCTGGCCGGTCGTGCTGCACCGCACCTTGGTCGACGCGAGCTGGTTGAGCACGGCGTCCGTGACCGCGCCGGTCAGGGGGTCTTTGATGAAGTCGACCACGCAGCCCTTGAAGTTGACGCTCTCCACGGTCTGCAGCTGCTGGAACGCGCTGATCTCGTAGCCGACGCCGGTGACCGCGAAGGACTTCACGCAGGAGTCCTTCTTCAGCGCGACGGACTGGAGGACGGGGCCGCGCTTGCCCTCGACCACGACCCAGAACTCGGCCGAGACGTTGCCGCCGCAGCCGCCGCCGAAGACGACGGCCTTCTCGTGGCAGGACTTCGCGCCGAGGCCGGTGGCGGGGTCACCCTTGCACGGCGGGTAGACGGTTCCGCCGGAGACGACGCCGTTGTTGGCCGTGACGAGCGCCGCGACGGTGTCGGCGTTGCCCGTGACCTTGTAGCGCACCGCGGTGTACGGGCCCGCGGCCTCGCAGGCGGCCGGGGTCGCGCTGCTGACCGGGCACGGCCCGGCCGTGACGGTCACCGTCGGCGCCCAGGACGAGCACGAGTTGTAGTTGTTTCCGGCCGACGCGCCGGAGGCGGCGAGCAGCCCGGCCACCGCCACGCTGCACGCCAGGAACGCCATCTTGGTTCGCATCCTTGACCCTTCCTCTCCTTTAGGGTTCCGAACGAAAGCCTAACGAGCTCTTCGAAACGAACGTCTGTTACGGCAGCGCCAGGACGACCCGCGCGTAGGCGGAACGGCCCGGCCGGATCCTCAGATTTCGCGAGTCCGTCGCCTGGTAGGTCGACTTCTCGTCGGTCAGGTTGTCGACGCCGACCGAGAGGAAGCCGTATCGCCTGGGCAGGCGGTATCGCAGGGCGGCGTCCACCACCCAGAAGTCGCGGCTCCCCGGCACGTAGTCGCTCGAGTACTGGGCGCGGAAATCGCCCTCCTGCTTCAGGAACGTCGCGGTCACGGTCGCCGCCACCCCGGACGGGTGGAAGAACCGGGCCGAGAGCGGCACCCGGTGCGTCGTCACGGTGCTGAACGAGAAGAACAGCTCCGGGGCGACCTCGAGCTTCTCGTACTCGTACTGCGCGCTCACGGCGAGCCACGGGTGCGGCGTGGCGAAGAGGTAGCCCCGCGCCAGGCGGTCCTTACCGTCCCAGTCGTGGATCTCGGGCGTGGCTCCGTCCGGGATGAGAACCTGCGGGATCGTCAGGTCGCGGCCCGTGACCTCGACGCCGACGAAGGCGCGGCGCCCGAGCTTCTGGTCGAGGGCCCCGCCCCAAACCCACGAGGAGGTGCCGGTCGGGTCGTCGAAGAACTGGTTGAAGCCCGCGACCTGCGTGGGCTCGAGCGTCTGGTCGGTGACGAGGGTTCTCTTCAGCACGCGGAAGACGGCCCCGCGCAGGGTCGTGCCCGACGCGAGCGTCCACGTGAAGCCGCCCTTCGGGTTCGCCTGGCTGCGCGAGCCGAGGACGGCCGCCGGCACGGGGAAAGCCGGGTCGGAGGGCAGGCCGGGGATCGACACCGCCGAGGTGGCCGTGCCGCTCTCGTCGAAGAAGTCCCCGCTCACGCCGGCCGTGAGCACGAGGCTCCCGGGCAGGGTGAAGTTCGAGTACGCGTAGACGTTCGTGTGGCCGGTCTTGCTGTCGGTGTCGGTCGTCTGCGTGAAGCCCGCGAGGTCGCCGCCGACCGCGTTCTGCTCGTTCGAGCGGATGTCGAACCGCCCGCCGCCGGCCACGACCTTCGCCCTCGCCCCCCGGTAGAGGAGCTGCGCCTCCTCGCTGTCCGCCTTCTCCGCGCGGTCGAGGCCGAAGTCGAAGCCGGCGACCGGGTCGGGCAGCGCGAACGCGATGTCCTTCTTCTGGTGCATGTACGACGCGAGCAGCGTCAGCGACGGCGAGAAGTCGTGGCGCAGGCCGAACCGGCCGTTCGTGGCCTCGTTCGTCTCGGACTGGTAGGGGCTGTAGTCGTCCTCGTACCAGCGCAGCTCGATGTCGCCCGTCTCGAGCTTGCGGTGCCGCACCTCGGCCTGGATGCTCGTCGCCTGGCTGAGCTCGACCTGGCCGAAGGCGTTCGCGATCTTGTCGTCCTGGCGCGCGTTCTCGCGGTAGCCGTCCGTCTTGAAGCCGCTGTACCCGAGGGAGAACGAGGCCTTGCCGAAGATGCCCGAGGCGATGCCCTCCCCCGCCCACGTCGAGTCCTGCGCCCCGAGGAAGCTGCCCTGCACGTTCCACTGGTCCCGGTTGAAGAGCGGGTTGAACTCGTTGAAGGACTGACGCGTCGGGCCCTGCGCGCTCAGCAGGAACAGGCTGCTCTCGCCGAGGCTCGGCTGGATCGGCGTCGTGTTGAGCGGCTGCAGCATCTGCGACTGGAACAGCTCGCTCACGCGCGCGATCTCGTGCCGCGGCTGCGAGCCGTACGAGTCGGCGAGGAGGCGGTGGCCGGAGTAGTTGCCGGGATCGGTGTTCACCGACGTCCAGCCCTCGACGAGGGCGAGGTCCTCGAAGCCGAGGTCGGAGTAGACCCGGCCGAGGCTCGCGCTGCGCGCCGCGAGGTCGGAGTCGAGCAGGAGGCGCGAGCGGTACACCGCGCGGTTGTCGTTCAGCTCGATCGCCTGCTGCAGGCTCTCGAGGGCCTCGACCGGGCGGTTCGTCGTCTGCTTGAAGATCGCGTCGTACAGCCAGGGCGTCGGGTCCTTCGGGTCGGCCTTCCGCGCGAGGTCGTACTCGCGCTCGACCAGGTGCTCGCGCTTCCCCTCGTAGTACGCCTTGCCGAGGTAGCTGCGCAGGATCGACTGGCCCGGGTCGAGGCTGACCGCGACCTCGAGGTCCTTCGCGCCCTCGTCGAGACGGCCCTCGCGGATCCGCGCGAGGCCGAGGCCGAGCCGGGCGAGCGGGTCGGACGGGTCGAGCGCCGCCGCCTTCTCGAACGCCGCCTCCGCCTTCGCGGTGTGCACCTCGGCGAGATGCGCGAAGCCGAGGACCGACTGCGTCCGAGCGAGGCCCGGATCGATCTGCCCGGCCTTCTCCGCCGCCGCGAGCGCCTCGGTCCGCAGGCCGAGAGCGGAACGGACCTCGGCGAGGCGCGCCCACGCCAGGGCGTCCCCGGGGGCCAGCTCCACGGCCTTCTCGAGGCTCTCGCGCGCGCCCGCGAGGTCGAAGCGGGCCTGCAGGGCGTAGGAGCGCGCCACGCGCGCCGAGGCCGACTTCGCGTCGGCCGCCACGGCGCCGGTCGCGGCCGAGAGCGCCTTGTCCGGCTGGTTCGCCGCCACCGCGACGATCGCGCGGAGCGACAGCGCGTCGGCGTTCGTGGCCGAGAGGGCGAGGGCGCGGTCGACGTCCTTCGTCGCCGCGTCGACGCTGCCCGCCGCGAGGAGCAGCGACGCCCGGTACGAGAAGAACCGCGAGTCCTTCACGTCCGCCTCGGCCACGCCGTCGAGGGCGCCGAGCGCCTTCGTCAGGTCGCCCCCGCGCCACGCCTCGGCCGACTGCTTCAGCTGGCCGCGCCAGCCCTGGCCGTCGCCGACCTCGGCCGCGCCCGGCGGGAGGACCGGCAGGTAGTACATCGCCCACTGCACGGCGTCGAGCGGCCGCACCTGCGCGACGAGCGTCGGCGCCTGGCCCTTCCGCCCCACCGCCACCTGGCCGGCCGAGAGCGCCAGTTGCCCCGCGTCCGTCTTCGTCTCGACGTGCCCCTCGATGACCGCGACCTGAGTGTTCTCGCCTTCGACGGCGAAGGAGATCTCCGTGCCGCGAATGGCCGCGATCGTGCTGCCGCTCTCGAACCGCGTCGGCCGCTCTCGCCAGCGCACGACGTGGGCCCAGACGCGGCCGAAGAAGACGCTGATCCCCCGCTCGGTCGCGCTCTCGTTCACCTGCACGCGCGAGTCCGGCCCCACGCGGACCACGGTCCCGTCCGACGCGAAGCGGACGGTCGCCCGGCCGCGCTTCGTCACCACGACGTCGTCCAGCTGAAGCGCCAAGGCCGGGGCCAGAGCTACCGACTGGCCCTGCCGAAGGACCGCCACCTCGCCGGCGACAGCCTCGAGCGTGGCGAAACCCGGCGCGGTGAGGGCGGTCTCGGCGCCGACCGTCAGGACTCCGAAGAGCGCGAACAGCACGAACCGAAGGGAACGGGAGGAACCAGCCATTTGTCCTTTCCTGCGCTCCGATCCCGCCGTCGCCCTGCACCTCCGCTGCCCTCCTGCCCGGGTACACGAAACCCTTGGCTGAAGTCGCTCCGGCGCTACGGTGGGTTGGGGAACGCGTGTGAATGATACAGGGGTTTGTTCGCGAGTCAACCGGCAACCTACTGTTCTGTCGAGGGTTCGGTCACAGACCGCTCCCCTCGCCCCACCTCCATCCCGAGCCCCGGACCGGGCTTCTGGACCCAATTACCGTTACGGGATCGACCGGTTGGAGGCGAAGGTATAGCAAAAATCACTTGCGACCCAGCGAAGTTTCGGCGAAACTCGGACCCGAGGCGACTGCCCCTCGTCGTAGCCTCGGAAGCGTACGAAGGAGATTCCGGTGGTGCTGATTCAGATCGTCGCCGCGACCCTGCTGCTCCTCGGCAGCGGACTCATCTTCCGGGCGCTGCTCGCCCTCGACCTCGCCGACCAGCCGAAGCCGGCCGCAGGCCCTCGCCTGGTCAGGCGGCTGCGGCGCGAGAGCCTGCGCGAGGAATCGGCCCTGCCCCGCGCAGCTTAGGGCGACGTGCTCGCAGGCCGCCCTGTCGGTCGCCCGGATCGGGTGCGCCAACGGGGTCGCGTGGTAGGATCAAACCTTCGGCCTTCCACGACCCTGTGGTGCAGAGGCCCAGCACGCCACCCTTTCAAGGTGGAGATCGTGGGTTCGAATCCCACCAGGGTCGCCAACCTCTGCTGACGACCCTCCTGCCGAGCGGGCTCGCCTACACCTTGAGCGTCTTCAGGTACGTCGCGCCTTCGACCGTCAGGTCCCAGCTCTGCTCGAGGTAGTAGTTCTTCACGCCGCCCGTCTTCGCGGCGGTGAAGATCTTCGGCCAGTCGAGGCTGTCCTTCCCTACCGCGACCTGCGGGGGGCGCGGGCCGCCCGGGGTCGGGAGAGGGGCCTTCAGGTCGACGCCTTGGAGGTGCATCGAGAGGAAGCGGCCGGGGTGCTTCGTGAAGTACGTGACGGGGTCGCCGACGACGCGCATGGCCGACATCTGGAACTGCATCTTCACGAGCTTCGGGTCGAGGCGCTCGAGGAGGACCTCGTAGGTGAGGCGGCCGTCCACCTTCGACATCTCGAAGCCCTCGTCGTGCAGGAACTGCTGCAGGCCGGCCTTCGCGGCGGCCTCGGCGATGGCGTTGTACTCGTCGGCGGCGGCCTTGACGGCGTCCATCGTCGTCGAGCCGTCCTTCACCGGGCCCGCGAGGGTCGCGGTGCCGACCTGCGTCATGCCGAGGTCGCGCGCCCAGGCGAAGATCGCGTCGCGCTTCGTGCGCAGCTCCGGCATCGTGACGTGGGCGCTCGAGGTCCTGAGGCCGTGATCCTCGAGGAGCTTCCTCGTGGCCTTCGCGTCCGCGAAGCTGCCGAACTCGGCGTAGGCCGGCGAGCAGAGCTCCAGGTCTCCGATGCCGAGGGCCGCCATGTCCCGGCAGAGGCCCGCGAAGTCGCCGTCCTTGATCCGTTGCCGGTGAGGCCAGGTCTGGCTGCCGATCGGCAGGCCGAGCGGTCCCGCCGACGTCTCGCGGGCCGCGGCGTTCACGAGCGCGGCGCCCATGGCGCCTCCGGCCGACTTCTGCACGAACTCCCTCCTCGTCATCGCAGTCATCTCACACCTCGCTCGTCAGCGTCCAGCCGTCGCGATACTCCCGCCGCAGGTAGAGGTTCGCCTCGGGAGCGTTCGTGAACTCCATGGCCTCCGCGTTCCACAGCAGCGCCGGCGCGCAGCGGTCCGCGCGGAACACGCTGCGACTGTACCGGATCGCCGCCCCCGCGAGCGCGATCGTCTCGGAGCATGCCGCCGCGTTCTGGAACGTGCCGGCCGTGGCCGGTCCGCCCTTGAACGCCGCGACCCACTCGGGCGGCGCGTCGTTCCGCGGGCGGGCGTCGCCGGCCGCCGGCTCCGGCAGGCCCTTGGCGGCCCGATACGCCTTCATCTTCCCGGCCGGAACGAGCTCGTTGTTGAGGATCGTCCCCTTCGAGCCGACGAACAGCGTGCCGGTCGCGGGGAGCGGCTTCCCGTCCTCGAGGAGCTCGTCCGGCGTGAACGGCCTCATGCCGCCGTCGTACCAGTAGAGCCGGAGCGCCGGCCAGCGGCCGTGCGCCGCGAACTTCAGGCACAGGCGGTTCGCGTACGGGAAGGCGAAGTCGTTCGGTGCGACGGTGCTCACCTGCTCGACGACCTGCGCGCTCGAGCTCGTCTGCGCCTCGACGCTGTACGGGACCGGCAGGTCGAGGGCCGCGAAGATCGGCCACAGGCTGTAGTTCCCCATGTCCGCGATGCTGCCGCCGCCGAAGTCGTACCAGCCGCGGAAGAGCGCGTGCGTGTAGCTCGGGTGATACGGCCGGTCCCGCTCCGGGCCGAGCCACAGGTCCCAGTCGAAGCCCGCCGGCACCGGCGGCCGATCGCCCGGCAGGGCGAGCGCGTGCGGCCAGAACGGCCGGTCGGTCCAGTTGTGGATCTCCTTCAGCTCCCCGATCGCGCCGTCCAGGATCATGTCCTGCACCGCGGTGATCGGCCGCCGCCACGCGAGGAGGTGCGTCGCGACGCCCGACCGGCGCGTGGCGTCGACCACCATCCGCACCTCGGCCACGCGGTTCGCGAGCGGCTTGTGCATCGCCACGTGCTTGCGCTTCCGCATCGCGGCGATCGAGATCGTCGCGTGCAGGTGGTCGGGCGTCATGATCTTCACCGCGTCGAGGTCCTTCTCGGCCTCGAGAAGCTGGCGGAAGTCCGCGTAGCTCGCGACGCCCCGGAAGGGCTCGCCCGCCCGCTGCTTCGAGTAGTACGCCTCGATGACCTCCTTCGCCACGTCGCGGCCGGCGCGGATGCCGTCGACACCCGCGCCCCAGCCGGGATCCTTCAGCAGCTCGCGCACACCGTCGCGCAGTCCCGTCTTGTCCCAGTCGACGTAGTTCGTCCCCACGCTGACGGGATCGCACACCGCCGTCACCTGCACGTCCTGCACGGGAAGAAGGCGCAGCAGCTCGCGCAGCCCCTGCGTGCCGCAGCCGATGTACGCGAGCGTGAGCTTGTCGCTCGGCGCGGTGTGCCCGGGTCCGCCGAGCACGTGGCGCGGGACGATCGTGAGCGCCAGCCCGGTCGCGGCGGACGCCAGGAACTCGCGGCGGTCGAGGTCGTTCGTGCCGGCCATCGGGACCTCCTTGTGGTCTCGTCGCTGCGGAGTCTGCTCCGCTTGCGTCGGGAAGGCCAGCCTAGCGCGGCGGGGCCTCTCTCCCCGCCACCCACCACAGCAGCTGGCGGACGAGCCGGTTCTGCTCCGGGCTCGAGAACGTCGACGACTCGGGGCGGCCCTCCGCGTCGAGGGCGTCGTGGCCCATGTTCACGTAGGCCGCGCGGTACTTCCGATGCGCCCAGACGACCGGGTAGTCGCCCTCGTGCCAGATCTCGTGCGGCTTCGGGCCTGTGCCGAGCGGGAAGCTCGACGGGTCGATCGAGAGGAGGATCTCGACGTCGGGGTTCGCCCGCAGGTCCTGCTCCCAGCGGTACCACTCGTTCGGCGCCGCGGTGAAGGTCGAGGGCAGCCCGCGCAGCGCCGGGTGCTTCGGCGCCTCCACGCGCAGAACCGCGCTCGTCGGCCGCCACGTGTTGCTCTTGTACTGGCCGGCGCCGAGAAGCCGCTCGTGGTACCAGTCCCAGTCCTGCGGGAAGTCGGACGGCGTGAGCGCGAAGCCGGCGAAGTGAAAGCCGAGATAGCCGCCGCCCCGCTCCACGAACTGCTGGAAGGACGCGCGCGGGGCGGGCCCGCCCGGGCGCGCGTCGAGGAAGACGACGGCCTCCACGCGCGAGAGGAGGCCGGGCTCGAGACGGCTCCAGTCCGCGGTCGACTCGTAGGCGAAGCCGTCGCGCCGGGCGAGGTCGGCGAACCACGCGTTCGCCTCGCGCACGAAGCTCAGGTGCGCCTCCTCGACGCCGTCGGTGTAGAAGGCGGCGACGCGGAACGCGGGGGGCGCCGCTGCGGCCTGCGCGACGCCGAGGGCGCCGCACAGGCCGAGCGCGAGAGCGGCGACGCGGGAGCTCAGGCCCGCATCTTCCGGAAGAGCTCGAGGTTCGCCTTCAGCGCCTCGAGCGGCGGCACGCCTTCCTTCTCATACTCGATGATGTACCACTCGAGCCCGCCCACCGTCTCGGCGGCGCTCATGATCGCCGGCCAGTCGAGCTCGTCCTTGCCGAGGTAGGCGTTCGGGTCCTTCTTCGAGAACGGCTTCACGTGCATCGTCACCGTGCGGCCAGCGTTCCGCTTGATGAAGGACTGCGGCGTCACGCCCTCCATCTCCGAGGCGTTGCCGGTGTCGAACTGCAGGATGACGGACTTCGCGGTCGCGTCGGCGAAGCGGTTCCACCAGTACTCGCCGTCGATGCGATTGAAGTCGAGCATGTGGTTGTGGTAGCCGACCCGCATCCCGTGCGGCTTCACCTTCTCCGCGATCTCGTTCACCTGCGCCGCGGTCTTCTTCAGCAGGTCGCCCGACTTGTAGGTGTCTTCCGAGAGCGAGCGGATGATCAGGTTGCGGTTCCCGATCGTCCGGTTGAACTCGACGGTCGCCGCGAGCTTGTCGCCCGACAGCTCGGCCAGCGTGTGGTGGAACCCGCAGGGCCGCAGCTTCGCCGCGTCGAGCCAGGCCTTCCAGTCGGCGGCCGTCTTGCCGAAGGCGTTCTCGAGCTCGACGCCCTGGTAGCCGAGCGCGCCGAGGGCCTTCAGCGTGCCGGGGACGTCGGCCGCCAGCTGCTTGCGCACGCACCACAGCTGGGTGCCAATCGGGATCGTCTTCCAGGCGGCTCCCGCGCGGCGGGATGCCACGAGCGTCCCGGCGGCGGTCAGGCCGCCCAGGGCGAGGGCCTCACGACGGGTCAGGGATCGAGCGGTCATTCGTGTCTCCTCCCGGGTGATGTAGCACGCCGCGCCCCGGGGTGTCGATGGTCCGCACGGCCCCGCCGGGCGGAGCGACAGATCAGGAGCCCGCGCCGACCACGACGCGGGAGAAGAGCCCCTCGGCCGCCCACTGCCGGAACCACCGCGCGAGCGACTCCGAGTCCGGCGGCTCGCGTCGCCGCAGGGCCGCCCCCACCGCCTGGCCGATGCTGCGGCCGGCCGCGAGATCCGACACGAGGGCGAACGCGGACCGGCCCATCTCCCGGCGGTAGACCGCGAAGTCCCGCCGGAAGACCACGACCCGGGCGGCGGCGCGCCGCGGCCGCGGGTGCCCGTGGGCGTCGTCCTTCAGGCTGTCGAGCCATGCCCCCGCGTTCCACGCCAGCCGCACGAGGCGCAGCGCCGGCGACGGCACGAGCCGCGCCTCGGGCCAGTCCTCCGGCGCAAGCGAGAGGATGTCCGCCGCGTCCAGGTGCCCCGCCTCCTCGGCGTCGAACGACTCGCACACGGCCCACTCGAGGCGCGCGAGGTCGGCGCAGAACGCCCGGCGCGGCACGTCCGCGCCCGCGGCCAGCCACTCCGGCAGGCGCCGCCCGAGCACGTTCAGCGTGTAGCTCCGCGACGGGTGCGCGGTGACGTACGCGGCCACGAGGTCCGCCCACGCCTCGGGCCGAGGAAGTGCGCGAGCCCCGGGTAGTCCGCCTCCAGCGCCTCCGCCATCCGGAGCCGGTACATCCCGTGGTAGATGCCGACGCGCTCGGCGGCGGTCAGCGTCGCGGAGGGCCGCACCACGTCCTCGACGCGCGAGGGCGCGACGAGGCTCGCCGCCTCGCGCCGACCGAGCGCCTCGTCGAGCGGGCCGGCGTGCGCCACGACGGCCTGCATCCACCGCTGCAGGCCGCCGAGCGCGAGCTCAGGCGCCATGGGCCGCTCTCGCCGCGAGCGCGGGCGGTGCGCCGCGCAGCGGGGCGGCCTTGGCCGCCTCCGCCCGCACCTCGTCGAGCGACGGGATCGCCTCGTCCCACTCGAAGAGCGTGGACACCGGTCCCGTCCTCGCGGAGGCGCGCGCGTACAGCTCCCACACCGCGTCGATGGCCGGGCCGCTGTGGGTGTCGAGGACGTGGGTGCCCTTGTCGGTGTGGCCGGCCAGGTGGTACTGGACGACCCGGTCGGCCGGGATCGCGTCCACGTAGGCCGCGGCGTCGAAGCCGTGGTTGCGGGCGGAGACGTAGACGTTGTTCACGTCGAGGAGGAGGCCGCAGTCCGCGTCCGCGGCGAGGCGGGACAGGAACTCCCACTCGCTCATCGTGGAGGACGCGAAGGAGAGGTACGAGCTCGGGTTCTCCAGCACGAGCGGCCGCTCCAGGAGCTCCTGGGCCTGCCGCACCCGCGCGGTCACGTGCCGCAGCGTGGCCTCGTCGTAGGGCAGCGGCAGCAGGTCGTGCGTGTTGCGGCCGAGGACGCCCGTCCAGCACAGGTGGTCCGACACCCAGGCCGCCCGCGTGCGCTCGGCCAGCGACTTCAGCCGGCGCAGGTACTCGCGGTCGAGCCGGTCGGTGCTCCCGATCGACAGCGACACCCCGTGGAGGGCGACCGGATAGCGCTCACAGACCTGGTCGAGCACCCACGCCGGGCGCCCGCCGGTGTCCATGTAGTTCTCCGAGAGCACCTCGAACCAGTCCACCGCCGGCCGGCGGGAGAGGATCTCGCCGAAGTGGACGGCACGGAGGCCGATCCCGATCCCGAGGTCGGGGATGCCGAAGCGATTCACTTTGAAAGCGCGGCGAGGCGAATACCCGGGACGCCTCACGGCGCCCCGGGTCGCGCGCCCGCTACTTCGCCGGCTTCGTCTCGGGGGCGTGCGCCGGAACCTTGCAGCCGCCCTTGCCCTTGCAGGAGTTCTTGCCGGCGCAGCCGTTGTCGCCCGAGCCGCAGCCGCCCATCCCCTTGCACTCGTTCTTGCCCTTGCACTCGTGGCGCGCGGCCGCGGCGGCGCAGCCGCCCTTGCCCTTGCACGAGTTCTTGCCGGCGCAGCCGTTGTCGCTCGTCTTGCAGCCGCCCTGGCCCTTGCACGCGTTGTGGCCCTTGCAGATGTGCTTGGGCGCCTTCTCGTCCGCGGCGAACGCCCGCGGCCCCGACACGACCTTCGCCCCGGCGGCCAGCCCCGCCGCCACCGCGCCCATCGCCCTCGCGAAGTCCCGACGCTTCATGCGCCCTCCCGAAGCGACGGCCCAACCCGCGCGCCGCCGCGCCCCCGGTTAAAGTTGAAAACGATTTTCGAGATGCTACGCCACTCCCCGACCCCGTTCAACCCTCGCGGCGGGTCCGTTTCGGGAACCTCGGGGTCCGTTGTACGTTTGGCCCTTGACCCGCGCCCGCCTCTTCCCGATCCTCCTCGCCCTCGCCGCCGCGGCGCGCGCCGCGGCGCGCGCCGAGGACGCCCCGACGCCCCGCGGCCCGGCCTCGATCCGCGACGAGCACGTCCTCGCCCAGCCCCGCCTCACCCTTCCCGCCGTCTCGACCGCCACGACCCCGGCCGGCCGCTGGGCCTGGACGGCGGCCGTGCTCTGGTCGAACTCGTTCTCGTGGGACCAGGACCGCCCGGGTGAAGCGCCCGGGCTGCGCCGGTACCTGATCGACGCGGAGACGCTCACGCTCGACGCGACCCTGCGGCGCGGCCTGCGCCGCGACCTCGACGTCGCGCTCCGCGTGCCCCTCCGCTGGCGCGGCGGCGGCGTGATGGACTCGATGATCGACTGGTGGCACCGCGTGGGTGGCTTCCCGGACGGCGACCGTCCCGACTTCCGCCGCGACGCGTTCCGCGTCCAGGGGCTGACGACCGACCGGAGCGCGTGGTCCTGGACGCCCTGGGCCGGCTCGGGCCTGGGAGACGTCGAGCTCGAGGCGCGCTGGCGCGCCCTCGACGGGGGCGCGGGCGCGCCCTCGCTCGCGTGGATCGCAAGGACCTCGCTGCCCACCGGCACGGGCCCTTTCGCCGGCAACGGCCTCGGCGCCGGCCTGCAGCTCGTCCTGTCGAGCCCTCTCGGGCGGCGCTTCGCGCTCCACGCCGGCGCGGGCGGCACGACCCAGGACTCCGGCCCGGTCCGGGGCGTCTCGTACTCGCCCGCCCGCGCCCACGGCTTCTTCGCCATCGAGTGGATGGCCGCGCGGCGGCTGAGCCTCGTGGTCGAGACCGACGCCGCGACGCGGCTCGTGCGCAACGTGGAGCACTACCCCGGCACGCACTGGATGCTGAACGCGGCCGGCCGCATCGATCTCGGCGCACGAAGCCGGCTCGACCTCGGCTTCACCGAGAACCTGATCGACCAGGGCTCGACGACCGACTTCGCCCTCTACGCCGCGGTGTCCCTGCGCCGCTGAGACCGACGGCCGGCGGGGCGGGCGCTACCGGATCCCCGCGATCTGCCGCAGGACGTCGTACCGGTTGACGATGCCGACGAGCCGGCCGCCCTCGCGCACGAGCGCGGCCGGCGTCTCCTTCGACAGCAGCGTCACGAGCCGGTCGAGCGGCACGCCGGCGTCGACCACCGGGAACGGCGCGCCCATGACCTCGGACACGGGACGCTCGAGGAGCTTCGCGTCCTCCAGCACGCGCGCCATCAGGCCCTCGGTGACCGAGCCCACGCTCTCGTCGCCGTCCACGACCGGCACCTGCGAGAGGCCCCAGGTGGCGAGGAGGTTCAGGGCCTGGCGCACGTTCGCCGCGGGAGCGACCGACACGAGGGGCGGCACCTCGTCGGGGTGCTGCTCGAGGAGCTGTCCCGCCGTCACGCGCTCGCGCTCGAGCATCTGGTTCTCGCGCATCCAGGCGTCGTCGTAGAGCTTCGAGAGGTAGCGCTCTCCCGTGTCGCAGAGGATCGTGACGACGTACGCGTCCGGGTCGTCGACCGCCCGCGCGACCTCGAGCGCCGTGAACACGTTGAGGCCGGCCGACCCGCCGACGAAGATCCCCTCCTCGCGCGTGAGGCGGCGCGCGGTGCGGAAGGCGTCGGCGTCCGTCACGGTGAGCCACTCGTCGACCACGGTGAAGTCGAGCGACGTCGGGATCTTGTCGCCGCCGATGCCCTCGACCTTGTACGGACCTCCCGGACCCTTCTCGTGCGTCCGCGCGTACTCGCCGTAGATGGACCCGGCCGGGTCCCCCGCCACCACCCGGACGGACGGGTTCCGCTCCTTCAGGTAGCGGCCGGCCCCGCTCACCGTCCCGCCCGTGCCGGGCGAGCAGACGAAGTGCGTGACCTTCCCTCCGGTCTGCTCCCAGATCTCGGGCCCCGTCGAGCGGTAGTGGGCCTCGGGGTTGTCCGGGTTGAAATGCTGGTTGGCGAAGATGGCGCCGGGTGTCGACGCCACGATCGCCTTCGCCTTCTGGAGGTAGTACTCCGGGTGATCGGGCGGCACCGCGGTCGGGACCACGATCACCTCGGCGCCGAAGGCGCGCAGGAGGCGGATCTTCTCGCTCGACATCTTGTCGGGGATCGTGAAGATGCAGCGGTAGCCCTTGATCGCCGCGGCGATCGCGAGGCCGATGCCCGTGTTGCCGCTCGTGGCCTCGACGACGACGCCGCCCGGCTTGAGCTCCCCGCGCCGCTCGGCGCCCTCGATGATGGCGAGGCCGATGCGGTCCTTGACCGAGCCGCCCGGGTTGAGGTTCTCCGCCTTGCCGTAGACGGGCGTGCGCAGGCCGCGGGCGATGCGCCGCAGGCGGACGAGCGGCGTCCAGCCGACGACCTCGACGATGTTGTCGTAGGGAGAAAGGTGCCGGTTCATGGCCTCCTCAGGGGTGGCTCGCGAGCAGGAACGCCGCGAGGTCGCGCCTCTCCGCCTCGCCGAGCGGGAACGCCGGCATCGGCGGGTTCGGCGTCCGCAGGTACGCGGCCAGCGAGTCCCGGGTGTAGCGCTTGGACAGGCCGGCGAGGGGCTTCGCGACCATGCCGGCCGGCGCCTTCTCGCGCTCGTGGCACGCCGCGCAGGGATGCCGGGCGTAGAGCGCGCGCCCCCGCGCGATCTCGTCCGCCCCCGCGGCCGGAGCCTCCGAAGGCCGGGCGAGACCGGCCCCGACCGTTCCCGTCGAGACCGCCGGAGCCGGCGATGCGCCGGCCCAGTCGACGCGGTAGATCGACCCGGCGTAGTCGTCCGACACGTAGACGGCTCCGTCCGGTCCCTCCGCCACGTCGACCGGGCGGCCGAACACGTCGTCGTCGGTCGCGCCTTTGAAGCCCGTGAGGAAGTCCCGCTCCGTGATCGTGCCGTCCGCGCTCCAGTGCAGCGAGACGACCTTGTACCCGTCCTTGCGCGTGCGGTTCCACGAGCCGTGGAGGGCGACGAGCGCCGCGCCGCGGTAGCCGGCCGGCACGCGCTCGCCGCGCAGGAAGCTCATCCCGAGCGGCGCGTTGTGCGCGCGGAACCCGTGCGCCGGCGGCCGCGACGCGGCGATCCGCGCCTCCTGCCCCCGACCGAAGTCCGGGTCCGGCACGCGGTCGCCGTTCGCGACCGGCCAGCCGTAGAAGCCGCCCCTCTCCACGCGGTTGAGCTCGCAGGGCGGGAAGTCGTCGCCGAGCAGGTCCCGGCCGTTGTCGGTCGCGTAGAGCAGGCCGTCGGCGGGCCGGAAGTCGAGGCCGACGGAGTTGCGCAGGCCGGTCGCGAAGAGCTCCCCCCCGCTGCCGTCCGGCCGGAAGCGCACGATCGCGGCGCGCCTCTCGTCCTCCTCGACGCACACGTTGCAGCTCGAGCCGATCGACACGTACATCCAGCCGTCCGGCCCGAAGCGGAGCGTGCGCGTCCAGTGGTTGCCGCCGGCCGGCAGCCCCACGACGACGCGCTCGAACGAGCCCTCGGCCTTTCCGCTCGCGCCGTCGAACCGCACGCGCCCCACCGCGTCCGTCTCCGCCACGTAGAGCCACCCGTCGTGAAGGTCGAGGCCGTGCGGGCGGTTCAGGCCCTGGACGACGGCGCGCCGCCCGTCGGAGCGCCCGTCGCCGTCGCGGTCGCGCTCGAGGAGCAGCACCGTGCCCTCGCGCGGCTGGCTCACCAGGAGGTCGCCCGCCGGCGTGAAGCGCAGGAAGCGGGCGTTCCGGACGCCCTCCGCGAAGCGGACGACGCGGGCGCCCGCGGGGCCCTTCAGCCGTCCCGCGACGAGCGCCTCGCCGGGCGCGTCGATGCCGATCCCGAAGAGCATCTGCCCGACCGGCCCGTTCACCGCGTAGCGCGCGGGCAGGGCCGCCCGCACGCCCACCCCGACGACGCCCAGCACCACCGCGAGGCCCCCCAGTCCGACCGCTGCCTTCCGCAATGTCACTCCTCGACGCCCGTCCCCTCGCCCGGCTTCACGCTTCCGCCGCCCCCGCCACCGCTCCGAGCGGCGCCGGCTCGATGACCCTCATCGACCTCCAGCGGCCGGTCCGGAAACGCTGGCGCATCAGGAGGCCCAGCAGGAGGACGTAGCCGCTCGCGGTTCCCCACGCGTAATAGACGCCGGCCCCGAACGCCACGCAGCCGATCCAGGCCGGCCCCAGCATCGCGACCCACGCGAGCACGAAGGTGAGCGCCATCGGATGGACGGTGTCGCCCGCCCCGCGAAGGCCGGCCGCGTGGACGAGGTTCATCATGTCGAAGATCGAGTACACCGCGACGAACCGGAGGAGCACCGTCGCGATCGCCGAGATGCCGGGCCACGTCGCGGGGTCGGCCCCCGCCGCGTACGGAGCGAGCAGGAAGGGCGCGCCGAACACGTAGAGCAGGCCGCACGCCGCCATGTAGACGAAGCTCATCGCGAGGGCCGAGCCCACCGCCCGCTCCGCCGTGTCCGGCCGCTCCGCGCCGAGGTAGCGGCCCACGAGCGACGAGACCGCGACCGAGAGGCCCACCATCGGCATGAACACGATCATGTTGAGGTTGAACGCGATGCCGCTCGCGGCGAGCTCCGCCGTGCCGATCCGGCCGACGATCACCATGAAGACCGCGAACGCGGAGACCTCGAGCGAGTACTGCAGTCCCGTGGGCATGCCGAAGCGCACGAGCCGGGCCACGAGCCACGGCTCGAGGCGCCAGCCCGTGCCCGTGCCGTACGCCTCGCGGTGGCGGCGGCGCAGCACGATCGCCATGTAGACGCAGCAGCCCACCACCTGCGACAGGACGGTCGCGAGGGCCGCTCCGGCGACGCCCATCTCGGGGAAGCCGCCCCGCCCGAAGATCCACAGGGAGTCGAAGACGACGTTGACGATCGTGACGAGGACGTTCACGCCCAGGATGACCTTCGTCTCGCCGCGGCCCGCGAAGAACGTCGACAGCGTCGCCATCAGGACGACGGGGAACGCGCCGAGGAGGAGAAGGCGCGCGTAGGTCACCTCGTGGACGCGGAGCTCGCGCGGGTGGCCGGCGAGCTCGAACACGGGGCCGGCCGCCGGCGCCAGCAGCGCGAGCAGCAGGCCCGCGGCCGCGGCGAAGTACACCCCCTGCCACAGCGCCGGGCCGACGCGCGAGGGCCGTCCCGCGCCGACGTACTGCGCGACGAACGTGGTGAGGTACTCGCCCGTGCCCGTGAAGAGGGCGATCACCGACCAGACGGCGAAGAGGCCGGTCACGGCGCCGGCGACGGCCTCGGCCGAGTACCACGTCAGCAGCAGGCGGTCGACGAAGGTCTGGATCGTGAACGAGAGGTGGCTCAGGATGAGCGGATAGGCGAGAAGAGCCACCTCGCGGCCCCCTCCCTCCCCGCGCCACCCCTCCGCCACGCGCTCCCGTATCGACACGTCGCCCTCCTCGCCGGCCTCGGAAAGAAGTCAGGCTAACACGCCCGCGCCGCCCCGGGTGCGGCCGGGCCGCGTGCTAGCATCGCGACCGATGGGCGCGCGGTCGACGACCCTCCTCGCCGCCACCGTTCTCGCCGGCGCCCCGAGCGTCTGGCCCGCCGCCCCGTGGCCCGCGCCCGGCGCCGAGGCGAAGGACTGGTCCTCGGAGAGCGCGCGGCCCGTGCCCGACTGGGTCCGCGACGCCGTCGTCTACGAGGTCTTCCCGCGCGCGTTCTCGCCGCGGGGCGACCTCCCGGGCGTCACCGCCCGGCTCGACCACGTCCGCGATCTCGGCGCGACGGTCCTCTGGCTGATGCCCGTCCAGCCGATCGGCCTCGAGAAGCGGAAGGGCGCCTGCGGGAGCCCGTACTCCATCCGCGACTACGAGGCGGTCGACCCCGAATACGGCACGGCGGACGACCTCCGGACGCTCGTGCGGGAGGCGCACGAGCGCGGCCTGCGCGTGATCCTCGACGTCGTGGCGAACCACACGGCGTGGGACAGCGTCCTCATGAAGACGCCCGAGCTCTACGTGCGCGACGCGCAGGGCCGTGTCCAGCCGCCGAACGCCGACTGGACCGACGTGGCGAAGCTCGACTACTCGAACCCGGCGACGCGGACCTACGTCACGGGCATGCTGGTCCGCTGGCTGCGCGACTTCGGCTTCGACGGCTTCCGCTGCGACGTGGCCGGCCTCGTCCCCACCGCGTTCTGGGAGGAGGCGCGGCCGGCGCTCGAGGCGGTGCGGCCCGATCTCTTCCTGCTCGCCGAGTGGAGCGCGCCGGACCTCCTCACCCGCGCCTTCGACGCCGACTACGGCTGGCCCTTCCACGCGGCCCTCACGCGCGTCCTCTCGACCGGCGCCCCGGCGAGCGAGATCCGGCGGACGTGGGAAGAGGAGCAGCGCGGCTTCCCCCGCGGCTCGCTCCACCTGCGCTTCTGCGACAACCACGACGAGCGCCGGGCCGTCGTCCGCTTCGGCGAGCCGGCGTCGATCGCCGCCGCCGCTCTCGTGATGACCCTCGACGGCATCCCCCTCGTCTACAACGGGCAGGAGATCGGCGACACCGCCGAGTCGGGCGGACCCGCCCTCGTCGAGCGGCTCCCGATCTTCTGGCCGATCGTCGAGCGCCGGCCCGAGTTCCCCGTCGCCTTCCGCGCTCTCGTCGCCCTGCGGCGCGCCCACGAGGCGCTGCGCCGCGGCGCTGTGGCCTGGCTCGGCAACTCCGACGGGGACCGCGTCGTCTCCTTCGCCCGGCGCGCGGCCGGCGAGGAGATCGTCGTCGCGGTGAACCTGTCGAGCCGGCCGTGGACGGGGACGATCGACGTGAGCGGCGGCGGCTATACCGAGATCACGCCGCCCGTGCCGCTGCCCCAGCAACCCGGCGGCGGCGCGCCGCCCCGCGTCGAGCGGCACGACTCGCTCCCGGCGATCGGCCTCGACGGCTGGGGCTTCCGCGTGTTCCGCCGCGCGGCCCGGTAGCGGACCCGACGGGTCCCGCTCCTACCTCAGCCGGCAACCTCGTCCCTCGCGACCCGCAGCTCCACGGGCCCGTCCGCGGCGGCCGGGAGGGCCTCCGCGAGGCGCTGAGCGCGGTCCCGCGCCTCGTCGAGCGATCGGGCCGCCAGCAGCTCGGTCGCGAACCCCTCGTGGGTCTCCGGGCGGGCGTCCCCCAGGAGGCGCTCGAGGGGACCGGACGGCGGCGCCGACTGGACGCGCGACTGGATGAGCGGGTGCGCGCGCGCCGCCTCGGCGTGCTCGGCCTCGGGGAGCGGCACGTAGCGGCACAGGAAGTTCAGGTGCCACGGCAGGAAGCGCATCGCGCGGCGCTGGCCGCGCTCGTCCTCGCCGAAGTGCTCGCGCATGAGCGTCGCGAGCCGGTGCAGGACGCCGAGCCTTTCCTCCGGCGTGGGCAGCCACTCGCGGTCGTCCCGGATCTCCCGGAAGAGCCACGGCTTGATGAGAGCGCCGCGGCCCAGCATGACGGAGCGTACGCCCGACTGCCGACGGCGCTCCCGCGCCTCGTACGGCGTCAGGATGTCGCCGTTGCCGATGACCGGAACGCCGCGCTCGGCGGCGACCCGGCCGATGAGGCCCCAGTCCGCCGCCTTGCTGTAGCGCTGCTCGCGCGTGCGCCCGTGAACGGCGATCGCGGCCGCGCCGGCCTCCTCGCAGGCCCGCGCGACCTCGGCGACGTTCACCTTCTCCTCGCTCCAGCCGGCCCGCAGCTTGACGGTCACGGGGATCGACACCGCCGCCCGCGCCGCCGCCACGAGCCGCGCGAGGCGGCCGGGCTTGCGCAGCAGGCTCGCGCCGAGGCCCTTCCGCGTGATCTGGTCGATCGGGCAGCCGCAGTTGAGGTCCACGAACCGCGCCCCGCGCGACTCGGCGAGCCGCGCTCCTTCCGCGAAGCTCTCCGGCTTGTTGTCGGCGAGCTGCACCCCGAAGCAGGCCTCGTCCGGGTGGCTCCTCAGGAGCGCGAACTCCGCGGTGCTGCCGCGGAGGAGCTTCCGCACGACCGCCATCTCCCCGACGGTGACGTCGGCGCCCATCTCCGCGCACAGCCGCCGGAAGGGCAGGTTCCCGCCGACCGTCAGCGGCGCGAGGACGACCTTGTCCTGGAACATGCCGCCGCTCATTCCGCGAGGAGCCCCAGCCCGGGCGCTCGTCGCTGCGCTGCCCCGGCCGCCGCCGGGGCCGCGTCCGTCTCCTCCTCCGGGGCCGCTCCCTCGCCGGGAGCGAGGAAGAGGTCCTCCTCGAGGCCGTGCTGGCGGTCGTACATCTCGCGGTAGCGGCCCCGCGCCGCGTGCAGCTCGGCGTGCGTGCCCCGCTCGACGATCCGCCCGTGCTCGAGGACGAGGATCTGGTCCGCCCGGCGGATCGTGGAGAGGCGGTGAGCGATCACGAAGGTGGTGCGGCCGCGCATCAGCCAGGCGAGCCCCTGCTGGATGAGGGCCTCCGACTCGGAGTCGAGGCTCGAGGTGGCCTCGTCGAGGATGAGGATCCGCGGGTCGGCCAGGATCGCGCGCGCGATCGCCACGCGCTGGCGCTGGCCGCCGGAGAGGCGCACGCCGCGCTCGCCGACCACGGTGTCGTAGCCGTCCGGGAAGCGCTCGGCGAACTCCGCGACGTGGGCGATCCGGCAGGCCTCGCCGACCTCGTCCGCGGTCGCGTCCGGCCGCGAGAACGCGACGTTCTCGCGGATCGTGCCGTCGAAGAGGAACGTCTCCTGGAGGACGACGCCGAGGTGCGCGCGGTAGGCGTCGAGCCGCACCGTGGCGAGCTCGACGCCGTCCACGAGGATGCGGCCGGACCGCGGCGCGTGGAACGCGCACACGAGGCCGATGACGGTGGACTTCCCCGCCCCCGACGGCCCCACGAGGGCCGTGACGCTGCCGGGCGCGGCGTGGAGCGAGATCCCGTGCAGCACCGGCTCGTCCTCGCGGTACGCGAACGTCACGTCCTCGAAGACGACGTCGCCGCGCACGTCGGGGAGCGCGACCACCCGCCGCTCGTCCTCGTCCTCCGGCCGCTCCGAGAGCACCTCCCGCGTCCGCTCGAGCCC
>JAXLRD010000052.1:0-55551 GCA_046331285.1 Vicinamibacteria bacterium
CCACAGGTCCGCCCCCCGCGCCCGCCGCGCGCGCTCGACGCCCTCCGCCCGCTCCATCGTCCGCAGCAGCAGCGCGCCGGCGAAGCGGCCGAAGCCGCGCAGCGTGTCGGCCGGCTCCCGCAGGAGCGAGCCCCACGGCCCGTGGACGCTCCGGCGCGCCTCGCGGGCACGGAGCATCGCCCGCGCCTGGGCCACGATCGCCTCGAGGCTGACGAGCGACGCCTCGAGGACGTCGACGAGCCTCTCCGGGGCCCGCAGGCCGCGCACGGCGCGCACGAGCCCCCCGGGCCCGAGCCGGGTCACCGTCCCCGCGACGGCCGTCGCCGCGGTCGCCGCGCGGACGCCGAGCGCTGCGGCCACCGCCGCCCGCCGGCCCGCGGGGGCGAAGAGCGCCGCCGGCAGCGAGAGCGCCGCGACGAACGGCAGCAGCCACGCGACGCGACGCGCGGCCTGGCCGAACGTGCTCCCCGCGCCGGCGAACGCGACGACGCCGACGGCGAGCGCCGCGAGCCAGGCCGCCCACGACCACGCGGGAACCGGCTCTCCCCGGAGCCCCGCCGGGGCGAGGGCCGCGGCGACGACCGCCGCGAGGGCGAGCGCCAGCGCGCGCGCCTCGCTCACCGGTGCGGTCCGCCGGCCGGCCGGGAGAACCGCCGTCCCGCGGCCCAGGCCAGCGCCGCGGCCACCGCCGTGCCGGCGAGCCCTGCCGCGGCCGCGCCGGCGCGGCCGAGGGGAAGCCAGCGCGCCCCGTAGTCCGGCAGCGGCGCCGGCCACGCCGCGCGCGCGGCCGAGGCGAAGCCGAGCCGCTCCGCCACGGACTCGAGGCCGTCGGGAAGCCCGGACGCGAAGGGGGCGGCGAACGCGGCGACGGCGACCGCCACCGCGAGCAGGCCGAGCGCCGGGGCGGCGCCCTCTCCCTGCCCCGCGCGCTGGAGCCCGCGGACGACGTCCGGCCGCCAGCGGAGGACCGTTCCCAGCACGGCGCCCGTCAGCGCGCCTTCGAGAAGGCCGATCGGGACGTGCACGAGGAGGAGCGCGGGCACGACCGCGGCCGCCGGGTAGAGTCCCGACGCCGCGAGCGACAGGCCGACCGCGGCCGCGGCGACGAGCGTCGCCACGAAGGCGCCGAGGACCGACCCCGCCACGAGCCCGCCCGTCCCGACCCACGCGCGGGCGACGAGCGACGCTACGCCGTAGCCTCCGTAGCAGCCGGCGACGCCCATCGTGAGCAGGTTGGCGCCGTAGGCCGTCACGCCTCCGTCCTGGAAGACGAGGGCCTGCACGGCGAGGACCACGGCCATCACGACGAGTCCGCGCGCGGGCCCGACGAGCGCGGCCGCCAGCATCCCGCCGACGAGGTGTCCGCTCGTCCCCGGCAGCACCGGCACGTTCACGAGCTGGGCCGAGAACACGAACGCGGAAAGGGCGCCGAGAGTCGACGCGGGGACCGCGTCGGGGCTCGAGCGGTCCCGCCGCAGCGACGCCGCGAGGGCCGCGGCGGAGGCGGCCCAGGTCGCGGCGGCGACGCCTCCGCTCAGGAACCCGTCCGGAATGTGCATGCCTCGCTCCCGCCTCCGCGGTAGGAATTCTAGCTCGTCCGTAATACGAAGGCGCGGTCGCGCCCGGCGCCCGGACGCGCTAGAGTCCTCGGCCGACGGGAGAGCCCATGGACCTGGAGCGCGTCAGCCTCGCGATCGAGAAGACCCTGCTGCAGCGGTTCGACCGCCTGCTCGAGAAGCGCGGGCTCGGCAACCGCTCCGAGGCGATTCGCGACCTCATCCGCCGGCGCCTCGTCGAGGAGGAAGCTCTCGCCGGCCGGAGCGAGGTGGTCGCGAGCCTCACCCTCGTCTACGACCACGAGCAGCGGGAGCTCTCCGACCGCCTCATCGCGAGCGGCCACCACCACAAGGCGCGCGTCCTCTCCTCGATGCACGTCCACCTCGACGAGAAGATGTGCCTCGAGGTGATGGCTCTCCGCGGCACGCCGTCCGAGCTCACCCACTTCGCCGACCATCTGATCGGCCTCAAGGGGGTGAAGCACGGCGAGCTCGTGCTGAGCTCGCCGCGCCTCTGACTCGCCGCCGCGCCCTCAGCCGAGCCGGCGCGCGCGGTAGGTGACGGAGCGGACCTTGCCGAGGACGTCCTCGGGCGCGACGCCGGTGCGCGCGGCCAGCGCCTTCGCCTCCTCCGGCGCGGCCTCGACCCACTGCACGAGGCTGTCGACGTCGCGCAGCACCTCGACGTCGCCGAGGCCCGCCGCCCTCAGCTGCTCGAAGTACACCTCGCGCTGCTCGGCCCCGGCGATGCAGCCGACGTAGGCGAGCACGTCGGTGCGCACCGCCTCCGGCAGCGGGCCTTCGAGGATGACGTCCGAGATGACCATGCGTCCGCCCGGCCGCAGGACCCGCGCGATCTCGCGGAAGACCGCGGCCTTGTCCGGCACGAGGTTGATCACGCAGTTGCTCGTGACCGCGTCGACCGAGGCGTCCTCCACCGGCAGCCGCTCGAGGCGACCCTCGCGGAACTCGACGTTCGCGTAGCCGCCCTTCGCCGCGTTCGCGCGGGCCCGCTCGAGCATGGCCGGCGTCATGTCGACGCCGATCACGTGGCCTTTCGGCCCGACCATCCGCGCGGCCAGGAAGACGTCGATGCCGCCGCCCGAGCCGAGGTCGAGGACCCGCTCCCCCGCCTGCAGCGCGAGGTGCTCGACCGGCGCGCCGCAGCCGAGGCCGAGGTCGGCGCCCTCGGGAACCTGGGCCAGCTCCTTCCCCTTGTAGCCGAGCCTCACCGAGGCCGTCTGCGGGATTCCCCCGCCGCAGCAGGACGAGGCCCTGGCCGTGGGCTCGCAGCACCCGCCGGACTTCCCCTCGGCGATCTTCCCGTACTTCTCGCGGACCTCGGCCACGAGGTCCTCGCCCGCCTTCACCTCACCGACAGCACTGTGGCCCACCGCGCCCTCCGTTCCCGCCCGTCCCGGGCAGGTCCCCCATCAGGTGATCGAACGCCCCCGGACAGCACGCCTCCGTCGCCTCCCGCACCGCGCCGAGCAGCTCCCCGACCGCGGCCAGCACGGCCCCGCGACGCGGGCCCAGGCGCTCGAGGATCGAGCGTGCGAACGCGATCTCTTGCTCGACGACGCGTGCCGCCGCCCGCGTCCCCGCGGCCGTCAGCTTCACGCGCGCCGCCCGCGCGTCCTGCGGATCGGCTTCCCGCGCGACCAGACCGTCCGACTCGAGCCGGGCGAGGTTGCGCGTGAGCGTGCTCGGCGAGATGCCGAGCCGCTGGGCCAGTTCCCCCAGCCGCGTCGCCCCGCCCTCGAGCGCCTCCAGCGTGGCCGCCTGCGCGACGGTGAGGCCGCAGCAGACGACGTCGGCCCGCTCCGCGAGGGCGAACCGCCGGACGAGCGCCGCCACCAGCGCGCGGAGCTGGACGGCGTCCTCGGGGAGTGCGGTCTTCATATTTGTATAGTACAACTATCATCGCGAGATGTCAAGCCCGTGCGCGTCGGAGTCGGGCGCGTCTACTTCCTGCAGCCGCAGCCGGGCCGGTTGGCCCAGTCGCCGAGGAGGTCGCGGTGGAGGTCGCGGCTCACCGCCCCGCCGTAGACGCGGACGTCCTCCACGAGGCCCCGCCACCGGCCCGCGGCGTCGTGCGAGCCGATCGGGCCGTCGCCCTCGGCGCCGACGCGGAAGGCGCCGGCCGGCGTCCGCGCGAGGAGCCCCGGCCCGGCACTCGTCGCCACGGGAAACGCGTTGACGAGGATGGAGAGGGCGCCGCTCGCATCGACGACGCCGGCGAGGTGGACCCACCGGTCGACCTCGAGCGGCTCGGAGTCCTCGACCTCGTGGAGCACGCCGTTCGCCCGGACGGCGAAGTGGGGCCGGCCGTCCTTCAGGTAGAGGGCGAAGCCGTCGCGCGCGTCCCCCATCGAGAGGAGGACGCCGTCGAGCGACGCCGGGCGGCACATCGCGCCCACGGTGAGGGGCCGGCCGCCGAGCTCGAGGCCGCTCGCCGCGGCGGAGATGAGCCCGTCGCCGTCGAGACGCACGGCCGGCTTGCGCCGGCCGGCCACGATCGTGCCCGCGGTCATCGTCCCGGCGTACCCGTGGCCGGACCCGTCGCCGACGCGCGCGCCGTCCACCTCGAAGAAGTCGTAGTGCAGGAGGAGAGCCGGCGGCTCCGCGCCGTCGGCCGCGACGGCCGACGCGGCCGGGCCGACAAGGCCCAACGCGAGGAGAGCAACGGCAGTCGGGGCGAGCGTCAAAGGGTCCTCCTCCGGCGCATCGCGGCCGCGCCGTCGCCAAGGATCGCGGGCGCCTCGGAGGGGATCAATGGAGCCGACGCCCCAGCCGGCCGCTCAGCGCCTTCGCCGCGGCGCACCCGATCTATGGGATGGACCGTCTCGATCGGGGCCGCCTCGTGACCGCGCATAGGACCTCGCGGGCGCGCGCGTGGCCGCTACGCGTCCGGCGCCTGATGCGTTCGGCTCAGCACCCCGCCGAGGTTCGATCGCCCGGTCAGCGCGTTCGCGCGGACGACCCGAACTCGCGCGACCTGACCGCCCACGCGAGCCAGGCGGCGCACGCGACCCAGAGGGCGACGAGCGGCGCGAGCGAGGCCAGCCCGTCGAGCCCGACACGCTGGCCGACGTTCCAGGCGTGCTCGGCCCGACGCGGGTCGAGCGCGTCGTGGCCGGGCGTGGAGCGGATGCTGTCGATGCTCTGAGTGCTGATCGCCAGTTCGCCCCTCGCGAGGCGCGGAAGGACGTAGGCCCCGAAGGGGTGGCGCTCCCGGGCCGGGACCTCCGGTTTGACGGCGGTGGCGGCCAGCATGAGGAAGGCGGAGCACAGCGCGGCGCCGGCGGCGAGGGTCGAGACGGTGCGGCGGAGCGCTCGGGTGCCTCGCGTCGTCTCCCCCGCCTCGGGCAGGGCGAGGGCGGCCGCGAGGACGGTGAGGAACGGGATGGCGGGCACGAGGTAGCGGGGTCCCGTCCCCCATCCACCCTGCCAGTCGGCCAGGGAGGCGTTGAGCCACAGGTGGAGAAGGACGATGGCGAGGCAGGTCACGGCCTCGGCGCGGAGCGCTCCCGGCACGCGCCCGCGCCATCCGGACCGCGCCCGGCACCGAGAGCGCGAGCCAGGGCGACGAGAAGAACAGGCCGCGGTAGGGCGAGACGAGGATCTGCCGGAGGACACCCCGCGTCCGGCACGCCGAGCCCCATGAAGAAGCCCCGCGAACGGTTCTTCTGGGTCGAGAAGTCGTAGGGCAGCGCGAGCGGGCCGCCGAACACCACCGCGTGGTAGAGGGCGAGCGCGGCGCAGGGCAGCGCGGCGCCCGCGGCCAGCCACGCCAGGCGGTGGAGGCGGCCGCACGAAGGTGGCCGCGTACGCCGCGATCACGATCGCGGCGAGCGCCGCCGGGTACTCGATCACCACGGCGCCGCCCAGCAGCGCCCCCGCGCCCGCGAGGACGAGCGGACCGGCGCCGCCGGCGTGGCGGGCGCGGACGAGGAGCGCGAACGCGCAGAGGGTGAAGGAAGCGGCGACCTGGTGGCCGTAGAGCAGCGTCGCGTAGGGAGGGCCAGCGTTCCCAGGCCGTAGGCCGCCGCCGCCGCGAGCCGTGTCCGTTCGCCGACGCCGATCGCGCCGAGCAGGAGCGCCAGCGCGACGACGGAGACGGCCGAAGGGACGCCGATCGCCCACACGGTGGAAACGTACGCGGCGAACGCCAGGAAGCGCGCCTCGGCGACGTCGTCCCCGTCCGGACGCGGCAGCACGAGGCGCGCGAACGCGTAGGCCGGCACGGCCATCCACGAGACGCCCGGCGCTTTGTCGCAGTAGAAGCTGTCGCCGATCCGGGCCTTGTCGTTCGTGTTCTCGTGGTACGCGTCGATCGACGCGGTGCCGCGCTCGACGATGGCCCGCACCAGGTCGAAGCGCGAGTTCTGGTTCCAGCCGCCCGCCTGGTAAAAGTACGCGTAAGAGACGAGAGCCGCCACGAAGAGCGCCGTCTCCGGCCGGCGCAGGAGCCGGCGCCACGCGGCCGCCCGCACGCCGGGACCGCGGTCGCGCCCGCGCGTGTCGCTCCTCGTCGCGGCGGGCTCGGAGGCGTGGCCGGTCATGAGCGCGTGAGTGTAGCAGGGCGCTCCGAAGGGCGCGGCGTCCGCCCGCCCCCCGCGGAGGAACGCCGGCCCGGCGCATCCGCGGAGAGGCGGCGGGCTACTCCCGGCACTCGAAGCTCGCGGCGCTCTCCGCGTCGCCCGCTCCCCGATACTGCGCGTGCTTCGGGTACGCGCACAAGGGCCGGCTGCGGCCCGGGAACGCCCGGCCGGTCGCGACGACCGAGTCGGGCGCCACGCCCTTCTCGACCCAGTCGACGACCGCCGAGAGGAGGTCGAGCTGGTCGAGCGTCGCGGCGCCGCCGCCGCAGTGGCCCATGCCCGGCACGAGGAAGAGCCGGCTGAAGCCGCGCACGGTATCGGCGTCGCCGCTCGCCGGCGCGAGCGCGTCGTAGTAGCGCGCCGTCTCGTTCGCCGAGAACCACGGATCGCTGACGCCGTGGAAGAAGAGGAGCTTCCCGCCGTGCCCGGAGAAGCTCGACAGGTTCGTCCAGGTGGCCGTGTCGGTGAGGATCGCCTGCGGGTTCTCGTCGGCCGCCCGCGCTTCCCGGTCGACGTCCTGCTCGCGACCGACGACCGGGGCGCCGACGGGCGGGCCGGAGCCGGCGAGGATCCCGGGGATGCCGGCCGAGGCGGCGATGCCGGTGTCGTAAGGGAAGCCCGGGTAGACCTGGCGGCCCTTCGAGTCCTTCGGGCCTGTGAACGCACGCGCGATCGCCGCCGCCTGCGCGGGCGAGAGGCAGCCGCCCTCCTTCGCCCCCTTGCAGACGAGGGTGGCGGGGTCGAACGCGCATCCCCGCACGTCGAAGACGAGGCCGTCCTTCACGCCGTCGCGCGCGTCGCACGCGTCGAGGATCCCCTGCACGACGGCCCTGCGCTCCGCGTCGGAGAAAGCCTGCCCCGCCTGGGGTACGCCCTTCTCGTCGCGCGGCGCGATGGCGGCGAACGTCGCCACGTTCCACCGCAGCGCGAGGTTCGAGTGGCCGGTGCGCATGGCCGGCGCGCCCGACACGATGCCGTCGAACCAGCCCGGGTAGCGCTGCGACAGCATCATGCCCTCGCGCCCGCCCGTCGAGCAGCCCGTGAAGTACGCGTGGTGGGCCGGGCGCCCGTAGCGGCGCGCGACGATCTCCTTCGCGAGGAGCGCCACGCGGGCACGGCGGCGAACGCGAAGTCGATCGCCGCCTGCTGGTCGCGCAGGAAGCCCGCGTCGAAGGCGCCCGGGCTCTGGTGGCCACTGTCGGTGGCCGCGACCGCGAAGCCGCGCACGAGGGCCGGCGTCTCGCCGGCGGCGGCCGCTCCGGCCGGGAAGCCGACGCGCCCGTTCAGACCGCCGCCGCCCTGCATCAGCAGGCGCCCGTTCCACTCGTCGGGCAGCGCGACCGCGAAGCCGATGCCGTACGGCTTCCCCTCCGCACCCTGGCGGCGGTCGATCATCCCGTCGATCCGGCAGTAGGCCGGGAGCTTCCAGGACGGAGCCGGCATCGGTCCCATGGGCGGGGGCGCGCTGCCGGCCGGGAACCACTCGGTGGCCGTGATCTCCAGGACGACGCCGGGGACCGCGAGGGTCTTCATCGCGGCGCACGCCGCGGCGCCGTCTTCCGCCGCCGAAAGGCCTCCGCGGCCGAGGACGAGGATCGCCGCGAACACGAGAGCCGTCGCGCGCACGGTCAGCTCCTCCTCGCCTCGCGCGCGCGGCGGGCGAGGTCTCCGAGGAAGCGCGCGCTCGGCTTCGGCGTGCGCGCCTGCGTCGCGCGGTCGACCGCGACGAGGCCGAACTTCGGCCGGTAGCCGTACATCCACTCGAAGTTGTCGAGGAGCGACCAGTGCACGTAGCCGCGCACGTCGATCCCGTCGGCGAGGCACTTCTCGACCCCGGCGAGGGCGCGGCGGATGTAGTCCACGCGCTGCGCGTCGTCGTCCGTCGCGACGCCGTTCTCGGTCACGTAGACCGGCACCTTCGCCGTGGCCGCCGCGTAGCGGACCGTCTGCTCGAGCGCCTCCGGCCAGTACTCGTAGCCCATCTGCGTGAGCGGGACGCCCGCTTCCGGCGGGAGCTCGCCGTCCTTCCCCACCCGCCCGCGCGTGTAGGTCTGCACGCCGACGAAGTCGCTCTTCGACGCGGCCTCGAGCCACGCGCCGTAGAGGGCCGCACGCTTCGCGTCGCGCTGGCTGTCCGGCCCGACGGCCTGCTCGTCCTGCATCGCGAGCGTCACGCCGACCGGGTAGCGGCCGGGGCCCGCCTTGATCGCCGCGAGCGCCTTGTGGTGCGCGGCCACCATCGTGTCCCGCATCTTCTCGGGGTCCGCCATCATGAAGAGGGAGAAGCGGTCGGAGCCGACCTTCGCGGCGGCCGCCTTCATCAGGCCCTCGATGCCGGCGAGCGGGTTCTGCGGCATGCGCGCGAGCATCCAGCGGATGAGGGCCGCCACGTTCGGCTCGTTGAAGGTCGCGGCCGCCCCGACGAGGTCGCCGACGTGCTTCGCCGTCCGCTCGCAGTAGCGGACGAAGAGGTCCCCCGCCTCCGGGTTCTCCCAGCCGCCGATCGCCGCGAGCCAGCGCGGCACCGTGAAGTGCCAGTAGGTCACCATCGGCAGGAGCCCGTGCTCGCGGCACGCCGCGGCGACGCGGCGGTAGTGCTCGAGCTCGGCGGTCGAGAAGAAGCCGCGCTCCGGCTCGATCCTCGCCCACTCGACCGAGAAGCGGTACGTGTCGAAGCCGAGGTCGGCCACGAGCTTGATGTCGTCCCGGTAGCGGTGGTACTGGTCGCACGCGTCGCCCGAGGGCTCGGCGAAGATCGACGGCTTCATGTGCTCGAGGAGCCACATGTCGCTGTTGACGTTGTTGCCCTCGACCTGGTGGGCCGCCGTCGCGACACCCCACAGGAAACCCTTCGGGTAGGGCGACGGGACCGGCGCCCTGGCCGGCGTCGTCGGGACGGCCGCATGCCCAGGCGCGGCCCAGAGGCCGGCGGCCGCCGCCGCGACGCCGCCCGCCACGAACTCCCGCCGCCCGAGGGCCACCGCCGACCGGCCGTCCCTGCCCGCTCCATCCCGAGAGCCCATGCGCCGCCTCCTGGTCGGGGCGGATCGTATGGAGCGCCGGCGCCCGCGGTCAACCGGGGGCCCGTGCGGCGGGCGGCTACGACATCTGTCGTTGACATACGATGCTCGTCGTACTACGCTCCCTGCCGTTCGGAGGTCGCCTTGGCCCACGAAGCGGAGCGCCCCACCCCGACGACGGCGGAGCTGGACGTGCTGCAGGTGCTGTGGAAGCAGGGCCCGAGCACGGTTCGCGAGGTCCACGAGCACGTCAGCCGCGAGAGGACGGTCGGGTACACGACGATCCTCAAGCAGATGCAGGTGATGCACGAGAAGGGCCTGCTCGTCCGGACCGAGCGGTTCCGCGCCCACGTCTACGAGCCGAGCGTCCCCTCGGGCCGGACGCGCCGTCAGCTCGCCCAGTCCCTGCTCGTGCGAGCCTTCGACGGCTCGGCCCGGGAGCTGCTCCAGAGCGCGCTCGCCGGGCGGCGCGTCTCCGGCGCCGAGATCGCCGAGATTCGGTCGTTGCTGGACGAGCTCGACAGGAAGCGCTCGTGACGCGGGCCGGGATCGTGTCGCCCGTGGCTTGGCTCGCCGTCCTCGCGCTGCTCGAGACGACGGCCGTCGCCCTCCTGGCGTGGGCGTGGTCCCGCTGGCGACGCCGCGACGCCCCGATGCGCAGCCTCGTGATGACGGCGGGGCTCGTCGGCTGCGCGGCCGTCACCGCGTCGAGCGCGGCCTTCATCCTCGCGGCGCCGCGCTCCTCCACTCCCCCGCTCGCCCTAGTCTCGACGAGCACCGACCCGTCCATCGCCTCGGCGGCCACGGCGCGAAGCCACATGGAAGCCTCCGGCCTGCGACTCGCGCCATCGGTCCGGAGGCCGATGCTGATCGGGATCGCCCTCGGGTGGCTCGCGGTCGCCGGCGTGCGACTCGGGCGATTCCTCGGCGGCCTCGCCGCGGTCGGAGCCCTCCGGGGCCGCGCGAGGCCGATCGAGGCCGCCCGTCTGCAGGCCGTGGCCGACGCCGTCGCGGAGCGGTTCCGCCTGGCACGTCGCATCGAGTGGCTCGAGTCGTCCGAGGTCGATGCCCCGGCGGCCGTCGGCTGGCGTCGTCCGGCCGTGCTCCTGCCCGAGTCGATGCGGACCACTCCGACGTCCCTCCTCGAGCCCCTCGTCGCGCACGAGGTCGAGCACGTGCGCCGCAACGACTGGCTCGCGGGCGTCTGCACCGCGGGCATCGAAGCCGTCCTCTTCCACTGCCCGGGCGCGAGGTGGCTCGCGAGCGAGGCGCGGGTCGCGCGGGAGGAGGCGTGCGACGACGCGGCGGTCCGGGCCTGCGGCGAGCCGGCCCGCTGCGCGGAGGCGCTCGCGAGCCTCGTAGGCGTCACTCGCCCGGCGACGGCACTCGGAGCGAAGGGAGACGGCGGCCGCGCCCTCGCGGCGCGGGTACGGCGGCTACTGAAGGGAGAAGACCCGATGAAACGACCGAGCGTCCTGAAGACCATCGTCGTCGTCTCGTCCGTCCCGGCGCTGGCCGTCGCCGCGGCGTGGGTTGCCGCCGCGGCGCGGGCCGATACGGCTCGCGAGTCGGCGCCCCCGACGGCGGGTCCAGGGGCCCGACCGCCGAGTGGTTACGTGCCCGCGCTGCCCAACGCCCCCGCCACGCTCCATCGGCCGGTGTCGGATGGCCGCTACGTCTTCCAGGCGGCCCGGGTGCGCAACGTCTCCGAAACCCGCGTCACGGGACTGCGATTCGCGGCGCTGCGGCCCGGCGCCCGCGCGGAGGACTCAGTTCGCGTCGTCGAGTCCGGCGTCGTGCCCGCGTCGCTCGCGCCCGGCGAGGCGGCGGATCTGCGCCTCGACCTCCTCCCGATCGAGGACCTCGCGGATGAGTCCGGCGCTCGCTCCCAGCCGCTGCTCGCCGTCGTCGAAGTGCGGTTCGCCGACGGCGACGCCTGGGCGATCACGATCGATCGGAAGGCGCGAACGGCCCAGGACGCGCTCTACCTGGACCGGGGCTCCGTGTCGCGTTCCCTCCTCGGCGCACCGGCGCGAACGCTCGGCGGCGAGTGCCTCGACCACCGCGGCGCCGGGTACTCACGTGGTGCGATCCTCCCCGTCCTCGGTTCGTCGGACGAATGGGCGAGTTGTGAAGGCGGCGTCTGGCGGCCGCACGCGAAGCCCGAGATGTCGGATCGCCGGGAGTAGAAGCGGCGAACCGCCGTGCGTTTCCGCGCGGGGCCGGACCTCCCGCCGGGGAGCGGCCCGTGCCAGGATGGGCTGTCGACCGATCGTCCGGCCGCGCGGGAGAGCCCTTGAGCGACAGCCCCGTCTACCTCGACCACAACGCGACGACGCCCCTGCTGCCGGAGGTCGTCGACGCGATGCTGCCGTACCTGCGGACGCACTTCGGCAACCCCTCGAGCGGCCACGCGTACGGCCGCGAGGCGAAGAAGGCCGTCGAGCGGGCCCGCGCGGGCGTCGCGACGCTCCTCGCCTGCGACGCCTCGGAGATCGTCTTCACCTCCGGCGGGACCGAGTCGAACAACCTCGCGATCCGCGGCGTCCTGGAGGCGCGGCCCGAGCGTCGCCACGTCGTGACGTCCGCGATCGAGCACCCCGCGGTCGCCGCGCCGTGCGCCTGGCTCGAGGCCCGCGGCGTCGCCGTCACCCGCGTCGGGGTCGACGCCGACGGCCGCGTCTCCCCCGCCGCCGTCGCGGGCTCCCTTCGCGATGACACGGCGCTCGTCACGGTCATGCACGCCAACAACGAGACGGGCGTCGTGCAGGACGTCGCGGCGATCGCCCGCGCGGCCCGCGAGCGGGGGGCCCTCGTCCACACCGACGCGGCCCAGTCGGCGGGCAAGATCCCGGTCCACGTCGGTCCGCTCGGCGTCGACCTCCTCACCCTGGCCGGGCACAAGCTCTACGCGCCGAAGGGCGTCGGCGCCCTCTACGTCCGACGCGGGACGCTGCTCCGTCCGTTCGCGCTCGGCGCCGGGCACGAGCGCGGCCTGCGGCCCGGCACGGAGAACGTCGCATCGATCGGCGGGCTCGGCGTCGCCTGCGCCCGCGCGGCACAGGACCTCGACGCCGAGTCGGCGCGCCAGCGCGCGCTGCGCGACGGGCTGTGGGAGCGCCTGCGCGCCGCCGTGCCCGGGCTGGCACTGAACGGCCATCCCGCCGAGCGGCTGCCGAACACGCTGAACGTCCGCTTCCCCCGCGCCTCCGGCACGGCGGTCCTCGACGGCGCGCCCGACGTCGCCGCGTCCACGGGCTCGGCGTGTCACTCCGGTCACGAGGAGGCCTCGCCGGTCGTCCTCGCGATGGGCGTCGACGCAGTCTCCGCGCTCGGCAGCGTCCGGCTCACGCTCGGCCGCGGAACGACCCGCGATGACGTCGCGCGGGCCGCCGAAGCGCTCGCCGCGGCGTGGGCCAAGGCGACGCGGAGCGCCTGACCGACTAGACGCCGGCGACGACCGCGGCAGGCCGCCGCGACTCGAGCGGGAGCGAGTGCGCGACGGTCGATGCTTGACGGGAATGTCGAGCACCGACTACGGTCCCCGATATGGCCGCTGCCCGCCCGGAGAGGACGCCCGCGGGCCGTCCGCTACGGGAGATCGCCTCGCTCTTCCTGAGGCTGGGCGCGACGTCCTTCGGAGGGCCCGCCGCCCACGTCGCCCTGATGGAGGACGAGGTGGTGCGCCGCCGCGCGTGGCTCACTCGCGAGGAGTTCCTCGACCTCCTCGGAGCGACGAACCTCATCCCCGGGCCCAACTCGACGGAGATGGCGATCCACGTCGGCCATCGCCGCGCGGGATGGCCGGGACTGCTCGTGGCGGGCTCGTGCTTCATTCTCCCGGCGATCGGGACGACCTGGCCGCTGGCCTGGGCCTACGTCCGATACGGCCGACTGCCTGAGGCGAGCGGGATCCTGTACGGGATCAAGCCGGTGATGATCGCCGTGGTCCTCCAGGCCCTCTGGAGCCTCGGCCGCTCCGCCGTCAAGAGCCCGGGCCTGGCCCTCGTCGGCGCGGCCGTCGCCGCGCTGACCGGCGCCGGCGCGAACGAGCTGGCGGCCCTCTTGGGCGCTGGCGCGGCCGTCGCGCTCGCCCGCGGAATCGGGTCGAGGCGGACGATGGCGCTCGCGCCTCTGCCGATCCTGTCGATCCTCGGCCCGGCCGCCTCCGCGTCGTCGCCGCCCTTGCACCTCTGCGCCCTCTTCCTCGTCTTCGCGAAGGTCGGCGCGGTCCTGTTCGGCAGCGGCTACGTGCTCCTGGCCTTCCTCCGCTCGGAGCTCGTCGTGCGGCTCGGGTGGCTCGGCGAGAGCCAGCTCCTCGACGCGATCGCCGTCGGCCAGCTCACTCCGGGTCCGGTCTTCAGCACGGCCACGTTCCTCGGCTACGTGCTGGCCGGCCACGCCGGCGCGGCCGCCGCGACGGCGGGCATCTTCCTTCCCGCCTTCGTGTTCGTCGCCGCCAGCGGGCCGCTCGTCCCGCGCCTGCGACGTTCGCCGGCCGCCGCCGCGTTCCTCGACGGCGTCAACGTCGCGTCTCTCGCGCTCATGGCGGTGGTCACCTGGCAGCTCGGGCGCGGCGCCGTGCGTGACCTCCCGACGGCCGCCCTCGCGCTCGCCGCCTTGCTCGCCCTCGTCCGCTGGCGGGTCAACTCGGCCTGGCTCGTCCTCGGCGGCGCCGCCCTGGGGACGGCCGTCACCGCGCTGCGGTGAGGGGACGGTTGGATTGAGCCGCCTCGTTCGCTAGACTCGCGCCAGCCGAGACCGAAGACGGGCCTCCGCAGGGCCGAGAGGCCCCACAGCGTGGAGGAGCCCATGAGCAGCCCGGACGGAACGCGAGCTCCCGACCGACCCGCCGAACTCGTCGAGCACATCCTCGACGCCCTGCCGCAGCCGATCTTCTGGAAGGACCGGCGCTCGGTCTACCTCGGGTGCAACCGCGCGTTCGCGGACGCGGTCGGCCTGTCGCATCCCGACCTCATCGTGGGCCGGACCGACTACGACCTGCCCTGGCCCCGCGCGGAAGCCGACGCCTATCGGGCGGACGACGCCGAGGTGATGGCGACGGGCCGGGCGAAGCAGCTCATCCACGAGCCGCTGCAGCAGGCCGATGGCTCGCGCATCCGGATCGAGACGTCGAAGGCGCCGCTCCTCGACGCGGGCGGCGTCGTCTGGGGCGTTCTCGGCATCTACACCGACGTCACCGAGCGGCGGCGGCGGGACGACGCGCTCGTCGAGGCGCGGCGCATGCTCCGCCTGGTCCTCGACACCATTCCCGTCCGGGTCTTCTGGAAGGACCGCGCCGGCCGGTACCTCGGATGCAATCGGCTGTTCGCGGCCGACGCGGGCATCGAGAGCCCCGAGGCCGTCGTGGGCAGGCTCGACGCCGAGCTGGGCTGGCACGAGCAGAGCGATCTCTATCGCAACGACGACGAGGCCGTCATGGCGGCCGGGGAGCCCAAGGCGGGCTACGAGGAGCCGCAGACGACGCCCGACGGGGGGCGCATCTGGCTCCGCACGAGCAAGACTCCGCTTCGCGACGCGAACGGCGGCGTCATCGGCGTCCTCGGCACCTACGAGGACATCACCGCGAGCAAGGAGGCCGAGGAGGAGCGGCGCCGGCTGGAGGCGGAGATCCAGTACGCGCAGAAGCTCGAGAGCCTCGGCATCCTGGCGGGAGGCATCGCCCACGACTTCAACAACCTCCTCGTGGCCGTCCTGGGGCATGCCGACCTGGCGCTCGCGGGCCTCTCCGCGGCCAACCCGGCCCATCGCCACGTGGAGGAGATCCAGACCGCGGCGAGGCGCGCGCGTGAGCTGACCAACCAGATGCTGGCGTACTCCGGCAAGGGCCGCTTCGTGGTCCGCGCCCTCGAGCTGAACGACGTCGTCACGGAGATGGGTCAGCTCCTCCAGGCGTCCATTCCGAAGAAGGTCCAGCTGCGCTACGACCTCGCCGCCGACCCCGGCACGGTCGAAGTCGACGTGGCGCAGATCCGTCAGGTCGTGATGAACCTCGTGACCAACGCCGCGGAGGCGATCGGCGACCAGCCCGGCACGATCACCCTCCTGACCAAGCGTCGACACGTCGACGAGGCCTACCTGCTGCGGACGAAGCTGGGCGAGCCGCTCGCCGAAGGCGAGTACGTCGTCCTGGAGGTTTCGGACACCGGCTGCGGGATGGACCAGGCCACGCGGCAGCGGGTGTTCGAGCCCTTCTTCACGACCAAGTTCCACGGCCGGGGCCTCGGGCTCGCGGCCGTCCTCGGGATCGTGCGCGGCCACGGCGGAACGATCGTCGTGTACAGCGAGGTCGGAAAGGGATCGTGCTTCAAGGTCTTCCTTCCCGCCTCCTCCCGGCGGGAGCGGCCGAGTGACCTTCCCTCGTCGCCTTCGGGCTCGGCCACCCCGCTCACGGGCACCGTGCTCGTCGTCGACGACGAGCCCGTCGTCCGCGAGGTCGCCCGCCAGATGCTGGAGTGTCTCGGCTTCTCCGTCCTCACGGCCGCGGACGGCGCGGAGGCCCTCGATGTGTTCCGCAGCCACGGGGCGGACGTCCGGCTCGTCCTCCTGGACCTGACGATGCCCAACGTCGACGGCGAGGAGACGTTCGTGGCGCTGCGTCAGACGGCGCCGGACGTCCGGGTCATCCTGACGAGCGGCTACAACGAGGTGGAAGCCACGTCCCGCTTCGTCGGAAGGGGCCTCGCCGGCTTCCTGCAGAAGCCGTTCGCCCTGGAGGAGCTCGAGGCGAAGATCGCCGAGATCCTGGCCTGAGAGCCGGACAGGGGCGGCCCGCCCGCCTGGGTGCTCCTATCCGGCGATGCGGCCTCTCACGGTCGCACTCTCGGCCCGCCACCGGCCCGTCGACGACAGCCCGACGAGGCACGCGGGCACCGCGATGTCGAAGGACCCGCAGAAGGCGGGCCACCACGGCGGCATCCCGGGATTCTCGACGATCCGTGCGTGAATGAAGAAGTCCATGACGCCGTGCGCCGCGAGGCCGGCCGCCACGAGCCACAGGCTGCGCCGGAAGCCGACGACCGCGATCACCACGAAGGCGCTCATCAGGCCCAGCTCGAGCACGAGCGTCCGGGTGGAACCGCCCATGACCGCGAACAGCACGTAGTACGACGCCACGACGATGAGCACGGTGGGATAGAACGCACGGTCGCGGTCGAAGCCGACGGCTCGCGCGAAAGCGCAGATCACGAGCCCGAGCGTGCCGCCAACCCAGTAGCCCATCCGGTCCTCCTCAGAGCGGCAGGTCCGGCTATTGAGCCGGCGACTCCGACGCGTGGAACGCGACGACTCGCCACTCTCCGCGCACGCGGGCGTACACCTTGGTGAATCGCCAGTCATCATCGCGCGACTGCCCGTTGAGGGTTCGAGATCGCCGAAGGCGCCCGGTGACCACGGCCGCATCACCGTAGGACTGGACCCTGATGCCCGACGTCTCGTAGCGCTCGAACCGCATTCGACCGGTCCTGGCGAAGGCGAGGGCTTCCGCCTTGGTCATTGGCGACATTCCGGGCACGACGATCTCGAGCTCCTCGGCCCACAGCCGGTCGAGCGCGCTCGAGTCGCCGGCCCTGTGCGCGGCGTTCCAGGTCTGCTCCAACTGCAGGAAGTCGTCGGCGTCGCCAGCGCGCGCCCCGGCCAGCGGCGTGAGAAGGAGAACGGACAGCAGCACACGCAGTCGCATGGCGAGCTCCAGCCGAGGATTGTAGCGAACGCCCGCCCCGGACAATCGGCGCGGGCTCCGCCCTACCAGATGCTGCGCTTGCGGCCCCGGATGTTCCGGCGACTGCCCTTCGGCCGCGACGGCGGGCCGCCGCCGGGCCGGCCGAAGCCGCCGCCGCCGCCGCCGCCGCCGCCCGGCCGGCCGAAGCCGCCTCCCCCGCCCCCGAACGAGCGCTCGGGGCGGTCCGTCGCCTCGTTCACCCGCAGCGCGCGGCCGCCGAGCTCGGCCCCGTTCAGCTTCTCGATCGCCTGGGCCGCGAGGTCCGCGTCGGCGAACGTCACGAACGCGAAGCCGCGCGGGCGCCCCGTGTCGCGATCCGTCGGCACGACGAGCTCGCTGATCTCTCCGATCGCGCCGAAGAGCGCCTCGATCTCCTCGCGCGTGGTGTCGAAGCTGAGGTTCCCGACGAAGACCTTGCTCACCCGTTCTTCCTCCTGGAAGCCCGCGGCGCCTTCGGCTTGGGCGGCTTCGGGGGCACCTGCGCGACGAGCTCGGCGACGAGGAGCTCGGTGACGAACGTCTTGCGGCCGTGCTCCTGGAAGTCGATCGTCGTCCGTGCCTCGGTCGAAGCGACGGCGACGCCGAATCCGAAGACGTCGTGGCGGAGTCCCTGGCCGGCGCGGACGGGCCTCACCGCCCGCTCCGACCGCGGGGCTCGGACGCACGACACGGCGGTTGGAAGCGCGCTGGGGCCATCGTGACCTCGGTCGGCTCGTGGAGGGGCCGGGATGGCCCGCGCGGCTCGACGAACAGTGTAATCGACGGGAGGCGGAGGCTCGAACGGCCCGGCACTCAGGCCGCCCCGCGGCGGCCGCGCATGGCGGCGAGGTGCGCCACCATCCGCTCGCGCAGGCCCTCGACGAACGCGGGCAGCGCCTCGGCGTCGTCGGGCGGCTCGAAGGTGCCGACGACCTCCGTCTCGCCGCGGATCTTCCCGACCCCGAGGACGAAGTCGACGAGCCGTCGGGCCTGCCAGAAGCCGTCGGTCACGATCACGTGGACGGGCAGCCGCCGCTCGCGGAGAACCGCCAGGATCCCGGCCATCTGGAAGGGCTGCACCGTCCCGTCGCGCGAGCGGTGGCCCTCGGCGAAGATCAGCATGCCGTGCTCGAGCTCGCGCGCGGCCCGGATCATCGTCTTCAGCGACTGGCGCCGGTCGCGCGGCTCGATCACCGGGCAGCCCATGAGGCGCAGGCACGGCGAGACCGCGGGCACGCCGTAGTGGTACCGCCTGCGCGTCACGAACCACGGGACGAGCGGGTCGCTCATGAGACCGGCCGTGGGGATGTCGAGCAGCGACTGGTGGTTCATCAGCACGAGCGCCGGCGCGGCGGTCGACACGGTGCCCGTGCGCCGCAGGGTCGCGCCGCCCACCCGCATGCAGAAGAGGATGCCGTGCGACATCCCGCGGAAGTAGGTCGACGTGATCGCGAGGCGCCGCGAGGGCCGCAGGAAGAGGAGCGGGTAGACCACGAGCCGCTGGTACGTCCCGCCGACGACCATGAAGGCCAGGAGGAGGAGGACCGAGAGGCCGCTGCGGACCGCGGCGAGCGGCGACGCCGTGTCGGGAGTGACCGTCTGAGGGAGCGTCGCTGGGCTTTCGATGGACAGAGGCTATGTTCCTCGGCGGCTCCCGTCAAACGGCCTTCGTCTGCCTGCTCATGCCGACGCCTCCGCCCGCCCGGGGCCGGGCACGGGCGTGACGTACGGCACGACGCCCGCGCGCACCTCGGCCACCGCCTGGACGCAGGCCTTGTGGCCGTCGGGGTCGAGCCGCGGGCGCGATCCCTGGTGAATCTGGGCGAACCGCCGGAAGGCGACGGTCACGACGTGGAAGCGGTTTCCGAGGGCGCCCACCGCCGAGAGCGCGTCGCCGACCAACACCTCGAGCCCGTCAGCGGCTCCCGTCTTCATGGATTCTCGGCCTCATCGGCCCGGGCGCGGGGACGCGACCTGAGAAGCCAGTGCTCGGCTCGCGGCGGATAGGGGCCGCGAGCCCGGCAGCCCGCACGGGGATCGAGACGTCACGGTATCACGGATGCGCGCCTCGCAGCGGCGCAGCGACGAGTCGCGCCGCAGCGCGGGATCCGGCGGGTCCCGGGGGATCCCTGCTAGACTCGACTCATGGGTGAGCCGGTGCGACGCCCCGCCACCTGGGACGATCTCCGGGGCACGCCGGACGACGGACGGGTCTGGGAGGTTCTGGACGGCGACCTCCACGCTCAGCCGCGGCCCGGCCGACCCACGGAGCGGTGCAGGGCCTCGTCTTCGCCGATCTCGCCGGTCCGTTCTACCGGGGCCGCGGCGGCCCCGGCAGGTGGTGGCTCGTGGTCGAGCCTGACGTCGAACTCGGACCGAACGACATCGTCGTTCCCGATCTCGCCGGCTGGCGCCGCACACGCCTGCCCGATCTCCCGGCGGAGAGGCCGGTTCGCCTCGCGCCGGACTGGGTCTGCGAGGTGGCCTCGCCGCGCAACAAGTGGAGCGATCGAGGCCGAAAGGCCGACCTCTACCTGCGGGCCTCGGTCCCCCACTACTGGATCGTCGACCCCGAGGAGCGCACGCTGGAGGCCTTCGAGGCGCGCGACGGGGCGTGGCTCCGCCTGGGCGCATGGACCGACGGCGACGAGCCCCGCATCCCCCCGTTCGAGGCGATCGCATTCGACGTCGGCGGGGTGTTGCCGCCGGCGCGCTGAGGGGCCGTCGCCTGCCGCCGAAGCCGCGCGACCTCCTAGCGCTTCCGGCGCGCCGCCTCGTGCCGCGCGACGAACTCGTCGACCGCACAGGAACCGACCAGCTCGCCGATCGTGTCGAGAGGCAGATCGCCCGGGGCCTGGAAGCGGATGCACGACTTCCCCATGTCGGCCTTTCTCCCGGACGCGGCGAAGGCCGACTTCAGCTTCCGGAGCTGGGCCGGGTCCTGGTAGATACCCATCAGGTAGAGGGCGCAGTAGTTCTTCTGCGAGGCGAGCCCGGCGTACGTCAGCGGCTGGCCGTTGTAGGTCTCCGGGGAGCGCGCGAGCGGGACCTCCCAGACGATCATTCCGTACCGCAGCGACTCGACGTAGCCCTTCGGCAGGCTGCGCCGGACCACCTTGCGCACGGCGTCGATCACCGGCCTCCGGGCCGCGGGCAGCGCGGCGAGGTAGCCCGCCACCGACTCCTTCTTCTCTGTCGCCATGCTCGCTCCGCCCGGGGTCAGACCCGCGGCTTGAGCTCGCGGACCCAGATGTTGCGGTAGCGGACCGGGTGGTCGTGGTCCTGGAGCTGGAGCGGCAGCTTCTCCGGGTGCGCGACGTAGGGCGGGCGCGCCTTGTGGGTGGTCGGGCCGGTGAAGACGGTGGCGTGCTGCACGACGACACCGTTGTGGAAGACCGTGGCGCGGGCCGGCTTCACCAGCTTGCCGGCGGCGTCGAAGCGCGCCGTCTCGAAGGCGATGTCGTACGCCTGCCACTCGCCCGGCTTGCGGCACGCGTTCACGAGCGGCGGGTACTGGCCGTAGAGCGAGCCCGCCTGGCCGTCGGGGTAGGTCTGGCTCTGGTAGTTGTCGAGGACCTGGATCTCGTAGCGGCCGCCGCCGAAGAAGACGCCGCTGTTGCCGCGGTCCTGGTCGGCGCCCTTCGCGGGCGACGGCGCCATCCACTCGATGTGGAGCTGCACGTCCGGCCCGAAGGACTGCGCGGTCTCGATCGCCCCGCTCTTCGGCACGACCTCGAAGTACCCGTTCTCGACCTTCCAGCCCGCGGCCCCGCCGCCCTTCTGCGCCTTCCACGCGGAGAGGCTCTTCCCGTCGAAGAGGACGACCGCGTCCGACGGCGGCTGGCCGGGCAGGGCCGGCGGGACGCCGGCGCCGGGGTCGACGACGGTCGGCTGCGGCCGCGTCTTGTCGTGGACCGGGTACTTGATGGGCTCGGGCTCCTGCGCGAGGGCCGGGCAGGCGGCGAGGATCAGGATCGCGGCGGCGGCTTTCATGGGTCGACCTCCGGGTCCGCCCCTTATACCGCAGTATGCTCCGCGGCGGAGGTGGCCCCGTGCGCATCCCGATCGCCTTCGTCGCCGCCCTGACGCTGCTCGAGCCCGGCTGCCATCGCGCGCTCGGCGCGGCGTCGCCGCCCTACGACGTCGTCGTCTACGGCGGCACCGCGGCCGGCCTCGCCGCCGCCGTGCAGGCGCGCGCCATGGGCCGCACCGTCGTGCTCGTCGAGCCGGGCCAGCGCCTCGGCGGGCTCACGAGCGGCGGCCTCGGCAACACCGACATCGGCAACAAGCGCGCGGTCGGCGGCCTCGCCCGTTCGTTCTACGAGCGCGTGGCCGCGCACTACGCGAAGCCCGCGGCGTGGGTGCAGGAGACGCGCGAGGAGTACGCGAAGCGCGGGGCGATCGGGAACCAGGGCCACGGCGGCGAGGACCCGCTCGCCGTTTCGACCGGACGGCCGACGATGTGGGTGTTCGAGCCGAAGGTCGCCGAGGGGATCCTGCACGAGATGGCGGCCGAGGCGAACGTGCCGGTCCGCTTCGGCCAGCGGCTCGACCGCGCGGCCGGCGTCGTGCGGAACGGGACCGCGGTCGCGTCCATCCGGATGAAGACGGGCGAGACGTACGAGGCGCGCGTGTTCGTCGACGCGACCTACGAGGGCGACCTGATGGCGGCGGCGGGGGTCGCCTACGCCGTCGGCCGCGAGGGCAACGCGCAGTACGGCGAGACGCTGAACGGCGTCCAGACGAGGAACGCGAAGGAGCACCAGTTCCGGGTCCGCGTCGACCCGTGGCGCGTGCCCGGCCACCCGGAGAGCGGCCTCCTCGCGGGAATCCACGACGGCGGGCCGGGGAGCGAGGGCGAGGGCGACCGCCGGGTCCAGGCCTACAACTTCCGCATGACGCTGACCGACGCCCCGGCGAACCGCCTCCCGATCCCGGCCCCCGAGGGGTACGACCCGGCGCGCTACGAGCTGCTGCGCCGGTACGTCGCGGCCGGGGTGTGGGACGCGATCGCGCTCAACAGCCCGATGCCGAACCGGAAGACCGACGTCAACAATCACGGCGCCTTCTCGTCGGACCACATCGGGGCGAACTACGACTGGCCGGGCGGCGACGACGCGACGCGCGATCGGATCTTCCGCGACCACGTCGCCTACGTGCAGGGCCTCTGGTACTTCCTGCAGAACGACCCGCGCCTGCCGGCCGCCGTGCGGGAGGAGGCCGGGAAATGGGGCCTGTGCCGCGACGAGTTCGCGGGCTCGGACCACTGGCCGCCGCAGCTCTACGTGCGCGAGGCCCGCCGCATGGTCGGCGAGGCGGTGATGACCGAGGCCCACTGCACCGGGCGCCTGCGGGCCGAGGACTCGATCGGCCTCGCCGCCTACGGCATGGACTCCCACAACGTGCAGCGCTACGTGGCCGACGGCGCGGCGCGCAACGAGGGCGACGTGCAGGTGCCGGTGCGCGGGCCCTACCCCGTCTCGTACCGCGCGATCACGCCGCGCCGGGCCGAGGTCACGAACCTGCTGGTGCCCGTCGCCCTGTCCGCGAGCCACATCGCCTACGGCTCGATCCGCATGGAGCCGGTGTTCATGGTCCTCGGCCAGTCGGCCGCCACCGCCGCCTCGCTCGCGATCGACGGCAACGGCGTCGTGCAGGACGTCGCCTACGAGAAGCTGCGCGGCCGCCTGCTCCGCGACGGCCAGATCCTGCAGTAGCATCTGGATCGAACGGCCCGCTGTCCCCGCCGCCGCGACCGGCTAGACTGCATCGCGTGAGGAGACGTCCCGCGCTCGAAGCCGCCGTGCCGGCCGCCCTGCTGGCCGCCACGCTCGCGTGCACGGCCCGCACGCCGCCTCTTCCCCCGGCGCCGCCTCCCCCGCCGGCGGTCCTCGGCCTCGACGGCCGGCCGGACCCGCGGACCGACGCCGCCTTCGCGGAGACGGTCCGGCGCGAGTGCGCGGTGTGCCACGCGACGCCCGCGCCGTCGGACCTGCCGCGCGCGCAGTGGAAGCAGCGGCTGCAGGACATGCGGCGGTTCAGCCTGACCGGCGTCGGCGTGCCGGAGGGTCGCACGAGCGGTCTCGCCCAGGCCGACCTCGCGCCGTTCGCGGAGTACTTCGAGGCGCGCGCGCCGGAGGCGCTCGACGCGCCGGAGCCCTGGCCCGGGCCGGACGGCGCGCCCCTGCGCTTCGAGCGCCGGCCGATGAGCCCGCCCGGAGCGGCGCCGGTGCCGATCGTCGCGAGCGTGCGCCTCGTCGACCTCCACGGCGACGGAAAGCCCGAGATCGTGGCCTGCGACATGGGCCACGGGCTCGTGCTCGTCGGCGACCCGCGCGACCCGTCTGGCGCGCTCCGCGAGATCGCGAAGATCCCGAACCCCGTGCGCGCGTCGGCCGTCGACCTCGACCGGGACGGCCGCACCGACCTCCTCGTGGCCGACATCGGCTTCTTCATGCCCGAGGACCACAGCAAGGGCGCGGTCGTCTGGCTGCGGCAGACCGCCGACGGGAAGTGGAGAAGCGCGTGCTCGTCGAGAAGCTGCCGCGCGTGACCGACGTCGAGGCGGTGGACCTCGACGGGGACGGCGACCTCGACCTCGTGGTCTCGGCCTTCGGCCTCTACTCCCGAGGCGCTCTCCTCCTGTACGAGAACCGCACGACCGACTGGAAGGAGCCGCAGCTCGTCGAGACGGTCCTCGACCCGCGGGCCGGCGCCCTCGAGACCGCGGTCGCCGACCTCGACCACGACGGCCGGCCCGACCTCGTCGCGCTGTTCGCGCAGCAGCACGAGGAGGTCGTCGCCTTCCTGAACCGGGGCGAGCGACGCTTCGAGCGGCAGACGGTCTTCCGTGCGCGGACGCCGGCCTGGGGCGCGACCGGGATGCAGCTCGTCGACCTCGACGGCGACGGCGACACGGACGTGCTCACGACGAACGGCGAGACGCTCGACGACGCGACCGTTCGCCCGTACCACGGCATCGCCTGGCTCGAGAACCGCGGCGCCTATCCCTTCGTGCCGCACGAGCTCGCGGCGCTTCCCGGGGCCCACCGCGCGGTGGCCGCGGACCTCGACGGCGACGGCGACCAGGACGTCGCGGTCGCGGCCTTCCTGCCCGACCCGGAAAGAACGCGGACGGCGATGACCTCGCTCGGCTGGCTCGAGCAGACGCGGCCGGGTGTCTTCGTCCGCCACGCGATCGAGGCGGGCCAGCTCTCGCACGCGGCCCTCGACGTCGCCGACGTCGACGGGGACGGCCGCCCGACCTCCTCGCTGGCAACTTCGTCGGCTTCACGTTCGCGCGGACGGACACCGGCTTCCGCGCCGACGGATGGGTGGACCTGTGGCGGAGCCTTAGGGGGCCGGGGCCGGCGCCGGCTTCGCCAGCAGCTTCGCCAGCGCCTCGCTGACGCCCCGGAAGAACCGGTTCTCGCTCTCGCTCGAGACCCGGGCGACCGCCGCCTTCTCGCGCTGCGCGTCGGCCGCCCGGCCGAGGCGGGTGTAGACGATCGCGAGCTGCAGGTGGTCTGCAGGTGGTCCGGCGCCGCCTTCGCCACCGCCTCGAGCAGCGGCAGGGCCTCCTCGGTGCGGCCGAGGGCGACGTAGGCCGCGCCGAGCGAGAACTGCGCGCCCAGGTTGTCTCTCCGCAGCCGCCGCGCCCGCTCGAGGTACGGGAGGGCTTCCTCGTGGCGGCCGCCCTCGCGCAGCAGGTCGCCGAGGTAGAGGTTCGCCTCGAAGTGGTTGGGGTCGACCGCGAGCTCGGCCTTGAACGCCTCGCTCGCCCCGGTCCAGTCGCTGCGCTTGTCGTCCATCAGGCACTGGCCGTTCAGGAAGTTCGCGAGCGGCAGCTTCGGGCTCGCGTCGAGGGCGCGGCGGATGAGCGGCTCCGCCTTCGCGCAGTCAGAGTCGCGCAGGTACATCATCGCGAGGAACACCTGCGCTTCCGGCGCGTCGTCGCGCAGCACGCGGTCGATCGCGGCCTGCGCGTCGCCCATCCGCCCCTCCGCTATGAGGGCCATCCCGAGCAGGTACGACACCGCGCGGTCCTGCGACGAGCGGCCGGCGAGAGGCTGCAGCAGGTCGACGACCCGCTTCGTCTGGCCCAGGCGGAACAGGCAGTCGGCGAGGAGGAGGCGCGCCGGCTCGTTCTCCGGCTGCGCGAGGGCCACCGCCTCGGCCTCGCGGGCCGCGTCCTCCATGCGGCCGGTCTTGTAGAAGGCGAGGGCGAGGTTGCGGCGGATCGCGACGTTGGCGCCGTCCTTCTCGAGGGCGCGCCGGTACTGGTCGATCGCGTCGTCGTAGCGGCCGAGGGCCGCGTACGCCGCGCCGAGGTTCGAGCGCAGGGCCGGGTGGTCGAGGCCGGTGGCGAGCGCCTTCTCGTAGGCCGCCGCCGCGCCGGCGACGTCGCCCTGCTGCTGCAGCCGCACGGCCTCGGCGAAGAGCGCGGCGGGATCGGGCGCGGCGAGGGCCGGCGGCGGAGCGGGCGCCTGCAGGAGGAGGAGGAGAGCGGCGGCCGGGAGGAAGGGTGACATGACGGAGGCGCCGCGACGCGCGCGAGGCGGACGCGACGATTATAGGTAGACTGGAAGTCGATGCGCACGCGTTCCTTCGCGGTCCTTCTCCTCGCTCTTCCCCTCGTGGCCGTGGCCGTCCTCGGCGCCGCCCAGGCCCCGCCCGCCGCGTCCCCCGCCGGCCCGATCCTCGGGCTCGACGGCCAGCCCGACACGCTTCCCGACGCCGCGTTCGGCGAGACCGTGAAGAAGCAGTGCTCGAAGTGCCACGTCGTGCCGCAACCGCAGTACCTGCCGCGCGGGATGTGGCGCCTGCGCATCCAGGAGATGGCCCAGCGGAGCCTCATGGGCACCGGCGTGACGCCCGGCGAGGAGAGCGTCCTGTGGCAGATGGACACGGCCCAGTTCGTGCGCTACTTCGAGGCCCGCTCCCCGGTGACGCTTCCCCTTCCGCCGCCCTGGCCCGAGGGCATCGGCAGCCTGAAGGCCGAGAAGCGGACGATGAGCGCGGAGAACGCCTCCGTGCCGGTCGTCGCGAACACGCGCTTCTTCGACCTCGACGGCGACGGCAGGCTCGAGGTCGTGGCCTGCGACATGGGCCACGGCTCGGTCTACGTGGGAGAGCCGGCGAAGGGCGAGACGACGCTGCGCGAGATCGCGAAGATCCCGAACCCCGACCACGCGGCGATGGTGGACTTCGACGGCGACGGGAAGCAGGACCTCCTGATCGCCGACCTCGGCGACTTCATGCCGGGCGACCACGAGAAGGGCAGCATCGTCTGGCTCCGCCAGACGGGCCGCCTCCAGTTCGAGAAGATCGTGCTCGTCGACCGCATCGCCCGCACGGCCGACGTCGAGGCCGCCGACTTCGACGGCGACGGCAAGCTCGACCTCGCGGTCGCCGCGTTCGGCTGGCACACCGTCGGCGCGATCATGGTCTACGAGAACCGCACGACCGACTGGAAGCAGCCGAAGTTCGAGGGCTACCCGGTCGACGCGCGCCCGGGCGGGATCCACGTCATCCCGGTGGACCTCAACAAGGACGGGCGGATGGACTTCGTGGCGCTCATCTCCCAGCAGTACGAGCACGTCCTCGCCTACATCAACCGCGGGCCGGGCAAGGGCTTCCGCGCCGAGACGATCTTCCGGGCGGTGGTGCCGGTGTGGGGCTCCTCCGGCATCGAGCTCGTCGACATGGACGGCGACGGCGACCTCGACCTGCTGATGTCGAACGGCGACTCGCTCGACGACTTCACGATCCGCCCCTTCCACGGCGTCCGCTGGTTCGAGAACGAGGGCTCGTTCCCCTGGAAGCAGCACGACCTCGTGCTCATGCCGGGGGTCCACCGGGCCCAGGCCGCCGACCTCGACGGGGACGGGGACATGGACATCGTGTGCGCCGCGTTCCTGCCGAACGCCGAGCACCCGGCGTTCCAGCTCCTCGAGCGCCAGGGGAGCCTCGCGCCGTTCACGTCGCTCGGCTGGCTCGAGCAGACGAAGAAGGGCGTCTTCGTCCCCCACCCGATCGAGACCGGCAAGCTCACCCACACGACGGTCGACCTCGGGGACTTCGACGGCGACGGCGACGTGGACATCGTCACCGGCAACTTCGTCGGCTTCACGTTCACGAAGAGCGACACCGGCTTCAAGACGGACGCGGCGGTCGACGTGTGGGTCAACCACGCGAAGGAGCCGAAGCCGACGACGCCGTAGGCGCGGTCGGCGCCCTCAGGGCGAGCGCTTGCGCGGGCGCCACGAGCGGGGCGCCGGCTCGTCGGTCGGCGCCGCCGCCGGCCGCGCGGCGACCGCCAGCCACGAGACGAGCGCGTCGACCTCGTCGTCGCGGAGCGCGCGGCCGTTCGGCGGGCACTGGGGCGAGCGGCCGAGCGCGGCCGTCCCGGACTCGACGATGCGGCGGCGGTCCGCGGGCGGGACCCTCGCGAGGGACTCCGCGAAATCCGGCGGCGCCGGCGACAGGTTGTAGGCGTTCTGGCCGTCGCCGCGACCCTCGGGCCCGTGGCACGTCGCGCACCGCGCGGCGAAGAGCGCCTTCCCCTGCGCCGCGGCCGCGGTGAGCCCGTCGTCGCGGAAGGCCTCCTGCAGCGCGTCGCGCGGCGGGGCGGAAGCGCCGCGGCCGCCGGGGACCGCGCCGGCCAGCGCGGCGGCGACGGCCACGGCCGCAGGAGTCGCGGCCCTCGTGCGGCCCCGGCCCCGTGGCGTCACGGCCGCACCGCCTTCGCCTTCCGCGGCGGCAGGCTGAGGACGTACGCCGCGAGGGCCTCGGCCTCCTCGCGCGAGCGGCCGGTGTCGGGCTCGAGCGTCCCCGGCTTCCACCTCTGCGGCGTCATGAGCCAGCTCACGGTCCAGCCCGGCTTGAGCCGCGCGGCGCTGCCGTTCAGCTCCGGGCCCACGTACCCGCCCTTCTCCCCCGCGATGTGGCACGCCGCGCAGCCGTCCCGCGCGAAGAGGACGCGCCCGCGCTCGATCGAGGCGGCGTCGCGCGGCACCCCGCCCTCGACGGCGTCGTCGATCATCACGGTCGAGAAGTAGCCGGCGATCACCCGGGCCTCGGCCGCCGTGACGCCGAGCTGCGGCATGCGCTCGGGCAGGGACACGCGGACGCCATACGGCTTCTGCACGAACGCCTCGAGGTGCTCACGCGTGAGCTGCGAGCCGATGCGGTCGAGGGCGACCGTCGAGAGCGTGCCGCCCGTGCCCCGGACGCTGTGGCAGGAGAGGCAGCGGTAGCGGCGGACGAGGGCGCCCATCTCGCCCTGCGGCTCCCAGGCCGGCCGCGACGGGTCGTGCGTCGTCCGGGCCGGGGGCATCTCCCGCGCCCGCAGGCTCAGGAGGGCGACCGCGAGAGCCGCGCCGTCCTTCTCGTCGAAGCCGAACGTCGGCATGCGCGCGCCCTCGAGCACCGCGTCCGGCGTCCGCACCTTCGTGTGGATCCAGTTCGGCAGGGTGGGCGCGACGTGCCGGGCGTCGAGGGCAGCCGTCTCGAGCACGCGGTCGCCGATCGCGGAGAGCTTCGGCCCGATGCGGGCGAGCTTCAGGAAGCCCTCGAGGTCGTGGCACGAGTAGCAGCCGCGCTTCTCGAAGACCCGCCGGCCCTCCTCGGCGAGGGCCGCCGAGGGCGGCGCGGCGCTCGCGGTGAAGTCCTTCGGCGGCTCGGCGAGCTCGCTCGCGAGATAGGCGGCCACGTCGCGCGCCTGGTCGTCGGCGAAGCGGAAGCGCGGCATGAGGGTCTTCGGCTGGAGGCGGTGCGGGTCGCGCAGCCACGTGTAGAGCCAGTCGCGGGAGGTCTTGGCCCCGACGTGGGTCAGCTCCGGCCCGAGCGTCCCCCCGCGGCCGTTGACCGCGTGGCAGGTGACGCAGCGCGAGCGGCGGAAGATCTCGCCCCCCTTCTCCGCGCTCGCCTTCGACCAGTCCGTCGTGTCGAGCGGCGACCGGTCCGGCTGGCCGAGGAGGAACGCCGCGAGGGCCTCGACGTCGCGGTCGGAGAGCCGGAACTCCCCCATCCGCGTCTTCGCGAAGTACGCCCGCGGCTGCTTCAGCCACGCGCGGAGCCACGCCGGGGAGACCTTCCGCGCGAGGCCGTCGAGCCGCGGGGCGCGAACCTCGGACGCGTCGTAGCCGGGCAGCTCGTGGCACGCGACGCAGTTGCGGTCCCCGATGATCGCGCGCCCGCGGGCGAGCCACATGGTGCCCCGCGGCGCGCGCTCGCGGTGGCACTCGCCGCACCGCGCCTCCATCAGCTCGCGCGAGGCCATCGCGTCGGCTCCGCCCGCCGCGCGGCGGTGGGCGGCCCCGGCGAAGGTCGTCGCCTCGCCCTGGCCGCCGTGGCACGAGGTGCAGCCGAAGCGGTCGGGCCGGTGCGTCTCCAGCCAGCGGCCCGGGTGCGCGCGGAAGGGGGCGGGGGCGCCCTTCATCGTCGGGTCGGCGATCCCGAGGTGGCAGGACGTGCAGCGGTCGACGCGGTCGACGTCGGGCAGCCAGATCTGCTGCAGGCCAAAGGCCTCGACGTCCTCTCCGCCGGCGGCCGCCGGCGCCGCGGCGCGGAAGCGCCGCTGCAGCACGCGCCACTCGGCGCGATACTCCGCGACCGCCGCCCAGACGACCGTCGCGAGAAGCGCGAGCGACGAAAGCGCGAACGCCCACCGCAGCCCCGGCGAGAGGCCGCGGCCGAGCCCGGGCCCGGGCTTCAGCGGGCCCACGGGACCACGAAGGCCCAGTTCGGGCCGCGGAAGAAGGTGCCGACGACCGTCACCGCGACGAGGGCGAGCGCCACCGCGGCGAAGACCGTGTTCGCCAGGCGACGCTCGCGGGCGAACCAGACGCCCACGCCGCGCGGGTGCGTGTCGACGTACGGCAGCGCGAGAAGGGCGAGGACGAGGGCCGTCGGCACGACGACCCCGCCAAAGATCGCGCCGTAGTGGACGAGCTCCTGCAGGCCGAGGAAGTACCACGGCGCCTTCGCCGGGTTCGGCGTGCGCGTCGCGTCGGCGACCGCCTCGAGCGGCGCGTCGAAGAGGAGGGCCGCGAGGTTCACCGCGGCGAGGACCACGACGAGCACGAGGAGCTCGCGGAAGACGAGGTGCGGCCACGCGGTCACCCGCCGCGGCGACGCGTGCGGCGGGTGGCTGAGGCCGCCGTCCTTCCGCACGCGCCAGAAGTGGAGGGCGACGAGCCCGGCCATGGCGAGCGGCAGGAGCAGGCAGTGCAGCACGTAGAAGCGCAGGAGGGCGGCCTGGCCGATCTCGTGGCCGCCGAGAAGGAGGTAGCGCGCCTGGGGCCCGAGCCACGGGAAGTACGCGACGATGGCCGTCCCCACGGTGATCGCCCAGTACGCGAGCTGGTCCCACGGGAGCAGGTAGCCCGTGAACGACAGCGCCAGCGTCAGCAGCAGGAGAAGGACGCCCACCACCCAGTTGAACTCGCGCGGCGGCTTGTAGGCGCCGGTGAAGAAGACGCGGCACATGTGGAGGAAGACGACGGCCACCATGCCGTGGGCCGCCCACCGGTGCGAGTTGCGCAGGAACATCCCGAACGCGACCGCGTGCTCGAGGTCCTTCATCGAGCGGTAGGCCGCGGCCGGGTGCGGGACGTAGTAGAGCATCAGCGCGAGGCCGGTCGCGGTGAGGCTCACGAACAGGAAGAAGGAGACGAGGCCGAGGCCGAGCGTGTACGAGGGCCGCAGGACGCCCACCCGCACCCGGGTCGGGTGCAGGTGGAGCACGAAGCTCGACAGCATCGCCTGGAGGCGCTGCTGGCGCGTGCGCGGCCAGCCGGTCCGGAACACCGACCGGTAGAGCCGCCCGACGGTCGCCTTCATCGCCGCGGGCTCACGCCTTCAGCCGGAACTCGGGAGAGACCGTGCGCCGCGTGTCGACGACGAGCTCGCCCCGGCGGGAGAGGCTGAGGGCGAAGCGCGGCAGCGGCCAGGCCGCCGGCCCCTTGCGCACGCGGCCGTCCTCGTGGAACTGGCTGCCGTGGCACGGGCACGCGAAGCCGCGGCCCTCCTCGTGGCTGACGTTGCAGCCGAGGTGCGTGCACACGGCCGACACCGCGTAGAAGCCCTCGGGCGTGCTGAAGACGAAGAGGCGCCGCTCGGAGACGAACGTCACGCTCCCGGGCGCGAAGTCGGCGGGCCGGCCGACCGGGAAGCGGCGCGCGGGCTCGTAGAGCACCTCGGGCACGACGGAGCGCGCGATGGCCGCGAGGAGGCTGGCCGCTCCGGCGACGAGGGAAGCGCCGCCCAGCCACGTCACGAACGCGCGGCGGGGCGTCTCCCCCGCCGGTGCGCTCGCGTCGGGAGGGCGGGACCGCATCTACTTCTCGACGACGAGGTCGAGCTTGAGGGGCTTGCCCGCCTCGACCGTCACCTCGCGCTCGAGGCCGTCCTTCTTCTCGTGCCAGACGACGAGGGTGTACTTCCCCGGCGCGACGTCGCGGATGACGTAGTTGCCGGCGTCGTCGGTCACCGCATAGTAGGGCGTGTCGACGACCACGACGAAGGCCAGCATGTCGGGGTGGATGTTGCAGAGCTGGCTGTAGACGCCGGGCTTCTTGAAGACGGTGTCCCGCGTGTCGCCGGTCGGCCACGTCCCGAGGTTGTAGCGGCCCTCCGGCGAGTAGACGTTGTGCGGCTCCGGGTCGTTGTTGAGGAAGCGGATCGACGATCCCGTCGGCACCACGACCACGTGCGGCAGGAAGCGGAAGCCCTTCTGGTCGATCTTCACCGGCTCGGCGAGCGGTGCGGCGGCCTTCAGGGCCGGCGACTCGAGCGTGACGACGGCCCAGGCGTTCGTCTTCGCCCCCGTGATCGTGACGACGCCGCGGACGGCCGCGGACGGCCCGGCCGGCGCCTTCGCGGCCCCGGGCCGGCGCGGCGCGGCGGCCTGCGGGGCGGCGAGGGCCGCGGACGCCGCGAACGTCAGCGCCGCGAGCACAGCGGTGGACCGGCGGGATGTCGAGGGTCGCTCCAAGGAGTGGTCCTATCGATGGTCGGGGGTCGCGTCGGGCGCGGGGCCCGCCGCGCCGAGGGCCCGCTCGATGATCTGCTTCCCGCCCTGGAAGGCCTGCGCGTCGGCCTCCTTGAGGAGCCTGGCGGCGCTCGCGCGGGCGCGGGCCGCTTCGGCGGAGAGCCCGAGCTTCGAGTAGAGGGCGGCGAGCTTCATCTGGGTCTGCAGGTGCCCGGGCGCGGCCACGGCGACCGCCTCGAGCAGGACGCGCGCCTGCTCGAGGCGGCCGGCGTTGAGATAGGCGACCCCGAGCGGGTACTTCACGGAGAGATCGCCCGGGCGCAGTCGGGCAGCCAGCTCGAGGTGCGACAGGGCCTCCGGCAGGCCGCCGCCCTCGAGCAGCAGCGTCCCGAGGAGCAGGTTGGACTCGAAGTGGTACGGGTTCGACGCGAGCTCGGCGCGCAGAGCCGTCGCGGCGCCGGCCCAGTCCTCCCTCCCCCGCATGAGCGCCTCGCCGACCAGGTAGTTGACGAGGGGCAGCTTCGGGTTCGCGGCGCGGGCCTTCTCGTACTCGGCGAGAGCCGCTGGCCAGTCGCGCCGCTTCGCGAGGACCGTCCCGAGCAGGACGTGCCCTTCGGCCGAGCCGTCGCGGAAGAGGCGATCGAGCACGCCCTGTGCTTCCACCGTGCGGTCGAGCTCGAGGAGGGCGGAGCCCAGGATGTAGGCTGCCGACGTGTCGTCCGGCGCCGCGCCGACGACGGGCGAGAGCAGCTCGACGACCCGCTCGAATCGGCCGCGACGGAGCTCGATGTTCGCGAGCAGCAGGACGACCGCGCGGTTCCCGGGCTGGGACGCCTGGGCGCGGGCGGCCTCCGCGGCCGCCTCCTCGAGGTGCCCGGCCTTGTCCAGGGACAGGGCCAGGTTCTGCCGGATCGACGGGTCGTCCTCCCCTTCGAGCGCCCGACGGTACTCGGTGATCGCGTCCTCGTAGCGCCCGAGGCCCGCGTACGCCGCGCCGAGGTTCGAGCGGATGCGGGACGCACCGGGGGCGGCCCGCAGCACCTGGACGTAGAGGGCGGCGGCGCCCTCGAGGTCCCCGGACTGATGCAGCACGACCGCGCGGGAGAGCAGCGTGTCGAGGTCGGCGTCCTGCGCCGCCGCGGCGCGCGCGAGGAGGACCATCAGCGTGACGACCGGCCAGCGGTTGCCCATGGTCAGCGGTCCGGCGGCGCGGTCTCCTGGTCCGCGGCGGCGTCCTTCTCCTCGGAGCGCAGCTTTTCGACGATCGCCCGCTGCTCGTCGCCCTTGTCGCGCAGGTTCAGGCGGTAGTAGACGGTCGCGAGCAGCACGTGTCCCTGCCGGTACGACGGGGAGAGCGCCACGAGCTTCTCGAGCTCCCGCCGGGCGTCGTCGAGCCTCTCCGCCGCGAGGTGCAGCCGCCCGAGACCGTACGCGATCGCGGGCTCGCCCGGCCGCATCCGGCCGGCGCGCTTGAGGTGCTCGAAGGCGACGTCGAGCTGATTCGACTCGAGCAGGAGCAGGCCGAGCCACAGGTTCGACTCGAAGTCGTTCGGGTTGCGGTCGAGCTCGGCGCGGTACTGCGCCATCGCGCCCGCGTTGTCGTGGTTCTGCCTGAGGGCCCGGCCGTAGAGCGCGTGGACTCCGGGAAGGGCCGGGTTCATCTCCACCGCGCGCGCGATCTCGGGCACGGCCTTGATCGCCTGCCCCTGCCGGAGGTACTGCGCACCGAGGAGCACGCGCGCCTCGGCGGAGTCGCCGGCGCCGAACAGGCGATCGATCACGGCCTGGCCGCGCTCGAGCTGATCGGTCTCGAGGAGGGCCGAGCCGAGGAGGTACGAGAACAGCCGATCGCTCCCGAGCTGGCCTTCGAGGGGCGAGAGCAGCTCGACGACCCGCGCCGGCTCGCCCATCCGCAGGCGGCAGTCGGCGAGCAGGAGCGTCGCATTCTGCTGCTTCGGAGACTGCTCCAGGACGGTCGCGAACTCCGGCGCGGCCTCGGCCAGGCGGTCGGCCTTGTAGAAGGCCAGGGCCAGGTTGAAGCGGACGCTCGTCATGTCCGGCCGGGCCTCGAGCGCCTTGCGGTACTGCGAGATGGCCTCCTCGAACCGACCGAGCTTCATGAACGCGGCGCCGAGGTTCGAGCGCACCTCCGCGCGGTCCGGCTCCTTCTCGAGCACCGCCTCGTAGTACTGGATCGCTCCCACGACGTCGCCCGCCTGATGGAGGGCCACGGCCTTGGCGAGGAGCTGCTCCGGATCGCGGCCGCCGGCCTGCGCGCGGGCCGCGTCGGGCGCCGCGAGGAGGCACAGGGCGGGGAGGAGGAGGAGGCTGAGGCGCATCGGGAGAACGGCGCGGACGGAAGAACGCGTCGGCGCGTTCGATTATAGCCTGCCGCCCCATGCCCGGATCCTCTGCTCCAGGGGCGGGCGAGCCGACGGCGGGGCGAGGGCCAGCGCGGCCCGCGCCTGGGCGAGAGCGTCGGCCCGGCGGCCGGATCGCGCGTAGACGTCGGCGAGGTTGGCGCGGGCGTCGAAGAGGTCGGGCTTCAGGCGCACCGCCGCCTCGAGATGGGCTCGGGCCTCCGCGAGACGTCCCGCGCCAACCAGCACCGCGGCCAGGTTGTTGTGGGCCTCGGCGTAGTCCGGGCGCAGCCGCAGGGCCGCGGCGTAGTGCTCCTCGGCCTCGGCCGGCCGGCCGGCCATGGCGAAGAGGGTCCCGACGTTGTACTGGGCATCGGGCAGATCGGGCGAGGCCCGAAGCGCCTCGGCGTAGCGCGCCATCGCCTCCTCCGGCCTCCCGGAACGAAGCAGAGCGAGCCCGAGGTTGGCGAGCGTCTCGCCGCGCCCGGGCCGCAGGCGCAGCGCGGCCTCCAGAGCGGCGCAGGCGTCCTGCGGGCGCCCGGCCGCGAGGAGCGCGGTGCCGAGCGCCTCCTGCGCTTCCGCGGATCCGGGATCGAGCCGCGCCGCCTCCTCCTGGTGAGGCAGAGCCTCGCCCGGCCGCCCGAGGGCCGCCAGGACCAGGCCGAGGTTGTGCTGCGCCTCGGCCGAAGCGGGACGGATCCGCACCGCCTCCTCCAGGTGGGGCAGCGCGTCGGCGGGCCGGCCGCCCTTCGCCAGGAGGATCCCGAGCGAGACCCGCGCCTCCGGCATGTCGGGGCGGAGGCGCACGGCGATCTGCGCGTGCTCCAGCGCCTCGGCGTCGCGCCCCCCGGCCGAGAGCAGGAGGGCCAGGTTGTTGTGCGCCTCCGCGTAATCCGGCTTCGCGCGGAGCGCGGCCTCGAGGTGACCCATCGCCTCGGCGCGCCGGTCGCGGCCGGCGAGGTCGACCGCGAGGTTGTAGTGTGCGAGCCAGGCGTCCGGGTTCGCGGCGCTCGCCGCCCGCCACAACGTCTCCTCGTCGCGGTAGGCGGCGCTCTGCCGCGCCGAGGCCAGCGTGAGCGCCGCGACGGCGAGGGCCGCGACCGCGACCGCGCCGCGGCGGGCGGCCCCCGCCAGCCGGCCGTGGAGGGTGATGGCGCCGGCGGCGACCAGAGCCGTAGCTCCCAGCAGGGCGACGTGCTGGTAGTGGTCGGCCACGAGCGAGTACTTCATGAAGTAGACGTCGGTCAGGCCCATGACCGGGACCAGGGCGAGGAGGTAGAAGACCCAGGCGACGAAGAAGGGCCTCGCGCGGCCGGCCCGCATCCTCCACAGAACGACCGTGGCGAGCGCCGCCGCCAGGCCCGGGATCCACCACGCCGGCCGCGCCGCGCTCACGCTCCACTGCGGATACACGAAAGAGAGGCCGACGGGCAGGAGAGCCTTCGACAGGTAGAACCAGACGACGGCGCCGGCGCCGAGCAGGCGGTCGAGCCACCCGACGTCCCGCAGCGGGCCGGTCCCGTGGGTCTGGAACCACACGTTGACGAGCACGAGGCCGCACGCGGCCACCCCGAACGGCACGACCCGCGCGAGGTCGCGCGGGGAGAGAGCGCCCCGCCGCCACCAGATGAGAAGCAGCAGGATCGCCGGCAACGTGGCGACCGAGCCCTTGCCGAGCATTGCGAGGACGAAGAGGCCGAGGCTCGCCCAGTACCGGGCGTCCCCGCCAGCGCCGGGGCGGGCGCGCCCGCGCTCGTCGCTCGACAGGTAGAGGAGCACGGAAGGCAGGAAGAAGACGAGCGCGACGAGGTTCTTCCGCTGCGCGATCCACGCGACCGACTCGACGTTGACCGGGTGCACGGCGAAGAGCAGGGCCCCGAGGTAGGCGCCGGGCACGCCGAGGCGCGCGAGGAGCGCCCAGGCGAGGAGCGCGCACGCGGCGTGCAGCGCCACGTTCGTGACGTGGTAGCCGGTGGGGTCCATGCCCCACAGGCGCCACTCGAGCCAGAAGGTCGTCGACGTCAGCGGCCAGTAGTCCGGCGCTTCCGCCGTGAGCCAGAACCGCCGGAGCCCGTCGGGAGCGCGGACGAGTGCGCTGTCGCTCAGGAGCGGCTTGTCGTCCCAGATGAAGCCGCCGCGGAGAGCGGGCGTGTAGGCGACGAGGACGAGAGCGCACAGGAGCCCGGCGAGGGCGAGCCGGTGCGGCCAGGACGACGGCCCCTCGGGCGGCGACGCCGACGGGCGTACGGCGTGGGCGGCGCTCGCGGCGCGGCCGTCGCCGGGCGTCGGCGGCGCCTCGCGCGCGCGCGGCTTCTTCTCTCGACGGGGCTTGGACATCGGCAGGGCGCGGAGCCGCGAGAGGCTCGGCACGCGCACTATACTCTGCCCCATGCGGCGCCGGTGGCGGACGGGCCTGCTCGTGCTTCCGCTGTCTCTCGTCGCGGTCGAGCCGTCGCTCCCCGCGGACGCGCCGACGCCCACGTACCCCGCGAGCGCCTCCGCGATCAAGGTCGATGCCGTGGTCCTCGACGCCGGGGGCCGACCGGTGCGCGGCCTGACCCGGCAGGACTTCACCGTCCTCGAGGACGGAAAGCCCCAGCCGATCGGGAGCTTCGAGGCTCGCGACCTGTCGGCCGACCGCGCCGCCGAAGCCGCGGCCGGCTCGAGCCTGGGGTTCGATCCCGGCGCCACGAACGCGCCCACCGCCGGCCGGCCGGGGCGGACGCTCGCGCTGCTCGTCGACGACCTCGGGATCTCGCCCGCCGTGGCGGTGCCGCTCAAGCGCGCGCTCGCGGGCTGGATCTCGGACGAGGCCGACGCGCGCGACGAGATCACGATCGTGACGACGAGCGGCTCGCAGTGGTGGAGCGACCTCGTCGCCGGGGGCCGGGACGACCTCCTCGCCGTCGTCGACCGCATCCAGGGACGGATGCTGCCGGCCGGCGGGGGCGCCGAGTTGATGACCGACGCCGAGGCCTACCGCATCGACGTGCTCGAGCAGACCATGGAGTACACGATCGCGAGCGACGCCTCGCGCTCCCGCCCCGTCGACGCGCTGCCCGCGCCGGGCGGGTCGGTGACGTTCGCGGGACCGGCCGCGATCGAGCGCGTGGCGCAGCGCTGGCTCGACACGCGCGTGTGCGCGCCGTGCGCGAGCCCGTACGACTCAGGCATGAGCTGCCCGGAGATCCGGCAATGCCTGTCGCGCGTCCGCCTGCGCGCGGCTGAGGTCCACGCCGCCTCGCTGCAGCGGACCCGGTCGCTCCTGCAGGCGCTCGCGCGGCTCTCGGCGGGGCTCGCCGCCGCCGAAGGCCGCCGGTCGATCCTCGTCGCGTCGGAGGCCCTCGTGAACGACGCGTCGATCCCGTCCGCGTTCCGCGACGCCGTCGACGCGGCTCAGCGCGCGAACACCGCGGTGTACTTCCTCGACGCCCGGGCCCTCGCCGGGCCCGCGTTCGACGGCGCCGCGGGCGCGGCGCAGCCGCCGCGCGGTCAGGACGCCGGCATGATGGCCGCAGAGGAGACGGTGCTCGCGACGGGAGGCGGCCAGACGCTCGCGGACGAGACGGGCGGCGCGCTCACGCGTTCGAACGACCTCGCCGCGGGGCTCGAGCGGATGGCGGCGGACTCGTCCGCCTACTACCTCATCGGCTATCAGCCGCCGGGCCCGCCCGACGGCAAGTGGCACCGGCTGGAGGTGCGAGTGGCCCGCCCCGGGTTGACCGTGCGCGCCCGGCGCGGCTATCGCGCGGCGCGCGAGGACGAGCGGAACCTCGCGCTGCCGCCGGTCGCGGCGGTGCCGGCGGAGCGGAAGCCCGCGAAGGGCGGGAGCGCCCCCGCGACCCTCGCGAGCCGGCGGGCTCTCGACCCGACCCTCCTCGCCGGCCGCGCGCGCGGCGCGCTCCCGCTGCGCCTCGCGGCCTACGTGGCCGACACGAACGGAGCCGGTCAGGCGCGTGTCTTCGTCGTGCTCGAGATCGACAACGGCGCGGTCGTCGTCAGCCGGGCGGCGACGCCCTGGCGGGCGCGGCTCGACCTGTCCGTCGTCACGGCCGGCCTCCACCGGCCGCCGGCGGTGCCGATCGACGAGCGGCTCGACCTCACGCTCGGGCCCGGCGACGTCGGCGACGGCTGGTGGCTCGTGCGGCGCGAGGTCTGGCTGCCGCCCGGCGTGTCACAGGTGCGCGTCCTGGTGAGGGACTCGGCCTCCGGTGCCGCCGGCCTCGTCACGCAGCGAGTCGACGTGCCCGACCTCGACCGCCCCTACGTGTCGACTCCGATGCTCTCCGATCTCGCACTGCCCTCCCGGCAGAGCGACGAGCCGCCGCGCCTCGTGCCGACGGCACGGCGCGAGTTCGGCGCGCGCGACACCCTCTACTGCCAGTACGAGGTCCACGGGTTCGGAGGGCTGGGTCTCGCGGGCGTCCCCCAGCTCTTCGGGGGGTACCGGCTCGAGCGGCCGGACGGCAGCGTGGTGCTCGAGGAAGCCCCCTACAAAATCGATGTGAGTGGCCTCCGGGCCGTCCGGAGGGTGACCCTCCCCCTCGCCGGCCTCGCCGACGGGGGGTACTCGCTCGCCCTGACGATCCAAGATCGCCTCGCCGGCCTGACCATGTCGTCGCGCGTCACCTTCGAAGTTGCTCATCCTAAGCAACTTTCAATCCCCGCCGCACGTTCGGATAATTGAATCGCGCTGAATCCGAAAATCGAATCGCTTCAACGAGATAGGCCGCAAGAATGGCCTCAATAAGCCATTGACAGGCCGCTCCCCTGCACGAAGAATTACGAGGTCTTGCGGGGATTTCACGGGTCCGCCGGCCCATCGGCAGCCCAGGGGTACCCCGGGACGCGTCGGACTCGCTTCGCTGACGCGGCTTGCATCCGAGCCGAAGGACATATGAAGCAAGGGCATCCGATCACGTACCGTCATGACCCCTATCGGGAGGTGCGAGAAGTGAGTGGTTCAATCAAGAGGCTGGGCTTGGCTGTCGCGTTCGTCATCGCGGCCACCTCGGCCTTCGCCCAAAACTCCGGGAGCTTCCGGGGTACGGTCACCGACACGAGCGGCGCCGTCGTCCCCGGGGCGACCGTGACGCTCGTCAACGAAGGAACGAAGTACAGCCGTGAGGCGGTCACGAACGCCACCGGCGGGTTCTACTTCGCCGCGGTCGACCGCGGCTACTACACGGTCAAGGCGACCCTCACCGGCTTCAAGACGTACGAAGCCAAGGGCATCCGACTGAGCGCCAACGACACCGTCGGCCTCGACATCAAGCTCGAAGTCGGCGGCCTCGGCGAGACGATCCAGGTCACCGCCGAGCGCACCGTGCTGCAGTCGCAGACGGGCGCCCGCGAGGGCCTGATCACCCCCGAGACGATCGAGAAGATGTCGATCATCGGGCGCAACCCGACCGAGCTTCTCCGCATCCTGCCGGGCGTCGTCGCCCCGAGCCAGGACCAGTTCGAGCAGGTCGGCATCGGCACCGGCTTCGGCAACGCGGGCAACGCGTTCTCGATCAACGGCGGCCGCTCCGAGAACCTCGGCGTCACGATGGACGGCGCCAACCTCCGCGACGTCGGCAACAACAGCGGCATGATGAACGTGCCGAACAACGAGTTCGTGGCCGAGCTGAAGGTGCAGACCTCCAACTACGCGGCCGAGTTCGGCAGCGCGATCGCCCAGGTGAACGCGATCACGAAGGCCGGCAGCTCCGAGTTCCACGGCTCGCTGTACGACTACGCCCGCCCCTACAAGCTCCAGGCGAACGACCGGTCCCGCAGCTACGCGGACCAGGAGCGGCCGAAGAGCAAGTTCAACTACCCCGGCGGCACGCTGTCCGGTCCGATCCTCATCCCCGGCACGGGCTTCAACAAGAACCGCGACAAGGCGTTCTTCTTCATCGGCTACGAGTTCCAGAAGCAGCAGGTCGACACCGGCACGAACTTCGCGGTGGTGCCGACGGCCGACATGAAGGCCGGCAACTTCGCCACGTTCGGCGCGGGCCAGCACCTCAACCTGAACACCGACATGCGCATCCCGAGCGGCTATCCCGGCGCCGGCAACGCGCTTCCGGGCAACAACCTCGCCCCGTACATCTCGCCGATCGGCCAGGGCCTCATGGGCCTCTACCCGGATCCGAACTACAACGACCCGGTGAACCGCTACAACTACGTGACGTCGCGCCTGAACGGCAACGACCGCCAGCAGGGCGTCCTGCGCCTCGACTACAACATCTCCGAGGGCACGCGCGCGTACGTCCGCCTCGCTCGTGACAAGGAGTCCCCCGAGCGCTACCGCGGCCTGTGGTGGCAGCCCGGCGGGATCGAGCTGCCGACGCCGCTCGTCCAGAACGCCCTCGCGTACTCGGCCGTGGCCAACGTGACGAGCGTCCTCTCGCCGACGATCACGAACGAGGTCATCTTCTCGTGGAGCCGGCTGAAGAACGACAACCTCTGGAAGGACGAGTCGAAGATGCTGAAGTCGACCTACGGGGCCGACGCCATCGACAACCCGTTCGGCTCGAGCCCGTACGTCCCCGAGCTCGTGAACGAGTACAACGGGAGCCTCGGCAGCATCTGGTTCGCCCAGGACGTGCAGGACATCTTCTCCTACAACGGGTTCATGCGCTTCCAGGACAACCTGACGAAGGTCATGAACACGCACGCCCTGAAGTTCGGCGCGGTCGTCGAGCGGCAGTACAAGGAGCAGAACTTCCAGCACAACGCGAACATCCAGTACAACTTCGCGCCCTGGGGCTACGGCAGCACGAACAACGACATCGGAGACATCCTCGCCGGCCGCCCGGCCAACGCGAACATCGGCCAGCCCTCGGCGATCGGCCACTTCGTCGCGTGGAACTTCGAGTTCTTCGCGCAGGATTCGTGGAAGATCCGCAAGAACCTCACGCTCGAGTACGGCGTGCGCTTCGGCAAGTGGACGAACAACGCCGAGACGAACGACCTCGGCGCCGTGTTCGACCCCGCGTACTACCAGGCGGGCCAGCCCGCCTACATCGGCTCGGGCACCAACACCCGCCTGAACGGCCTCGCCTACACGCAGTTCGGCGAGATCGGCCAGGGCATGGTGCCGACGCGGCCGCTCCTCTGGATGCCCCGCGTGAACTTCGCGTGGGACGTCAAGGGTGACGGCGACGTCGTCGTCCGCGGCGGCTCGGGCATCTTCTACGTCCGCGACCAGGGCAACGTGCAGTACAACGTCATCAACGTCGTCCCGAACTCGTTCGCGGCGACGCTCGACGGCGGCGGGCTGCAGAGCGCCTTCCCCGGCCAGGGCACGAACGGCTACAGCGGCCTCGACTACACGACCACGAAGAAGGCCGACCCGTTCGCGTCGGTCAACGCCGTGGCCGGCTTCGGGACGCCGAACCCCAACTCGCTCGACTGGCCGCGCACGTACAACGCGAGCCTCTCGGTGGCGAAGCGCCTCCCGTGGCACAACGTCCTCGAGGTCGGCTACGTCGGGACGTGGGGCCGCAGCATGACGGGCCAGCAGAACACCAACTACGTGCCCTACGGCGGCCTGTACGCCTACTCGCGCGATCCGCTGCTCCTCGCGGCGATCAACGACAGCGTGTACAACACCTACCGGCCGTACGCGAACCTGTCGGCCGTCAACCTGACGCAGTACATCGGCGTGAGCAACTACAACTCGATGCAGGCGACGCTCAGCAAGCAGTCGGGCAACTTCACGTACCTCCTCGCCTACACGCTCTCCCAGGCCAAGGGCACGGTCACGAACGACAACGCCGTGCTCGACCCGTACCCGGACTGGCAGGAGCGCGACTACGGCATCCTGCCGATGGACCGCACGCACATCCTGAACGTCTCGTGGAGCTGGCGCCTGCCCTCCCCGGTGAAGAGCGGCGCCCTCAAGTACCTCGTCAACGACTGGAACCTGTCCGGCATCTCGACGTGGAGCTCCGGCCAGCCCTTCCGGCCGTACTTCGAGGGTGACCTCGGCAGCAACGCGATGGTCCGGGCGTGGTACGGCACCAGCGACTTCAACGGCGGCAGCGGCACGAACACGCCGGGCGGCATCACGCCGACCTACAGCTGCAACCCGAACGAAGGCGCGGGCAACGCCGGCGTCGGCGAGAAGCTGTGGAACGTGGGCTGCGTCGGGATCCCGGGCTTCGGCCAGACGGGCCCGGCCTACCCGCCGAACACGCTCCGCTCGCCGGGCCGTTCGTTCCACGACCTGACGATCTTCAAGGACTTCCCGCTCGGCGGCGCGCGCCGCCTGCAACTGCGCTTCGGGGCCTTCAACATCTTCAACCAGGCCTACCCCGACATGATCAACAACCAGGACATCGACTACCACCTCAACACGCAGTGCAACGCGCGGGCGACCGGCGTGTCGAACGGCGCGGGCGGCACCACGGACGTCTGCAACCCGACGGCCGGCTTCACGTTCACGGACAACACCCTGGCCAACTTCGGCAAGGTGGTGACGAAGCGTGGACACCGCACGGTCGAGCTCGCGGTGAGGTTCTTCTTCTAGTCGGGATCGACCGGTCGGGCGCTTCGACCGGTTGACCCTCGAGGGGGTGGCGGGCGCCGTTGCCCGCTGCCCCCTCTTCGCGTCTTCGGGCCCCTCGTCTCGGGGTCGTTGGTATACTGTCCGTTCTTGGCCTCGTCGTCCGTGCCCTCCCTCTGATGCGCGATCCGACGCCGCACTCGCCGGCCGTTCCTTCCCGCTGTGCCCGCGGGCTCGCCTTCCCGGCGCTCCGCCCCCTGCGCGTGTCCGCCGCGGTGCTCGCCGCGGTCCTCGTCCCCGCCGCGGCGATCGCGGCGACGCCCCAGCCCCCCGCGTCGGCCACGAGGCCCGCTCCGGTCGTCTCGTTCGACGCGCTCGCCGCGGGTGCCGCGAAGGCGCGCGAGGCCGGGCGTCTCGACGAGGCGGTCTCGCTCTACCGCCGCGCCCTCGCCGCGCGCCCCGGCTGGCTCGAGGGCCGATGGGCCCTCGCCACGCTTCTCTACGACCGCGACCGCACCCGCGAGGCGGAGCCGGAGTTCGCGCGCGTCGCGGCCGCTCGGCCGGCGGACGGCCAGGTGACGGCGCTGCTCGGCCTGTGCCGGGCGCGCCTCGGCCGGCACGAGGACGCCCTGCGGGATCTGCTGAAGGCCCGCAAGCTCGGGATCGCCTCGACGGAGATCCGCTCGGTCGCCACGTTCCAGACGGCCGTGCTCCTCAACCGGCTCGGGGACCCCGACGCGGCCTTCGACGTCCTGCGTCCGTTCGCGATCGACGCCGACGACCGGCCCGCGGTCGTGGAGGCATTCGGCCTCATCACGCTCCGCCTGCCCCTCTCGCCGGGCGAGGTGCCCGAGGACAAGCGCGAGATGGTCCTCCTCGCCGGGCGCGGCGGGTATCACATGGCCCGCGCCCGCACCAGCGAGGTCGGCCGCATGGCGCTCGAGGAGCTCGTCTCGCGCTATCCCGCGACCCCGAACGTCCACTACGCGCTCGGGATGTACCTCCTCGTCGACGACCCCGCGGGAGCGATCGCCGAGTTCCGACGCGAGCTCGGCGTGTCGCCCCGGCACGCGGTCGCCATGATCCAGATCGCGCTCGCCGAGCTGAAGCGGGGACGGGCCGAAGACGCGCTGCCTTGCGCCCAGGAGGCCGCGCGCATCGCTCCCGAGGTGCCGGCGGCGAGGCTCGCGCTCGGGCGCACGCTGCTCGCGCTCGGGCGCGCGGGCGAGGCGGTGGCGGAGATGGAAGCCGCCGTCCGCCTCGCGCCCGAGAACCCGCGCCTGCGCTTCGCCCTCGCCCAGGCCTACACCGAAGCGGGCCGCGGCCCTGACGCCGCTCGCGAGCGCGCGGAGTTCCTGAGGCTGCAGAACGCCTCGGGCACGCCGGCCGCACCCGGCGAAGAGCCGGCCCCCCCCACGTCCGCCACCCGTTCGCAGGAGGCCCATCCATGAAGTCGAAGCCGGTGCTCGGCGCGCTCCTCGGCGTTCTCCTCACCGTCGTCCCCGCGCCCTCGCAGACCCCGCCGCCCGCGGCCCAGCCCCCGGCGCCGCCGGTCTTCGGAGCCGAGTCGACCGTCGTGCTCCTCGACGTCATCGTGCGCGACAAGAAGGGGCGACTCGTGAAGGACCTCGGCCCCTCCGAGTTCGAGGTCTACGAGGACGGGCAGAAGCAGCAGGTCGCGTCCTTCCGGATCATCGACAACAGCCTGCGCCTGACCGGCGGCGAGCCGGAGAAGCCGGCGGAGACGCCGGCCGTCGCCGCGGCGCCCGGCGCCGCGGCGCGCCCCCCGCGCCGGCGCCCGAGACGACCGGCACGCCCTCGGTGATCGCGTTCCTGTACGACCGGCTCTCGACCGAGGGCCGGGACACCGCCCACAAGGCCGCGCTCGCCTACAGCACGCGGGGTCACGTGGACGGCGACGTGGTCGGCGTGTTCCAGCTCGACCTGGCCCTCCACACCCTGCAGCCCTTCACGACGAACCTCGACGCCGTGAAGCTCGCCTTCGAGCGCGCCAACATGCACGCCGAGACGCCCTACGCCAGCGGCGGCTCGCGCCAGGACGCGCGCGATCTCTTCGCCAAGGTCGAGTCGATCGACCGCTCCATGGCCGCCATGGGAGGCGTCCCGGACGCGGGCAACGCCGCGAACGCCGCCGGCCTCGCCGTGCAGCGCGAGTTCAACAACCTGCAGGCCGGCGTCCTCCAGTCGTTCGACCGCCTGGAGCGCGACCAGCAGGGCTTCTCGTCCACGAACGGCCTCATGGCCCTCGTCAACGGCTTGAAGGCCCTGCCCGGGCGCAAGACGATCGTCTACTTCTCGGAAGGACTGAACGTGACCTCGAACGTCGTCGAGCCGTTCCGCGGCGTGATCGCGACGGCGAACCGCGCGAACGTCAGCGTCTACGCGATCGACGTCGGCGGCCTGCGGACCCGGAGCGCGACGGACGAGGCGCGAAGGGACCTCGACGCGACCGCGGCCCAGCGCCGCACGGACGAGGGCAAAGGCTACATCGACCCCTCGCGGGGCAACCTGATGGCCCACCAGGAGCGCACCGAGGACATGCTGCGCATGAACCCGCAGGCCGGGCTCGGCCAGCTCGCCGAGCAGACGGGCGGCTTCCTCGTGAGCGAGACGAACGACACCGCGCGGGGCTTCCAGCGGATCCAGGAGGAGATGCGCTTCTACTATCTCCTCTCCTACAGCCCGACCGACGGCACGTTCGACGGCCGATACCGGTCGATCAGCGTCAAGATCTCGCGGCCGAACGTCGAGGTCCACTCCCGCAAGGGCTACCTCGCCCTGAAGATGCCGTCGGCCGTGCCCGTCCGCGAGTTCGAGGCGCCGGCGATCGCGATCCTCGACCGGAGGCCCCTGCCGAACGACTTCCCGCTCAGCGCGACGGTCCTGTCGTTTCCCGAGTCCAAGCGGCTCGGGCGCGTCCCGGTGTTCGTGCAGTTCCCGAGCACGGTCCTCGCGTACTCCGCCGACAAGGCCGGGAAGACGTACAGCGCCGAGGTCTCGGTGGTCGCGCGAATCCGCGACGAATCCGGTCGCGAGGTCGACCGGATGAGCCGCAACTTCCCGCTCACGGTGGCCGCGGCGAAGCTCGAGGCCGCCCGGAAGGGGGACGTGGTGTACTTCCAGGAGACGGACCTGCGGCCCGGGCACTACACGCTCGAGGCCGTGGCGTTCGACGCCACGTCGAAGAAGGCGAGCGTGCGCACCGCGCTCGTCGAGGTGCCGTCCGCGGCCCCGACCGACCTTCGCCTGTCGAGCCTCGTGCTGCTGCAGAAGGTCGAGAAGCTCAGCGCCACGGAGCAGAAGCGGGACAACCCGCTCTATTTCGGCGAGGCGATCGTCTACCCGAACGCCGGGGAGCCCTACCGCAAGTCGCAGAACCCGAACCTCGGCTTCTTCTTCACGGCGTACGCCGGCGCCGGCGCCGCCTCGCCCCAGGCGACGGTCGAGCTCCTCAAGGGCGGGGCGCCGCTCGCGCGACTGCCCCTGATGCTTCCGCCGCCCGACGCCGACGGGCGCATACAGCACGCGGGGGCGCTGCCCATCCAGGCGCTCGCGGCCGGAGAGTACGCCCTGCGCCTCACGGTGAAGAACGGCGCCCAGACGGCGAGCCAGCAGGCCGCGTTCGTGGTCGCCGAATGAGGCCCGCCGCTCGCCGGGTCGTCCTCCTCGCCGCCGCGGCGGCCGCCCTCGCCGCCGCCCCGCGCGCCGTCCTTCGCGCCCAGGCGCCCGAGCCGCCGCAGATCTCCGGCTCCCACGTCGAGCAGGTGACCGTCGACGTCGTGGTCCTCGACCGGGCCGGCCTGCCGGTGCGCAACCTCACCCGGGCGGACTTCACGGTGCTCGAGGAAGGCCAGCCGAAGGAGATCGCGAGCTTCGACATCGTCGACCGTACGCCGGGCTCCGAGGCCGCGCCGGCTCCCCTGCCCCGCGTCTCCACGAACGTCGGGGCCGACCAGCAGCGCGGCCGCACGTTCATCGTCCTCTTCGACGACCTCGGCCTCACCTCACCGAACGCACAGGCGGCCAAGCGCGCGGTCGCCGCCTTCATCGACCGCGGCTGCGTGGAGGGCGACCAGGTGACGCTCTTCACCTCCTCGGGCTCGGCGTGGTGGACCACCCGGATGAAGTCGGGCCGCGACGACCTGATGGCCGTCCTCAAGCGGCTCGAGGGGCGCCGCGTGCTCGAGACCGCCCGCGAGCGGATCACCGACTACGAGGCGGTCCAGATCATCTACTACCGCGACGTGACGGTGGCCCAGCGGGTGCAGGACCGCCTGGAGCGCTACGGCACCAAGACCCTCCAGGAGGTCGACAAGACGAACTACGCGCAGGCCCGCGACTTCTTCCAGCGCGGGGTGGTCGACCCCTACGTCGAGAGCATGGCCATGCAGACCTACCTCAAGGCGAAGGTCCGCCTCGAGGCGAGCCTCGGGATGATCGAGCGCGCCGTGCGCTCCCTGAGCGACGACCGCTCCCGCAAGGCCCTCGTGCTCGTGTCCGAGGGGTTCGTCGACGACCCCACGCAGGCCGGGCCGCGGCGGGTGGTCGAGGCCGCGCGTCGCGCCAACGCGGCGATCTACTTCGTCGACGCGAGCGGCCTTCGGGCGCTCGACCCCATGTACAGCGCCGAGTTCGGCGAAGCCCTCGACACCCGCGACACGATGGCGGCGATCGCTGATCTCAGCCGCGAGGGCGAGGGCGCCGAGGTGCTCGCCGACCGGACGGGCGGATTCAGCATCCGCGACACGAACGGCCTCGAGCAGGGCACCGTGCGCATCGGGCGCGAGTCGCAGAGCTACTACCTGCTCGGCTACAACCCGGGCGAGGTGCCGCGCGACGGACGCTTCCGCAAGATCGAGGTCCGGGTCCGCGGCGCGAAGTACACCGTCCGCGCGCGCCGCGGCTACTTCGCGCCGGCCTCCGAGGGCGAGGCGCCCTACAGGCCGTCGAACGGCGCCGACCCCGTGCTGCAGTCCGCACTCGACTCGCCGCGCACCGCCGACGGCATCCCCCTCCGCCTCACGGCCTACGTCCTCGAGGACGAGGGCCCGCGCGGGACGCACGTGGTGCTCGCCGCCGATGCCGACGTGTCGCGCGTGGAGTTCGCGGCGGCCGCCGGGCCGCCGCAGGCGACCCTGGACACCCTCGCCGTCATCGCCGCGCGCGACAGCAGCGAGGCCCAGCGTGTGGACATGCGGGTCGAGATCCAGCGGAAGTCGCCGCCCCCCGGCGGCGGTCCCGTCTGGTACTCGTTCCTGCGGGACCTCTACGTGCGGCCCGGGGAGCAGGAGGCCAAGCTCGTCGTCCGGGACACGAAGTCGAACCGGGTCGGCACCGTGATCCACCGGTTCAGCGTCCCGGCTCCCGGCGCCTTCCGGGTGTCGACCCCGGTGCTCACCGACACGCTCGCCGAGGCCGCCGCCGGCGGCGGCCCGGTGATGCTGGCGCGGCGCACGTTTTCGCAGGCCGCGAGCCTCTTCTGCCGCTTCGACGTGTACGGAGCGGCCAAGGGCCCCGACTCGTTCCCCCGCGTGGCGGCGAGCCACGCCCTGCGGCGCGGGGCCGAGACGATCGGCCGGGCGGCGCCCACGCTCATCCAGCCGACGTCCCTCGGCGCCCTCGCGCGGATGGTCCAGATCCCGCTCCGGGCGTACCCGCCCGGAGACTACGAGCTCGTGCTCGACGTGACCGACCAGGTGAGCGGCCAGACGCAGCAGCTCGTCGAGCCGTTCACGATCATCGCGACGCCGGTCGCGAGCCGCTGACGCCGCCGTGACCGCGCGGCGGATCGGGGGATTGCTGTCGGCGGCGGCCGTCGCCGCGTCGCTGGTCGCGGGGCGTGCCTCGACGCTGCCGGCCGGGGATCCCATCCTCGCCCGGGGCACGAGGCTCTCGTCGACCGCCACGGCCGAAGAGGCACGGCGCATGAAGTCGCTCCTCGTCGCCCCGTCGGCGGCCGCGAAGACGGTCACCGTCGACTACCCGGTCGCGGGCTCGGTCTTCCCGCCCGACCTCGTGGCGCCACGCCTTCTCTGGCACGACCCCAGTGCGGCCGACCAGTGGCTGATCGACCTGGCCCTCGACGGCGGCCGCTCGGGCGTATCGGTGCTGACCAGTGCGCCCGCGCCGCCCCGCGGCGAGATCGATCCGCGGGCGCTCGGCCCGACCAACGAGATCTACGAGCCGACGCCGTACCAGGCCACCGCGAGGAGCTGGCAGCCGGAGGACGCGCTGTGGCGGGAGATCGCGGCGCGTGCGGTCGACGCGCCCGCCGTCGTCGAGATCCGGGGCACCCGCGCCGACGATCCATCGAGCGTGCTGAGCCGCGGGCGCGTCTCCCTGCGCGTGTCGCGCGACCCCGTCGGAGCGCCCATCTTCTACCGCGACGTGCCGCTCATGCCGTCGCGGACCGAGAAGAACCTCATCAAGCCCCTGTCCGACCAGGCGCTCCCGCTGATCGCGTGGAGGCTGCGCGACGTCTCGCGGCGCGAGAGCCGGGTCGTCCTCCACGACATGCCGACGTGCGCCAACTGCCACTCCTTCTCCGCGGACGGGCGCACGCTCGCCATGGACCTCGACGGCCCCGACGGGGACAAGGGCGCCTACGCCATCGCCCCGCTCGAGCCCCTGACGCGGATCACCCGCGACCGGATCATCACGTGGAACTCCTTCCCGGATCAGCCCAGGAACCACCGCACGATCGGGTTCCTGTCCCGCGTGTCGCCGGATGGCCGCTGGGTGCTGAGCACCGTCAACGAGGACCTCTACGTCTCCAACTTCACCGCCTTCCGCTTCCTCCAGGTCTTCTACCCGACCCGCGGGATCCTCGCCTACTACTCGGCACGCACCGAGGAGATGAAGGCGCTGCCCGGCGCCGACGACCCGCAGTACGTCCACTGCGACCCGACGTGGAGCCCGGACGGGAAGACGATCGTCTTCGCCCGCGCCCGAGCCCGCGACGCCTACACCCCGGGCGTGCCCCTCGCCGCGTACCCGAACGACCCGAACGAGACGCCGATGCGCTACGACCTCTACCGCATGCCGTTCGAGGAGGGCCGGGGAGGTGTTCCGGTGCCGATCGCCGGGGCGTCGTCGAACGGGTCGAGCAACTCCTTCCCGAAGATCACTCCCGACGGCCGGTTCGTGGTGTTCGTCAGGTCCGCGAACGGGCAGCTGCTGCGGCCGGACGGCAAGCTGTGGATCGTGCCGATCGAAGGCGGCGAGGCGAGGCTCATGGAGTGCAACACCGCCCTCATGAACTCCTGGCACAGCTTCAGCCCCAACGGGCGCTGGATGGTGTTCTCGTCGAAGGTCAACACCCCTTACACGCAGCTCTTCCTCACCCACCTCGACGAGCAGGGACACAGCACGCCGCCCGTGCTCGTCCCGGACTCGACCGCCGCCAACCGCGCCGCCAACATCCCGGAGTTCGTGAACGTCCCCTACGACGGGCTCCAGAGGATCGAGGCGCCCTCCGTCGAGCAGTACCTGCACATCAACCGCGCGACCGACCTCGCGCAGCAGGGCCAGTGGGAGGAGTCGATCGCCGCGGTCGGGAAGGCCCTCGAGATCGACCCCGAGAGCGTCAAGGCGCACCTCCTCCTGGGGACCGGCCTGTGGCGCACGGGCCACCCGGACGAGGCCCTGCGCCACTACGAGAAGGCGGTGGAGATCGACCCGAAGAGGGCGGAGGCGCGGTACAGCCTGAGCTTCGCCCTGTTCCTGCAGGACCGCTGGAAGGACGGCCTCGCGCAGCTCGAGAGGGCCTTCGAGATCGCTCCCCGGTCCGGCAAGCTCCCGGCCCGCTACGACGCGGGAGTGGCTCTTCCCATCCCGGAGCCGCCTCGGACGGCGGCCGAGACCTGCCGGCGCAAGCTCGAGCAGGACCCGGCCGACGTGGCGGCCCTGCTCGTCCTCGCGTCGCTCCGCGCGGCGGCCCGCGAGGACGACCTCCGGGACGGTGCCGAGGCCGTGCGCCTCGCCCGGCGGGCCTGCACGCTCACCCGCTTCCAGGTCCCCGAGGCGCTCGACGTGCTGGGCGGGGCCTACGCCGAGGCCGGGCGATTCGACCAGGCCGTCGAGGTCGAGCGGCTCGCGGTGTGGTACGCCCGCGCCGCCGGACGGACGGCACTCGCTCCGGGCGCGGCGGAGCGGCTCGCCCTCTACGAGAGCGGCCGCCCCTACCGGCGGGCCGACTGAGCGTCGGCCCTAGCTCTTCTTCTTCTTGAGCGCCTCGAGCAGCGCCGTCGCCGTCGCGCGGTTCGGCGCGTCGGCGGGAGCGCCCGCCACGTACGCCTCGAGGTAGCCGATCGCCTTGGGGACGTCCTTGGCGACGGCCAGCGTCCCGAGGTAGTAGCTCGCCTCGACGTTCTTCGGGTCGAGCTCCAGCGACTTGGCGAACGCCGCGCTCGCGTCCTCGTCCTTGCCCAGGTTCGACGCCGCGATGCCGAGCGCGAACTGCAGCCGCGCGTCCGTCGAGAAGAGCGCCTTGATCCCGTCGAGGAGGTCGAACGCCTCCTGGCCCTTGCCCTTCGCGCCGAGGAGGGTGGCGAGGCCGATGTAGGCGTCGTCCTTCGAGGGGTTCACCTCGATCGCCTTCCGGAAGGAGGCCTCCGCCTCCTCGGCCTTGTTCTGCAGCATGTACGAGTAGCCGAGGTTGTAGTGGGCCTCGGCGATCGCCGGGCTCTCCGCGATCACCTGCTGCAGGAGCTGCTGCGCCTTCGGCGCGTCGTTCGCCCGCAGCGCCTCGAGGGCCGCCGCGTACGTGGCGCCGAGCTGCTTCTCCTTCTCGCGCTCCTTCCGGAGCGCCTCCGCCTCGTCCGCCGACGTGGCGGTCTTGCGGCCGGCGGCGGCCTGGGCGAGGGCGACCGGGGGGACCTCGCTCAGGGCGTCGCCCGAGAGCCACGTGTGGATCGTGTGGTCCTCGTAACCCGCCTTGGTGAACGTGACCTGCCACTCGCCGCTCTGCAGGCCCACTCGAACGTACTGGCCCCTCTTGTCCGACTTCGCGGACTTCACGATCTTCGTCCGCGACTCGCCCTTGAAGACGAACTCGACGTTCACGTCCGGCAGCGGCTGCCCGTCGGCGGTCGTGACCATGCCTCTCATGGTCGATCCGACCTGGGCCCGGGCCGGCGTCGCCGTGGCGACCAGCGCCAGGACGGCGCCCGCCAGGATGATTCCATACGCCCGCATCATGTAAGGACTCCTTTCACGCGATGACGGCGATACGACAGGGCGATTCTCCCACGAACGGATCGGCTGTCGAGTGCGCCCCGCCCGTGGACTGGCCATCCGACGAGGCGGGCCTCAGCGCCCGAGGAAGGCGTCCTGCAGGCCGTAGAAGGCCGGCTTCGCCCGGTACTGCTCGTCGAAGACCAGCGGATCGTCGGCGCCGAAGAACGAGTCGATCCAGGAGTGGGCGTCGGTGAAGCCCCAGAGGGTCACCGCCTCGCAGCGCGGGACCGTGAGGCAGGCCGCGACCACCTCGCGGTAGACCTGCCGCTGCCGCGCCAGCTTCGCCGCCGCGTCGCCGGGGACGTTCCGGACCTGCACGTCCATCTCGCTGATGTTCACCTGCAGGCCGAGATCGGCGAGGCGGCGGATGTTGGCCGCGACGTCGGCGGCCGAGGGGTAGCTCGTGGCGTTGATGTGCATCTGAAGGCCTACGCCGTCGATCGGCACACCGCGTTCCTTCAGCCCTTTCACGAGCGCGAAGATGGCGTCCGACTTGCGGTTGAGCCCCTCGCCGCCGTAGTCGTTGTAGATGAGCTCCGCGTCGGGGTCGGCCTTCCGGGCCAGGCGGAACGCCTCGGCCACGTAGTCGTCGCCGAGGCCGCGCGAGAACACGGTGCTCCGCAGGCCGTAGGTGGAGTCATCGATCGCCTCGTTGACGACGTCCCAGGCGCGAACGCGCCGGCGGTAGCGGCCCGCCACCGTCCGGACGCGATGGCGAGGACGGAGGCGAGCGCCGCGCCGGCCGCCGCGAGCCGGCGCGACGCCTTAGGTGTCACTTCCCGAGCTCGAGCACCAGGATCGTGTCGACCGGATCGAGCTTCGCCGCGTCGAGGCGGACGAGGAGCGCGTCGGGCTGGACGGTGACCTTCAGCGGCGTCCCGCCCTTGAAGAGCGAAGCCGACTTCACGGCCCGCGACGGCTTCGGCAGCGCGAGGACGCCGTCCTTCCAGTCGAGGACGTGGACGTACACGCGGTCGCCTTTCTGCGTGGTGACGCCCCAGGGCCGCGGCGTGATCGGCCCGCCCCGCGTGCCGTAGATCGTCTCGCCGTTCGCCTTCAGCCAGTCGCCGACCTCGGCGAGGCGCTTCACGAACTCCGGCTGGATCGTGCCGTCCGGCCGCGGCCCGATGTTCAGGAGGAAGTTCGCGTCGTAGCCCGCCGACTTCACGAGCAGGTGCACGATGTCCTTCGTCGACTTGTAGCTGCCGTCGTTCTTGTTGTAGCCCCACGAGTGGTTGATGGTGTCGCACATCTCGAACGGCAGCGTCCCGAGCTCCGACTTGTCGTTGAAGCCCGCGGTGTTCGCCCCCGGCAGGTCCTTCTCGAACATCTGGAAGTCCTCGCCCGGGAAGGGCTTGCGATGGTGGTTGCTGCCCACGAGCGCGGCCGGCTGCAGGTCGTGGATGAGCTTGTACGTCTGGCCGAGCCGCCAGCTCGCCTCCGGCTTGTCCCACATGCCGTCGAACCAGATCCCGCCGACCTCGCCGTAGCCCGTGAGGAGCTCCTTGAGCTGCGCATCCATGTAGTCGAGGTACTTGTCGAACGAGCCCGTCTCGTCGCGGCCGGCGAAGCGGCCGGTGCGCCCGCGCGGGAAGTACTCGGGGTGGTGCCAGTCGAGCTGCGAGTGGTAGAAGAAGAGCTTGATGCCCTCCTTCCGGCACGCCTCGGCCAGCATCTTCAGCACGTCCTTCCCGTAGGGCGTGCGGTCGACGACGTCGTAGTCGCTGACCTTCGAGTCGTACATCGCGAAGCCGTCGTGGTGCTTCGAGGTGATCGTGATGTACTTCATGCCCGCGGCCTTCGCCATGGCGACCCAGGCGGCCGGGTCGTACTTCACGGGGTTGAACGCGGGCGGGAAGTCCCGCTCGTACTCGGGGATCGTGATGCGCTTCTGGTGCATCACCCACTCCCCGTCGCCGGCCACGGCGTAGACGCCCCAGTGGATGAAGAGGCCGAAGCGCGCCTCCTGGAACCACTGGCGGGCCTTCAGGTTGTCGGGGGCCGGCTGGTAGCCCTCCTGGGCGACAGCGGGCGCCGCGAGGAGGACGGCCGACAGCAGCGTCGCGAGCCTCTTCATGCATCACCTCCGGTGAGGCCGGCCCGGCGAGGCCGGCGGCCGGATTATACGAGCGGCGTCCTCGCCCGGACCCGCGGCGGGGCCGGGAAGAGCAGCTGAGGGCTCACCGCGGCTTCGCGGGCGCCGTCCCGATCCGGGCCACCACCTCCTCCGGACAGCCGTTCCACTCCGCGACGAACGTGTTGCCCTGGTAGCCGAGGTCCTCGAAGCCCACCTTGCTCGACCAGAAGCCGGAGGCCACGAGGTCGCGGAAGGCCGAGAAGAACGCGACCCCGGCCTCGAGGCCGGCCGCCGCGCGCTCCGGCCAGGCGATCGCGTCGAGGAGCCCGCGCCGGTCGGCGTCGGTCCCGTCCACGAACGCCTTCCCGAAGCGCGCGCGGCTCTCGCGGTCGAGCCACCGCAGGCCGCCGTGGAGGCGGGTCTGCACCTCCTCCCGCTCCCGCGGGGTCGCGAGCACGTCGCCCGCGATCGCGTCGACGAACTCCGGCACGCCCGCGTCCGTGGCGCCGCCCGAGCGCGCGTCCTTCGGGATGACCATGTCGGCGAGCACCCGCACGGTCGCCCACTCGTGCGCATCGAAGACCTTCGGCGCGTAGGCGCCGGGTTTGCCGGCGGTCCCGGCCTTCGCGGCCGCCGCCTTCGCCCTCGCCACGTGCTCGTGGGCCGCCGCGGCCTGGGCGGGCGAGAGCACGAGGCCGGCGAGCGGCGCGAGGCCGGCCCGCCGGAGCATCTCCCGACGGTCGATCCCGCTCACAGGTTCCCCCTCTTCCGCTCGTCGGCGATGTGCTCGGCCGTGCGCATGGCGAGCGCCAGGATCGTCCAGGTGCAGTTCTTGTGGGCGTTGCTGACGAAAGGCCCCGCGTCGGCCACGAACACGTTCCTCGCGTCGTGGGCCTGGCACCACTCGTTGAGGACCGACGTGCGCGGGCTCGTCCCCATCCGCGTGGTGCCGACCTCGTGGATGATCTCGCCGCCGATCGAGATGCCGTCGTCCGTGGGCGCGACCGTGCGCGCGCTCGGGCCCCGCCGCTCGAGCACCGTCCCGCCCATCGCCTCGATGATCGAGGCGAACGTCTTCCGCATGTGCCGGACCTGCGCGAGCTCGTGCTCCGACCACTGCCAGTGAAAGCGCAGGACGGGGATGCCCCAGCGGTCGACGACGGCGGGGTCGATCTCGCACCAGCTCTTCTCGTTCGGGATCATCTCGCCCCGGCCGGAGAAGCCGACGTGCGCGCCGTAGAACCGGCGGTAGTCGTCCTTCAGCGCCTGGCCGTAGCCGCCGCCCTGGATCTGCTCGATGCCCGCGCCGAAGCCGTAGCCCGGCATCCGCTTCCCGCCGCCGAGCTCGACGTGGTAGCCGCGAGGGAAGTCGAGCGTCCGGTTGTCGAGCCACCACGGGATGTAGACGTGCATGCCGCCGACGCCGTCGCAGTTGTGCGGCGGGAGGTCCTGCAGGGCGGGCAC
>JAXLRD010000053.1:0-55058 GCA_046331285.1 Vicinamibacteria bacterium
ACCGTCGGCGAGCAGAAGCGGCGGAACTCCTCGGGCGTCACGTAGCCCTTCGAGTCCCAGAAGGCGTCGAGGACGCCGACGAGCGCCGAGCCCTGGCCCGGGAAGTCGTGCAGGTCGAGGAGGAAGAAGCCGCCCATGCCGGGCGTCCGCAGCGCCGACTCGATCTCCTCCTTGTAGAGCAGCGCCTGCAGCTTCCCGGAGGCCTGGAGGAAGTCGGCCGCCTGGCCGGAGAGGCCGCGCGCGGCGAGGAAGTCGGCGAACACGTCGAAGTTCTTCGCCTTCAGGTACCCGGTGTACTTCGCGCGCTCGGCGAGGTTCGGGAAGGCGCACCACTGCCCGATCTCGTGGCTCACGACCGGCACGCCCCGCGCGCGCACGTACTCGCGGTAGTCGGTGCGCGTCTCGGGCGGCCTCGCGTTCACGCGGGACCGCAGCCCCTCGCCCCACGCCTGGATCCGCGGCTCGGGCGCGACGTGGTACTGGTTCTCGGGGATCTGCGGCCAGCCGGAGGCGCTCGTGTAGAGGCGGCGCGGGTCCTCCGCCTTCCAGCGCTCGACGAGGCGGCCCAGGTACTCGCGGTCGCGGCCGGCCGGCTCGTTGCCGGCGGCCATCAGCAGGAACGACGGGTGGCTGCCGTAGGCGCGCAGGATGCGCGCGGCCTCTCTCTCCAGCCACTCGTCGACGGGCAGGCCCACCCCGAGCCGGGTCGAGTTGTTCGGCCAGGAGGCGACCTCGACCTGATAGTAGAAGCCGAGCTCGTCCGCCGCGCGGAAGGCCGCCTCCGGCGGACACCACGAGTGGAAGCGGATCGCGTTGAGGCCGTGGGCCTTCGCGATCCGCACGACGCGGCGCCACGACGGGAGGTCGGTCGGCGGGTGCCCCGTCTTCGGGAAGATCGCGCACTCGAGCGTGCCCCGCACGAAGATCGGCCTTCCGTTCACCGTGATCTGCGTCCCGCGCGTCCCGACCTCGCGCAGGCCGAAGCGCACCTCGCGCGCGTCTCGCGAGGCGCCGGCATCGAGGGTGGCCCGCAGGGTGTGGAGGAACGGCGAGAACTCGTCCCACCTCCGCGCGCCGGCCGGGAGCGGGACGTCCGCCTCGAAGGCGCCGCCGTCGCGATCCCACGCCACCGCCACCCGGGTCCGCCCGATCGGAGCGGAGCTCTCGTCCGACGAGACCGCGAGGCTGACCTCGCCTCTGCCGCTCGCGCCGGCCGAGCTGCCGACCCGCCCCTTCACCCGCACGGCCGGCGACGACGGGGACAGCCGTGGGAAGACCTGCAGGTCGTCGAGGAAGACGGGGCTGCGGGGCCGCAGGTCGATGGCGCCGGCCACGCCGTTCCAGTTGCCCTGCGTGTGGTCGGTGACGCTGTGCGAGTTCACGCCCACGTCCACCGCGAGGCGGTTGTCGACGCGGATCGTGAGCCGGTGCGGGCCGGGCGCGAGCGCGCCGAGGTCGTGCTCGTGGGGCGTCGACAGGCTGTCGCTCGAGCCGACGGCCCGCCCGTCGACGAAGGCGAGCGTCTGCCAGTGCGGCCGCTCGAGGCGCAGCACGACCCGGCGGCCGGCCCACTCGGCCGGCACGTCGACGTCCTTCTGGTACCACGCGGGCCCGACGTACGCCTTGTCCGGCTGGAGCCAGAACGGCACCTTCACGTTCCCGGGCTCGCGGTACGGCGCGTAGCGCGGCGAGGTGAAGAAGCTCCGATCGACGATCTGGCCGGTCCAGCGCGTGCCCACCGTGACGTCGTCCCCGTAGCCCTGCGCCTGCAGGGCGCCCGGCAGGCGGATCCGGCCCTCGAGCTCGCGGCTCTCCCACGAGGCCACCAGGCCCTCGTCGGCCGGGTCGAGCGCGAAGCGCCACACGCCGGAGAGCGGGCGCACCTCGCCTCCGCCGAGCGCCGCGTCGAGCGTGTCGAGGAGAGCGCCCGACCGGTCGGCCCGCGCCTCCCAGAACATGACCCCGGCGAGGCCCCGCTCGAGGACGTAGCGACCCTTGAGGCGCAGCGACTCCTCGTCCTCGTAGGTCACGAAGGTCTTCCGCGCCTCGCTCCACAGCCAGGGGGCCTCGGCGACGGCGTCCCACTCGCGCGTCCACCCGTCGCGCCCGACGAGGGCGGCGAGCCCGGCGTGGGACGTGTCGATCCGCGGCGAGGGAGCTCGGCCGGGCTCGCGGTAGACGGCGTCCTTCGACGAGAGGCCCTCCCACCCGCGGCCGTAGAAGGGCACGCCCACCACCAGCTTCGACGCGGGGACACCGGCCGCGAGGAAGGCGGTCACGCTCCCGTCGACGGAGTCCCGCCGCGGATCGGCCGGGCTCGGCCGGAGGTTCGCGTGGTGTCCGGCCGCCTCGCTTCCGGCGACCCGGAAGTCGTAGGTCATCAGGTTGACGAAGTCGACGACCTTCTGGACCTCGGCCATCTCGGTGTGCTCGAGGAACCGCTTCGAGGCGCCGGCGGCGATCGTCAGGAGGAGGCGCCGGCCCCGGCGGGCGCCCTCGCGGTCGAGAGCCGCACGCAGGTCGGACAGCAGAGCGGTGAAGTTCTCGCGGTCCTCGGGCCGGTGCGGGTTGCCGTCGCCGGGCAGGCCGGGGTACTCCCAGTCGACGTCGATCCCGTCGAGGTCGTGGCGGACGAGCAGCTCGACCGCGGAGTCGGCGAAGGTCCGCCGACCGCGCGGCGTCGCCGCGGCGTCCGAGAAGCCCTTCGACCACGTCCACCCGCCGACCGAGACGAGGACCTTCAGGTGCGGGGCGTCGCGGCGGACTTCGGTCAGCACCCGGAGGTTCGCGGCGTCGTTCGGCCCGCCCTCGACGACGCGCCCGCCGACCACGTTCGCGAAGGCGTAGTTGACGTGAGTCAGGACTTCGGCGCGGACCTCGTGCCGCTCGAGGGCGCCGTCGCGCGGAAAGACGTAGCCGATGACCACCGGCCTCGCCGGAGGAGGCGCGCCCCCGGGAACGGGAGCGGGCCGGGCGGCGCTCACGGCGACCGCGAGGACGAAGGCGAGAGACGGGACGCTGCGCCGCATGGGGCCCTCCGCCGTTCGGACCGGCGGCGCATTCTATCGCCCGCGCGGCGCGCGGCGCGGGCGCTCAGGCCGAGGCGGGCCGGCGCGACTTGACGATCAGGCCGAGGCCGAGGGCCACGAGGAGCAGCGGCCACAGGGTGTGGAACCGCAGCCAGCGCGGCCAGTCGAACCAGTCGAGGTTGTGGCCGAGAAGCAGCGCGCCCACGACCACGAGGAGGGCGCCGACCCCGAGCTGGGCGGAGGCGGCGTCGGGCGCGGCGGTTCTCACGTCGGCGGCGAGCCGCTCGCCGGCCGCCCGCGCGTCGTCGAAGGCGCTCGAGACCGCCCCGACGGCCGACGGCGGGGCCGTGGCGACCGCCTCGCGGCGCGGCATGACGAGCCAGCACGCCAGGTAGAACAGGACGCCCAGGCCGTTCACGAACGCCAGGAGCACGAACCCGAGCCGGACCAGCACCGGGTCGACCTCGAGGTACTCGGCGAAGCCGGCGGCGACTCCGCCGACCATCGCGTTCCGACCGTCCCGCATCAGCCTCCTGGGCACGGCACCCTCCCGGCGGACTCCCGCTCGCCAGTGATTACGCGGCCGCGCCCTCGCAGGTTCGAAACTTCCCGCGGCCTACGGGGTTCCCGGCAGGAGGGGGGTCGTCGGCCGGGAGGCGGTGTCGGTGTCGGCGCCGGCCGCCTCGCGGCGGAAGGCGCGGAAGACGAGCAGGGCGGCGCCGAGCAGGATGCGGTCGCCGTCCTGCAGGGCCGAAGGGCCGCCGACCTTCTGGCTCCCGATGAACGTGCCGTTCTTGCTGCCGCAGTCCGCGATCGTCGCGCCGTTCTCGGTGACGCGGATCGAGGCATGGTGGCGCGACACGCTCGTCTGGTCGACGCGCACGGCCGCGTCGTGGGCCCGCCCGAGGAGGTTGTCGCCCGGCCGGAGCACGACCTCCTTCGAGCCGACGACGACGCGGTACTCGTACTCGACGGGCGCGGCCGCCCCGTCGCCCTCGACCCACGCCGGGCCGCAGAAGGCGTACCCGAACCGCGTGACGGTGCGGACGAAGCGGGGGTCGCGCGGGTCGTCGCCGAGCGCCTCGCGCAGCCGGTGGATGAGCACCGGCAGGTTCACCTCGGCGACAAAAGTGTCGGGCCAGAGCCGGTCGTGGATGGTCGACTTGGAGACGGCGTTCGGGCGCCTGTCGATCAGCAGCTCGAGGAGCTCGAGCGCCTTCGGCGCGAGATGGACCGGCCGGCCGTCGCGCAGCAGCTGACGGGCCTCGGTGTCCAGAACGAAACCTTCGAGCCGGATGCGGGTCATGGGCCCTGTGGCAGATTACGACAAGGACGACATCACGACTGCGGGATTGTGGTCAGCAAGGAAAATGCAATCAAGCTTGTTGACGGCAGCCGTTCCAGCCCCCCTTGTACTATCACAAGAGCCGCCTCGCCCGAAAGAGAAGCTTCAAGCGGCGCCCGGGCCGTCCGGGATCGCCTCCGTGACCACCCGGTTGCGGCCGCCCTCCTTGGCCCGGTAGCAGGCGGCGTCCGCGCGCGCGACGAGCGCGTCGGGATCCACGGGCCAGGTGGACGTCCCGGCCACGCCCACGCTCACCGTGAGGGCGACCCCGTGCGGACCGTCCACGCGGAGGAACGGCCGCTCGGCCACCGCCGCGCGGATGCGATCGCCCAGGGCCGGCGCCTCGCTCGGGCGCGTGTGGGCGAGGAGGATCACGAACTCTTCGCCGCCCCAGCGGAAGAGGAGGTCGGTCTCGCGGATCGTCCCGTGCAGGCGGGCGGCGAGCTGCTGCAGGACGCGGTCGCCCGCCTCGTGGCCGAAGCGGTCGTTGATCGACTTGAAGTGGTCGATGTCGAGGAACACGAGCGACAGGCCCTGGCCGAGGCGGCGCGCCCGCTCCGACTCTCGCGGGAACAGCTCGTAGAACGCCCGGCGGTTGAAGCAGCCGGTGAGGCTCTCGCGGCGCGACAGCCCCCGCTGGCGCTCCCCCATCCGGGCGAGCACGGTCGAGAAGACGCCGGTCGCCACCGTGAGCGCCGCGACGAGGACCCCGAGGAAGATCTGGATCTGCTGGAGGCGCGGCAGGAGCAGCTCCCCCCTGGCGGTGGTCGTCCGCGGGTCGATGTCGAGCGACTCCTGCATCATGTAGATTCCGACGAAGACGAGGGCGGCGATGAGGGCGAAGGTGACGGCGGCGAGGAGCGCGGCCCGCGTGTAGGTCACCTCGTAGCGCGGCGGGTGCGCGAACTGCCGGTCGATCCACGGCCGCACGCGCGGCCCGGCGAAGCGCAGGAGCGGGGCGACCACCAGCAGCGCCTGGAGGATGTCGCCGGAGATCCAGCCGACCCACACGAGGTACCCCTGGTGCAGCCGCAGGCCGTGGCCGGCGATCCAGATGAGGATCGCGAGCGACGCGGTCATGGGGGCGATCAGGCTCACGAACGCGAAGCGGACCACGTCGTGCCGGCGGCGCAGCTCGGGGTGGATGTTCAGGGTGACCATCGAGCCCCAGAAGATGACGAGCTCGAGGGCCCCGGCGAGGGCGAAGAGGAGGGCGCCGGTGGGCGGGAGGCCGCTCACGACCGCGCCGGCGAGGTTCGCCGCGTAGACGGGCACGATGCCCCAGGTCGGGCCGATCCACACCGCGGCCAGCAGACCGATGACGAACGGCGGGTAGACGGTGACCGCGAACTCCACGCCGCCGAGGCGGACGGGGATCCCGTTCCAGTCGAGCGCGACGTTCGCGATCCCCGTGGCCACCGAGACGAGGAAGACGAGGAGGCCCACCGCTCCCACGCGCCGCATCCCGCGGCTGCGCGGCATCTCGGCGAGGCGCGAGAGGTGCCACCACGCGGGGCCCTGGTACTCCTCGTCGACCGGGATGCGTCGGCGCTCGGTGTCGCCAGCGGGCATGCGCTAACGTAGTTTTGGCCTGCGTGGCCGTCAAGGCGCTCCTCCGTTTGACACGCACCTCCGCGGCACGGAAGATCCCCGCGTGCGGGCGACGGAGGCGGTCGAGGTCATCGTCGGAGTGATGGCGCCGTACATCGGCGACACCATGGCGCGCTCGGCGGCGCACGCCCACTGCCGCAAGCTCAACTTCGGCGAGGAGCTCTCGCCCCAGCAGGCCGAGGCTCTCCTCGACCGTCTGGGGAGCGGGCTCAACATCTTCCTGGGCCGGGACAAGTCCGCCGCCGTGCTCGCCGAGACGCGCAAGGCCCTCGAGCGGGCCGGGAGCGCGGGGTGAGCCGGCCGGGGCGGGCCGCCGCGTGGGCCGTCGTCGCGGCCCTCGTCGCCCTCTACGTGGCGTGGGGCCTCGTCCCGGGCGCCGCCGTGTTCCGCGAGGTCCTGACGCCGCGGGCTCTCCTCGCCCTCGCCGCGGCGGCCAAGCTCGTGATCCTCGCCACGGGCGCCCTGGCCGCCTTCGCCTGCCGCGACCGATACGAGGAGGGGAACCCGGCGCGGCCCGCGTGGGCGCTCCTCTCGGCCGGTCTCTTCGCCACGCTGGCCGGCCAGATGAGCCTCGCGCCCTACCAGCTCGTCGCGAACACGACGCCCTTTCCCTCGGTCGGCGACCTCTACTTCGTGCTGTCCTACCCGTTCTTCATCGCGGCCTTCCTCGTCTTCCTGCGCGCGTACCAGGAGTCCGGCCTGCCCGTGGGATCGGCGACGGAGCGCGCGGGGATCGTGCTCGGGGTCGGGGTGGTGGCGGGGATGGTCGTGCTGCGGGTGCTCCAGCCGGTGGCGGCCGGCGGGGGCGAGCTGCTCGACCGGATCCTCACGCTGGCCTACCCGCTGCTCGACTTCGTGCTCCTCCTCCCGCTCGCGCTGCTCGTCCGGATCGCGGCGCGCCTGAGGGGCAGCCGGGCCGGCGCCGTCTGGGGCCTCGTCCTCGCCGGGTTCGTCTCGCTGTGCTTCGGCGACATCTTCTTCGCCTACTTCACCGCCCTGGGCCAGGAGCACCTGGACCCCTACGTGCACGCGGGGTACATCCTCTCGTACGCTCTCATCATGGGCGGAGCGCTCCGGCAACACGACCTGCTCGCCGCGTGACGGCGGGCCGGGGGAACGGGTGTCGGCGCCCCGGGAGGAGAGCGACTTGGGCGAGCCCCACGACGAGAGGCTGAACGTCTACGACGAGGCGGGGCGCGTCGTCGGCGCCCTCCCGCGGGCCGAGGCGAAGCGCTCCGGGCTCGCGGTCGGCGCGGTGAACCTGCTCCTCGTCAACGCGCGGGGCGAGGTCCTGCTGCAGCGGCGGCCGGAGGACAAGGAGAACGGCGGCCGCTGGGACAAGACCGTCGGCGGCCACGTCGACGCCGGCGAGGCCTTCGACGACGCGGCGCGGCGCGAGGCCGGCGAGGAGCTCTTCGGCGACGGCGCCTCGCCTCGCGTGCGGCTCGCCGCCTCCCCCGAGGAGATGCGCGCGCTCGCGGCGACGGCCGACCTCGAGCGCGAGGTGGTGTTCCGCCGCGAGGCGCTGCAGCTCAACCTGCGCGACGTCCGCCTCGCCCCGGGGGGAGGGGACCTCCGCAACGTCGTCTATCACGTGGCCACCTACGTCGGCCGCACGGACGTCCCGCTGTCCGGGTTCCGCCCCCAGGCCGACGAGATCGCGGGGCTCCTCTACGCCGCGCCGGCCGAGGTCGACGCGATGCTGGTCGCCGGCCGGCTCTCGCCCAACATGGGCTTCCTGTGGCTCACCCACGCGCGCGCGCTGCTGGCGCTGCCCGGCGTCGAGGCGTGGCCGTGGTGACGGCCCCGGGGTGGGACGCTCTCTCGGCCGCCCTCGCCGGGCACGCGGCCCAGCGCGTCGAGACGAAGGGCCGTCGCGCCGCCGTCGCCCTCGTCCTGCGCGAGACGGACGACGGCCGGCCCGAGCTTCTCTTCATCCGCCGCGCCGAGCACGAGAAGGATCCCTGGTCGGGTCACATGGGCTTTCCCGGCGGACGCGCCGAGCGGGGCGACGCCAGCCTCGAGGCGACCGCCGTGCGCGAGACGCTCGAGGAGACCGGCATCGACCTCGTCCGTCACGGGACGAAGCTCGGCGACCTCGACGAGGTGCGGGCGCTCGCCCGGGGGAAGCCCGTCGACCTCGTGATCGCGCCCTTCGTCTTCCGCCTGCGCCACGGGGTCGACGGCCGCCCGAGCCGCGAGGTCGTGAGCCTCCACTGGATCGGGCTCGACCGCCTGCTCGACCCGGCCTCGCGCTCGACGCTGCACTACGAGCACGAGGGCGCGCGGCTCGAGCTGCCCTGCTTCCGCATCGACGGCCTCGTCATCTGGGGCCTCACCTACCGCATGTTCGAGAACCTCGTGTTCCTCCTCGCGGCCCACGCCTCCGGGCCCGCCGGAGAGGGCCGTTGAGCGTCGAGGCGCGCCTCGTGCGCGGGCCGATCGACGTGGCCGGGCTCGTCGCCGCGGACGCGCGGGACGGGGCGGTGAGCCTGTTCCTGGGCGTGGTGCGCGACCTGAACCGGGGCCGCGCCGTCACCGGCATCGAGTACGAGGCCTACGAGGAGATGGCGGAGCCGCTCCTGCGCGAGATCGCCGACGAGACGGCGCGGCTGTTCCCCGTCACGCGCGTGCGCCTCGTCCACCGCCTCGGCCGCCTCGCGGTCGGGGAGGCGAGCGTCGCGGTGGCGGTGTCGTCGCCGCACCGCGCGGAGGCCTTCGCGGCCTGCCGCCACGCGATCGACGCGCTGAAGGCGCGGGTGCCGATCTGGAAGAAGGAGCACTACGCCGACGGCTCGGCGTGGCTCGACGAGGGCCCGGGAACCGCGCGGCCGGCCCCCTGAGGCTCAGCCGCCGATCTGGAACATCGCGCGGACGCGCGTCGAGACGCCCTCGTCGAGGCGGTGGCCCGTGGGCTTCGCTCCCACCGCCCTCAGCAGGATGTCCCGCACGGCGGGGATGCCGCCCCCCGAGCGCAGCGCCGACTTCACGTCGAGCTCGTCGTCGTTCAGCAGGCAGAGGTGGAACTTGCCGTCGGCGGTGAGGCGCATCCGGTTGCAGGCACCGCAGTAGGGCTCGCTCACCGGGGAGATGAAGCCCACGACGCCGTCCCCGCCGTCGGCGAAGCGGAAGTTCCGCGCCTCGTCGGCCGCGCTCGAGGGGGCGAGCTCGTCGAGGGGGCCGAAGGCCTCCTCGATCCGCCGGCGGGTCTCGGCCGTCGGCACGAACTGCGAGAGAGCGACGTGGGCGGTCTCGCCTCCGCCGAGCGGCATGAGCTCGATGAAGCGCACGTGCCAGCCGCGCTCGCGGGCGCGCCGCGCGAGGAGGACCACGTCGGCCTCGTTGTAGTCGCGCGTGACGGTGCAGTTGACCTTGACCGGGACGAGGCCGGCCTCCTCGGCGGCGGCGATGCCCGCCTCCACCTCCTCGACCGACGCGAACCGCATCAGCTTCTTGAGCCGCTCCGGATCGAGCGTGTCGAGGTGCACGTTCAGGCGCCGCAGGCCGGCCTGCTTCAGCGGCCGCGCGAGGCGCGGGAGGAGGATTCCGTTCGTCGTCATCGCGAGGTCGCGGACGCCGTCGACCGCGGCGAGGCGCGCGACGATCTCCACGAGGTCGGGCCGCAGCGTCGGCTCGCCGCCGGTGAGGCGGAACTTGCGGAAGCCGGCCGCGACCGCGGCGCGGGCCACGGTCTCGATCTCCTCCGCCGTGAGCAGCTCCGGGGACGGCACGAACGACAGGCCGCGCAGGGGCATGCAGTAGACGCACCGCAGGTTGCAGTGGTCGATGACGGAGATGCGCAGGTAGTCGATCTCGCGTCCGAAGCGGTCGCGCGGCACGAGGTCGAGTCTAGCAGGCGCGGCCCGCCGTCGCCCCTCGTTGACCGGCGCGCGGAGTCGTGCGAAACCTTGTTGGTGCGCGTCCGCGTCCGCCTCTTCGCCTCGCTGCGCGAGGCCGCCGGGAAGGGCGAGGCCTTCCTCGAGCTTCCGCCGGGGGCGACCCCGGAGGACGCGTGGGCCCGCCTCGCCGCCGAGCACCCCGCCCTCGCGCCCCGCCGGGCGAGCCTCACGGCCGCCGTCAACCGCCGCTACGCCGACTTCCGCGCGGCCCTCGCGGACGGCGACGAGGTGGTCTTCATCCCGCCGGTTTCGGGCGGCTAGGGCCTCGGGCGACGTGGGGGGCGGCGAGCCGACGGCACGGCCCCTTCTGCTCGGGACGGAAACGGATCCAGAGGAAACGGACAACGGACGACGGAGCCATGGAACGGTGCGTTCCGGGGCGAATCTCGACCTGCCGGCGACGCCGTCCTCCTATCGAGATTCGCCCCGGGGCCCGATCCGGAACATCAACAACAGCGTCCGTTGCCCCGCTCTCGCGTTGAAGTTGTCGTCCGAGACGACGAGCAGGCGCGTCTCGCCCTCGACCGCCCAGGCGGCGACGCCCTCGTAGTTGTCGACGGTCAGCGGAGGGCGGAAGTCGGCCACGACCACGCCGCCGAGGATCGCGCCGGCCTTGAGCGTCCGACCCGGCACGCGGCGGAGGCGGACGCTCGCGATGCCGCGGCCCGCGTCGTAGCCGCGCTCGAGCACGAGAAGGTCCCCGCCCGGCAGGAGAGTCGCGTCCGACGGCCGGAGCGGACCCTCGACGCGCAGCGCGACCGCGCTCCAGGCGCCCGGCCCGCCGATCCAGCCCTTCGTCGTCGGCCCCGGCCCGCCCTCCTCCTGGAGGAGCAGGAGCTTCCCGTCGCGCAGGGACACGATCGTCTCGATCCCGCCGTTGAACGGCGCGACCTCGAGGCCGGGCGGCGGCGCGAGCCGCGTGGGCACGCCGTCGGGCCGGCCGCTCCCGGCCGGGTAGCGGAGGATGCGGTGCTCGCGCTCGAAGCCGACCAGGAACGAGCCGTCGCCGAGCACCTCGAGCGACTCCGCGTCGCGAGCGGACTTGCCCGCGAGGGGCTGGCCGTCCTCGCCGCGCAGGGCCCCCATCTCGACCTCGGCGACGCCGCGCAGGGCGCCGTTCTCGAGCACGAGCCGCGCCGCGAGCCAGCACCCTTCGTCGGTGATCGCCACGATCCGCTCCCCGCCCGGAAGAACCCGCAGCGACGAGATCCCTCCGAAGCGGGGATCGGAGGAGACGAGGTGCAGCCCGCCGCGGTACTCGAGCGGGCCGAGCCTCACGGCCGCGGGCCGCTCACGGTCGAGCGGGACGGGCGTCGAGCTCACGGCCACGGAGTCGGCCGCGGCCCCGGCGGGCGCGGCGAGTAGGAGGACGAGGACGAAGCGATTCACTCGGGGTTCACTCCTGGGACAGGCGGTAGCCCACGCCGCGCACGGTCTCGAGGAGGCGCGGGCTGCGGGGATCGTCGTCGAGGTGGCGGCGGAGGCGCATCACGAAGTTGTCGACGGCGCGGGTCTCCGTGTCGGGGCTGAGGTTCCAGACCTTCTCGAGGATCTCGGCCTTCGTCACGACCTGGCCGCGCCGCATCACGAGCAGCTTGAGGAGCATGGCCTCGAGGAGCGTCAGGCGCACGCGGGGCGCGCCGGGACGGCCGATCTCGAACTGCGCGAAGTCCACCTCGAACCCGCCGATGCGGGCCGACGGGGGCCCCTCGCCGGGCCCGCGCGCCCAGTCGCGGCGACGGATGAGGCCGCGGATCCGCGCGAGCAGCACCGGCAGGTCGAAGGGCTTGGCGAGGTAGTCGTCGGCCCCGGCCTCGAGGCCCTGCACCACGTCCTCGGGCAGGCCCTTCGCCGTCAGCATCAGGACCGGCGTGTAGTTGCCCGCCGCCCGCATCCGCTCGACGATCTGGAAGCCGTCGAGCCCCGGCAGCATCACGTCCAGGAGAACGAGGTCGAACCCGGGGCCCGCGTCGCCGTCGGGCGGGGCGAGGCGCTCGGCGGCCCGCAGCCCGTCGCCGATCGTCTCGACCTCGTAGCCGTCCAGCTCGAGGTTGAACCGGATGCCGGCGGCGAGGTGCTCCTCGTCCTCGACCAGCAGGATCCTAGCCATGCGCGGCCTCCGCCCCCGCCTCCTCCTCCGCGTCGAGGAGGGCCGGCAGGCTGATGGTGAACGTCGACCCGCGGTCGGGCCCGGGGCTGTCCGCGGTGATCGTGCCGCGGTGCCCCTTGACGATCGCCCGCACGATGAAGAGCCCTAGCCCGGTCCCCCTCCGCGTGCGGCGGACCTCGGCGCCGATGCGGTAGAAGCGCGTGAAGATGAAGGGCAGGTGGGTGCGGCTCATGCCGATGCCCTGGTCCGTGACGCGCACGTGGGCCTGGCCGTCGGCGTCTCCCCACGTCTCGACCTCGACCGCGACGCGGTCCCTCGAGTACTTGACCGAGTTGTCGAGCAGGTTGAGGAGGGCCGTCTCGAGCGCCTCGGGATCGCCCGCCACGCGCAGGACGGAGGGTGTCGTCACGCGGATGGCGTCCTTCGGGAGCTGGAAGCGCGTGAGCGTGAGCTCCACCGCCCGCCGCGCCACGCGCGCGAGGTCGACGGGCCGCGGGTCGGCCACCGGCCGGTCCGTGTACATCGCCGCGTTCAGGACGTTGTTGATCGTGACGGTGAGCCGGTCGATGTCCTGGCGCATCGTGCGGTAGAACTCCGCGCGCCGTTCGGGCGACAGCTCCCGGTACTCGAGCGTGTCGACGTAGAGCTTGAGCGAGGCGACGGGCGTCTTCAGCTCGTGCGTCACCGCGCTCACGAAGTTCGACTGCCGCTCGTTGAGCCTCACCTCGCGCAGCAGCAGCATGACGATGAGGACGAGGCCCGCGATGAGGAGGAGGAAGAGGAGGCTGCCGAAGAAGTAGGCGACGGCGCGGGCGGGGCCGACCGCGCGGCCGGCGGTCTGCGGGTTCGCGAGGATCTGCCACGCGACGGTGAGGACGACGGCGACCACGATGAGCGCGACGCCCATCGCGACGTAGTGCCACTTGGGGCGCTGCGACCGCGACAGCTGCGAGCCCGACGTCACCATCCCCCGCCTCAGAAGAGCTTGTCCAGGTTCGCGAGGAGGCGCCAGGGGCCGAACCTCCGCCAGAGCCGGCCGAAGCGCAGAAGGCCCAGCTGGCCCGCGACCCGCTTCAGGAGGGACGTCGAGTAGAGGGCCGGGGCGGCGTGGCGCACGAGGGCGTCGAGCTCGCGGTCGTACGGGTACCACCACAGCTCCGCCGGCATGCGGCCGCGGTCGAGGCTCGCGTACTTCGGCCGGACCATCTCGCGTAGCCCGGCGAGCCCGTGCATGCGCCCGAAGCCGCTCCAGCCGACGCCGCCCCACGGCGCGGTCGGCTCGCCGTACGAGGAGACGTGGTCGTTGATCGAGACGACCCCGGCCACGAGCTCGCGCTGGAGCCTCCGCGCCGTCTCGTCGCTGCGGGTCCAGCCGGAGGCGGTGAGTCCGTAGCTCGAGTCGTTGGCGAGGCGGATCGCCTCGTCGAGCGAGTCGACGGCCATGATCGGCAGCACGGGGCCGAAGGTCTCGTCGCGCATGACGAGCATCGTGTGATCGACGTTCGTCAGCACGGTGGGCGGGTAGCGGAAGCCGGGCCCGGCCGGCCGCTCGCCGCCGAGGACGACGCGCGCCCCCCGCGACACGGCGTCCCGCACGTGCTGCTCGACGATCGCGCGCTGGCGCTCCATCGTCATGGGGCCCATCTGGGCGGCCCCTCCGTCGTGCACCCTCCGCGCCTCCGCCAGCACCTTCGCGAGGAACGCCTCCGCCACCGGCCGCTCCACGTAGACGCGCTCGACGGACGCGCACGTCTGCCCCGCGTTCATGAAGGCGGCCCACACGATCCCCCGCGCGGCCCGGTCGAGATCGGCGTCGCGGCAGACGATCGCCGGGTCCTTGCCGCCGAGCTCGAGCACGACCGGCGTCAGGTTCTTCGCCGCCGCCGCCATCACCTTCCGGCCGGTGGCCACGCTGCCGGTGAAGACGATCTTGCCGACCCGCGGGTCCTCGACGAGGCGGGCCGAAACCGCGTCGTCGACCGCGAGGACGTTCAGGACACCCTCCGGGAAGCCGGCCTCGCGCGCCAGCCGCCCGAGCATCAGGCCGACGAGCGTCGTGGCCGGGGCGGGCTTGAAGACGACGGTGTTGCCGGCGACGAGGGCCGAGGCGACGACCGGGAGCGCCTGCACCCACGGGTAGTTCCACGGCTTCACGGCGAGGACGACCCCGACCGGCTCGTAGACGATCCGGGCCTCCTTGTGAGCGAGAAGCAGCTGCCGGGGCTCGACGGCGTCCTCGCGCAGCAGGTCCTCGGCGTGCTCGGAGAGGTGGCGGAGCGCGTCGAGCGAGGGCAGCACCTCGGCGACGCGCGCCTCGGCCAGGGGCTTCCCCTGCTCCCTCTCGACGAGCTCCGCCAGCTCGTCGGCGTGAGCCAGGATCGCCTCGCGCAGGCGGTCGAGCCGCCGCCGCCGCTCGGCGAAGCTCGTCCGGCTCCAGGCCGGGAACGCCGCGTGGGCGGCGGCCATCGCCTCGTCGGCCTGGGCCGCGTCGAGGAGCGTCGCCTGAGCGAACGCCTCGCCGGTCGAGGGGTCGACGGCGGGGCGGACGCCGCCCTTCCCCTCGACCTCGCGCCCGCCGACCCAGGAGTGGAAGGACGCCAGCGCCTTCACCGGCGCGGCCGTTGTCATACGGCGATTCTACGTCCGCCCCCGCCGCCGGCCGACGAGGGGCCGGCGGTCACGGCGGAGGGCAAGGCGTCAGCGCAGCCAGCCGGGGGGCACGCTCTCGCGGCGCGCCTGGTCGAGGAGGTCTTCCTTCGCCTGCTCGGCGGCGGCGAGCTCGGCCTTCGCGCGCGCCGTGAGGGCCTGCAGCTCCTCGATCGAGTGGATCACCGTCCGCCCGTTCTCGTCCTGGTAGACGTAGCCGGGCACGAGGTTCATCGAGGAGAAGGTCTCGTAGCGCTTGCGGGCGCGCTCGACGCGGGCGTCGGCCTGGGCCGCGCGCTCTCGCCAGCGCGCCTCCTCCTGCTTCCGCGCGTCGCCCGAGTCGGCGCCGCCGCCCTCGCCGGGGCGCGTCCCTCCGGAGGCCGACGGGGCCCCCGGCGTGGAAGCGCCGGTGGACGGCGCGGAACCGGACGACCCGGACGACGTGCCGGGCAGGTCGTCCTGCGTGTACGTCTTGCTCTTGGGCGCTCCGCCCTGCTCCCGCTTCGCCTTCTCCTTCTTCGAGACGTCTCCGATGCCCTGTGCGACGGCGAGCGCGGGCAGGGCGAGGAGTGTGAGGCTCAAGGCCAATGTCCAGTGCGTCCGTCTCATGGAACCCTCCGACCCGGGAGTCTACCGCGTCGGGGGCGACGCGGGCATCGCCTTCTTCGGAAAGGCCGGACGCCTCGGCGTCACCGGCGGGTTCTTCCGGAGCTCCTCGAGGGCGATGGCGATCGCCTTCTCGAGCTGCGGGTCCTTCCCGGCGATGACGTCGGCCGGCGTCTGCTCGACCTCCACGTCGGGCGGCACGCCTTCGTTCTCGACGATGAAGCCGTCATCCGTCCAGATGGCGAGGTTCGGCGCCGTGACCGTGCCGCCGTCCATCAGGACCGGGAAGCCGAGGATGCCGACGAGACCTCCCCACGTGCGCTTGCCGACGAGCGGGCCGAGCTGGAACTTGCGGAACATCCACGGCAGGAGGTCGCCACCGGAGCCGGCGGTCTCGTCGATGAGCATGACCTTCGGCCCGTGGATGCCGGCGATCGGCGTCTTCAGGTCCTGCCCGTAGCGCATCGCCCAGTAGCTCACGACCGGCCGCCTCAGGATGTCGACGTAGTAGTCGGCCACCGAGCCGCCGCCGTTGTGGCGCTCGTCGACGATGATCGCCGGCCGGTCCGCCTGCGGGAAGAAGTAGCGCTTGAAGTACGTGTGGCCGAGCTCCGCGGTGTTCGGCACGTAGACGTAGGCGACCTTGCCGCCCGTGGCCTCGGTCACCTTCCGCAGGTTGCCCTCGACCCAGTCGCGGTTGCGCAGGCCCCGCTCGTCGTCGACGGGGACGACCTTCACCGTGCGCGAGTCCGTGCCGTCGGCGCTCGGGCCGACCGTGATCTCGACGATGCGGCCGGCGGTGCGTTCGAAGCGCTGGTCGAGGTCGTCGGGGTAGCGCAGCTCGCGGCCCTCGACCGCGAGGAGGTACTCGCCCGCCTTCACGTCGACGCCGGGCTCGGTGAGCGGCGAGCGCAGGTCGGGGCTCCAGTTGAGGCCGCCGAACACCTTCCGGAACCGGTAGCGGCCGTTCGCGACCTCGTAGTCCGCGCCGAGGAGCCCGCCCCTGGGGCCGTCGGGATCCTCGAACGCCACGTCGCCCGGCGACTGGTACGAGTGGCCGACCACGAGCTCCGAGAGCATCCACTGGATGACCCGGAACAGGTCGTTGCGGCAGGCGACGTCGGGCAGGAAGGACTCGTACTTCGCGCGCATCGCCTTCCAGTCGGCGCCGTGGAAGCCCGGATCGTAGAAGTAGTCGCGGTTGACGCGCCAGGCCTCGCGGAGGATCTGCGCCCACTCCGCGGGCGGCTCGACCTTCACCTCGATCCGCTCGACGGGCAGCTTGAACTTCGAGAGGTCGACCTTGTCGCCCGCGAGGTCGACGACGTGCCAGTCGGTCTTCACCCGCACGAGGGCGCGCTTCGCGTCGGCCGAGAGGGCGAGGCCGTCCGCCCTGTCGAGGAGCTTGTCCTCCTTCCGCTTCTCGAGGTCGTAGCGGTAGACGGGCGCCGGCGCGTCGGGGTCGGTCGAGTCGGCCCGCCGGTAGTAGAGCTTACCGGCCTCCCCGGCCGAGAGGTCGGCGTAGAGGCCCGCCGGCATCGGCATCGCGAGGACGCGCTCGGCCAGCCCCTCCGGGTCGAACCGGACCTCGACCGGCTTCTTCTTCGCCGCCGCGGCCTTGTCCTCGGCCTCGGCCTTCGGGTCGGTCACGGACGCGCCGTCGACCCCGGCCTTCTTCTCGATCGGCGGCCTCTCCTCCGCGGCCGCCGCCTTCTCCTCGTCGCTCTCGCGGGCGAGCGGCGAGGGCACTCCCTTCGCGAGAACCGCCAGGTAGACGCGCTGCACCGTGCGCATGTCGGCGTTCGCCTGGGAGAACCAGTCGTTCACCGGGCCGGCGTCGGTCGACACGAGGAAGTAGAGGTACTTGCCGGAGGCGTCGAACGCCGGGCTCGTCGCGTCGGCGAGCCCGTCGCTCACCGCGTACGACTTCCCGTCGGCCACCGAGTAGAGGAAGACGCGGTTGAAGTACGTCGACGTGTTCTGCGTGTAGGCGAGGAAGCGCGAGTCCGGCGACCAGGCGTGGTGCAGCACCTCGACCGGGCCGTACAGCGCGTCGGCCGCCACCTTCGTCGACTTCCCCGTCGCGACGTCGAGGACGAAGATCGCGCGCGAGTTGTCGACGTAGCTGATCTTCTTCGAGTCGGGCGACCAGCGCGGCCGCGAGTAGAAGCCGGCGCCGGCGAGGGCGATCTTCCGCGGCTCGCCCTTCCCGTCCTGCGCCTCGAGGTGGAGAGCGTACTCGCCCGACTCGTCCGAGAAGAAGGCGATCGTCTTCCCGTCGGGAGACCACGCGGGCGAGCGCTCGTGGACCCCCGGCGTCTGCGTGAGGTTGCGGTCGTCGCCCTTCTCGCGGGGCAGCGTCACGATCTCGCCGCGGAACTCGAGGGCGACCCGCGCGCCCGAGGGCGAGAGGCTCGCGTCCCGCACCCACTTCGCGCCCTTCGCCCAGCGCGCCCGCAGCTCCGGCAGGTCGGCCGCGACGCCGAGCTTGAGCCGCTGCGTGGCGCCCGTCGCGGGGTCGAGGAGGCTCACGTACCCGGCCTGCTCGAAGGCGATCTTTCCGCCGCCCGCGCTCGCGGCCAGGACCGGGAAGGCGGCCGAGGTCGTGAGCCGCTTCACCGCCTTCGTCGCGCGGTCGAACGAGTACAGGTCGAACTCGCCGTCGCGGTCGGAGCGGAAGTAGAGCGTCCCGCCGAACCACATCGGGTCCGTGTCGTTGCAGCGGCCCGCGGGCTGCGGCACCTGCTCCACCGTGTAGCTCTGGTTGTCGAAGAGCAGGATGCGCGAGGCGGTCCCGCCCCGGTAGCGCTTCCACTGGAGGAAGCGCTCGGCGAGAGGCACGTAGGCGGTCGTCTTCCCGTCGGGCGAGATCGCGGCCTTGCTCGCGTTCGGGATCGGAAGGCGCGTGGCGAAGCCGCCGACGACGGGGACGGTGAACAGCTGCGTGTAGCGGGTCGTGTAGACCTGGCGCGGCGAGGAGAAGAGCACCGACTTCCCGTCGGGCGTGAAGCCGAGGACGAGGTCGGCCCCCGGGTGGTACGTGAGCCGCTTCGGCACGCCTCCGGCGGCGGGCACGACGTACACGTCGGTGTTCCCCGCGAAGCGGCTCGAGTAGGCCACCAGCGTCCCGTCGGGCGAGAAGCGCGGGAGAGACTCGACCCCGGGATGCGTCGTCAGGGGCCGCGCCCCCGTGCCGTCGGCCGCCGCGATCCACAGGTCGTTCGCGTAGACGAAGGCGACCTGTCGGCCGCTCGTGGCCGGGTCGGACACGAGACGCGTGTCCGACGTGTCGACGGCGAGAGCCGGGACGGCGGTCAGGATGACGGCCGCGGCGAGCACCAGACGCATGAGGACCTCCGGGGTGGTGGTCCGCCGGCTCGGGGCCGAGGGCCGCGGAGCCGGCGGGACCGTCGAGCGTGACGCGTCCGACCGCCGCTCGTCAAACGGCCGGCTGCGGCTCCTCCGGCGCGGTGCGGTCGCAGGCCCGCATGCCGAGCCGACGCATCTTCTCGTTCAGTGTCGTCGGGAGGCAGCCGAGGTCGGCCGCGGCCCGCCGCTGGTTGCCGCTGGCCCGGGCCAGCGCGTCCTCGATGAGACGGCGCTCGTAGTCCTCGACGAGCTTCTTGAGAGAGGCCGCGGGCCCCTCGCCCATCAGCCCGCCCGCGTGAAGCAGCAGCGTCTCGGCCATCGACATCCCTCCTGCCCTTGCCCCGTGTGCGAGCAAGGTGGAGCCGGCGCCGGGGGAAGTCCATGCGCACCGGCGGGGCGGTGGATGAGCCGTGAGTGAGGGTCCAAGACCCTGTACGGACTGATCTTGGGCGGACGACTGAGCCTCCCGGCGCCCTCGTCAGCTCTCGTCCCAGTCGAGGACGTACAGGTCGGAGACGCCGGTGTTGCGCAGCACGAGCGGCCGGTCGTCGGGGTCGAGCCCCATCCACGCCGCCATCCAGGGGGCGGTCGGCTCGACGGCGCCGAGGTCGGCCACCTTCTCGAGCCGCCGGCCGGCGAGGGTGAAGCGGAAGAGGGCGCGCTCGTCGAGCGAGAGGCCGACGACCGCCGAGCCGTCGCGGGTGAAGGTCGGGTACCACAGCCCCGACGGCACGCCGAGGTCCTCCCACCGCCGGGTGGCGTCCCGGTAGAGGTGATACCCCTGGCTCCACTCCTTCGCCGCGAGGATCGAGCCGTCCGGGGCGCACTTCGGCCCCATCATGCCCTCCGATCCCGGGAGGGTCTCGATCGCCCGCGTGCGCAGGTCGAGCACCTTCACCGAGCCGCGGTCGTAGAGGTTGCCCCAGGCCACGCGGTCGTCGTCGACCCAGCACGCGTCCCAGACGAGCGCGTTGCCGGGATCCGAGAACGACTCGATCGCCCCGCCGTCCCGCGGCACGACGTACACCGCGCGGGGCTGCCGCCCGCCCGTCGGGTCGGCGACGAAGACGATCCGGCTCCCGTCGGGCGACCAGTGAGGGAGAGCCGTGGCCATCGGCGGGACCGTGAGCTGGAGCTGGCCGGTGCCGTCGCGCCGGCTGCGCCACAGGGTGAGGTGCGCGGCGTCGACCCACGCGACCCAGCCGCCGTCGCGCGAGTAGTCCACGAAGCCGCCGGGCACGCCCGGCACGCGCGCGAGGCGGGACGGCGGGCCCGGCTCGAGGCGCAGGAGGTCCATCCGGCGCAGGACGCCGGCGGCGACGACCTGCCGTCCGTCGGGCGTGAACACCGGGCTCGTGAAGTCCATGGGCCCGAACGTGATCGGCTCCGTCCCGCCCTCGCCCTTCGGCCGGAACGGCCCGAAGCCTCCCGGCTCGCGCCGCGCGAAGAGGCTGAAGCGCGGACCCTCCCAGGGAGCGTTGCCCTGCGTCCGCCCCCAGCGGCCGAAGACGAAGTGGCGGCCGTCGGGCGACCAGTCGCCCGCCTCCCCGCGCAGGATGCGCTGGGGACGGCCGCCGGCCGCCGGAATCTCCATCCACCAGAACTCGGCGCTCTCGCGGTCGAAGACGGCGAAGCGCAGGCGGGTGCCGTCGGGCGACCAGTGGATCCAGGGGATCGGCACGCCCGCGTCGTAGATGCGCCGCGGAGAGGAGCCGTCGGCCCCGGCCACGAAGAGCGACGACGGCGGGCCCTTCGAGTAGTCGCCGGAGCCGCCGCTCCACGCGATTCGCTCGGCGTCGGGCGACCACGCGGCGCCGTACACCCGCAGCCCGGTGTTGCGCGCGCTGCCGCCGCCGACGGGCACGATCCACAGCGGCTGGTCCGCGGAGTCCGCGCCGGTGACGCTGCCGTCCCAGCCGGCGACGAGGAGGGCGCCGCGGCGGTGGGACACGTCGAACACGATCGCGTGGCGGAACGGCGTCGCGACCTCCTCCGGCTGTCCGCCCGCGAGCGACACCTGGCGCAGCGCGTTGCGGCCCTCGCTGACGGTCGAGTAGTACAGCCGCTCGCCGTCCGTCGCGAGGCGCGAGGGCAGCGCCTCGCCCGAGACGAGGGCGCGGTAGCCGACGATTCGCGGCCGCGGCGCGGGGCGCGCGAGCCAGGCGGCGAGGACGCCCGCCGCGACGCCGAGGACCGCGAGGGCCGCGGCCTGCGGCCAGCCGAGGCGGCCCAGGCCGAGGCGGGCGGAGACGCTGCGGAAGAGGCTCGTGAGCTCGGAGGCGGCGAGCCGCCCCGCGTCGCTGTCCGCCCCCTGGGCGAGCGCGTCGAGGGCGAAGCCGAGGTCGCGCGCCGACTGGAAGCGGGCGGCCGGGTCCTTCTCGAGGCAGCGGCGCATCACGCTCTGCAGCGCGCGCGGCACGGCGCCCGACAGCCGCGACATGTCGGGGGGATCCTCGCGCAGGATGGCGGACAGCGTCTCCGCCATCGAGCCGCGCGCGAACGCGCGGCGGTGCGTGAGCATCTCGTAGAGGATGGCCCCGAGGGCGAACACGTCGCTGCGGCCGTCGGCCTCGCCGCCCTTCACCTGCTCCGGGGCCATGTAGGCGGCCGTGCCGAGGAGGAGGCCGGGGGACGTCGTCTCGCCGGGCAGCCGCTGCGCGAGCGTGTCGGCGTCCGTGTCGACCCCGAGCGGCGCCTTCACCTTCGCGAGCCCGAAGTCGAGGATCTTCACGCGCCCGTCGCTCGTGAGGAACACGTTGTCGGGCTTCAGGTCGCGGTGGACGATGTGCTTGTCGTGGGCCGCGGCGAGGCCGTGGGCGACGCGTCCCGCGATCTCCGCGGCCTTGCGCGGCGGCACGGGCCCTCGCGCCATGCGCTCGCGCAGCGTCTCGCCCTCGAGGAGCTCGGTGACCAGATACGGCGCGCCGGCGTGGGTGCCGAAGTCGTGGACGACGAGCACGTTCGGGTGGTCGAGGGCGCCCGTCGCGCGGGCCTCCTGCTCGAACCGGCGCAGCCGGTCGGGATCCGCGGCCACCGACGGCGGCAGGACCTTGACCGCGACCAGGCGCCCGAGCCGCGCGTCGAGCGCGCGGTAGGGCTCTCCCATGCCGCCGTCGGCCAGCGGGGACACGATCTCGTAGGGCCCGAGCTGTTGCCCGACGCCGAGGCTCATGGGTTGTTTCTTACCGGAACCTGACTAGCCTATGGATCCGACCGGGCCAAATCAAGCGTCTCCCGACTTCAGGGGGCCGGGGCGACGTCGAGCCGGCGCACGTCGGACGCTCGCGCCCAGCCGCGGGCGCCGGCGTTGTCCTCGACCCGCAGCCAGTCACCGGAGGCGTCGAGCACCGGCACCACCTCGCCCTCGCGCAGCGCGCCCGCGGCGGCCGCCGTCGGCGAGGCCGCGTCGTAGAGCGACGCACCGCGGCGCACGACCGCGGCGGTCGGCCGCGCGAACGAGCCGGCCGCGACGGGCGCCGCGGCGAGCACGCCGAGGGCGACGAGGCTCGCGGCCGCGCCGCGCCACGCGCCGCCCGCGCGGCGGCGCAGCCGGCCGAGCGCGTGGGCCGCCACGGACAGGGCGAGAGAGAACGCGGCGACGAGATCGAGGCGGAAGCGACGCGAGGCGCGCGCGGCGGCCGCGAGCGGCTCCGGCGCGACCTCGGCGCGGTCGAGGTTCAGCGCCTCGCGGAGGCGCTCGACCTCGCGCGACACGGCGCGGTCACCCGGCTCGAGCTCGCGCGCGCGCAGCAGGGCCCACAGCGCCTCGCCGCTGGCGCCGCTCGCGGCCGACGCCTGCGCCCAGTTCCAGTAGAGCGACGCGCTCTCGGCCCCGGACCGCGCGAGCTCCGCGTAGGCGGCCGTCGCCTTCGGGTAGTCTCCGGCCCGGGCGAGGTCGTTCGCGGCCCGGAAGCGCTCGTCGGCGGGCGCCGCGGCGAGCGGCGCGGCCGCGGCGAGGGCGAGGAGGACGACCGCCGCGGGCCTCACGCCCACCTCCTCACGGTCTCGGCCGCGCGCGCGGCGAGATCGCCGATCTTGTCGGAGTAGTCGCCGAGCTGCGGCGCGTACCGCACGAACCGCGCGTCGTCGAGCAGGGCCCGCACCGCGCGGGCCCGCTCGCCGTCGTCCGCGTCGTCGAGCGGGCCGAAGGCCTCGTGCAGCCCCTTCTCGACGAGGGCCGCGGCCTGCTCCTTGCTGAGGCCCGCCGCGCGCGCGCGCTCGAGCTCGACGAGCGCCGCCCGCACCGAGCGCGACGACGCGCCGCGGGAGGCTCCGAGCCCGGCGCCGGCGCGCCGGCCGGCCGCCCACAGCCCGGCGTGCAGCAGCAGCACGACGCCCCCGAAGGCGAGGAGCGCGCGGCCGGAGAGGGACAGGACCGCGGCCCGCCGGTCGAGCTCGGAGCGCAGCGGCAGCGCGCCCGGCCCGCGCGGGCCCGCGGCGGGCGTCGACGGCGCCGCGGGGAGGCCCGCGGCGAGCGTCCCGCCCTCGACCCGCACCGTGAGCGGCGCCGTCTGGGCCGTCACGATCTTCCCGGCCTGCGGGTCGAAGAAGGAGAACGGCAGCGCGGGGATCGCGACCTCGCCGCTCGTCTGCGGCACGACCACGAACTCCCACGTCCGGGCCCCGGCGACGCCCTCCTCGGTCGAGCGGAGCTCGGTCTTCTGCTGGGGGGGATACACGCGGGCTCCGGCGAGGCTCACCTCGGGACCGCGGTCGACCCACTTGAGGTTGCCGGTGCCCGACACCCGGAAGCGCAGCGTCACGGCCTCCCCGAGCGGCACGACGGCGCGGTCGACGCTGGCCGTCGCCTCGAAGCGGCCGACCGCCCCGGAGAAGCCGGGCGCGTCGGGCAGCGGCAGCACGGAGACGGTCACCGGCTTTGTCGAGCGCTCGACCGCGCCGCCCGCGTCGAAGAAGCCCTGGCGGGCGATGCCGACGCGGAAGGTGGCGGGCGGCAGCGTCAGGGTGCCGGCCTTGGCCGGGTAGAGCAGCTTCCGGAGGAACGCCGAGCGGCGGTACGTCTCGCCGCCGAGCGTCGCGGTCTCCTCGCGCGGCGCGCCCCGCTCGAGCTCCTCGGCCCAGAAGCCCGGGTACTGCGGCGCCTCCTTCAGCTGCAGGTCCGTGAGCTGGACCTGCGTGTAGATCCAGTAGGTGAGGACGAGCGGCTCGCCGACGTGCAGCTTCGTCCGCGACGGCAGCGCCTCGATCGCGACCTTGGCCGGGGTCGACCGCCCGCGCGGCCGGCCCATCATCTCCTCGAACGGGTCGGCGAACGGATCGCCGCCGAACGGATCCATGCCGAACGGGTCGACGCCCGCCCGCCGCCTCTCGCGCGGGCGGATGCTGCCGGCCACGACCTCGATCTCGATCGCGGGCGCCGTCTGGTCCGAGGCGCGCACCGCGCCGACCGACGCCTTCCCCTCGGCCTTCGGCTGCAGCACGTAGACGAAGCTGCGCGACTGCGAGAGGCGGCCGTTCACGAGCGACACCTGGGTCGACTGCGAGGGGCCGGCCACGACCTCGAGGTTCTGCAGGACGGGCATCGGGATCTCGTCGGGTCCGCCCGTGCCCTCGACGGTGATGGTGAGCTGCAGCTGGTCCTGGACGCCGACCCGGCGGGCGTCGACCTCCGAGCGCAGGGTGAACGCGGCCGAGGCGTGCGCGGCGAGCGCGAGAGCCCCGAGCGCGAGGGCGAGCGTCCTCACCAGTCCTTCCCCTTCTTCTTCTGCGCGCGCTTCACCGCGAGCTGCTTCTTCTGCTCGGCCTTCTCGTTCTGCTGCAGGGCGTCGAGGAGCTGCATCGCCCTCTCCTTCGGCATGCCCGTCTCCTCGCGGAAGCGCTGGTCGGCGCGCTCCTGCGGCGTCTGCGGCTTCGGCTGGCCCTGCGGCGGCTGGTCCTGCTTCTTCTGGTCCTGCCCCTGCTGCTGTTGCTCGTCCTTCTTCTGCTGCTGGTCCTTCCGATCCTGCTGGCCCTGCTTCTGCTGCTTCTGGTCGTCCTTCTTCTTCTGGTCCTTCGGATCCTGCTTCTGCTGGTCCTGTTGCTGCTGCTGCTTCTTCTGCTGGTCCTCCTGCTCCTGGAGGGCGCGAAGGGCCACTTCGAGGTTGCGTCGGGTGTCGGCGTCGTTCGGGGCGGCGTGGAGGGCCTCGCGGTAGGCCTTCACCGCGCCGCGGTAGTCCTGCTTCTGGTAGAGCGTGTTGCCGAGGTTGTAGCGCGAGGCTGCGGCGAGCGCCGAGGGCGCTTCGCCGAGCGCGCCGAAGAGGGCGGCCGCCTCGTCGTAGCGCGCGTTCTTGTAGAGGCCGTCCGCGAGGTTGAACCGCACGCCGGGGTCGCCCGGGCGCGCGCCGGCCGCCTGCTCGAAGGCCTTCAGCGCCTGCGGATGGTTGCCCTTGTCGTACTCGCCGCGGCCCTCGGCGGTGGCGCGGCGCGGCCGCAGCAGCACCTCGTCCACCAGGGTGCCCCGGCGCGGAGCCGCGGCGGGCGCGGACGGGACCGTGGCCGGCGGAGCCGTCGCCTGGGCCCGGGCGCTGGCTCCCGCCAGGACGATCGCCGCGACGACGGCCGCGCGTCCCGCCGCCTCCGCGGCGGCGGAGGGCCGGCGCGAGACGAGCCGCGGCCAGCGCAGGCGCGGCCGCGACGGCAGCGGCAGGAGGAGGCCCGCGGTGAGGGCCGCGAGGCCGATCGCGAGCGGCGCCTGGAAGCGCTCCTTCCGCCGGTAGGAGTACTCCTGCGCGAGCGTCTTCTGCTCGAGCCCCTCGATGGCGGCGGCGAGGCGGGAGAGGCTCGTGTCGGAGGGCGTGATGCGGAACGCCTGGCCGCCCGTGCGCTGCGCGATCGCCTCGAGCGTCTGCATCTGGAGCCGCGAGACGACGGGGTTGCCCGACTCGTCGCGCTTGTACCCGGTGACCCGGCCCTCGGCGTCCGTCTCGGGAACCGGCTGGCCGGCCTCGGTTCCCACGCCGACCGTGTGGACGACCACGCCCTTCTCCTTCGCCGCCCGGACCGCCGCGTCCACGTCGCCCTCGAGGTCCTCGCCGTCCGAGACGAGCACCATCACCTTGTTGCGCCGCTCCTCGTCGACGAACGCCGAGAGGCCCTTCGCGAGCCCGACGCCCACCGACGTGCCGGGGGCGGGCACGATCCCCGGCTCGACGGTGTCGAGGAAGAGGCCGACGGCGTCCGCGTCGAGGGTGAGCGGGACGAGCGGATACGCCTCCCCCTCGAAGGCGACGAGCCCGAAGCGGTCGCCCTCGAGCCGGCCGACGAGCTGGAGGAGCGCCTGCCGGGCGAGGAAGAAGCGGCTCGGCGCGACGTCGGCGGTGGCCATCGAGCCCGAGGTGTCGAGCACCAGGACGACGTCGACGCCCTCCCGCTCGACCTTCTCGCGGACGATGCCCCACTGCGGCCGCGCGAGGGCGACGACGAGCGCGGCCGCGCCGAGGAGGGCGAGGGCGGCCCGCGCCCACTGCAGCCTCTCTCCCGAGCGGCGCACGACCCGGCCCCACAGCGGGCGGGCCACCAGCCGGTCGAGCGCCTCGCGGTCGCGGCGCGCGATCCACGCGAAGCCGAGCGCCGCCAGCGCGACGGCGGCGAGACCGAGCAGCCAGGCGGGCTCCGCGAAGATCATGGCCGCCTCACGCCGGCACCACCCGCAGCCCCGCGCCCCAGGCGAGGCCGGCCGCGGCGAGGAGCGCGGCCGACAGCGCGAGGACGCGGGGGAAGAGCTCGCGGTAGCGCCGGTAGGCCGTCGTGCGGATCTCCGTCTTCTCGAGCCTGTCGATGCGGTCGAAGATCGTGCGCAGCGACTGCGGGTCCGTCGCGCGGAAGAACTCGGCTCCCGTGCGCTCCGCGATCCTCTGCAGGAGGCCCTCGTCGATCTGCACCTCGGTGAGCACCGTCTGCCGCCCGATCTCCCCGGTGAGCGGGTTCTGGACCTTGACCGGCATCGGCACCCGGCCGCCGCGGCCGACGAGGATCGTGTAGACGCGCACGTCCATCGCCTTCGCCATGTCGGCCGCGGTCGCGGGGTCGATCTCGCCCGCGTTGTTGGCGCCGTCGGTGACGAGCACGATCACCTTGCTCTTCGCCTCCGAGCGGCGCAGCCGCGTGAGGGACGTCGCGAGGCCGGAGCCGATCGCGGTTCCGTCGGGCAGCGCGTCGAGCCGCACGTCCTCGAGCTGGCGCAGGAGCACCGACGTGTCGGTCGTGGGCGGGGACTTCGTGAGGCTGCGACCGGCGAAGATCACGAGCCCCACCCGGTCGCTCGTGCGGCGCCGCACGAACTCGGCCACGACCTCTTTCGCGACCTCGAGCCGGTTCTTCGGCTGGAAGTCCTCGGCGGCCATCGAGCCCGACACGTCGAGCGCGACCACGATGTCGACGCCCTGGGTCGAGACGTTCTCCCGCAGGACGCCGTGCTGCGGCCGGGCGAGCGCCACCGCGCCCGCCAGGATCCCGAGCGCGGCCAGGAGGGCCGGGAGGTGGCGCAGCCGGACCCGCCATCCCGGGCGCAGGCGGGCGAGCCGCGACGCGCCGGGAAACGACACGCTGCGCGCGAGCGCGTCGCGCTCCCGCAGCCACGCGGCCGCGAGGACGAGGGGGCCGGCGAGCGCGGCCCACAGCCAGAGCGGGTCCTGGAAGCGGAAGCCGGCGAGGTCCATCAGGCCGCCTTCCCTCCGTCGTCCGCGGCGGGCGGCGGCGCGAGTCGCGCCTCGAGCGTCGCGACGAGGCCGCGCACGCTCGCCATGTGGCGCTCGGCCTCGGCCGCGAGCCCCTCGGCCCGGGCGAACTTGATGCGGTCGGCCGCCTCCGCCACGTCGCGGACGGTCGTGTGCAGGCCGTCGGCCTTCGGGTGGCCGCGGAGGAACGCGAGCGTCTCGGCCGTCGTCATCTCGAGGATCGGCGCCGCGAGCCGCCGCTCGAGGTAACGCTTCGCCACGGCCGTGAGCGCGATGTAGAAGGCCCGGTGCTCGCCGTGCGCGAGCAGGTGCCGCGCCTCGAGCGCGTCGAGAGCGCGCATCGCCTCGACGTCGGGCTCGACCGGCGGCACGGGGACCTCCGGCGCGGCGCCGGGCTTCCGCCGGAACCGGCGCCAGAGCCAGACCGCGAAGGCGACGCCCACGGCGGCGGCCAGCGCGAGCGCCACCCAGAACGCGCGGCCGACGCCGACCGGGACCGGGGGCTTCACGTCGGCGAGCTTCGGCTCCTCGCCCTTCGGCAGCAGCGAGAGGACGCGCAGCTTCACGGCCGGGCTGCTCGCCTCGCCGGCCGTCCCGTCCGGGAGGCGGTAGCGCACGGGAATCGGCGGGATCTCGACCGCGCCGAGAGCGAAGACCGCGGCGTCGTAGCGGTGGACGCCGGCGGGCGGGGCGGGAGCGTCCGACGCGGCCGCCGGCGAGCGCAGCTCGAAGGCGTCGGTCGACGCCTCGCCGGGGAACGTGTACGTGGCCCCGGCCGGCCCGGACGCCTTCAGCTCGAGCGCGAACGTCTCGCCGACCGTCACGTCGGTCTTGGCCGGCGTCGCCTCGACGCGCACGGGCCCCTGGGGCGTCGGCTCGGGAGCGGGAGCCGGAGCGGCCGGCGCGACCTGGGCCGCGGCGCCGCGGGCGAGGGCGAGCGCGAGGAGGAACGGCCGGGCGCGGAGCCTCACCGGCGCCGCCTCTCCCGGGCCTCGAAGAAGCCGGACAGCGCCCGCTCGTAGGACTCGCCCGTGCTGAGGGACAGGGCGTCGACGCGGGTCTTGCGGAACACCGCCTGCGCCGCCGCGAAGGACGGCGCGCGCAGCGCGCGGCGCACCTCGGGACGCGAGGTGTCGGCGACGAGCCGCTCGCCGGTCTCGGGATCGGCGAAGGCCACGAGCCCGGCCGCCGGCACGTCCTCTTCGCGCGGGTCGCGCAGGTGGAGGGCGACGACGTCGTGGCGGCGCCGCAGGACGCCGAGCGCGCGCTCGTAGCCGTCGGCCTGGAAGTCGGAGACGACCGCCACGATGCCACGGCGCTTCAGCACGCGCTGGGCGAAGCGCAGCGCGCCGGCGAGGTCGGTCCCGCGGCCCGAGGGCTCGCGCGCGAGCAGGTCGCGCACGATGCGCAGCGCGTGGTCGCGCCCGCGGCCGGGCGGCACGTAGCCCTCGATCCGGTCCGAGAAGATGACGCACCCGACGCGGTCGTGGTTCGCGACGGCCGAGAAGGCGAGCACCGCCGCGAGCTCGGCCGCGTACTCGCGCTTGCGGAGGTAGCGCGAGCCGAACTCCTGCGAGCCCGACACGTCGACGACGAGGAGCAGGGTGAGGTCGCGCTCCTCGACGAACTTCTTCACGTACGGCGTGCCCATGCGGGCGGTGACGTTCCAGTCGATCGTGCGGACCTCGTCGCCCGGTGCGTACTCGCGCACCTCGGCGAACTCCATCCCTCGGCCCTTGAAGACGGCGTGGTACGCCCCGCCGATCCCCGACTCGAGGATCACCTTCGTGCGGATCTGGATCCGCCGGATGCGGCGGAGGGTCTCGGCGGTCAGCATCTAGCAGCCTGCGGAATCGAAGCGCGCGCGGGCGAGGAGCGGGCGTCCCGGGGACGAGCGAGCGGGATCGACCAGCCTGGCACCTGCGTTCCTGTCCTGGGGGGTGCCTCGCACCCCCCAGCCCCCCCGTGGGGCCGTTGCCTGCTGCCTCACGGCACCTCGACTCGTTCCAGGATGCGGTCGACGACCGTGTCGGACGTGACGTTCTCGGCCTCGGCCTCGTAGGTGAGGAGGACGCGGTGGCGCAGGACGTCCTTCGCGATCTCCTTCACGTCCTCGGGGACCACGTAGCCGCGGCCGTGCAGGAAGGCGACGGCCCGCGAGGCCTCCGAGAACGCGAGCGTCGCGCGGGGCGAGGCGCCGTAGGCGATGAGGGGAGCGAGGTCGACGAGGCCCACCTCGCGCGGAGCGCGCGTGGCCGCGACGAGCGCGACCATGTAGTCGCGCAGGCGATCGTCCATGTAGACCTCGCGCACGCGCGCGGCGAGCCGCTGGACGGCCTCGCAGGTGAGGACCTTGGCGACCGGCGGCGCCTCGCCCGAGACCATGCGGTCGAGGATCTGCCGCTCCTCGGCCTTCGTCGGGTAGTCGACCTTCGCCTTCAGCAGGAAGCGGTCGACCTGGGCCTCGGGCAGCGGGTAGGTGCCCTCCTGCTCGATCGGGTTCTGCGTCGCGAACACGAGGAACGGGTCCGGCAGGACGTGGGTCGCGTCGCCGAGCGTGACCTGCCGCTCCTGCATCGACTCGAGGAGGGCCGACTGCACCTTGGCGGGAGCGCGGTTGATCTCGTCGGCGAGGAGGAGGTTCGTGAAGACGGGCCCCTTCCGCGCCACGAACTCGCCCGTCTTCTGCTGGTAGACGAGGGTGCCGACGAGGTCGGCCGGCAGCAGGTCGGGCGTGAACTGGATGCGGGCGAACTGCAGGTCGAGCACCTGGCCGAGGGTCTTCACGGCCAGGGTCTTGGCGAGGCCGGGGACACCCTCCACCAGAAGGTGCCCGCGGCACAGGAGGGCCACCATCATGCGCTCGACGAGGGAGCGCTGGCCGACGATGACCTTGCGGACCTCGTCGACCGCGCGCTGCACCTGCAGCGACTCCTCGCGGACGGCCTCGTTCAGCTTCGCGACGTCGATCTCGGCTCTTGCCATGAACCCCTTCCCGAAGGCGGACGGCTCCAGATCCTGGGACGCGCGTCCCGCGCCGAAAGACTCAGGCCTTCAGCGCAGGTGGCCGATCTTGCTCTGGAGGAAGGCGCGTCCGCGCCGGAACTCCGCCACGTCCCCCCGCCCGAGCGCGGCGACGGCGCCCCCCGCCGCCTCCGCGAGCTCCCCCTGGCCGAGCGCGACGAGCCCGTCCTGGACCTGTCGCATCTTGGCCGCGATGGCGTCGAGGCTGCCCACCTCGGCCGCGTTGAGCGTCGCGAGGAGCTGGTCGATGGTGAACGTGTCGGTCACCTGCGGATTATACTGGCTGGTCCGCCGACCTCGTCGCCCGGGAGAAGCCCTCCATGCCCACGAAGACCCACTACCGCCTCGTCATCCTCGGATCGGGGCCCGCCGGCCTCACCGCCGCCGTCTACGCCGCGCGGGCCGAGCTCGCGCCGCTCGTCGTCGAGGGCGGGGGCGGCGACGACCCGACCGACGTGCCGGGCGGGCAGCTGATGCTCACGACCGAGGTCGAGAACTTCCCCGGCTTCCCCGAGGGGATCCTCGGCCCCGAGCTGATGGACAGGATGCGCCGGCAGGCCGAGCGGTTCGGGGCCGAGTTCGCGACGGGCGAGCTGAAGTCGGTCGCCCTCGGCCAGCGGCCCTTCGAGCTGCGCCTCGCCGACGGGGCGGTCACCGCGGACGCGGTGATCGTGGCGACCGGCGCCCGGGCGAAGTGGCTGAACCTGCCCGAGGAGCTCGACTTCCGCACGAAGACGGGCGGCGTGTCCGCGTGCGCGACGTGCGACGGCTTCTTCTACAAGGGCAAGGAGGTCCTCGTCGTCGGCGGCGGCGACACCGCGATGGAGGAGGCGGGCTTCCTCACGAAGTTCGCCTCGAAGGTGACGATCGTCCACCGACGCGCCGAGCTGCGGGCGAGCAAGACGATGCAGCACCGCGCGAGGACGAACCCCAAGGTCGCGTGGCTCCTCGACAGCGTGATCGAGAAGATCCTGGGCGGCCCGGGCCAGGGCGTCACCGGCGCCCTCGTCAGGAACCTCAAGACCGGCGAGACGAGAGAGGTCCCCTGCGGCGGGATCTTCATGGCGATCGGCCACACGCCGAACACCTCCGTCTTCGCGGGCCAGCTCGACCAGGACGAGCAGGGCTACCTGCTGGTGCAGGACGGCACGACGGCGACGAGCGTGCCGGGGGTCTTCGCCGCGGGCGACGTGGCCGACCACCGCTACCGCCAGGCGATCACCGCCGCCGGCACCGGGTGCATGGCCGCGATCGACGCCGAGCGATTCCTCTCGCACGAGTAGGCGCTCCTTGTTCCTCGGCCACTTCGCCGCGGCTTACGGCGCGAAGCGGCTCGCGCCGCGGACGTCGCTCGGCACGCTCTTCGCCGCGGCGCAGCTGCCCGACGTCTTGTGGCCGTGGCTCGTGCTCGGCGGCGCCGAGACGGTGACGATCGCCCCCGGCGACACCGCCTTCACGCCGCTGCGCTTCGACAGCTACCCCGTCTCCCACAGCCTCGCGACGGTCGCGCTGTGGGGCGCGGCGTTCGGCGCCGTCCACTTCTGGCGCCGGCGGCGCGGCATCGACGCGGCCGTGCTCGCCCTGCTCGTCGCCTCGCACTGGCTCCTCGACTTCGTCTCGCACCGCCCCGACATGCCGCTGTGGCCGGGCGGGCCGAAGCTCGGCCTCGGCCTGTGGAACTCGGTCCCCGCCACGGTGGTGGTCGAGCTCGTGCTCTTCACCGCCGGCCTCTGGCTGTGCGCGTCGGCCACGCGCCCGCGCGACGACGTCGGCCGCTGGGGCTTCGCCGGGCTCTCGGGCCTCCTGCTGCTCATCGCGGCCGGCAACGTCCTCGGGCCGCCGCCGCCGAGCGTCGAGGCGATCGGCTGGATCGGCGCGGTCGGAGGCCTCCTGTTCGTCGCGCTCGCGGCCTGGGTCGACCGACACCGGGAGCCGCGGTCGGCCTGATGGCCCGCCGCCTCCGCGTCCTCTTCCTCGCGCCGCAGCCGTTCTTCGAGGTGCGCGGGACCCCGCTCGCCGTTCAGCACATGACCCGCGCGCTCGCGTCGCTCGGCCACGAGGTCGACCTGCTCACCTTCCCCCAGGGCGAGGACGCGCCGGCCGAAGGCGTGCGCCACCGCCGGTCGATGCGTCTGCCGGTCGGGCGCGTGAAGGCCGGCCCGTCCGTCGCGAAGATGGCCCTCGACGTGCCGTTCGTCGCGGAGGCGGTCCTGCGCCTGGCCTCGGGCCGATACGACGTCGTGCACGCGGTCGAGGAGGCGGCCCACCTCGTCGCGCCGTTCGCCCGGCTCCTGCGGGTGCCGCTCGTGACGGACGTCGACTCGTCGATCCCCGACCAGCTCCGCTACTCGGGCTTCGCCCGGCGCGGGCCGATCCTGTGGGCGGCCGAGGCCCTCGAGCGCCACGCGCTGCGCCACTCGGCGGCGGCCGTCACCGTGTGCGCGAGCCTCACCGAGGGCGTGAGACGCCGCGCGCCCGGGGTCCCCGTCTTCCAGGTCGAGGACCCGCCCCTCGCCGACCGCGACCATCCGCCGCCCACGGCGGACGTCGAGGCGCTGCGCCGCGAGCTCGGCCTCTCGGCGCTCCCCGTCGTCCTCTACTCCGGCAACTTCGAGCCTTACCAGGGCGTCCCGCTGCTGCTCGAGGCGATGGCGGCCGTGGAGGGCGCGCAGCTCCTGCTGATGGGCGGCGACCCGTCCGACGTGGCGGCGGCGAGCGACCGCGCGGATGCGCTCGGCGTCGGCGAGCGGACCATCTTCTCGGGGAAGCGGCCGCCGTCGCACCTCCCCCTCTTCCTCGCTCTCGCCGACGTCCTCGCTTCGCCGCGCGTGAAAGGCGAGAACACGCCCTTCAAGGTCTACACCTATCTCGCCTCGGGCCGGCCGATCGTCGCGACGCGCATCGCCACCCACACCCAGATCCTCGACGACACGAATGCCTTCCTCGTCGAGCCGACACCGGCGGCCATGGCCGCCGGCCTGCGCCGCGCGCTCTCGTCCCCGGACGAGGCCCGCGCGCGGGCCGACGCCGGGCACGCCCTCGTGTCGCGCGAGTACAGCGTCGCCCGCTATCGCGAGAAGATCGCCGCCGCCTACGCGGAGGTCGAGCGGCTCGCGGCGCGGCGCTAGCCGGCCCGACCCCGCCGCGCGGAAGGAACCTCCGCCGGCCGGCCGGTGTCCTAGCGAGTGGAGGACGCCATGGCCATGACCGTCGGGGCGGGCCGCAAGGGCGCGATCGCGGAGATCAACGTCACGCCGATGGCCGACGTGATGATCGTGCTCCTCATCATCTTCATGGTGGCGACGCCGATCATCGCGGGCTCGCCGGTGCGCCTCCCCGACGCGGCGCACGCGGCGACGCACCCGCGCGAGGGTCGCGTCGAGGTCGTCGTGCGAGCCGACGGCGGGGTGCTGTTCGAGGGCGCGCCGGTCGGCGTGGCGCAGATCGAGGAGCGGCTCGCCGCGCACGGCGCGACTCTGCCCGCGGTCACGGTCGAGGCCGACCGCGGAGCGTCCTACGACGACGTGGCCCGCGTGCTCGCCGCCTGCCGGCGGGCCGGCGCGGCCGAGATAGCGCTCGGCACGCGGCCCCGTGTCGCTCGCTGAGCGCCGCGTTCGGACGAAGGGGAGGGAGCGATGAAAGCCGACATCAACGTCACTCCGCTGATCGACGTCCTGCTGGTGCTCCTCATCATCTTCATGCTCGTGACCCCGGTCGCCCCGACGGGCCTCGACGCCTCGCTGCCGCCGCCCGCTCCCGACCGCTCGACGGGGCCCCCGCCCCGCGCCCTCGTCGTCGAGGTGCGCGCCGACGGGTACACCCTCAACGGGGTGCCGGCCCTCACCGTGGCCGCCCTCGAGGAGCGCGTTCGCGCGGGGGTCGCGGCCGGCGCCGGCGACGTGTTCGTCCGGGTGGCGCCGGGCGTCGTCTACGCGCGCGTGGTGGACGCGCTCGACGCGGCCCGCGGGGCGGGAGCCGGAAGGATCGGACTCGTGGACGAGCCGGCCGCGCGCGACTGAACGTTCAGCGTCCGGGCTCCGCGCCGCACGCCGGGAAGTGGGATACTCAGGGGTACTCGGCACGGCCGCTCGCTCGGCCGCGGAGGCCCACTGGAGATGACAATCGTTTCCCCTGCCGTCCGTCGCCGCCTCGCCGGGCTGGGCCTGCTGATCGGCCTCGCCGCCTGCGGAAGTGACGGTTCCTCACCGACGACGCCGACGCCCACCCCGGTGCCGACGCCGGCGCCGACACCCACGCCGGCCGCGGTGCTCGTGCAGGACGGCGGGCGCCTCGACGCCCGGCAGGTGATGAACTTCGACGTCACCACGACGGCCCGGGGCACGGTCACGGTCACGGTCGACTACGCGTACGCGGACTCGCAGATCCTCGTCTGGCTCACCGACCGGCAGTGCAGCCCGCAGCTCTTCCAGGACGACTCCTGCAACTACCTGGCGAAGTCCCTCGAGGGGGCGAAGCCCCGCGTCATCAGCGCGACGAACCTCGACGCGGGCACCTACTCGGTCTTCATCGCGAACGACGGGCCGCACGACCCCGAGCAGCTCGCCTGGAAGGTCACGCTCTCGGCGACGTCCGGCTCGGCCCGCGTCAGTGCCACGACGCCCGCGGTCTTCGCCGGGCGGTAGCTCGGCGCCAGTTCGGGACGGACCGGCGCCTCAGGCCACCGCGGAAGGGGCCTCGCGCCGCCCGGACAGCGACTCGATCCAGAGCGCGGCCAAGGCGCGGGCCTGCTCGCGGATCTCGGGAATCGCGATCGATTCCCAGAGAGCGCCGCGCAGCGTCGGCCCGAGCGTGTAGAGGACGCGCGAGGGCCGACCGGAGGCGCCGACGAGGGCACCGTCCGGCGCCGCGTCGAGGCCGAGCCGCAGCGGGTCGGGTCGGACGAGGCCCTCCGCGATCATCTGGCGCAGCAGCGGCGAGCGCGAGCGGGCGATGTCCGTCTCGGGGCCGGCCGCGTTCACGACGAACCGCGCCGCCAGCGTGATCGGGCGGCCGCCGTCGCGGCGGCGCAGCTGCAGCTCGATCGCCCCGTCGGGCCGGGCGTGCGCGCCGGTCACACGGGCGGCTACTACTTCGAGGCGCCCGGCCTCCACGAGCCCGTCGATCGCCGCGGCCGCGCTCGGCGCCATGCGGTGGCGGTGGGCATCCCAGTAGGGACGAACGTGGCGAACGAAGCGGCCCCGCTCGGCGGCACCGAGCCCGCGCCACAGGACGCCGGTGATGGGACGCAGCGCGTCGACGCTGGTCCTCCAGTCCGAGGCCTCGGCACCGGAGGAACGGGCCCGGAGCCAGCGGACCCAGGCGCGAAGGCCGGGCAGCGCCGGGCCGCGCGGCGAGGGCGGGGCGGGCGGCATCTCCTGGAGAGACGCGAGGCGGTGCGCCCGCGACACGAGGCCGTGGCGTGAGATCGCCCGGAGCGGTGCGCGGTGCCCGCGCGCCGCGAGCTCGAGCACGACGTCGACCATCGTGAGGCCCGTGCCGATCACCAGCACGGGAGCGTCGGGGCGGACCGCCGCGAGCGCGCCGGGCGCCCAGGGATCCTCGACGTAGCCGCGCTTCCCCCGGAGCGAAGGCACCGGGCCGTCGCCCGCCTGGTGGCCCACGGCCAGGGCCACGGCGGCGGCCGCGAGCGTCCCGCCCTGCGCGAGACGGACCGCCGCCTGCCGGCCGTCCTCGACGATGCCCGCGGCACGGTCCACGATCCTTCGCAGGCGCACGCCCGGTCGGGCGAGCCGGAGGGACTCCGCCAGGACCGCCTCGAGGTAGACGCCGTAGCTCGGCCGATCGACGAAGCCGAGCGGCGAGGCGTCGCGGCGCGTCGCCTCGAGCCAGCGAACGAAGTGGCCCGGGTCGTCGGGAAGCGCGAGCACGTACTGGACGGCCTCCGGCACGGCCGACTACCGTCCTCCCGTCGCTCGTCGCCCGCTTCTTCGGCGACTACCAGCAGAGGGAGATCCGCAACTACTTCTTCTCGGGGGCGACCCAGCTCGCTTCGACCGTCTACGACTCGCAGCGAGACCTCACCCGCTACACCTTGTCGCCGGAGCTCGAGTGGACGCTGACGCCGCGCACGACAGTCAACGCCACCTACACCTACGGCCGCTACCTGCGCGACGAGACCCGCGTCTTCACCGCCGACGGCCGCGTCGTGCCGCAGGCGCCGTGGCGCGAGTGGAACACCGAGCTCAAGCTGACCGGGCGGCAGTCGTTCACCCTGCTCGGCCAGGAGCAGTTCTTCCAGGGCGGGTACGAGCACCGCGACGAGAAGCTGCGGCGGGCGACGCTCAGCGTGACCGACCCCCACCGCACCGTCGACGTCGGCTGGGGACAACAGGAGCTGAACCTCACGAGCCGGCTCAAGGTCTCGGCCGGCGTGCGCTGGGACCACTACAGCGACTTCGGCCGCGAGTGGAGCCCGAAGGCCGACGCCGTCTTCACCCTCGCGAAGGAGCATCGCCTGCGGGCGAGCTACGGCCACGGCTTCCGGCCGCCCTTCTTCGGCGAGCTGTACCTGAAGCAGCCGCCGTTCTTCGTCGGCAACCCGGACCTCGTGCCCGAGGTCTCCGACGGCTACACCGGCGGCTACGCCTTCTCGGGGGGCCGGGCGCAGCTCTCGGTCGACGGGTACTACACGAGGGTGAAGGACGGGATCATCTTCTTCCAGCTCACCCCGAGCCAGTACACCTACCGCAACATCGACCGCTACAACTCGAAGGGCGTGAACGTGCAGGGATCGGTGAGCCTGCCGTTCGGCTTCACCCCGAGCGCGGCCTACTCGTACAACAAGCGCCAGACTCCCGCCGGGGCCGAGGTCGGCGGCTACCCGAACCACTCGGCGTTCCTGAAGCTGCTCTGGGCGAGCCCGCGCCTCGGCCTCGCGGCCAACCTCCGCGGCCAGCTGAACGGCAAGGTGCCGCCGGGCGCCGACGGGACCTTCCAGCCGGCCTACAACGTGTGGTCGGCCCAGGTGAGCAAGCGCGTCGGTGGCGGGGGTGCCTACGGGGCCACTCTCTACGCGCAGGTCGACAACCTCTTCGACAAGAAGGACGTGTTCCTCGCGAACCCGGACGGCACGCCCGTCGAGGGGCAGTTCCAGGTGTGGCTCGCGCCGAGGACGTTCCAGGTCGGCGTGCGCCTCGGCGGCGACTGGGCGCGCTGAGCATGGCCCGATCCTCCGCACTCAATCGGCCCGGCGCCGTCGTGGCGCTGGCGTCGCTCGTCGCCGTCGGTCTCGGGAGGAGCGCGCACCCGGCTCCTCCCGCGACCGTGCCCGGCGCGAACGCCGTGGCTGCCGCCGCGGTCCCTTCCGTCGCCGCCACCGACCAGGAGTTGCCGCTCCGCCGGTTCACCGCCCTCGGCGAGGCGGCCGAGGTCTACTTCTCGCCCGACGGCCGCAGCCTCGTCGGCACCGCGCGCCGCGAGGGCGATCCGTGGCATCGGGCGTACACGGCGGCCGTCGACGGCTCGTGGTTCCACCGGCTCAACGACCGCGGGCACGACGCCTGCTCCTACTACTTCCCCGACGGGCAGCACGTGGTGTGGACGTCGACGCGCGACCACCCGGAGCTGCGCGAGGGCAGCTACTCCGATCCCCTCGACTACCCGCAGGGCGCCGAGCTGTACGTCTCGCGTCCCGACGGCAGCGAGGTCCGGCGCCTCACCAACAACCTCCAGTACGACGCGGAGGTCTCGGTCTCCCCGGACGGCCGCTGGGTGCTCTTCACGCGCCAGGTCGACGGGAAGCTCGATCTGTGGCGCATCCGGCCGGACGGGACGGGCGAGGAGCCGATCACCCGGACCGACGACTGGCAGGAGGGCGGGGCGTTCTACCTGCCCGACTCCGAGACGATCCTCTATCGCGCGTGGAAGAAGGCCGACGACGGCGTGCGCGGCCGCCCGATGACGATCTTCACGATCCGCCACGACGGAACCGGCCCGCGCCAGGTCACGCACGACCCGGGCACGAACTGGGCGCCGCACCCGGCGCCGGACGGCCGGCACTTCGCCTACGTGCGGCTCCTGCCTCCCGGGAACTTCGAGCTCTTCCTCGGCGACCTCGAGACCGGCGAGAGCCGCCGGCTCACGTGGAACGACGCGTTCGACGGCTTCCCCGCCTTCTCTCCCGACGGGCGCACGCTCGTGTTCGCCTCCGGCCGCGACGCCGCGCCCGGGACGCGGCGGCTGGAGGTGTACTTCATGGACGTCTCCTCGCTCGGACTCGGCGCGCCGAAGACGGCGACCGCGACCCTGGCCCGCTGAGATGCCGCCCGAGACCCTGTGCTTCGTCGACGACGACCCCGAGGAGGTGCGGCGGTTCCGGCACCTCCTCGGCAGCCGGTTCCAGGTGGCCGGCGGCACGACCATCGAGGCGGCCCTCGCCGACCTGGACGCGAGAGGCTTCGGCCCTCCCGACGCGTTCGTGCTCGACCTCTACTTCGCGGAGGGGCCGCCGAGCACCGAGACCGAGCGGGCCGAGCTCGCGGAAGCGTGGGCCCGGTTCCTCGAGGCGAAGGCGCAGCTCGGCCGTGTCCTGCGCCGGCTGCGCCAGACGCCCGAGGGAGGCCGGCGGCTCGCGCGCCGGATCCGCGAGGAGAGGCCCGCCGTGCCGATCGCCTTCTTCACGCGCAAGGGCACCCTCGAGGACGCGGTCGAGGCCCTCGACGAGGGCGCGGCCGCGATCCTGAAGAAGCCCGATCCCGACGAGCGCGAGCGGCGCGCCTGGTCGGGAGCGGACGCGCTCGACGCCGCCCTCGCCCGCGATCTGCCGCGCGTCGTGCGCGGCCTGGAGCGCGCGCTCGCCGCACGGCGAGGGCGGGGCGAGCCGGCTCGCGGTTGACAGCATTGCCTACTTACCCTAGTATTCCAGTCGACTTTATGCTGCATATGCCCTCGCCTCGCCGCCCCGGCGCGCCCGGGCCGGACCGGGCCGTCTTCGCCCCTTGTTCGGAGGTCGCGTGATGTTCTCGAGCAGAGTGTTCCGTGCCGTGGTCCTGTTCCTGGCGGCGCTTCCCCTCGCCGCCCGCGCCTCGGCCGCGCCCGCCGCCGGAGAGATCTCCGGCCTGGTCCGCGGCCCGGCGGGCGAGGCGCTCCCCGGAGCCACCGTCCGGGTCGTGAGCGAGACGACCGGCGTATCGGCCGAGCTGGTGAGCGACGGCCAGGGCGCCTTCCGCACGGTGCCCCTCGAGTCGGGCACCTACCGGGTCGAGGTCCGGCTGTCGGGCTTCGAGACCGCGTCGCGGCGCGTCGAGGTCAAGGGCGGCGAGACGGTGCAGGTCGACACGACCCTCGACATCTCCCGTTTCAACGACAGCGTGGTCGTGACGGCGCGGCGCACCGAGGAGGCCGTCCAGGAGGTCCCGATCCCCGTCTCCGTCGTGAGCGGGCAGCTCGTGGCCGACACCGGCTCCTTCAACGTGAACCGCCTGAAGGAGCTCGTGCCGTCGGTCCAGTTCTACTCGTCGAACCCCCGCAACTCCGCGGTCACGATCCGCGGCCTCGGCGCCCCGTTCGGGCTGACGAACGACGGCCTCGACGCGGGCGTCGGGCTGTACGTGGACGGCGTCTTCTACGCGCGGCCGGCCGCGGCCACGCTCGACTTCATCGACGTCGACCGCATCGAGGTCCTGCGCGGGCCCCAGGGCACCCTCTTCGGCAAGAACACGACGGCGGGTGCCATCAACGTCACGACGCGCCGCCCGAGCTTCACGCCCGCCACCGAGGCCGACCTCTCGTACGGCGACTACGGCTTCCTCCAGGCGAAGAGCTCCGTCACCGGCCCGCTCGGCGGCAGCTTCGCCGGCCGGCTCTCCTTCTCGGGAACGCAGCGCGACGGCTTCGTCTACAACACGAAGACGCAGGACGACGTCAACGACCTGAACAACGTCGGCGTGCGCGGGCAGCTCCTCTTCGCGCCCTCGAAGAAGCTCGCGGTGATCGTGGCGGCGGACGCCACGCGGCAGCGGGCCGAGGGCTACACGCAGGTCGTGGCCGGCGTCGCCCCGACGCTGCGGCCGGCGAACCGCCAGTACCCCCAGATCGCGAAGGACCTCGGCTACACGCCGCCGAGCTTCGACGCGTTCGACCGGCTCACCGACGTCGACTCGCCGATCCGCTCGTACCAGGACCTCGGCGGGGTGTCGCTGAACGTCGACTGGGAGATCGGCCCCGGCCAGCTCACCGCGACGACGGCCTGGCGCTACTGGAACTGGGACCCGTCGAACGACCGCGACTTCATCGGCCTGCCGGTCACGACGATCTCCGCCGCGCCGTCGAAGCAGCGCCAGTGGACCCAGGAGATCCGCTACGCGGGGGACGTCGCCCACCGCGTGAAGTTCGTGCTCGGCGCGTTCGCGTTCAAGCAGTCGATCGACTCGGACCCCTCGTTCAAGCAGGAGCAGGGCTCGGCGGCGGCGCGCTTCCTCCTCGCCCCGACCGCGGCGGCGGCGACGCCCGGCCTCCTCGACGGCTACGGGTTCGACCAGTACCTGAAGTTCGACAACACGAGCGCCGCCCTCTTCGGGCAGGTCGAGTGGGCGATCACGGACAGGCTGCGCATCCTCCCCGGCATCCGGCTGAACTACGACAAGAAGACGGTCGACTTCGACCAGCAGGTCTACGGAGGCCTCCAGACGACGAACGCGGCCCTCCTCGCCCTCAAGCTCTCGGTGCTCGCGCCCCAGGCCTACAAGGCCGACACGGAGGACTCCCGGGTGTCGGGGCAGATCTCGGCCTCGTTCGAACTCGCGAAGCCCGCCCGCGTCTACGCGACCTACGCCACGAACTTCAAGTCGGTCGGCCTCAACCTGAACGGCGTGCCCACGGACGCCGCGGGGCGGCCGGCGCTGTCGGCGGCGACGGTGCGGCCCGAGCGCGTGCGGCACCTCGAGCTCGGCTTCAAGACCGAGCCCTTCCGCGGAGCGACCTTCAACGTCACGGCCTTCGACACGGAGATCCGCGACTTCCAGGCCCAGGTGGTGAACGCGGGCGTCGGTGTCCTGCGCGGGTATCTCGCGAACGCGGAGAAGGCGCGGGTCCGGGGCGTCGAGCTCGACTCCTCGGTGCGGGCCGGCCGCGGGTTCACTGCGTACGCCACGGGCGCGTTCAGCGACGGCAAGTACGTCTCCTTCAAGGACGCGCCGCCGCCCCTCGAGGACACCGGCGGCCCGCAGGTGAAGGACATCTCGGGGTCGCTCCTCCCCGGCATCTCGCGCTGGGCGGGCTCGGTAGGCCTCGAGTACGCCCGCTCCGGCAGCCTCCTGAGCCGGAAGGGCGAGTTCTTCGTCGCGGCCGACGCGAGCGGCCGCTCGTCCTTCTCGTCGAGCCCGAGCGCCTCGAAGTACCTCGTGGTCGACGGCTACGCGCTCGTCAACGCGCGCGTCGGCTTCCGCTGGTCCGAGGGCTGGGCCCTCTACGTGTGGGCGCGGAACCTGCTCGACAAGGACTACTTCGAGTTCCTGACCGCGGCTCCCGGGAACACCGGCCTCTACGTCGGGCAGCCGGGCGATCCGCGCACGGTCGGGGTCACGCTGCGGCTCGCCATCAAGTCGCGCTGAGCGGAGGCGCGCGTTCTTCGGCGGGCCGGCGCCCGGGCGGGGCGCCGGCCCGCCGGGGCTATTGCAGGGCCTGCTCGAGATCGGCCCAGAGGTCCTCGGCGCTCTCGATCCCGACGCTGAGGCGGATGAGGCCGTCCGAGATGCCGGCGCGGCGACGAGCCTCCGGCGTCATGCTCGCGTGGGTCATGCTCGCCGGGTGGGCGACGAGGCTCTCGACGCCGCCCAGGCTCTCCGCGAGCGTGAACCACCGGGTGCGGCGCATGACCGCCTCGGCCGCCTCGCGCGTCGTCTCGTGGAGCTCGAAGCTGATCATCGCGCCGAAGCCCTTCTGCTGCCGGACGGCGAGCGCGTGCTGCGGGTGCGACGCGAGCCCGGGGTAGTTGACGGTCCGGACCGCGGGGTGCGCGGCGAGCCGCTCGGCGACGTAGCGGGCGTTCGCCTCGTGCGCGGCCACCCGCAGCGGCAGCGTCTTGATCCCGCGCAGGACGAGGAAGCAGTCGTGCGGGCTCTGGCTCGTGCCGAGCAGGTTGTTGAGCGCGGCGAGGCGCTGGGCGAGGGCGATCTGGCCCGGCGCGGCGACCACCGCCCCGCCGACGACGTCGCTGTGGCCGTTCAGGTACTTGGTCGTGCTGTGCACGACGAGGTCGGCCCCGAGGGCGAGAGGCTGCTGGAGCACCGGCGAGAGGAAGGTGTTGTCGACCACGGTGAAGGCGCCCCGCTCGCGCGCGATGGCCGAGATCGCGGCGATGTCGGTGAGCCGCAGCATCGGGTTCGACGGCGTCTCGACCCACACCATCCGCGTGTTCTCCCGCCACGCCGCGCGCACCGCGTCGAGATCGGCCAGGTCGAGGTAGGTGACCTCGAGACCGTAGTGCACCTTCGCGTGCTCGAGCGTGCGGAAGGTGCCGCCGTAGCAGTCGATCGTGCTGAGCAGGTGGCTCCCGTGGGGCAGGAGGTTCAGGGCCACGAGGATCGCCGCCATGCCGGTCGCGGTGCAGGTCGCGCCGCTGCCGCCCTCGAGGAGCGTGATCGCGTCCTCGAGCCGCGCGCGGGTGGGGTTGCCGCTGCGCGTGTAGTCGAAGCCAGTGTTCGTGCACAGGTCGGTGAAGGCGAAGGTCGAGGACAGGTACAGCGGCGGCATCACGCTGCCGAACGCGGCGTCGGGCTGCGAGCCGGCGTGCACGCAGCGCGTCGCGAGTCCCGCCGACGGCAGGAGCGACGGACGCTGGCCCCAGCCGACGGCAGTGGGCGTTCCGGGCGGGACGATCGTGAAGTGGTAGGCCGGGTTACCGGGGACGTTCGGGTCGAGGAAAGCTTCGCTCACAGGGCTCCTGTGTATCTTGGGCGAGAACCGCTGAATGATACCCGCGTCCCGGGCCGGCCGAAGGCGACGCGGGCGACTCCGCTCGTCGACCTCGTGCTCGAGGGGCAGCGCGACGGCCTCGACTGGGGCAACGACGCCCAGGTCGCCGCGCGGGAAGAACGCATCCTCGCGCGGGTGGCGGAGCTGAAGGACCACCCCGCGATCGTGGCCTGGGCCCTCGGCAACGAGATCGACTACACGCCGCCGAACGAGCCCTGCCACTCGCTCGTCTGGAAGCGTCTCAACCACCTCGTCCTCACGCCACCTCTGAGGCGCCGGGCCGGGAGCCGCTACCTCCGCGCGGGCGGGGCGCCCAGGCTCGCGCGGTCGACGAGGGCGCCGGGGATCTCGATCACCGCGCCGCGGTCGCGGCCGGCGCGCGTGCGCCACGAGACGACGTGCTCGACGAGGGCGCTCGCCAGGGCCGGCAGGTTGAAGTCGTAGCTCGCGAGCCCGGCCCGCAACGCCTCGAGGCTGTCGTCGAAGCCGACGACCGCGACGTCGTGCGGAACGCGCCGGCCGCGGCTCTCGAGAAAGCGAAGGGCCGCGAGGGCGACGAGGTCGTTCGCACCGACCCAGGCCGTCAGCGACCGGTCGCGGCTGGCGCGCTCGAAGAGGGGCCGGAGGGCGCCCGCGACCTGCGCGGCGAGGAGAGGCGGGAGGAAGAGGGCCGGGGCCACGCCGGGCCGGGACCCGGGGTCGAGAGCCTCGAGCAGGGCGCCGCCGCGCCGGGCGAACGCGCGGTAAGCCGTCCTTCCGAGGAGGTCCTCGCGCTGGGCGACATCGTCCGGGAACCGAGGCACGACGAAGCCCTCGACGGCGGCCACGCGACCGGCGGCCCGGAACACGTGCCGCACACCGGCCTCGCGCCGCGCGCTCCAGTCGGCCCCGCCGTACGCCGAGAAGAAGCCGATCCGGCGGTGACCGAGGGCGAGGAGGGCGTCCGCGACCTCCCGCCCCGCCCGCTCGCTGTGGGCGATCGCGAAGGTGCGGAAGCGGGTGGAGCGCTGCGGCCAGACGAGCCGCGAGGCGAGGCCGACCTCGTCGACGAGCCCGACCGGCAGGCCCGTCGGGGCGAGCGCGGCGAGAACGCGGGCCACGATCTCGAGGTCGAAGCTCCGCACGACGTAGCCGACGACACCGGACTCGGGCCCGCGGCGGAGGCGGGCCACGCAGTCGACGGCCGAGCGGGCTTCGAGGCGAAGGCGCCGCCGCCCGCAGGCGTCCTCCAGCCCGCGCCACAGCTCGAGGGCGCGGGGAGCCGCGTCGCCGAGGGCGTCGCCCCCCGGCTGCTCGGCGACGAACACGAGGCGCGCCGAGCGGCCGCGCGCCACCGCGATCGCGGCCCGCAGCCGCCGGCCGTCGCGCTGCAGCCGGCCCTCCGCGAGGAGGGCGCGCAGGGCCCGGGCGACCGAGGCCCGCCCGGCCCCGAGACGGCCGCAGAGCTCCTTCACCGGCGGCAGCCGGACGCCGGGCGGGAATCGCGCCGCCAGCAGGTCGCTCGCGATCGCGTCGCGCAGCTCCAGCCAGCGGGGGCGGACGGGAGGCGGCTCGGGCGCCGGCGACGGAGTCTGCGGTGGCGGCGGGACCGGACCCGCGAAGATCTTCCTCTCCGGGGCCGTCTGCACGACGCCCGACCGCTTCAGGCTCTGCACGGCCTTCCACATGGTGACGTGGGAGACGCCGGCGGCGGCGGCGAGCGCGCGGATCCCGGGCAGTCGATCCGCATACTCGGGCCGGCGCTCCGCGAGCAGCGCCGAGAGGTGGGCCGTGGCGCGCTCGACGGCGGGGCGGCGGCGAGGCGGCGGCACGCGGCCGACTATAGCGTGTCGGTCGCTCTATCGACCGGCGGGCGCGCCGGCTCTCGTCACGCGCAGGGCCGCGCCCCCGCCGCGCCGATATCCCCGCGCCTTCGTCACCCAGCTCTCGTGCCGGGCGGTCCGCGAGGTCACCTCGCCGGTGAGCGGGTCGACCCAGTCGAAGCGCCACTCCCCCGGCGGCAGCGCGAGCGCGACCTCGACCGGGCCGCACCCGGGCAGCCAGAACGCGTAGGCCTCGCCCGGCGCCGCGAGCGCGCGCCACGAATCGGCCCCGCCGACCACGACACCGTCGTCGGGGCGCATCCGCTCGAGGGGCAGCGAGCCGGCGAAGCGCAGCAGGACGGCGAGCTGCGCCCGCAGGGCGGCGCTGCCTCCCCCGTCGTAGGTCGGCGTCGAGAAGCGCGGCACGGCCGTGCCGTCCTCGTGGCCCACCGTGAAGCTGAAGTCGAGGTGGCCGTAGAGCGCGCCGCCGGAGAGGAGATAGTTCCAGCCCTGGGTCCGATAGGCGTCGTCGCCGGTGCCGTTGAAGCCCGTCTCGTTGAAGCCGATGGCGCGAGGGAGACCGGCGTTCAGGCGGACAGAGTCCGCGTTGCCGTCGTAGTGGAACGTGAAGACCGAGAGCTCGCGGAACGGCCCGGCGAGGTCGGCCGGCTCGACGACGCTGCCCTGGTTCGACACGTCGACGCCGAGGAGGTGGCGACGGCCGCGCTTCGCCTCCTCGTCGACCACCCACTCCGCGACGCGCCCGATCCAGGCCTTCGTCGCGGCCGGGGCCTGCGAGGCGAAGCCCGGCCGCTCCTGGTTGTAGAACCACGGCTCGTTGCACAGGTTGAAGAAGAGGTCGTCGTAAGGGTTGAGCTCCGACACGATCTTCCGCACGTACGCCTCCTGGCGCGCGAGCAGGGGCGCGCTGTCGAGGCGGAGGTAGCCCTTCGCGCCGACGTCGGGAAGGCCGTTCACGTTGTTGCGCGGGTTCATGGGCGACTCGTTCCAGCCCGGCCCCACGAAGAACAGGACGACCTCGACGACGATGCCGCGGCGGCCCGCCTCACGGACGAAGCCGTGGAGCCGCTCGAAGTAGGCGGGGTCCCAACGGTCGAGGTCGAACCGCGCGCCGCCCAGTGCGTAGCCCGGAGTCGTGCTGCGCGCCCACGGCGCGAGGACGCGGCCGGCCGCGGGGGCGATCGTGTCGTCGACGATGCCGAAGGCGCCCGAGGCCTCGACGTAGTCGCCGAGGAAGAGGCGCGTGGCGTTGAGACCGGCGGCTTCGAGCGTCGCGAGATAGCGGACGTAGTCGAAGTCCGGGTTCACCACCGAGCCGTAGTGCTCGCCCGAAGCCACGAGCACGGTCGTACGGCCCCGGAACACGAAGTAACGCGGATTCGCGGGATGAAGGGCAAGGGGCGCCGGCTCGCCGGCGGCCGCGGCCGGGACCACGACGGCCAGGCCGAGAGCCGTGGCGAGCGCTCGGAGGCGGGCGTTCTTCGGCATGCTCCCTCTACTCCGGTACGCCGCCGCCGGACAGGACGTCGAGCCCGGCCCGGGAGATCTTCACGTCATCCTCCGATGGGCCGCCGCTGAAGGCCGCGACCAGCTTCCCGCCCTCGGCGCTGCCGACGACGCCGCCCGTCCAGCCGAGCTCGCCGAGCATCGGCGCCCGCCCCGCGTGGCCGCTGTCCTTCCCGGACACGGCCATCTCGCACGCCTTCGCGTAGGCGATCGCGAGGAGGTTGGCCCCGGCGGGCGCACCGGTATCGGGCGGAGCAGTGAGGCGGCCGACGACCGCCATCCGCGACGACCACGCGCGCGGGCTCGCCGCGTCGGTCCAGGCCACGACGGCGACGCCCTCGGCCTTCAGCTCCTTCGCCTTCGCCTCCATGGCGGCGAGCGCGCGCGCCGCGAGGTCGTCCTGGACGCGGACGGCGGCGAAGTCGTCGAACTCGTACGCTCCCTCGCCGTACGGCCCCTCGGGGGCGCCGACGTAGAGCGCGATCTCGTTGACCGCCGCGGGGCCGAAGGTGGGCCGCTTGCCCGTGCGGTCGAGCCAGGCCGGATGCTCGAGCCGGGCGAAGGGGATGGTCACCACCTGCGGCGACCGGTCCCCCTTCGCCGGCCGCCAGCTCGCCTGCCAGAGGTCGTGGATGTTCGACCCCTTCGCGTCGGCGAGGTTGAGCTGGACCGTCAGCTCGCGGCCGGAGCCGTCGGGCCGCAGCCAGAAACGGATCGCGTCGAAGCCGCCGAGGTCCCAGCTCTTCACGATGCAGATGGCGGCGTAGTACTTCCCCTCCCCCGGGGACGTGCGGTACTCGAAGCGCATCGCGTGGCCGCCGCCCGGCCGCGGCACGAGCGTCTGGCGCATCCAGTTCCCGTGCGGCGGCACGTACCACGCCTTCGCGAGCGCGGCGTCCGTCTCGTAGGACTCGAAGTCCTCGACCGCCAGGGACCCGCCGCGCGCCCCCGGCGTGGATGCGCCCCAGCCGAGGGCGGGAGCGAGAGCGAGCGCGGCGGCGAGGGCCGGGACGGCCGTCCCGGCCACGATCCTCGTCCTGGAGGTGGGCACCATGAGCTGGCCTCGAGAAAGTCCCGGCCGGAAAGACCGCGGGGCGGCCCTCGACGTGCGCCGCCCCGCGGCCGCATCCGATCCGCCCCCGGGAGGGCGCAGGAGACGAGCCGCAGGCTAGACGCGGCGAGCGGCGCGGGCAACGGCCTTTCTGCGCCGAAGCGCCCCTCGAACTGAGTCTTGTTATGACCGGGGCCGCTCAGGCCACGTCGCGGATGGTCGTCTTCTCGAGCTTGGCCGCCACCACGTCGCGGATCTCCTTGAAGACCCGCACGAGCTTCCGCTCCTTCTCGATCGGGGTGGTCTCGTAGAAGTACTTGCTCACCGACTCCGTCGGCGCGAGAGCGCCGTCGATGAGGCGGACGACCTCGGCGAGGGTGATGCGGTCGGCGGGACGGGCGAGCGCGTAGCCGCCGCGCTGGCCCTTGAGGCTGCGCACGTAGCGGGCCCGCTTGAGGAGGAGGAGGATCTGCTCGAGGAAGCGCGGCGGGATGCCCTGTGCCGCGCCGATCGCCTGGACGGGGATGAAGCCCTTGTCCTCGTTGCGGGCGAGGTGCACGAGGGCGAGGAGCGCGTACTCGGAGCGCGAGGTGAGCTTCACCGCCGGGGCTCCATGGTCAGCAAGGCGATGGGGATTGTGGGGCGGGGCGGGGGCGGGGTCAACCGGGCCGACCGCCGCGCCCGCCGCCTAGATCACAAAATCGCCGGCCTCCGCCTTCGAGCGCACGGTCATCTCCGGCGGGCGCAAGGCCACGCGCGAGCCGGCGGGAACGCTCGACGTGACGAAGACGGACCCGCCCACGACGCTGTCGGAGCCGAGCACGGTCTCGCCGCCGAGCACGGTCGCGTTCGCGTAGACCGTGACGTTGTCGTGGACCGTGGGGTGGCGCTTCGTGTCGCGGATGACGCGCCCGCGCGCGTCCTTCGGTATCGACAGCGCCCCGAGCGTCACGCCCTGGTAGAGCTTGACGTTCGCGCCGATCGTCGTCGTCTCGCCCACCACGACGCCCGTCGCGTGGTCGATGAAGAAGCTGCGGCCGACGTTCGCGCCGGGGTGGATGTCCGCCCCGCTCTGCGAGTGGGCCCACTCGCTCATGATGCGGGGCATGAGGGGGACGCCCATGACGTGCAGCTCGTGGGCCACCCGGTGGACGCTGATCGCGAGGAACCCCGGGTACGCGAGGATCACCTCGTCGAGGCTCGTCGCGGCGGGGTCGCCGTCGTAGGCGGCCTGGACGTCCTCGATGAGCGCCTCCCGGATGACCGGGAGGCGCTCGAGGAACGCCCGCGTGATGCGCCGCGCCTCCTCGCCGCACGGGCCCTCGGGCTTCCCCTCGGACTCGGCGGCGAAGGCAAGGCACGTCTCCACCTGGCGCTGCACCTTCTCGCGGACGGCCGAGAGGAGGGTGCCCACGTGGTACTCGACGTTCTCGTCCGTCAGGTCCTGCCGCCCCACGTAGCCCGGGTAGAAGAGCTGGAGAAGGAGCCGGACGATCTCCAGGATCTCGTCGCGCGACGGCAGGAAGCGCCGGTTGACGTGCTGGCCGCGGGGGTCGCGACGGTAGCTCGCGACCATGCCGTCGACCAGCCGCTCGAGCTCGGCCGACGCCTGGGTGGTCATGACAGAGGTGTGGCCTGCATCTTCTCGACCTCCGTGAAGAGACCCTCGAAGAGCGCGCCGCTGAGGTAGCGCTCGGCGAGGTCGGGCAGCACGACGACGATCGTCTTGCCGGCGAAGGCGGGCTCGTGGGCGAGGCGGACGGCGGCGACCATCGCCGCGCCGCAGGAGATGCCGCAGAGGATGCCCTCATCGCGGGCGAGACGGCGGGCCATCGTGATCGCGTCGTCGTTCGAGACGCGCTCGACGCGGTCGACGAGGGAGATGTCGAGGTTCTTCGGGACGAAGTTCGCGCCGATGCCCTGGATCTTGTGGGGGGCGGGCGCGAGGGGCTGCCCGGCGAGCGTCTGGGTGATGAGCGGGGAAACCTCCGGCTCGACCGCCACCGTGAGGATCTTCCGGCCCTTCGTGTTCTTGATGTAGCGGCTCACGCCGGTCAGGGTGCCGCCGGTGCCGACGCCGGCGACGAAGACGTCCACGCTCCCGTCGGTGTCGTCCCAGATCTCGGGGCCGGTCGTCCGCTCGTGGATGTCGGGGTTCGCCGGGTTGTCGAACTGGCGGGCCATGAAGTACTTCCCCGGCTCGGCCTTCGCGATCTCCTCCGTCTTCGCGATCGCGCCCTTCATGCCGACCGAGCCGGGCGTCAGCACGAGCTTCGCGCCGAGCGCCACGAGGACCTTCCGGCGCTCCATGCTCATCGTCTCCGGCATGACGAGCACGCACTCGTAGCCGCGCGCCGCCGCCGCGTACGCGAGGGCGATCCCGGTGTTGCCGCTCGTCGCCTCGAGGATCGCCATCCCCGGCTTGAGCTCGCCGCTCTTCTCGGCCGCCCACACGATCGAGGCCCCGATCCGACACTTGACGGAGTACGCCGGGTTGCGGCCCTCGATCTTGGCGAGCACGGTCGCCCGCGCGCCCTTCGTGAGCTTGTTGATCCGCACGAGCGGCGTGCGACCGATCGACTCGCTGTTGTCGGCGTAGACCCGGCCCATCAGAACCTCCCCGGCTCCCGGGATGCCCATTCTCGTCGCCGGAAGCCCCTGCCCCGATGCTAGCATTCCGCCAACCCTGCGAATGGAGGACGGATGCGACGAGAGGGGATTCTCGTGTGCCTGCTCCTCGCGGGCGCGGCGCGAGCCGCCCCGCAGGACGCCGGCGGCCACGGCGGAGGACAGGACGACGGCTTCAAGGTCCACCTCGGCGGCGAGCTGAAGGCGAACGGCCGCTGGTCGGAGGACGACCGCTTTCCGCTCTCGTTCCCCTTCCCTCCGGAGTTCGTGCCCCAGGGGCAGCCGAACGTCGCGCTCCAGACGGTCTCGCCCGGCGGCTCGATCGAGCTCAGCAAGGCCCTCCTGCACGTCGACGTCGAGATGCCGCGTTCGATCACGGCCCACCTGAAGGTCGCGTTCGTCAGCCTGTACGACCGCAACCCCACGAGCACCGACCAGACCGTGAACGTGGAGGAGGGCTGGGTCGGCTTCGGCACGAAGAAGCCCTCGCTCGAGCCGCTGCCGGGCGGCGCGGCGTTCTTCGCGCTCGTCGGCAAGGCGCCGAAGCTCGACCGCCAACCGTTCCGGCGCCTCGAGAGCTACGGCCTCGTCTCGACGGCGTTCAACCGCTTCAACGACCTCCAGGTCCAGGCCGGCGGATCGATCGGGAGCCACCTCTACTTCATGGGGCAGGCCTCGTCCGGGAACCCGATCTTCATGCGCGACCCGAACGTGCTGGCCGGCGACAACGGCACCGACGAGCCCCCGAGCCCGGACCCGAAGCTGCACTCGGGCTTCCCGATCCTGTACCACGCCGAGGTCGAGGAGCTGTCGAACGGCCACGACCCCGAGTGGGGCGGCGCCGTCGGGCTCCGCTTCCTGAGCGCCGACTACCGGCGCGGGATCGACGCGATGGGCTTCTACTATCGCGGAAGGCTGTCCGCGCAGGCGCGCCTGCGCGGCACCTTCTACGAGGGCGACCTCGACCTCCTCGACGGCGCGGGCGGCCTCTCGCTCCCGATCTCGGGCGATCGCATGGAGCGCTACGGCGGGAACCTCGACGTCCGCTTCGGCGGCTTCACGGCCTGGGGCCAGGTCGTCCACGAGAGGCTCGCGGGCCTGCCGCGGACGGGCTTCGAGGTGGAGGCGGGCTGGCGGATCGTTCTCGGCGACCTCGCGGACGGCTCGGACCTCTTCCCCGCGATCCAGCCCGTCGTGCGCTGGAGCCGGCTCGTGAACGACTTCCGGGCGCCGCGGGGCTTCGTCGCGCCGAGCTTCGCCTGGGACTGGGACAAGCTCGACGCGGGCCTGCGGGTGACGATCGTGAAGCGCGTCGATCTCACGCTCGAGTACTCCTTCCACGACGTCGCCGCCGCGCGCGCGATCCGCCACGGCGAGGCGCTCGCCACGCTGCGCGTGCAGTTCTAGAGACCGGAACCCTTCCCCCGCGAACTGCGTAACAACGAGCGTGGGAGCCGCCACGCTCGCCGCGTCGCCCGAGGTCGCGCCGATCGACGTCGCGGCGCTGCGCGAGGAGCACGCGGAGCGGTGGCGGACGACGCGGGCCGAGCTGCCCGACCTCGGCCCGCGCGTCGGCTGGCGACGCCACTTCGGCAACGAGCGGGCGGCCGGCCGACTCGTCGACTCGCTCGCGGACGAGCTCGACCGCCTGCCGGCCGACGAGGAGGGACGGCGCGCGTGGCGCGACTCGGTCTCCGGGCGCCTGCGCGCCTTCGGCGCCGAGCGCCTGGGCTGGCCCGGCGGCTACGGCCGGCTCCTGTTCGCCGACGCGTTCCTCGACTCGTCGGTCGGCTTCGCGCGCGCCGCGCGCGCCTTCGACCCGACCCTGCCGATCGAGGGCCTCGGCCAGGCGCTCCGGAACGTCTGGATCGGCAACAGCCTCCAGATGCGGCTCGGCCGGGAGGTGCGCTGCGGCGAGGGCCTCTTCGCCTACAGCATGCTGTACCCGCTCACCGACAACCGCCTCGACGACCCCCGCCTCGACGCCTCCGCCAAGCGCGCCTTCAACCGACGCTTCGGGCGCCGCCTCGCGGGCGAGCCGGTGACCCCGGCGGACGCGGCGGAGGCGGCCGTGTTCGCCCTCGTCTCGCGGATCGAGGGCGAGTACCCGCGTCGCGAGTACCCGGAGGTCCACGAGTCGCTCCTCGCGATCCACGCCGGCCAGACGCTCTCGCTCGCGCAGCAGGACGACCCGGAGCTCGACGACGGGGATCTCCTCGACATCAGCTGCGAGAAGGGCGGGACTTCGGTGCTCGCCGACCTGTGGCTCGTCGCCGGCGAGGCCGACGAAGCCGAGCAGCGCTTCGCCTTCGGCTACGGCGTCTTCCTGCAGCTCCTCGACGACCTCCAGGACGTCGGGAACGACCTCGCGGCCGGCCACCAGACGCTCTTCACGCGCGCGGCGGCGCGGGGCCCGCTCGACGCGCCGGCCGCGCGCCTCGCCCGCTTCGTCGACGAGGTGCTCGACGGCGAGCCGCTCGCCGACGAGGCGGCGGCGGAGCGGCGCGACCTCGTCCGCCGGAACTGCCGGACGCTCCTCGTGGCCTCGATCGCCGCGCAGCCGCGCCGCTTCACGTGGCGCTTCCGCCGCGCGATCGAGCGCCGCTGGCCCTTCACCCTCGGGGCGATGCGGCGGCTCCGCGCCCGCGCGGAGAAGCGCTTCGCGAAGCCGCTCGCAGAGCTGCGCGACCCGGATCGTGCCGGCGCCCGGCTCGACGAGGCGCTCGCCGGGCTCTGATCCCGCCGAGATGGGTTCGGCGAACGGGACGGCTCAGCGCTGATAGCCGGGGCGCGCGAGCACTGACGCACGCGGGCCCCGCAGGCGCACTTCGAGCGCGTGCCAGCCCGGACGATCGACGCCCGGAACGTAGGACAGGACGTAGCGGCTGCGGATGTGCGCCAGCACCTCGACGAACACGGATCGCAGCGGCCTGCCTTCCGTGAGACGCCAGGTCCGGCCGCCGGTCGCCGAGGCCAGCGCATCGAGGAAGCGCTCGTTCGTGCCGGCCTGGCCCCTTGCCGGCGCCGCGATCACCCCGTAGACGACCGAGTCCGTGCGGCGCGCGGTGTCCAGAAGCTGAGCTTCGGAGAGCCAGCTCATGTTGTCGACGCCGTCGCTGAAGGCCACGACGACGCCACGGGTGGCGGACGGGACTTCCCGGAGCGCCAGCGCGCTCCAGAGGGCGTCGCGCAGGGCCGTGCTGCCGTTTCCCTCGACCGTCTCGATCGCCCGACGGATCCGCTCGACGGGCTCTCCCGCCGCCGCCCGGAGCGAGACCTGCTCGGAAAAGCAGATGACGGCGGCCCGGTCCGCCGGACGAAGCCCGTCGACGAAGGCGAGAGCCCCCTCGCGAAGAGCGAGGAGACGCTCACCCCGAACGCTCGTGCTCGCGTCGAGGACGAGGCTGACGTCGAGCGGCAGGTCCCGCTCCTCGAGCAGTCCGTCGACGTTCTGGAGTCTCCCGTCCTCGCGAATCTCGAAATCCCGCGGGCGCAGATCCGCCACCGGTACTCCGCCCCGAGTCACCGCGACATCCACACGGACGAGGTCGACCTCGGCCTTGAAGACGGGTGGAGCCTGTGCCGGCGCGCCGGAGGCGACCAGCAAGACCAGCCCGAGCGTCCAGACCGCTCGCCTCACCGCTCGCTCACGCGAAGCCGCAGGTCCTCGAGGAGGCGGTCACCGTCGCGCCATCGGCTGTAGGGATACTCCCACCACGGGTCGTCCGTTCGCGGCCGGGGCCAGCGTCGCCGAAGCAGGGGCACGAGGATCTCGCGGGCCCCTGATGCATCGCCCGAGGTTCGCCGCACGTGGGCGAGAGCGATCTTCGCGGCCTGCGCGCCGGGAAGCACCTCGGCGGACTTCTCGTAGTCGCGAACCGCGAGATCGACCCGCCCTTCCTGCTCGTGCTGAGCACCCATGAACAGGTGCGCGAGATACCTCTGCTCCGGATCCGGCGAACGGAGAGCCACGACTTCGAGCTCGACGGCCGCGGTCTTCGAGTCTCCCGTCTGACTCGCCAGCCGACCGAGCCGAAGATGCGCCTCGAAGAGGTCCGGAGCGACGGCGATCGCCTCGCGCAGCCTCTTCAGCGCCTGGCTCTGGTGCGCCCTCACTTCGTCAGCCCAGTCCCGGGCGAACTGGGACAGGCCCAGCGCGTGCGCCTCCTCAGCCGCGGCGACGGCCAGGAGCAACTCGGGGTCGCGACGCTCCGCGCGGAGCCCGTGCTCGGCCGCGACCGCGGCGCTGCCCGGCTCGAAGCGGCCGAGGAGCACACGGGACAACGCGAGCATGAAGTCGCGCGTCGCGATGCCCTGGTCGGCGCAGCCCCCCGGCCGCAGCGTCTGCACCCGCAGCCACCGGAACTCGGAGATCCCGCTCTCGAGGCAGGCGTCGAACGTGACCGGGTCTCCCGAATCGTGGGCCAGCAGGGCCGCGTCGACGAGCAGGAGCGGGCCAGCCTCCAGGTCGCGGAAAGCGATGTCTCCCGCCTGACCGGAACAGGCGCTGGCGCGACTGGCCAGGGCATGAAGGGCCTCGAGCCGCGCGCGCAACTCGGCCATGCGCCAGCGGAGGACGGTCGCCACGGCCCGCTCCCGCGCCCCGGTGCGATAGGCGGCGACCGCGTCGAGATAGGGGGCCACTGCCGGCCAGAGACGAGGGTCCTGCCGCGATGCGTGTGGCGCCGCGGCTGGCGTTCGCGCGGGTCGCGCGGGAGCGAACGCGAGTGTGGCGACGACGACGGCCGTCGCGACGGGCACGCGAGCGATTCTAGGCCCGCCACACTGTCGCAGCCAGCCCTA
>JAXLRD010000054.1:0-54817 GCA_046331285.1 Vicinamibacteria bacterium
CGGAGTGCCTCTCTCCCCGCCGTGCCGCGAGGAGGACCTTCCCGTGATCGCGCGGGGGCAGCTCGACGCCGAGGACGCGGCCGCGCGGCGCTCGAACGGCCTCGTCGTGTGCGACACCGACCTCTACGCGACCTGGTTCTACGCCGAGGAGTACTTCGGGGCCTGCCCGGAGTGGATCCGCGCCACGGCACGGGCCCGGCGCTACGACCTCCACCTCCTTCTCGAGCCGGACGTGCCGTGGGTCGAGGACCCGCAGAGGGACCTGCCCCACCGCCGCGCGGCGATGCATGGCTGGCTGCGCCGCGCGCTCGCCGCCGACGGGCGCGCGCGCCGCGAGGTCGCGGGGAGCTGGGACGAGAGGCGGCGCGACGCGGCCGAGGCCGTCGCGCCCCTGGCCGGCGGGACGCCGCGTGAGAGAATCCGCGAGTGAACGAAGCCCGCCGCGAGGTCGTGAAGCGGATCGCCCTCTGGGTCGCCGCGTTCGTGCTGATGGCCGGCGCCGCCGTCTGGCAGCGGCTCACCGGCCCCACCCACCCGCGCCGCGTCCACGCGACGCTCGGCGGCCAGGACGTCCGCTTCCGGCTGCTGCGCAGCTCGACGTCGGGCGAGCCCTTCCTCGTGAGCGTGGCGGCGCCCGAGGGCGTCTCCGGGGTCGTGCGCTGGCGGCGCTACCCGACGAGCCAGCCCTTCGAGGAGTCGCCGCTGCGGCGCGAGGGCGGCTCGCTCGTGGCGCTCCTGCCCACCCAGCCGCCGGCCGGGAAGCTCGAGTACGCGGTCGTCCTCGACGACGGCGGCCGCGCGACGACCGTGCCCGAGGACGGACCCGTCGTGATGCGGTTCAAGGGCGACGTGCCGGCGGGCGTCCTCGTGCCGCACGTCGTGTCGATGTTCTTCGGGATGATGATCGGCCTGCGCGCCGCCCTCGCCGCGCTCTTCGGCCGCCCCGAGGCGCGCCGCTACGCGTGGGTCACGGTCGTCCTCATCGGGATCGGGGGGCTCGTGCTCGGGCCGATCGTGCAGAAGAACGCGTTCGGGGCGTACTGGACCGGCTGGCCGTTCGGCGAGGACCTCACCGACAACAAGACGCTCTTCATGTGGCTCGCGTGGGTGGCGGCGCTGGCCGTGCTCTCGCGGCGTCGCGACCCGCGCGACCGCGTCGCCCGCGCCGTCGTCGCGGTGGCGGCGGCGGCGATGATCACGGTGTACGTCATCCCGCACAGCCTGCGCGGCAGCCAGCTCGACTACTCGCGGGTCGAGAAGGGCGCGGCGGCGAAGGACGCGGTCACCACCGGACGATAGGAGGACGCCGTGAGCCGATCGCGTCGCTCGTTCCTGCAGCGGGGCCTGCGCGCGGGCGCCTCCCTGGCCGGCGCCTCGCTCCTGCCGCGGCCGTTCGGCGCCGCTCCCGCGATCGTGCGCGCCGAAGCGGCGAGGCCGCGGGCCGAGTACGGGGCCGCAGTCGGCGACGTGTCCGACGGCCGCGCCGTCGTGTGGTCGCGGAGCGACCGGCCGGCCCGGATGTTCGTGGAGTGGTCGACCCGCGGGTCGATGGCGGACGCGCGGCGCGTGCCCGGGCCGGTCGCCCTCGAGGAGGACGGCCTCACCGCGACGCTCGACCTCGAGGACCTGCCGGCCGGCCAGACGATCGCGTACCGCGTCCTCTTCCAGGACCTGCGGGACCCCGGCGCGTGGAGCGAGCCGACGACGGGGTCCTTCCGCACGCCTCCGGCCGGCCGCGCGAGCGTGCGCGTCGCCTTCTCCGCCGACACCTGCGGCCAGGGCTGGGGCATCGACGAGGCGCGCGGGGGCCTGAAGACGTACGAGTCGATGCGCCTCGCGCGGCCCGACGTCTTCGTCCACCTCGGCGACACGATCTACGCCGACAACCCGATCGTCCCCGAGGTCGCGCTCGACGACGGAACCGTGTGGCGCAACCTCGTGACCCCGGCGAAGTCCAAGGTCGCGGAGACGCTCGACGAGTTCCGCGGCAACCACCTGTACAACCGCCTCGACTCGCGGCTCCGGCGCTTCGAGTCGGAGGTCGCGCAGGTGTTCCTCTGGGACGACCACGAGGTGCTGAACAACTGGTACCCCGGCCAGCGCCTCGAGGACCCACGCTACGCGGAGCGCGACGTGTCGGTCCTCGCCGCCCGCGCCCGGCGCGCGTTCCTCGAGCACGTTCCGCTGCGCCGCGCCTCCGCCGACCGCGACCGCGTCTACCGCGCGATCCCGTACGGGTCCTCGCTCGAGGTGTTCGCCCTCGACCTGCGCAGCGAGCGCGGGCCGAACTCCCCGAACCGGCAGTCGACCGGCGGCCCCGAGGCCGCGATCCTCGGCGCGCGACAGCTCGAGTGGCTGAAGGCCCGCCTCGCGGCCTCGCGCGCGACGTGGAAGGTCGTGGCCTGCGACATGCCGCTCGGGTGCGTCGTCCGGGACGGGAAGGACGCGTTCGAGGCGGTCGCGAACGGCGACGACGGCCCGCCGCTCGGCCGCGAGCTCGAGATCGCCGCCCTGCTCTCGTTCCTGAAGGCGCGCGACGTCCGCAACGTCGTGTGGATCACCGGGGACGTGCACTACGCCGCGGTGCACCGCTACCACCCCGACCGCGCGCGCTTCCGCGACTTCCGTCCCTTCTACGAGATCGTGGCGGGCCCGGCCCACGCCGGCACGTTCGGGCCGAGCGAGCTCGACCCGACCTTCGGGCCCGAGGCGCTCTTCGTGGGCATCCCCAGGGGCATGAAGCCGAACCGCCCCCCCTCGGACGGACTGCAGTTCTTCGGGCTCCTCGAGGTGGACGGCCGGAGCGGGGGCCTGCGCGTGGAGCTGCGGAACCGGGACGGGGCCACCCTCAACGCCCTGGAGCTCGAGCCCGAGCGCGGGTGAGATCCGCCGCGGCGGCCTGCGGCTATACTGCCGCCGCCATGGCGATGTTCCAGTCGGACGCGCGAGCCGTCCTCAAGCGGCTCGCGGACAAGGCGTTCCAGACGACCCAGGAGCGCGACCAGCTCTTCGCCCAGCTCGCGGCGTCGCCCGGGCTCAAGGCGAAGGACCTCGCGTGGATGCTGTTCCGCCCCGACCGCGCGTACCGGGACGGCGCGGCGCCCATCCTGCGCAAGCTCGCCGACCCCGAGACGGTCGACGCGGTGATCGCCGAGGCGCGCGGCAAGCCCGACGCGGCGGTCCGCGCCGGCGCCGCCGCCCTCTTCGCCCTCGGCCTGCGCGGCACCGAGCAGCGGCTCGGCGAGCTCGTGCTCCAGGGGAAGGGCGAGCCGCAGGAGATCGCCCGGCGGTTCGTGCTCGACGCGCCCGTCTCGCCGGCCCTCGAGCCGCTGCTGTGGCACCTCTCCGCCACGGGACGTGTCGACGAGAGGGTGGCGCTGCTGACCCGCCTCGCGACCCAGTCGAGCGACCCCAAGGCCGGCGCCAAGTGGCAGAAGCTGGCCCGCGATCCCGAGAAGGCGGTGCGCGACAAGGCCCTCACGGTCCTCGCCCAGCTCGACCCCGCGGCGAACGTCGACCTCTTCGTCGAGCAGCTCTCCCAGGTCGACTACACGACGCAGCAGGCGCTCGTCGACGCGATCACCCGCGCGGCGGCCGGGCAGGGCGCGGCCTTCGCCGACCGGCTCCTCCCCCTCGTGGCGTCCGGCGAGGCGGGGACGCGGTCGGTCGTCATCAAGGTCCTGCTCGGCCTGCCCGACCGGCGCGAGGTCGTGCGGCGCTACATCGTCTTCTCCAAGTCGCTCGCCGGCTGGGCCCGCGACCGCGCGCTCGAGTCGATGCGCGCCTTCGGCGACGATCTGCTCGAGCCGACGATCTCGCTCCTCGGCGACCCCGACCAGGACGTGCGGGCGGCGGCGATGCTCGTCGCGCAGTCCTTCGAGGACGCGCGCGTCGTGCCGGCGACGATCGACCTGCTGAAGGACCCCGACTGGTGGATCCGCATCACCGCCGCGGAGACCCTCGGCCGCCTCAAGGACCCGCGCGGCGTCGCGCCCCTCGTCGAGGCGCTCGGCGACCCGGAGGTGCGCTGGAGCGCCGTCGAGGCCCTCGGTCGCATCGGCGACCTGCGCGCCGTGCCGGCTCTCGCGGAGCTGCTGCAGGACCCCGCCCCCGAGGTGCGGGTCGAGGTCATCCAGGCGATGAGCCACTTCGAGCACCCGCAGATGCTCGACTTCGTCCGCAACGTCGCGAAGCAGGACCCGTCGCGGGCGGTCCGCGCCCGGGCGCTCGAGATCGCGACCGAGATGGCGGCCCGGCGGCAGACGAAGATGTCCGACGCCGACGCGCTGAAGCAGGCGGCGCTGGCCGCCAAGTCGGGGGCCGGCGAGCCGCGGCTCAACGCCCTCCTCGTGGCGACGCGCAACGCGGGGGCCTCCGACCTGCACCTCGCCGTCGGCCAGCCGCCCGTCCTGCGCATGGCCGACGACCTCGCCCGCGCCCAGGGCGAGGCGTTCACCGCCGAGCAGACGAGGTCGATGGTGCGCGAGATCCTGTCCGACGCGCAGTGGGAGCGGCTGGAGGCGGAGAAGCAGCTCGACTTCTGCCACTACATCCCGACCGCCGGGCGCTACCGCGCGAACGTCTTCGTCGACCAGAAGGGCGTCAATGGCGTCTTCCGGGTGATCCCCGAGCGGCCGCCGACGATCGCCGAGATCGGGCTGCCGGGCCACCTCGCCGAGATCGCCGACTACCACCAGGGGCTCGTGATCGTCTGCGGGCCCTCCGGCTCCGGCAAGTCGACGACCCTCGCCGCCCTCGTCAACCTCTTCAACGAGACGCGCCACGACCACGTCATCACCATGGAGGACCCGGTCGAGTTCGTCCACCCGTTCAAGAGCTGCCTCGTGAACCAGCGGCAGGTGGGCTCCGACACGAAGTCCTTCGCCCGCGCGCTCCGGGCCGCCCTGCGCGAGGACCCCGACGTCATCGTCATCGGCGAGCTGCGCGACAACGAGAGCGTCTCGCTCGCCCTGACCGCGGCCGAGACGGGCCACATCGTGCTCGGCACGCTCAACTCCACCTCGGCCGGGAAGGCGGTCGACCGCATCCTCTCCTCGTTCCCCGTCGACGAGCAGGGCCAGGTGCGCACGTCGCTCAGCGAGTCGCTGAAGTTCGTGATCGCCCAGCGCCTGCTGCCGGCGAAGGAGAAGCGGAAGCAGGTCGCCTGCTTCGAGGTGCTCAAGAACACGGTGGCGATCGCCAACATGATCCGCGAGGAGAAGACGTTCCAGATCCCGTCGGCGATGCAGATCGGCCGCTCGCAGGGCATGCAGACCTTCGACGACGCGCTGAAGCAGCTGCTGGCCGAAGGCCGCATCGGCCCGGAGACGGCCTACCGGGCGGCCACGAAGAAGGAGGAGTTCGAGAGCCTCCTCGGTCCCGCCGCGCCGCAGAAGGGAGGCGCCGCGTGAGCGCGCCCGTGCCGCCCAGGCCCGCCCCCGCCCCCGCCGCCGCGGTCGGGCCGGCCGCCGCCCCCAAGATCGACCGCTTCCTCCGCCTCATGACCGGGCGCGGGGCGTCGGACTTCCACCTCACGGTCGGCCGGCCGCCGATGCTTCGCGTGGGCGGCTCCATGGAGCCCATCCGCTACCGCTCGATCGTGGAGGCCGACTTCGTCGAGCTGCTGCGGCCGATCGTGCCGCCCGGGCTGTGGGAGGAGTACCAGCGCGACGGCGACGCCGACCTCGCCTACGAGGTGGCGGGCCTCGCCCGCTTCCGGGTGAACCTGTTCCGGCAGCAGCGCGGCTCGGGCGCCGTCTTCCGGGTGATCCCCACCAAGATCATGACGGTCGAGCAGCTCGGGCTGCCCGACCAGATCCGGCGCCTCGCCGCGATCGAGAGCGGCCTCGTGCTCGTGACCGGGCCGACGGGCTCGGGCAAGTCGACGACGCTCGCCGCGATCATCAACCTGATCAACGAGACGAAGAACTACCACATCATCACGATCGAGGACCCGATCGAGTTCGTCCACCCGAACAAGCGCTGCCTCGTCCACCAGCGCGAGATCGGCGCGCACGCGACGGGCTTCGCCGAGGCGCTGAAGGCGGCCGGGCGCGAGGACCCCGACCTCATCCTCGTCGGCGAGATGCGCGACCTCGAGACGATCTCGATGGCCCTCGCCGCCGCGGAGAAGGGGACGATCGTCTTCGGGACCCTCCACACGAACAACGCGTCGAAGACCGTCGACCGCATCATCAGCGTCTTCCCGGCCGGCGAGCAGGACGGCATCCGCAACGTGCTCGGCGAGACGCTGCGGGCGGTCGTGGCCCAGCAGCTCATCCCGAAGGTCGGCGGGGGCCGCGTGGCGGCGATCGAGATCCTCTTCTGCTCTCCCGCGATCGGCAACATGATCCGCGAGGGCAAGACGACGCAGATCACCTCGGCCATCCAGACGGGGTCGAAGGACGGCATGATCGACATGGACACGTCGATCCGCCGCCTCTACGAGGACAAGAAGATCTCCGCCCGGGCGGCCCTCGACAAGGCGATCGACAAGTCGCTCTTCAAGGACCTCGTCGAGCCGGGCGGCACGCCGGCGCGCTAGAGCCGGCACCGGCGCGCCCGTCCCGGTGGGAGGGCGCGCCGGACGTCGTCAACGCTGGAGGCGGTAGCCGACCCGGTGGCGGACCACGACCCTGCCGTGGCCGCTCACCTTGACGCCGATCTTCCGCAGCCGGCCGGCCGCCCCCGCCCCGTCGGGAGAGAAGCCGAGGACGTACTGCGCGCGCAGGTCGGCGACGATCTCGTCGAGGACGCCGGGGAGCGCCTGCTCGTTCGGGAGCCGGAAGAGGCGGCCGCCCGTCACCTGGGCGAGGCGGCCCATCTCCTTCACCGCCGTCTCGGGGTCCGGCCCGTCGCCCGTCGGCGTGGCCGGGTACGCGACCGGGTAGATCGTCACCGGCGTCGACTGGACCGCCTTGTCGAGCGCCGCGGGCTCGGTCTGGCTCACCGTGTCGATGCCGTCCGTGAGGAGGACGACCGCGGAGCGCCCGCCCGAGTTGCCGAGCGTCTTGAGGCTGAAGACGATCGCGTCGCGCAGAGCGGTGTTCCCCCCGTCCGGGATCGTCTTCACGCGCTCGAAGAGCGCCTCGGGGTGCTCGCGGTCGAAGCGCTCGACCCGCTGCTGCTGGTCGAAGAAGACCACGATGATCTCCTGCGCGTTCGGCAGCGACGTCAGGAAGCGGACCGCGGCGTCCTGCGAGCGCCGCAGCGTCTCGAGCATGCTGTCGCTGGTGTCGACGAGCAGGGCGACGTCGAGCGACGTCGAGCGGCCGCCGCCGCCCTGCCCCATCCGGGCGCACATCTCGATCTTCTGCTTCTTCCCGTCCTCGCTCAGGACGAAGTCGCGGGCGGTGAGCCCCTCGATCGGACGCCCGTGGGCGTCCTCGACGGTCACCGCGACGTTGACGAGCGACGTCTCGGCGGAGAACACGGCGATCTGCTGGCCGGCCGCGGCCGGCGCGGCGACGGGACCGGCCGCGAGGAGAGCGGCCGGCAGCAGGAAGGCGAGAGGCATGGGCCGCCTACTTCGCCGCCGCGGCCGCGTCGGGCGCCTTCGGCGTGCTGAGGTAGCCGGTGATCCGGTCCTTCTGCACCGAGTACACGACGATCTCGTGCAGCTGCCGCGAGCCCTTGCGGTAGAACTGCACCGGCTCGAGCAGGGTCTTGTCCTTCTTCTCGATCTCGACGTCGTCGACGACGAGGACGAGGTTGAACTTGTGCCGCTTCACGTCGGCGTCCTTCAGGCGGATCGCCACCGGGCCGATCGGCGAGTTGGTCTTGGCCTTCCTGACGTCGAAGTCGAAGTAGTCGCGCAGGCCCTGCTTCTTGAGGGCGGCGACCTCCTCGGCGTTCCTGGCGATGAGGCCGCTCTGCTCGCCGAGGTCGCCCGTGACGCGCTGGAGCTGGGCGAGGGTCGCCTCGATCTGGGCCTTGCTCGCCGCGACGTCGTCCTTCACCTTGCCGACCTCTCCGCCGAGGCTCGCGAGGTTCTCCTGGCCCTTCCGCTGGTCCTCGCGAAGCTGGCGGGCGGCCGCCGCCGTCTTCTCGAGCTCGGCCTCCGTCACGCCGGCCCGCTCGGCGACCTGGGCCGTCTGGCCGCGCACCGCGGCGACCGCGAGGTCGAGGTCCTTCGTCTTCTTCTCGTGGGAGCTCGTCAGGTCGCCGACGCGGGACTGAAGCGTCACGATCTGCTGGCGCGCCTCCCGCAGCTCGAGGAAGAGGTACGTCGAGGCGACGAGCCCGACGACGGCCAGGGCCGTCCCGAGAATGCCCAGCGCCTTCGCCAGGCCGTCCGCGGCCGGCTTCGTTTCCGGAGTCTGCCCGATCGAGGTCATGAATCCCCCTTATGGTTTCCCTTTGTCGAAGAGGGGGATCGTACCCGACTCGGGGCCCGCCTGTGGAGAGACGGGCGTCACGCGGCGGGTGGGCGCTCAGCGTCCCCCGCCCGGCACGGAGTGGTAATACCGGCCGAGCCAGCCGACGATGGCCTTGCGGAGGGCGCGCGTGTCGAACTGCCCGTCGCTGCGGTAGACGACCTTCCCGCCGGGCGCCACGAGCATCGTGTACGGCAGGGCGCCCGGCCACTTCGGGTCGATCGCCTCGATGAGGGCGTAGGGGTCGCCCTTCGCGAAGGCGACGTTGCGCATCGAGGCCTGCTGCTCCTTCAGGAAGGCGAGGGCCTTCTCCCGCTTGTCGGGGTCGTCGGCGTTCACGGTGACGACCTCGAAATCGCGGCCCCGGTAGATCCGGTGCAGCGACACGAGATCGGGGAACTCGATGACGCAGGGGCCGCACCAGGTGGCCCACACGTTCACGAGGCGGAGCTTCTTCGCGTCGCCCGCGGCGATCGCCCGGATGGCCGCCTCGTCGGCCGCCTCGAGCGCGACGGGCTCCTGCGCCCACTTCTCGAAGCCTTCCTTCACCCCGCCGCGCTTGTCGGACCACTTCACCGAGCAGCCGAAGGTCTTCGTCGTCTCGACCGCGACCGGGCGGCCGGCGAGAACCGCCTCGATCGCGTCCCGCGTGTCCCGCGTCGTCGCCTTCGCCGGGTTCTCGTTGTCGTCGACCCGGCCCGCGTAGCGGAGCCGGCGCCCGGCGTCGAACACGAAGACGTGCGGCGTCGCGACCGGCCCGTACTTCCGCGACATCGCCTCCGTCTCGCCGTCGTAGAGGTACGGCATCGTCCAGCCGCGGTCCTTCGCCCGGATCTTCATCTCCTCGAGCGTGTCGCCGAGGTCCGTGTAGCCCTGCTCGTCGAGGCGCAGGGCGAGGGGATCGTTCGGCGAGACGAGGACCACCTTCACCCCGCGCCGCGCGTAGTCGGCCGCGATCGCCTCGATCCGCCCCTCGTACGCCTGGGCGGTCGGGCAGTGGTTGGCGGTGAACACGAGGACCAGGACCTTCGCGTCGGCGAAGCTCGCGAGCGAGTAGCGCCGGCCGTCGACGCCGGGCAGGTCGAAGTCCGGCGCCACGGAGCCGATGGCCAGGGTCGCGGGACCCTCGGCGCCGGCCCGCGGCTGGGCGCCGGGAGCGAGGAGGAGAGCGGCCAGAGCCGCGAGGACGAGACGTCTCATGGGGGGCCTCCGCGTGCGGAGCCGCGCGGGTGCGGCTCGGGCGATGCTAACACGCGGCCCCGAGCGGCCCCGGGCCTTCAGGCGGCGGGCTCGATCGCGGACACCGGCGCCGGTCGTGGCGCCTCGCGACGCCGCGGCGTCCCGACGCGCCGGCGGCGCCCCTTCCCGCGCTCGGTGGCGACGACCATGAGCCGGCCCTGGACGACGCGCGGGCACAGGATCACGCCGCTCGGCGGAAGCCCACTGTCCGCGGGCGAGCGGCGCAAGGAACGGACCGCTTCCGTAAGGCCGAGGATCGCTCTGTCGATGAGGCGCTTCATTGCGGATGACTCCTGTTCGCGACCGCCGCGACGGCGGCGACGCACTCGACGCAAATACAAGATCGGTGCCGAAGCGGGCCGACCCGTCAAGTCGCTGTGAACGCGGCGCTACCGGCCGACGGCTCCGGTCCACGGGCCGGCAGCGCCGCCCGGGCCGCCCGCCGCCATCGGGCGATGTGCCCAACGCGCGGCCTCGCGGCGGTCGCCGCGCGATAACATCCGGGATCCGGAGGACGATCGAATGGAACGACGCCAATTCCTCGGCGCGCTCGCGGCGGGCGCCACGACGCTCGGACGGACGGACACGGCGAGGGCGGCGCAGGCCGGCGAGCCCCTGCGCATCGGCGTCATCGGCTGCGGCTGGTACGGAGGCGTCGTGCTCGACGCGGCGTACCGCAAGGGCGGCGTCGAGGCGGTCGCGGTGTGCGACGTCGACTCGGACCGCCTCGCGAAGTTCGCGCAGAAGGCGGCGGCCGCGCAGGCGCGCCCGCCGAAGACCTGCAAGGACTGGCGCGAGCTGCTCGACGCGCCGGGCCTTCAGGCCGTCGTCATCGCCACCCCGCCCCACTGGCACGCCCTGCCGTTCATCGAGGCCTGCCGCCGCGGGCTCGACGTCTACTGCGAGAAGCCGCTCGCCTACGACGTGCGCGAGGGGCGGGCCATGGTCGACGCGGCGAAGAAGAGCGGCCGCGTCGTGCAGATCGGCTTCCAGCGGCGCCACAGCGCGGCCATCCGCCAGGCCGCGCAGTACGTCGCGGACGGGAATGCCGGGAGGATCGTGAGCGTCGCCGCGAACATCCACTACCCGGCCGAGCTGAAGGACCCGAAGCCCGTGGCTCCTCCGCCGTCGCTCGACTGGGACCTCTGGTGCGGGCCGGCGCCGAAGCTCCCCTACAGCGAGCAGGTCGGCCACTTCCACTGGCGACTCGAGCACGCGTACGGGCACGGCCACCTCGTCGACTGGGGCATCCACTGGATCGACTCGATCCGTGTCGTCCTCGGCCTCGGCATGCCGAAGGCGATCCAGGCCGCCGGCGGGATCTACGGCCTGCGCGGGCGGATCACGACCCCGGACGTCCTGACCGCGCACCTCGAGTTCGACTCCTGCCCCGTCGTCTGGAGCCACCGCATCTACGGCCAGGCCGAGGTGGCGCCGGAGACGAACATCGGGATGACGTTCTTCGGCGACAAGGAGACGGTGTTCCTCGACGACTCGAAGTACGTCGTCGTGCCGCGCGGCAAGGACGCGGTGCGCCGGACGGTCGAGGCGAAGAACGACGCGCAGGGCGAGCACGTCGGCGAGTGGATCGACGCCGTGCGCTCGCGCGGCCCCGTGTCCTGCCCGCCCGAGGACGCCTTCCGCTCGACGGCCACGGTGCAGCTCGCGATGGCGGCCCTCGAGTCCGGCGGCCCGCTCGAATGGGACGCGGCCGCCGAGCAGGTGCGCGGCAACCCGCGGGCGGCCGCGCTCCTGAAGCGCGAGTACCGCGGGCCGTGGGTCCACCCGTGGAAGGGCTGAGCCGGCGCAGCCCTCGGCCCGTGACGGGAGCCGCCGCCGGGCGGCAACGTACCGCGACATAGAATCGTCCCCCGATGAGCGACACCCTCGCCGCCGCGCGCGCCTTTCTCGCCGAGGATCCCGACCCGCAGCAGCGCGGCGAGCTCGACGCGCTGCTGCGCCGCGCGGAGGCGGGCGACGCGGCCGCGCGGCGGGAGATCGACGACCGCTTCGCGGCGCCGCTCGAGTTCGGCACCGCGGGCCTCCGTGGCCGGGTGGAGGCCGGCCTCGGCCGCATGAATCGGGTCGTCGTCTCGAAGGCGACGTGGGGCCTCGGCCAGTGGCTCCTCCACGACTCGAGCCGCGACCCGCGCGCGGAAGGCGTCTGCCTCGCCTTCGACGGCCGCCACTCGAGCCGGCAGTTCGCGGAGGACGCGGCGGCGGTGCTCGCCGGCCTCGGGATCCCCGTCCGGCTCTTCGCCGATCCCGCGCCGACCCCGCTCCTGGCGTTCGCCACCCCGCACCTCGGGGCGGCCGCGGGCGTCACGGTCACCGCGAGCCACAACCCGCCGGCCGACAACGGCTACAAGGTCTACCTCGCGAGCGGCTCGCAGATCGTCCCGCCGGTCGACGCGCGGATCGCCGCGTGGATCGCGAAGGCGCCGACGCTCGACGCCATCGCCCGGCCCGCGCCCCACGACGCGGCCCGCGACGGCCTGCGGCGGCTCGTCGACGCAGAGGACGCCGCCGTCGAGAGCGCGTACCTCGACGGCCTAGCGGCCGGCCGGCTGCACCAGCCGTCGGACACGCCGCTGCGCCTCGCCTACACGGCGATGCACGGCGTCGAGGAGCCCGGCCAGTCCGACGAGGAGTGCCAGCCCCCCGGCGTCATCGGCCGATCTATCTTCGTCCGTACCTCCGCCCCCGCGGGCCCACGGCCGCGGTGGACCCGACATAGAATCGTCCTCCGATGAGCGACACCCTCGCCGCCGCCCGCGCGTTCCTCGCCGAGGACCCCGACCCGCAGAGCCGCGCCGAGCTCGACGCGCTGGTGCGCCACGCGGAGACAGGCGACGGCGGCCCGGCGCGAGGTCGACGACCGCTTCGGCGCGCCGCTCGAGTTCGGCACCGCGGGCCTGCGCGGGCGGGTGGAGGCGGGCCTCGGCCGGATGAACCGCGTCGTCGTCTCGAAGGCGACGTGGGGACTCGGCCAGTGGCTGCTGCGCGACTCCGGCCGCGACGCGCGTAAGAAGGCGTCGCCCTCGCCTTCGACGGCCGCCCTCGAGCCGGCAGTTCGCAGAGGACGCGGCGGCGGTCCTGGCCGGCCTCGGCATTCCGGTCCGGCTCTTCGCGGACCCGGCCCCGACGCCCCTCCTCGCGTTCGCCGTGCCGCACCTCGGCGCGGCGGCGGGCGTGACCGTCACGGCGAGCCACAATCCGCCGGCGGACAACGGCTACAAGGTCTACCTCGCGAGCGGCTCGCAGATCGTCCCGCCGGTGGACGCGCGGATCGCCGCGCGGATCGCCGAGGCTCCGGCGCTCGGCGCGATCGAGCGGCCGGCCCCCTTCGACGCGGCCCGCGCGGGCCTCGCCGGCTCGTCGACGCGACGGACGGCGCGCTCGAGGCGGCGTACCTCGACGGGCTCGCGGCCGGGCGGCTGCACGAGCCGTCGGACACGCCGCTGCGGCTCGCCTACACGGCGATGCACGGCGTCGGCCACCGCCTGGCGATCCGGGCCCTCGCCCGCGCCGGGTTCGACGGCGTCGCGGTCGAGCCGGCGCAGGCCGACGCCGATGGCTCGTTCCGCACCGTCGCGTTCCCGAACCCCGAGGAGCCGGGCGCCATGGACCGCGTCCTCGCGGCCGACCGCCTCCGGGGCCGAGCTCGTGCTCGCGAACGACCCCGACGCGGACCGCCTCGCGGCGGCCGTCGCCCTCCCCGGCGGCGGCTACCGGGTGCTGAGCGGCAACGAGACGGGGGCCCTGCTCGCCGACGACGCGATCGAGCACGCGCGGACCGCCCGCCCGAAGCTGGTCGTCACGACCGTCGTGTCGTCGAGCCTCCTCTCGCGCATGGCCCGCGACCGCGGCGTCGCCTGCCGCGAGACCCTCACCGGCTTCAAGTGGATCTGCGACGCCGCGCTGCGGGCCGAGCGCGAGGAGGGCCTCGCGTTCGTCTTCGGCTACGAGGAGGCGCTCGGCTACACGGTCGGCACGCTCGTCCGGGACAAGGACGGCATCGGCGCGGCCGTGCGCCTGGCCGAGGCCGCCCGCGCGCTGAAGGCCCGCGGCACGACGCTCGCCGAGCGGCTCGACGACCTCCTCGTCGCGCACGGACTCTCGCACCAGGCGCAGTGGTCCGTCACGCTCCCCGGCGCCGAGGGCCGCGCGCGCATCGTCGCGGCGATGGAGAGGCTGCGGAAGGAGCCGCTCGCCCGCCTCGGCGCGAGCGCCGTCGCGGCGTGCTCGACGCGGGGGAGCGGTGTCGTGCGCGCCGGCGGCGAGGCGCGGCCGTCGGGCCTCCCGCCCTCCGACGTGATGCAGTTCCAGGCCGAGGACGGCTCGCGCCTGACGGTGCGCCCGAGCGGGACGGAGCCGAAGATCAAGTTCTACCTCGAGCTGACCGGCCGGGCCGCGAGCCGGCCCGAGGTCGCGACCGCGCGGGCCCGGCTCGACGCGGAGGCGAAGGCGCTGAAGGCGGCCCTCCTCCCGGAGCTGAAGCTCGCCTGAGCGGCGCGCGGCCGCCTGAGCCGTTTGATCCTTCCGGCGCGGCCGCGCCGCCCGCTAGCATCCCTCCGACGGAAGCCGCGCGCACGCCACGGCACGGCCCCGCCGGATGGCACCTTGGCGACACCCCCCGGATCCCTCGCGCGCAAGCTCGTCCTCCCGCTGACGGCCCTCGTCATCCTCGTCGGCGCCGGCGCGGGAGCCATCCGCACCCGCGCCGTCGAGCGCGGCTACCACGAGACGATGCTGGCCGGCGCCGACCAGCTCTCGCGCAGCCTCGTGTCCGCGACGTGGCATGCGATGCTCGCCGACGACCGGCCCGCCGCCTACGACACGATGCGGACGGTCGCGCACCAGCAGGGCATCAGCCGCATCCGCATCTACAACAAGGAAGGGCGGATCATGTTCTCGACCGCCCCCGGCGAGGCGGGCGCCCTCGTCGACAAGAGGGCGGAGGCGTGCGTGCTGTGCCACGCCAGCGCGCAGCCGCTCGTGCGCGTCGAGACGCCCTCGCGGGCGCGCGTCTACGCGGACCAGGCCGGGGTGCGGCGGATCGCGATGATCACGCCGATCTACAACGAGGCCTCCTGCACCTCGGCCGCCTGCCACGCGCACCCGCGGCGGCAGTCGGTGCTCGGCGTCCTCGACGTCGCCCTCGACCTCGAGCCCGTCGACCGCCGCGTCGCGGAGACGCGAGCCCGGATCCTCGCCACGACGGCGTTCGAGGTCCTCGTCATCTCGGTGTTCATCGTCCTCTTCGTCTCCTTCTTCGTCACGCGCCCGATCCACCGGCTCGTCGACGCGAACGCCGCCCTCTCCCGCCTCGACCTCGACCACCCGGTCGAGGTCGGCAGCTCGCGCGAGATGTGGGACCTCGCCCGGTCCTTCAACGCGATGCGCGACCGCCTCGGCGAGGCGATGGCCGAGATCAACCAGGCCGCGCAGGTCCTCGAGGCGAAGGTCGACGAGCGCACGCGCCAGCTGAAGGAGGCCCACCAGCGGCTGATGCAGGCCGACCGCCTCGCCTCGCTCGGCCAGCTCGCGGCGAGCGTCGCCCACGAGATCAACAACCCGCTCTCCGGGGTCCTCAACTACTCCGCGCTCATGAACCGGATCCTGAAGGAGGACGGCGTGCCCCGCGAGCGCGTCGCGGAGTTCCGCGGCTACCTCGAGCGCGTGAGCGAGCAGACCGCGCGGGCGGGCCGCATCGTGTCGGACCTTCTCGCGTTCTCCCGCCGCTCGAAGCCCCACCGCGCCCCGGCCGACCTCGCCGCCATCGTGCGCACGACCGTGTCGCTCGTGTCGCACAAGCTGAAGCTGATGTCGGTCGAGGCCCGGCTCGACCTGCCGGAGGATCTCCCCCCCGTGCCGTGCGACGCCTCCCAGATCCAGCAGGTGGTGCTGAACCTCGTCATGAACGCGGCCGAGGCGACCCGCCCCCACGGGAAGGGCACGGTCCGCGTCGCGGCGCGGCGCGCCGCCGAGCGGGCCGCCCTCCTCCTCGAGGTCGCGGACGACGGCGAGGGCATCCCGGCGGAGGCGCTCTCCCGGATCTTCGACCCGTTCTTCACCACCAAGGAAGAGGGCCGCGGCCTCGGGCTCGGCCTCGCGGTCGTCTACGGCATCGTGGAGGCGCACGGCGGCACCATCGACGTGCGGAGCCGGGTCGGCGAGGGCGCGACCTTCACCGTCGCGCTGCCGACCGACGGGGCGGCCGCCGCGGCCGAGGACGGAGCCGATGCGACGGCCCGTCCATGAGCCGCGTCGTCGTGGCGGCGGTCGGGGACGCGCCGCCGGCCGTCCTCGAGCGCATGGCGGCGGCGGTCGAGTCGGCGTACGGGCTCCCGGCGGGGACGGGCGAGGCGCTCCCCGAGCCGCGGGCGGCCTACTCGCCGCAGCGCGCGCAGTGGGCGTCGGCCGAGTACCTGAAGCGCCTGCTCGCCCACCCCGCCGCGGCCGAGGGCCGCGTCCTCGGCGTGACGGAGCGCGATCTGTTCGTCCCGGTGCTGAGCTTCGTCTACGGGCAGGCGCAGCTCGAGGGCCGGGTGGCGGTCGTCTCGCTCGCCCGCCTGCGGTCGGAGTTCCACGGCCTGCCACCCGATGCGGAGGCCCTCGTCCGCCGGGCGGCGACGGAGGCCGTCCATGAGGTGGGCCACACGTTCGGCCTCGTGCACTGCGCCGACCGCCGCTGCCCGATGTCGCTGTCGATCGACCTTTCCGACCTGGACCGCAAGACCGCCGAGCCCTGCCCGTCCTGCTCGGCGCTCGCCGAAGGGAGCCTCGAGATGAAGCGCGCGCGCACCCGTGCGGAAGGAGGCCCGCGATGAGGGCCCGCTGGCACATCCTCGTCGTCGACGACGAGGAGACGATGACCGAGTCGCTCGCGGCCTGGCTCCGCGAGGACGGCTACTCCGTCGACGTCGCCTCCTCCGGCCGCGAGGCCGTCGAGAAGGCCCGCACCCGCGACTACGCCATCTACTTCGTCGACCTCAAGATGCCGGGCGGCCTCGACGGCATCGAGACGATGATGGAGCTCCGCCGGCTCCACCCGGAAGCCTCGGTCATCGTCATCACCGCGTACGCGACGGTCGACACCGCGATCACCGCGATGAAGGAGGGCGCGCAGGAGTACATCGTCAAGCCGTGCCATCCGCAGGAGATCTCCCTCCTCGTCGAGCGGATCATCCGCGTGAAGAACCTGGAGCGGGAGAACGCGATCCTCCGCCGCAAGCTCACCCGGCAGTACCGCTTCCACGACCTCGTCTCCAAGAACGCGCGGATGGCGGCGGTGTTCGAGCTCGCCCGCGAGGTCGCCTCGCAGCGCTCGACCGTCCTCGTCCAGGGCGAGAGCGGCACCGGCAAGGAGCTCGTGGCCCGGGCCATCCACTACTCGGGCGACCGCGGCACGGGGCCGTTCGTGCCGGTCTCGTGCGCCGCCCTCGCGGAGACGCTCCTCGAGTCGGAGCTCTTCGGCCACGAAAGGGGCGCCTTCACCGGGGCGACGTCGCAGCGCAAGGGCAAGTTCGAGATCGCCCACGGCGGGACGCTCTTCCTCGACGAGATCGGGGAGATCTCGGCGAAGGTGCAGGTGGACCTCCTCCGGGTCCTCCAGGAGCGGCGCTTCTTCCGCGTCGGCGGGACGGAGGAGGTCGAGGTCGACGTCCGCGTCATCGCGGCCACGAACCGCGACCTCGCGCTCGAGGTGCGGGAGGGCCGCTTCCGCGACGACCTCTTCTACCGCCTCAACGTGATCGACATCCGCATCCCGCCCCTGCGCGAGCGGCGGGAGGACGTGCCCCTCCTCGCCCAGGAGTTCCTCGACCGGCTCTCCCACGAGCTCGGCCGCGAGGTGACCGGCATCTCGGACGAGGCGCTGCGGATCCTCATGGACCACGACTGGCCCGGCAACGTGCGCGAGCTCGAAAACGCCATCGAGCGCGCGCTCGTCACCTGCAAGTCGGGTGTCCTCGCGGCGGAGGACCTCGCCTTCCTCCGGCCGGGCGCCCCGGCCGACGACCTCCGGCTCCCCGCCGGCCTCACCCTGCAGGACCTGGAGCGCCAGTACGTCGCCGTCACCCTCCAGCGCACGCAGGGCAACGTGAAGGCCGCCGCCGACGCCCTCGGCATCGACCGCTCGACCCTCTACGAGAAGATCAAGAAGTACGGGATCGCCCGGCCCTGACCGGATCTCGACCCGGCCGGCAGACGTCGAGATCCGGTCAGAACGTTCGTTGTCCGTTGTCCGTTGTCGTGGCCGTTCTCGCCCTCCGTTTCCTCTGCGCCGTGTCGAGCAGAAAAGGGCGGTGGAGCGAGCCGTCGGCGTGGCCGTGCGGGACGACAACTGCGCCGAGCGTATCCCCCTCCTTCCCTGGCGCAATCAAGGCCTGAGCGGCGTCGCGTGGACGGGCCGCCCCCGGGCACCGCGCTCGGTCGGTGGTCGTCGCCACGGCGGCGACCCGTGACGCCGCTCGTCGCGACGCCGGGTCAGGGCTCGAGGAAGACGTCGCCGAGGAGGGTGTCGTAGCGGGAGGCCGGCACCGCCGCGCCGACGTCCTCGACGAGCTCGCCGCCGTCCGCGAGGGCGGCGCCGGCCGGGCCGCCGCACGCGGCCTGGAGCCGCTCGAGCTCGCGCAGCCCCCACAGGCGCGCCTCCTCGACCGACAGCAGGTGGCGCAGGTCGAGGACCGGCCCGGGGTCGACGCGGAGCGTGAAGCGCGTTCCGTCCGGCCGCGCGTCGACGACGGTGCCGTCGACGGGCGACAGGAGGCGGGCCATCCGCCCGCGGGACCGCACGGTGGCGAGCGGCCCGTTCGCGTGGAGCCGCGTTCCCGGCTCCGGCAGCTCGACCTCGGCCTCGGGGCCGAGGACGCGGGCCCCGAAGTCGTCGACGCCGACCGTGACGAGCCCGCTCTCCTCGGCCCGGGCCCAGGTGTGGCCGCGGTGGTAGAGGCGGTCGGCCGGAAGGTCGAACGCGAAGCCGCACCCCGGCCCGGTCGGCCGCGGCCGACGGCGCGCCTCGAGGCGCCGGTGCTCGCGGCACCCGCGGCAGTCGAAGCCGCGGTCGCACGTGCGGCCGGGCGCCTCGCCGGTGATCTGGTGCCGGCAGGCGCGCGCGGCGGAGGGCAGGTCCGCGAAGTCGGCGTGCCAGACGACGGCGTCCGTGCGGCCCTGGCGCGCGTCGCGGAGCGAGCGCAGCGCCGCCACGCCGAGGGTCGCCGCGATCGTGGCGACGACGCCGTACAGCGCGCCGAAGAAGACGAGGTGGGGCACGTCCCAGGCGAACTCGGGCGACCAGGGGAACATCAGCGAGCCTCCTGCGCGGCGAGGTCCCGTTCCTGCGGGAACAGGTTCAGGTAGCGGAACGAGAGCGAGTAGAGGATGACGCCGTAGGCGACGACCGCGCCGAAGCTCGCCGTCTCCTGCCAGCTCGGGGTGTAGGAGAGGAACGGGTCGAAGGCGAGCGTGGGCAGGGCCAGCGTCTGGACGGTCATGACGAAGCGGTTCGTCACGATGCCGGCGCAGGCGAGAAAGGCGGCGCCGACGAGCACGCGCGGGTCGCGCCGGGTGCGGGGGATGGCCAGCAGCAGGGCCGGCACGAGGCCGAGGGCCACGATCTCGGTGAAGAGGACCCACGTCCCGAAGGGGCCGAAGGCGTAGAAGCGGTCGGGCCGCGCGCCGAGGTGAGGCGACGTGTGGTTCAGCCAGACGAGCGTGTCGACCGCCTTCGCGAGCACGTAGACGACGAGGAGCGAGCCCGAGACCTTCGCCAGGAGCTGATACACGTCGGGCCGCACGAGGACGCGCCCGCAGATGCGCGAGACGAGCCACGTCGTGACGATCACGAAGCTGGGGCCGACCGCGGCGGCGGAGAGGATGAAGAGGAAGAACGTCGTGGGCCAGGCGGCGAGGGACTCGCGGAACGCGAACGGCCGCCCCGAAAGGACGCCGTAGAGGCCGCCGAGCGAGCCCTGGTGGAAGAAGGAGAGGAACGTGCCGACGAGGGCGAAGACGGCCATCACCTTGTGCAGCTCGAACTCGAACACGAGGACGGAGGGCGACCGGCGGAGCCGGCGGTTCCGCAGGACGAGCGGCAGGTACTCGATCGCGAGGACGGTGAGGTAGCAGGTCAGGCAGAACGTCACCTCGGTCAGCATCGAGTGGACGTTCGGGTGCCAGAACGTGAACCACGCCCGCAGCGGCTGCCCGACGTCGATCGCGAGGATGCCGATGGCGCCCGAGTAGCAGATGAACCCGATGACGACCGCGCTGTTGATGACGGCCGCGAGCTCCTTCCGCTTCATCACGTAGAGGAGGAACCCGGTGAAGAAGGCGCCGGCGCCGAGGGCGATCACCGTGAGGTCGAGGTAGATCCACAGGCCGAACGCGAAGCGGTTGTCCATGTTCGTCTGGTTGAGGCCGACGGCGAGGCAGAGGTACGCCGCGTAGAGGCCGACGCCGAGGAGCGCCGCCCACGGCAGGAGCCAGAGGAGGAACCGGTGAAACGGCGCGCGGACCTTGCCGCGGGCCACGAGCGTGCTATCCATGACGCCTCCCGTCGGCGGCGGGCGCGCCGTCCACGAGCCGCCGGACCCAGTCCCTCCGCGTGTGGTAGTAGACGGCCGCGCCCGTCCCCAGCCGCTCGAGCAGGCGGAAGGAGCCCTCCGCGTGCGCGAGGCGCGCGACCGCGCTGGCCGGGTCGTCGAGGTTGCCGAAGGTGATCGCCCCGGCCGGGCAGGCCTCGGCACACGCCGGCGCGTACTCGACGGGCGTCCCCGCGTCGCCGCCGACGGCGGCCTGGCGCTGCCGCGCCTCCTGCAGCCGGTGCGCGCACAGCGTGCACTTCTCGACGACGCCGCGCGTGCGGGTGGACACGTCGGGGTTCAGCGTCTCGGCGAGGCGGCCCGGCCAGTCCGGGTCCCACCAGTTGAACGAGCGCGCGTGGTACGGGCAGGCGGCCATGCAGTACCGGCAGCCGAGGCAGCGCACCGGGATCTGCGCGACGATGCCGGAGCCGGGATCGACCTCGACCGCGTTCTGCGGGCAGACGGACGCGCAGGGCGTCCGCTCGCCGCACTGCTGGCACATCATCGGCACGAACGCGGCGCCGGAGCCGGCCGGGTCGGCCACGCGCTCGACGCGCATCCACGCGATGCCGTTCCGCGACGTCGCCCGCTCCGCCGCGGGCGGCACGTTGTTCTCGACCGCACAGGCCACCGCGCACGCGCCGCAGCCGTCGCAGCGGTCGAGGTCCACCACCATGCCGTAGCGCGCCGCGCCCTCGGGCCTCTTCTGCGCTTCCATCGTCACGCCTCCCGGACCCGCACGCGGGCCTTCCGCCACGTCCCGTCGGCCGCGGTCCCCGCCACCGCGAGCGCTCCCGCCGCGTCGCCGCGGGCCCGCGGCTGGAGCGCGGCGCGATCGGGGCCGGCGGCGAGGGCCAGCCGACCCGGCGGCAGCGACGGGTCCGTCCGCACCGCCGCGCTCGCCCGCCCGGCCTCTCCCTCGATCGCGACCGGCTGGCCGTCGACGACGCCGAGGGACGCGGCCGTGCGCGGGTGCAGCAGAGCGACGGACGGCGCGGGCCGGAGCTCCGTCTCCTGGTAGAGCTTCGTGAGCAGCGGCGAGACCGGCGTGCTGCCGGCGGCGCCGCGCGCGGCGAAGGCCACGAGCGCGAGGCCGTTCCCGGCGGGCGACGGCGCCGCCCACTCCGCGAGGGCCGCGGGCGACGGCGGAGGCGGCGCGGCCGCGGCGACGGCCGGCGCGGGCCCGTCGATCCACAGCCCGCCCTCGACGAGCGTCGTCCACGCCGCCGACGCGTCGGCCGGCGCGGCGTCCGGCCACTCGCGCTCGCCCCGGGCCAGGAACCGGCCGCGGCCGGCCGCGAGGAGCGCGGCGGCGCGGGCTTGGAGGCGCGCCTCGAGAGAGTCGCCCGACACGGCCCGGCCACCCGCGGCGGCGAGCCTCCGGACCAGGGTGACGGCGCCGGTCGCGCCCTCGGGCGCGGAGAGGATCGCGGGGGCCAGCGCCCAGGTCGCCGCCGCGTCGTCCGCCGCCGGCAGCGTCTCGTCGAGGGCCTCGAGCGGCGCGGGCGCCGGCACGAGCAGCGACGCGTGGGCCGCGAGCCCCGCGTCGAACGGCGAGAGGCTCACGACGAGGGCGTCCGGCGCGAGTGTCCGCGCGACGGCGGCCCACGGCAGCGCGCGGCCGTCGTCGGCCGCGTCGAGGAGCACGAGGCCGACGGAGGCGGCGGGCACGTCCTCGAGCGGCGCCGGAGCGGGAGGGGCGCCGGGCAGCGGCCGCCGCGCCACGAAGCCGCCGGGCGCGCCGACGCTGCCGAGCGCGACGTTCAGCAGCGCGATCGCGCGCTCGACGTCGCGCCCGAGCGGGCCTCCGCCCGCGTCGCCGCCGCCGACGGCGACGGCGGGGCCGTCCGCGACGAGGGCCCGCGCGAGGGCCGACAGCCGCGCGGGATCGAGGCCCGTGCGCGCCGCGACGCGGTCCGGCGTGAAGGGCCCGAGGGCCTCGAGCGTCTCCGCGCGGAGCCGGCCGGAGCTCGACTCGGCGACCGCGCGCGCGAGGCCGAGCGCGAGAGAGCCCTCGCTCCCCGGCTCGATCGCCATCCACTCGTCGGCGAGGGCGGCGGCCGGCGAGCGCCACGCGTCGACCTGCACGACGCGCAGGCCGCGGCGCGCGGCGAGGACGCGGCCCGGCCGCCCCCATCCGCCGGGAATCGGCGTGCCGAAGCTCACGATCGTCTTCGTCCGCTCGAGGTCGAGGCCGAAGGGCGCGCCGGCCGCCTCCGCGAGGACGGCGAGAGTCGCGTCCTCGCCGGACGGCGAGGCGTGGACGCCGGCCGGCAGGGTCGCGAGCCACTCGCGCCACGCGGCCGAGACGACGCGGCCCGGCCGACGGTCGACGACCATCACCGAGAGACCCGCGCGCCCGCACTCGGCCGCCGCCGCGGCCACGGCCGCGACCGCGGCGTCGCGGTCGACCGGGACGAGCCGCCCGCCCTCGCGGCGCATCGGCGACGGGAGGCGCAGGGGGTGATAGGCGAGGTGGTGCAGGGTGAGGCCGATCGCGCAGGCCCCGTCCCGAGCGGGTGGCCGGCCGCCGGCGCGACGGACACCGGCCGCGCGCCGACCGTGCGCACGCGCAGGGCGCAGGCGCCGGGGCACAGGGTGCAGGCCGCGGCGCGGTGGGCCACCGGACCGCGCGGCGGCAGAGGCAGCGCCGCCCGCCGCTGCGTCCAGATGGACACGTCGTCGAGGAGCTTCCACGGCACGGGAGTGAGGGCGGCGCCGACGGCGGATCCGCCGAGGCCGAAGAGGACGTCGCGGCGAGACAGCTTCATGGAGGGTCTCCGGCTACTTGTGGCAGGCGAGGCAGGCGGTGTGGGCGCGGCCGCGGGCCGCGTGGCAGCCCTCGCAGTCGCTCATCTTCATCCCCCGGCCGGGCGGGTTGCCCAGGCGCGACATCGACTCCCCCCACACGTCGCGGCTCTCGCCCGTGACGCGGTTCGACTCGAAGGGCCGCAGGGCGTCCGTCCGCCCGTGGGGACCGTGGCACGTCTCGCACGAGAGGCCCGCGCGCTTCACGTGCGGCGCGTGCGGGAAGAACACGTGCTCGGGCTGCCGGGCGTAGACCCGCCACGGGATCTCCCGCCCCGGCTTCACGAAGTCCTCGACGAGCCGCTTCTCCTCGGCCGAGGTCCCCTGGGCCTCGGAGTGACAGCCGGCGCACTGCTCGAGCCGCGGCACCCCGGCGAAGCGGCCGTCGGCCGAGAACGGGTGACAGTCCTCGCACTTCGAGCCGACCTTGTCGGAGGTGTGCGTGCGGTGGCTGAAGCGCAGCGGCTGCTCGACGCGCGCGTAGAGGAGAGAGGGCAGGGCGGCCCAGCCGACGGCGACGGTCGCGGCGAGGCCGGCGGCGAAGGCGAGGAGCGGGCGTCTCGTCATGGTCTGTCGTTCCTTCGGGTATCGGGAATCGGGAAGAAGGAGGCGAAGAGGCGGAGGACCTCCTCGCGGTCGAGGTGCTCGAGCAGCCCCGGCGCGAAGCGCCCGCCGTCGGCGGCCAGGCGCCCCCCGACCACGGTCGCGAGCCGCGCGTGCACGGTGCCGGAGAGGCGCCGGACCTCGCCTTCCATCCAGGCGCGGGCCTCGGCGCCGCGGCGCAGGCCGGGCACCTCGCTCGCGGGGTCGCCGGCCGGAGCCCGCAGCGTGTAGAGCCAGCCGAGGCCGTAGGGGTCGGCGGTGAGCCGCTCGAGGCTCGAGCGCAGGCGCGTGTTCGCGCCGGAGATCCCCAGCTCGCGCCCGAGGACGAGCGTGAGGTCGACGCCGCGGGCGGTGAGGACGACCGCCGGCCGCGCCGTGCCCTTCACGCTCAGGAAAGCGAGACGGTCGACGCCGCCCAGCATCTGGGCCACGAACGCGTCGACGCCGACGTGCCAGAGCCCGTCGTCGCCGGTGTCGAGCCAGAGGTGGTTGGGCGAGTACCAGAGCCAGGACGGCATCGGCACGCCGGCGACGTCGGCGGTGCCGGCGTCCTCGAGCCCGGGGCGGGCCGGCCCCCGGCGGCCGGCGCACGCGGCGACGAAGAGCTCGCAGAACCGGTGGCCGTCGTGGCCGCAGCGCAGCTCGGGCGAGGCGCTCCACGGCACGTAGGCCGGGCGCGGCGTCGCCGCGCAGTACTGCACGAGCGACTCGCGCAGGAACGGGCACCGCGCCGGCGACGGGTGCGCCTCGTGACTCGGCGGCGCGACGGGGCAGGTCGCGTAGCCGGCCGACGTGCAGCGCTCGGCCGACGCCGAGGTCGCCGAGCGGGCGACGCTCTTGCGGAAGGGCGCCGCCTCGCACGACTTCACCTGCTCCTCGCGCAGGAAGGGACAGCGCATGGCCCGGACCCGCGCTTCGCTACTTCCGCTCGTCGATGCGCTCGCCGCCGTCGGCCATCGTGAGGCCGAGCTCCGGCGTCTCGAACGCGTGGTCGTCGGCCAGCTTCTGCCGGGTCGCGATCCGGTGCCCCAGCTCGTGGACGACGCCGGCGAGGACCGCGATCACGCAGGCGAGCGTGACGAGGCCCAGCGCGATGTTCGTGAAGTTGAGCCAGAAGGTGTCCGGCCCGTCGGGTGCGTACATCGGTTCACCCTGCCTTTCCGCGGGAGCGAGGGAGGCCTCGCCTGATGCGCCCGCACCGGTGAAGAGGGCAAGGTCGGTGCCGGAACGGCCGACGCGCGTCGGAAAAGCCGCGAGCCCGCTGTGCCGACGGGGCTTCCCCGGACGGCCGCGCGACGGGCCCGACGGCCGGAGGCCGCGTCGCGGTGTGGGAAACGCCGACGGCCGCGCCGGGATTCGCGACACGCGCGGCGCCCCTCTGAGCCGTTCGCACCCCCGGCGCCCCGGGGCAGAATGGTCGGAGTGGAGGACCGCGGATGACGGAGCGTTCCCGTCGGGATAAGATCGCCGGCGCTTTGAGCGAGCGGAAGTCGTCGACGCGGCGCGGCATCGCGCGCGGCCTGGCCGGCGCGGTCGGTGGCGCGGTGGGGGCGGTGGGGGGCGCGGTGGGCGCGGTCGGCGGCGCCGTCGGGGCGATTCCCGGCGTCCGGCTCCTCGGCGGCTTCGTCCCGGAGAAGGACGCGGCGAAGACGTTCCTCAACCGCTGGGTGCGCCGTGGCATCCTCGCGAGCTTCGGGGTCAGCTTCTCGGTCCCCTACTTCTCGATCCTCAACGACGTGCACGTCGAGGGCGACGAGGTGCTGAAGGACCTTCCGAAGCGGAACGTGGTCTTCCTCGCCAACCACCAGACGTACTTCCTCGAGGCGATCGCGTTCTTCGACCTCATCTACGTCCGGCATCAGTTCCCCCTCGAGGACCCGATCTGCCGCTTCTCGGCCGCCGAGGAGACGATGAAGAAGAACCTGCTGACGAAGCTCATGACGCTCGTCGGCGGCGTCACCTTCAAGCGGAGCTTCCGCGAGGCCGGGGTCGAGGTCCGGCGGCCGGTGGACCTGCAGGGCGTCGAGCGCGTGGAGGAGGCGATCCGCGACGGCTGGCTCCTGCACTTCCCCGCCGGCACGACGAAGAGGGGCGCGCCCCTGCGCTCGGGCGTCTCGCGCCTGCTGCACCACACGCGGGCGGTGGCGCTTCCGGTGCGGGTCGACGGCTTTCGCGATCTCCTCTTCCACAAGCAGCTGCCGGGCCGGGTCTTCCAGAGCTGCTCGATCACGATCCAGCCGCCGCTCGACCTCGACTGGTTCTACGAGCGGCCCTACCGCAAGGAGGACGGCGCGCACGTCCTCCAGATGCTCGAGGACGCGATCGGCGACCCGCCCGACGCCGAGTAGGCTCTAGCCGCCGTAGTTCTCGGGACGAAGGGCCATCTCCGGCCGGTAGTAGGCGCGCAGGAACGCGACGTCCTTCTCGTAGTCTCCCGTCGGCTCGAAGGGCGGCGCGAACCAGATCACCTTCCGGGGGTAGTCGAACCCTACCGGAACGATGGGGACGCCGGCCTCCATCGCGATGCGGTAGAAGCCGGACTTCCACTTGTCCGCCCGCTTGCGCGTGCCCTCCGGCGCGATCACCAGCGTCATCCGCTCGGCCTCGCGCACGACCCGGGCCGTCTCGGCCGCGAACCCCGCGGCCGCGCCGCGGTCGACCGGCACCCCGCCGAGCCAGCGCATGAAGACGCCGAGCGGGAAGCGGAAGAGCGTGTGCTTGCCGATGAAGCGCGCGCCCATCCGCATCGCGAGCTTCACGTAGAGGCCGACCGGGAAGTCCCAGTTCGAGGTGTGGGGCGCGACGATCAGCACCATGCGCGGGACGTCGGGCATGTTGCCCTCGACGCGCCACCCGCGGATCCCCATCATGAAGCGGCCGAACGCCGCGGCGAGGCGGCCGTGGGCGCGCGAGACGTTCTCCGAGCGCGGGGATCCGGGGGTCCGTCCAGAGGGGCATGGCGTTTCTACCTCGGCGAAGGGGCGAGCGGCTCGCGGCCGTCCACGAACACGGTCTCGAGGACGAGCGCGGCGGGATCGAGCGGGGGCGCACCGGCGGCCGGCTTCAGGACGACGAGCGACGCCGGGGCGCCGGGGACGACGAGCGGCGAGGCCGGCCCGCCCGCGCACGAGAGGTCTCGCAGGAGCGCGTCCGCCGCGGGCGCGCGCGCCCCGAGCGCGGCGAGCGCCTCGGCGAGGCTCGGGCCGGCGGGGGGCGCGGGCGGCGGCTCACGCGCAGAGGGCACGCCGGGGCCGCGGCGTCGACGACCTCGACCGCGGGCCGGCCCGGGGCGACGAGCCGCGCGGCGGCTCTCTCCGCGTCGGCGCGGCGCGAGGCCGGACGGCCCAGCGCACGCGCCCGACGCCGAGGCGGGCCATCGCGTCGAGGGCCGGGGCGTCGAGCCACGGGGCCCGGCCCGCGACGGAAGCGACGAAGGCCGGCACGACGAGACGGTCCGCGAGCTCGACGCGGCGGCCCGCGACGAGCAGCCGCCCGTCGCCCACCTCCCGCACGCGCGAGGCGGAGGCGCCGGCGGACGTCGCGCAGGCGGCGTCGCGCTCCGGGGCCTCGACGTCGAAGGCGACGTCGGCCCGGTAGGGATCGGGCGCCGTCGGCTGCGCGACGCGGCCTCCGGCCAGCAGCACGTCGACGAAGCGGCCGTCGGCGTTGCGCTTCAGGCCCTCGTACACCGCGGGGTCCTCCCCCGCCGCGTCGTCGCGGGCGAGCGCGTCGAGGACGACGAGGAGGCCGACGTAGTTGAGGCGGGTGAGGTCGGTGAACGGGCGGCCGGGCGGGATCCCGCCGCTCTCGACGAGGACGATCGGCGTGCCCCAGGCCGTGAGGTTGTCGCCGAAGGCGCGGGGGTTCCAGTCCTCGTCGTACCGCGAGACGCCGCCCGGCACGTACGCCGAGAGCGTGCGGGCGAGGAGCGACGCGACGCGCTTCGCGCGCGCGCGGCCGGGCGTGAGCGTGCCCTGCTCGTCCCCCGACACGGCGAGGAGGGCGATCGACGCGAGGACGCCCGTGTCGCCGACCGTCGTGCGGCGGTTCTGGTCGTGGAGGTTGAAGCCGATCTCCGGCTCGAAGCGGTCGCGGACCGCCTTCAGGGCGCGGCCCTCCGGCGACGCCAGGACGAGGGCGTCGCGGTTGACGTCGATGCCCTGCGCGTTCCTCCGCTCGTAGCGCTCGGCGCCGTCGGGGTTGAGCATCGGCACGACGAGGAGCGTGAGGCGGTCGAGGATCGCCTCGCTCCCCGGCCGTCCCGAGAGGAGGGTGTCGAGCGCGTCGAGGAGGGCGGGGGTCGCCGAGGGCTCGTCGCCGTGCATCTGCGACCAGAGCAGGACGCGGCGCGGGCCGCGCCCGACGACGAGCAGCTGGATGGGGCGGCCCTCGGCCGAGCGGCCGACCTCCTCGACGCGCACGCGGCCCGCGTGCTTCGCCGCGAGCGCGCGGACGCGCCCGGCGAGCTCGTCCGGCCGGAGGCAGGGGGCCGCGATCGACACGAACCGCCGCGACGGCCACTCGTCCCACAGCGAGGCGGGCGCGAGGTCCCCGGGCGAAGGCGCCGCCGCGAGGGCGAGGAGGAGCGCGGCGATCACGGCGCCGGGCTCCCGCCCGCGGCCGGGCCCGCCGGCAGCATGGCGCGCAGCCGCGCGAGGTCGCGCGGGCCGAGCAGGCGCAGCTCGCGCAGCCTCCGCGGACGGGCGCCCCGGACGGCGGCCGCCGCGACCACGTCGGCGAACACGACGTCGGCCACGGCCGCGACGCGGCGCCACTCGGCCCGGCGCGGCAGGGCGCGGGCCTGGACCACCACCTCGTCGCCGCGCAGGCCGCTCACGAAGCTCTCGGCGAGCTTCAGGACGATCGGCGAGAGCGAGACGACGAGGACGCACGAGCCTTCGGGCAGCCCGCGCACGATCGCCTCGTCCTCGGGCGAGGGCTGGACGTGGATCGTCTCGAGCGCCGCGCCGGGGGCGAGCCGCGTGACCTTCGCCGCGTGGTAGGGGAAGGCGAGGACGAGCGCGCCGGCGACGAGGCCGGGCTCGCGCGCGAGCGCGTCGAGCGTGCACCCCGCGGCCACGACGCCGAGCGCCTGCTTCAGCTCGGCGACGAGGATCTCGAGCGTCTCCTCGCGCGGGTCGACCACGACGAGCCTCTCGGCGGGCGCGGCGCGCAGCCAGCGCTCGACCGCGGCGCGGATCTCCGCCCCGGAGAACCCCTTGCGGAACGCCGCGCTCAGCGCGAGGCGGACGACCTCGTCGAGCCCGCGCGCGTCCTCGACGGAGGAGGGAGAGCCGGCGCGGACGTAGACCCCGGCCCCGCGCCGCAGCTCGACGTGGCCGGCGCACTCGAGGTCGCGGTAGGCCGCGGAGACCGTGTTGGGATGCAGGGCGAGCCGCCGCGCCAGGGCCCGCACGGACGGAAGGCGCTGCCCGGGAGCGATCGCGCCCCCGAGGATCTTCATCTCCAGCTGGGCGAGCAGCTGGTCGTGCAGCGGCACCCCGCCCTTCCGGTTCAGGACGAAATCCACTCTGTCACTCGAAGCGGCGGGATTATGGCTCGGCCCGCGGGCCGGGGGGAACCGGCCCCTGGGCGGGGGCCGCAGAGGCGAGGGCGTAGACGCGCTGGTCGCCCTCCGCGAACACGAGGCGCAGGCCGGGCACGGCCTCGACGGGGCCCGCTCCCCCTCGAGGTAGACGAAGCGCGCGCCGAGGGCGGCCGCGGCCCGCGCGGCGCCCTGGGCGTCCCGCGACTGGAAGAACGCGCGCACCGCCGCGCGCCGCTCGGCGAGCGCCTCGTCCGTCGCGAACTGCCGCCAGTAGCCGACGTAGTCGGCGAAGGGCACCCGTCGGCCGGCGAGCACGACCGGCAGCGGCACCCGTCGCACGCGGGCGCGCGTCACGACGACGTCGCCGGGACGGCTCGCGTCGCGCAGCGCGCGCATGGCGCGCACCTCGGGGGCGCTCACCCGCTCCGGCTCCTGCCGAGCCTTCGCCACGACGAACTCCGCGGCGGGCAGGAACGCGGCGAGGGCGAGCGCCGCGCCGAGCGCCCGCGAGCGCCGGCCGAGCGCGACGAGCGCGGGCAGGGCGAAGAGCCACAGGACGAGGCCGCTCGCCTGGAGGAAATAGAAGCTCTCGTCGTAGGCGGGGTCGGCGCGGATGCTGAAGAGGAGGGCGAGCGGCCAGCCCGAGAGGGCGAGGCCGGCGGCCACGGAGGCGGCGAGCGGCCCCGCGCGCAGCGCCCGCCACGCCGCCGGCAGGCCGAGGGCGCGCAGGCCGAGCGAGAGCACCGTCCACGCGAGGCCCGAGACCACGAAGGCGAGGCCCGAGGCCGCGGCGAGAGAGAACGCCTCGCGGGCCGGGTTCGTGGGCGCGAAGGGCTCGAAGGCCACGACGGGGGCCGGTCCCTTCCCCGCCGACGCGAGGACGAGCGCCGCGACGACGACCGCCGCGGCCGCCCCGGCCACGGCGACGGCCGGGGCGCGCCGGCGCAGCGCCCACGCGACGCCGAGGGCGAGGGCGAGCTGGGCGCCGGTGAACACCTTGAACGGCGCGACGCCGCCGGCGAGCACCGCGGCCAGCGCGAGCCACCCGCGGCCCTCGCCCCGCTCGTGGCGGTCGAGCGCGACGAGGGCGGCGAGGGCGAGCATCGCCGCCGGCGCGATCGAGTTCGCGTAGAACACGGCTTCGACGAACGCGTCGCCGAGCTTGAAGGCCCAGAAGCGGCTCCCGAGGGCGAGGCCCGGCAGGAACGACAGGCCGCTCGCGAGCGGCACGAGGCCGGCGAGCGCCACCGCGCGCGGGGGCAGGCCGATCGCCGCCGCCGCCGCCCGCAGCGCGAGCACGAGGCCGACCGCCCACAGCGTGATCTCGAGCCGGCTCAGCAGGTCGTACGGGTGGACGCCCGTCCACCGGACGGCCGCCGCCCGCACGAGGTGGGCGCCGACGTGGTAGTGCACCGGCACGCCGGCGAGGCCCGGCACCTGCGGCGGGTGACCGGCCACGAGCTCGAACGTGAGGCCGACGTGGAGCGCGGTGTCCTGGTGCTCGCCGACGTCGAGGAGGAACGAGCCGTCGGCCGCGGCGCGGTTCACGCGGTACTGGGTGGCGGCGAACAGCGCGACGAGGAGCGCGACCGGAAGGACGGCGCCGCGCAGCGGCGGCCCGGGGGCGCGCGGCGACGCCACCGGCCGCACGAGGAAGCCGCCGGCCGTCGCGAGGGCGAGGAGCGGAAAGAGGAGGGGCTCGTCCGCCCGCAGGGCGACGAGGTAGGCCAGGCTGCAGAAGAGGGCCCCGAGCGGGAGGACGAGCGCCGGGTCCGGCCGCGCGCGGGCGAGCCGCTGCAGCCCGGCCCCCGGGAGGACGAGGCCGAGCGCGACGAAGAGCGCGTAGCGCAGGACGGCGACGACGACCGGGACGGTCCCGTCGGCCACGGGCGCCCGGTCAGATCTCGAGGCGCTTCGGCACGCGGGTGAGGCAGCGCGAGCCCGTCTTCGTCACGAGGGCCATGTCCTCGATGCGCACGCCGCCGAGGCCGAGGTAGTAGAGGCCGGGCTCGACGGTGACGACGTGCCCCGCCCGCAGCGTGCTCGGGCGCCGGCCGATCGACGGCGCCTCGTGGATCTGGAGCCCCACCCCGTGGCCGGTGCCGTGGAAGAAGCCCTGCATCCGGCCGTCCCGGACGCCCGTCTCGTAGCCCTGGCGCTCGAAGAGCGCCTGGATCTCGCCGTGGACGTCCATGCCGAGGGCGCCGTCGCGGAGCCGCTCGTGCCCGAGGCGGACGCCCCCGTGGACGATCGCGTAGAGCTCGTGCAGGGCGAAGCTCGCCCGGCCGCGCACGACGGTGCGGGTGAGGTCGCCGAAGTAGCCGGTCTTCTCCGAGCGCGGGAAGATGTCCATCACGATCGGCGAGTGCGCGCGGATGGGCCCGTGGCCCTCGTCGTGCGGGTCGACCGCCTGGTCGCCGTGCGCGCAGATCGTGTGGGACGGCAGGTAGCCGTCCGCCATCATCCGGGTGTTGACCACCGAGCGGAGGTCCTCGGCGGTAAACTTGCGCCCGTCGCGAAAGAGCCAGCCCCCGCGGATCCGGCAGGACTGCAGCGCGGCGATGCCCGCCTCGAGGCCGGCCTCGGCCGCGCGGAGGGACTGCTCGATCGCGCGCACCTCGTCCGCGCGCTTCAGCTCGCGCTCCGGCCAGAAGGGATCGGGACCGAGATCGAGGCGGATCCCCCGCGCGTCGAGCTCCATCGCGAGGCCGAGCGGGAAGCTCGGCGGCACCTCGACACGGAGGAGGCCGAGCTGGCGCAGGGCGAGGGCGATCACGTCCGCGACGGGCGCCTTCTTCCCGCCCTTCTCGAGGGGCGCCGCGATCTTCGACCACGACAGCACGCGGTCGACCGTGGCCTGGCGCCGCGCGCGGTCCACCTCGAGGTCGCTCATGACGAGGACCTTCGTCTTCCCCTTCTGCACGAAGAGGAACGGGTCGGGCGCGAAGAAGCCCGTGGGGTAGAGGATGTCGGCGTCGGTCTCGGACGCGGAGTAGAGGAGACGGCCGGCGGGCGCCTTCTTCATGGCGCCTAGTGTAGCCGTCAGCGGGCCCCGGGCGGCCGGGAGGAGTCGGGGCCGGGACGCGGGTGGCGCGGCGAGAGCAGCAGCACGAGCAGCAGCCCCATCGCGCAGGCGCCCGTCTGGAACACGTCCTTCCAGAAGTCGTACCACTCCCGGGCGATCGCCTGCCCCTGGAAGGCGAACAGGAGCACCAGCAGCAGGAGCCGGCGGTCGTGCGTGCGCAGGTACTGCACGAGCGCGACGACCGTGGCCGCCACGTAGGCCCCGACCACCTCAGGCCTCCCGCCGTCGCGGAGCCCGACGGCCGCTCACGCGGGCCGCACCTCGACGAGGGCGTCGTAGAACGTCGCGCCGCCGCCCATGTCGGTGAGCTCCTGGCTCGTCACCGCGTTGGCGTTGCGCCCGCCGGGGCACATCTTCGCCCACCAGACGGAGAGGCCGACGACGAGCCCGCGTCGCGCGGCGTCCGACACGCGCGCCTTCGCGAGGAAGGCACCCCGGTCGTTGAAGACGCGCACCATCGCCCCCTCGGCGATGCCGCGGGCCGCGGCGTCGTCCGGGTGGATCGTGACGCTCGGCTCGCCCTCGCGGCGGACGAACACCGGCTGGGCCGAGAAGGTCGAGTTCAGGAAGTGGTGGGCCGGCGGCGAGATGAACGCGAGCGGGAAGCGCGCGGCGAGCTCGGGCGCGCTCGTCGGCCCTTCTCGCGGCGGCACGTAGCCGGCCACCGGGTCGTGCCCTTCCGCCCCGAGGCGCTCCGAGACGAGCTCGCACTTCCCCGAGGGCGTCGGGAAGCCGCCCTCGGCGAACGGCGCGAGCGGGTCGGGCAGGGAGAGCCGCACCGAGCCCTCGCGCTCGAGGCGCTCCCACGTGACGCCGGCGAGGTGGGGGTGGCTCCAGTCGAGGGCGGCGCGGGCGAGGGCCTCGTCGTCGTCCCGCAGGCACGGGTCGTCGAGGCCCATGCGCGCGGCGAGGCGGCGGAACACCTCGGTGTTCGGGAGCGCCTCGCCGAGCGGCTCGATCGCGGGCCGGCTGAGGCTGAGGTGGAGGTGGCCGTACGCCTTGTGCAGGTCGAAGTGCTCGAGCGTGGTCGTCGCCGGCAGGAAGACGTCGGCGAAGTCGACCGTGTCCGTCTGGAAGAGGTCGTGCACGACGACGAAAAGGTCCTCGCGGGCGAGGCCCTCGCGAACGCTCTCCTGCTCGGGGGCGACCGCGGCCGGGTTCGAGTTGTAGACGAACAGGGCGGCGACCGGCGGGTCGAGCGAGCGGTCGGTGAGGAGGCGGCCGAGCTGGCTCATGTTGAGCGTCCGGGTCCCCGGCGGCGCGAGGTCGGGACGCTGCAGCGCCTCCTCGTCCACCGGGAAGAAGCCCGAGGTCGAGAGAAGCGCGCCGCCGCCCGGGTCGCGCCACGCGCCGACGACCGCGGGCAGGCACGCGATCGTCCGCACGGCCATGCCGCCGCCGGCGTGGCGGTTGAGGCCGTAGTTGAGCCGGATCGCGGAGGGCCGCGTCGTGGCGTACGCGCGGGCCAGCCACTCGATCTCGGCGGCCGGGACGCCGGTCGTCGCGGCCGCGCGCTCGACCGTCCACTCGGCCGCGCGCGCGCGCATCTCCGCGACGCCCGTCGCGTGGCGCTCGAGGTAGTCCCGGTCCTCGAGCCCGTCGCGGAAGACGACGTGCATCATCCCGAGGGCGAGGGCCGCGTCGGTGCCCGGCAGCGGGGCGACGTGCCGGTCCGACTTCTCGGCCGTGCGCGAGCGATAGGGGTCGATCGTGACGAGCGTCGCGCCGCGCCGCCGCGCTTCCTCCACGAACGGCCAGAGGTGGACGTTCGAGCTCACGACGTTGGCGCCCCAGGCCAGGATGAGGCGCGCGTGGACGATCGCCTCGGGGTCGAGGCCGACCGAGCGGCCGACCGTCGCCTTCCAGCCCGCCGCCCCCGCGCTCGCGCAGATCGTCCGGTCGAGCCGGCTCGCCCCGAGGGCGTGGAAGAAGCGCCGGTCCATGCTGCCGTAGCCGAGGAGCCCCATGTTCCCCGCGTACGAGTACGGCAGGATCGCCTGCGGCCCGTGCTCGTCCGCGATCGCGCGGAAGCGGCTCGCGATCGTGTCGAGCGCCTCGTCCCACGAGACCCGCTCGAGCTTCCCCTCGCCCTTGCGACCGACCCGCTTCATCGGGTGGAGGAGCCGCTCGGGGCTGTACACGCGGTCGAGGTACTGGTTGACCTTCGCGCAGAGGAAGCCCTGCGTGAAGCGGTGGTCGGGGTCGCCGCCGAGGGCGACGGCCCGGCCGCCCTCGACGTCCACCGTCATCACGCAGGTGTCGGGGCAGTCGTGCGGGCAGACGACCTTCAGCCGGCGGCGCGCGGTCCCGCTCACGCGACCGTCTCGCCCGAGGGGCGGACCGGCGTCGGCCGGCCGGCCTCGTCGGTCGCGACGAGCACGACCTCGGCCTCGGTCACCTTCACCCGCTCCCCGTGGCCGCCGCCCCAGCGCTCGGCCTCGACGGAGACCTTCACCGTGATCGACGTGCGCCCCACCCGGACCGTCTCGGTGAAGAAGTTGACGATGTCGCCGAGGAAGACCGGCTCGTGGAACTCGACCTCGCGCATGGCCTTCGTCACGTAGCGGTGGGGGGCCGTCTTCCTCGCCTCGACGGCGGAGGCGAGGTCGATGTGCGAGAGGATCACGCCGCCGAAGATGGTGCCGAGGGCGTTCGTGTCCTTCGGAAGGAGAAGGACCTTGATGGCGGGAACGCGGTCGGGGGCCATGAGGAGAGCATACCTCCGCCGACCGCCGACACGAGGCGTGCGCCCGCGACCCGGGCGCGCGGCGCGCCTCACCCGAAGCGGAGGAGGTTGCCCGCCGCGTCGACGCTCGCGCGGCAGACGTTCTCGTAGATCTCCCACCCGGCGTGGTACGCGCGGTCGAGGACGACCGCGCGGTAGCGGCCCGACGGCCGCCCCTTGTGGTTGCCGTGCCGGCGGCGGTACACCTCCGCCGGCACGGCTTCCCCGGAATCGAGCGGCTCGACGTACACCGTCTCGCGCGGCAGGTGGGTCGACTCCTGCAGGTCGAGGACCTCGAAGTCGAGGGGCCGCAGCCCCTCGACCAGCATGCCGACGACGACCGTGTCGGCGCACGGCTCGACGTTGAGGACGCCGCCCATCCACTCCTGGCGGTAGACGTTCCAGACGCGGCGCCAGCCCGGCAGGCGGGCCGGACGCAGCACCAGGGCGTCCGCCCGCTCGCCGAGCGCCTCGCGCAGCGCCTCGCGCGCCATGAGCGTCCCGTAGGCGAAGAGGCTCGTCATCGGCCGCTCTCCCCGGCCACGGGGGCTAGGAGGCGGCCTTCGCCGGCGCCTTGGCCCCGCTCTTCTTCCCCTTGACCTCGGGAGCGGGCGCGGGCGTCGTCGGCGGCAGGGGCTTGCGCGGGAACATGTCGTCGCGCACGGCCGCCTGGTAGGCGAACGCGGCGACCACCACCGCCGCCTGCATCAGGTCCTCGCGCTGCAGGCGGTCGTAGACGTCGACGTCGGTGTGGTGGGTGGAGAAGAAGGGGCCCTCGTACTCGATCGGGTCCTGGATGAACTGGAAGCCCGGCAGGCCGACCGCGTCGAAGGCCTGGTGGTCGGTCCCGCCCGTGTTGCGCATCGTGATGCGCGTGGCGCCGAGGTCCGCGACCGCCTCCATCCACTGCTCGAACACCGGCTTCGCCGCCGCGTTCTCCTGGAGGTACACGCCGCGGAGCCGGCCCGTGCCGTTGTCGACGTTCAGGTACACGGAGAGCTTCGCGTGCTCCGGCTTCAGGGTGACCGGCGGGGGCGGGTCGTTGCGCATGAAGGACGGCATCTCGCCCGGGCCCGGCTCGGGCTGCGGGGGCCGCGCGGCGAAGTGCTGGTCGACGTAGGCGCGCGAGCCGAGGAGGCCCTGCTCCTCGCCGCCCCACAGGCCGATGCGCACCGTGCGCCGCGGCTTCGCGTCGATCGCCTTCAGGATGCGCATCGCCTCCATCATCACCGCCGAGCCCGCGGCGTTGTCCGTGGCGCCCGTCCCGGGGTGCCACGAGTCGAGGTGGCCGCCGATCATCACGACCTCGTCCTTCTTGTCGCTGCCCGGCAGCTCGGCCACCACGTTGTAGCCGTTCGTGTCGTCCTCGTAGAACGTCGTCTTCACGTCGAGCTCGACCTCGACGTCGATCTTGCGGTCGACGAGGCGCGCGACTCGGTTCCACTGCCAGGCCGAGACGACGAGCTGCGTCACCGCCTGCGGGTCGCCGGCCTTGCGCGAGCCTCCCCCGCCGAGGAGGAGGAGGTCCGCGTCGCGGGACGAGGGCTCGACGACCGCGAGCGGCTTCTCCGCCGCGTAGAGCTTGTCGAGCGCGACCTGCAGGCGGCGCCGCCGCATGAAGGCCTCGCGGTCGAACGGGGCGCCGCCAGGGCCCGGCCGCCCGCCCATCCGCTCGCCGGGGATCTGGTAGCCCTCGAGCTCGTCGAGCTGCTTCTCCGTGTAGCGCTGGAAGACGCCGCCGTCCTCCGGGGCCTTCAGCGCGCGGATCTCCCCCTGCCACACGACGACGCCCGCGAGCTTGCCCTTCAGCTTCTCGAGGTCCGCCTCGGACTCCACCTTCACCCGGACGACCTTGCCCTTCACGGGGCCGCCCGTGCCGGCGGTCCAGGCCTTCGGCATCGCCCACAGCGGGAAGCTCACGGGCGACGAGACCTGCGCGTACGACTTCTCGAAGCTCCAGCCCCGCCCGAACGGGAAGGACTCGAGGTGCGCGTTCTGGAGCCCCCAGCTCTCGAGCTGCTGGCGGGCCCAGTCGGCGGCCTTCTTGTACTGCGGCGAGGCCGTGAGGCGCGGGCCGTGCACGTCGGTGAGCTGGGCCGCCGTCTCCATCACCTTCGAGCGGCGGAAGCCCTCGTCGCGGATGCGGCCGATCGTGCCCCAGTCGAGCTTCTCGTCGGCGACGAGCGCGGCGCTCGCCCCGAGGACGATCGTCGCGGCGAGGCCGAGCGCGGTGGTTCTCTTCATCGTGAACTCCCTCCGGTGGCGCCCGGGGCGCCGTCGTGCGAGTCGGGATCATACCGCCGCGGGAGCGGCAGGAGCAGCATCAGCGCGGCGACGAGGGCGCCGGCGAGCGCGTCGACGCCGTAGTGGAGCTGGCCGTACACCGTGCCGAGCGAGAGGAGCGCGGCGAGCGGCACGAGGACGGCGCCGAGCGGCCGCAGGCCCCGCCAGGCCATGGCCGCGGCGACGAGGGCGACCGCCACGTGGGACGACGGGAAGGCGGTGCCCCAGGCCGAGCCCGTCTCGAGGAGGCGGTGGGTGAGCCGCGCGAGGGGCGCGGCGGTGGCCGCGTTCGCGGCGGGGGCGAAGAAGTAGCGCGGGCCGGCGACGGGAAAGGCGAGGAAGACCGCGTAGCAGGCGTAGAAGGTCGCCATCATGAGGAAGACGGCGTCGCGGGCCGCCGCGCGGCGGCCCGCGGCCCACAGGCCGAGCGGAGTCCCGGCGAGGATCAGGTAGTACGAGAGGTACGCGCCGTGGAGGAGGTTGCTCCACCACGGCGCGGGGAACGCGCGGATCCAGGCGAGCGAGACCTGTCCGCCGAAGACCGCCTCCTCCCACCGCTGCACGAGCGCGTCGTGCGCGACGCCGCCCGCGCGGTTCACGAGGCCGACGTGCGTGTACAGGCCGAGGGTGAGGAGGAGGGGGTACGCCTCGCCGACGAGCCGGCCGAGGGGCCCGGCGCGGCGGGCGCGGGGCGCGAGGAAGGCGGCGACGGCCGCGGCGAGCCCGAGGGCCGCGGGGAGGAGGAGGACGAGCGGCCATTCGCGCGGACCGCGCGCGAGGTTGAACGCGAGGGCGACCGCGAGATAGGCGAGCGTCGCGCGGTCGACCGGCGCGAGCGGAGGACGGTCGCCTACAGCCACCCCGCCTCCCGGTACGACCGCGCGGTCTCGGCGAGGCCGTCGTCGAGCGGTGTCGCCGCGACCCAGCCCGCGTCGCGGCGGAGGGCCGCGCTCGAGCACACCCAGCCGGGCGCGAGGAGCTCGCGGGCCTTGTCGCCGTCGAGGAGGGGCGCCCCGCCGAGGAGGCGCGTCGCGATCCCGCTCGCGCGGAGCGTCGCGCCGACGACGGGCGCGGGGAGACGCACGCAGCGCACCTCGCGGCCGACGGCGCGGCCGACCGCGGCCGCGAGCGCGCGCTGGGTGACGGGCGACTCGTGGCCGGCGTGGTAGACGCCGCCGAGCGTCGCGTCGCTCGTGGCCGCGGCGAGGAGGGCCGCGGCGAGGTCGCGGGCGTGGACGAGGGTCACCGCCTGGTCGCCCGAGCCGAGGAGCGGCGCGACCCCGAGCCGCGCCGCGCGGAAGAGCGTCAGGAAGGCGCGGTCGAAGGGTCCGTAGACCGCGGGCGGCCGGACGATCGTCAGCGGCACCCCCGACTCGCGCACCGCCTCCTCGCCCGCCTTCTTGCTGCGGCCGTAGGCCGTGAGCGGCCCGGGGCCGGACCGCTCGTCGACGGCGGCGCCCGGCGACGAGGGGCCGGTGACGGCGAGGGAGGAGACGAGCACGAAGCGCGCGACGCCCTCCCGCCGCGCCGCCGCGGCGACGCGCCGCGCCCCGTCGCGGTTCGCGCGGAGGAACGCGTCGGCGGAGGGCGCGGCGACGAGCCCCGCGACGTGGAAGACGACGTCGCGCCCGCGGACGAGGGCGGCGAGCGCCGCCTCGTCCTCGAGGTCCCCGGAGACGAGCCGCGCGCCGAGGGCGCGCAGCCGCTCCGCGCGCGACGGGGAGCGGACGAGCGCCGCGACCGCCGCGCCCCGCGCGACGAGCGCCTCGGCGAGATGGCCGCCGACGAAGCCGGTGCCGCCGGTGAGGGCCGCCCTCAGGCTCCGCCGCCCGCGAGGAGCGCCTTCTCGTACACGCGGTAGGTCTTGTAGGGCGCGAACCCCATCCGCGTGAGGCCGTTGATCATCGGGTGGTTGTCCTCGAGGATCCAGCCGCCCTCGGCCCAGTCGTATCCCCGCTTCCGCCCGTTCTCCCAGATCACGCGGTAGAGGAGGGCGTCGACGCCGCGGCCCTGCCACTCGGGGAGGACGCCGAGGAGGAGGACGCGGATCCGCGTGACGCGCCGCGAGGCCCAGAGGACCTTCAGGATCCCGGGGAAGAGGCGGCCCGAGGGGTTGGCGCGGAGCGCCACGTTGAGGTCGGGCACCGCCGCCGCGAAGCCGACCGGCTTCCCGTCGCGCTCGGCGAAGGCGACGATGTCCGGCACGACGATCGGCCGCAGCTGCGCGGCGAGGTGGTCGATCTCGTGGTCGGTGAGCGGCACGTAGCCCCAGTTCTTCTCCCACGCCGCGTTGAAGAGCTCCTTGATGAGGGAGACCTCCTCGGAGAAGCGCTTCATGTCGATGGGCCGGGTGCGGACGCCGTAGCGGCGGTGGACGACGTCCGTCGCGGCGACGAGCCGCTCGGGCAGCGTCGTGTGGGTGTTCTGGAACGCGAGGAGGTCCTTCGCCTTCGCGAAGCCGAGCCCTTCGACGAGCGGCGGGTAGTAGCGCGGGTTGTGCGGCATCATGATGACCGACGGCGTCTCGAAGCCGTCGACGAGGAGGCCCGCCTCCTCGTTGATCGACGGGCTGAGCGGGCCGCGGATCGTCCGCTTCCCCCGCGCGCGGAGCCACGCCGAGGCCGCCTCGAGGAGGGCGCCGGCCACGGCGGGATCGTCGGCCGACTCGAAGAAGCCGAAGAAGCCCGCGTCGTCGCCGTGCGCCTCCTGGTGCAGCCGGTCGGTGATCGCGGCGACGCGGCCGGCGACGCGGCCGCCCGAGCGGGCGACGAAGAGGGCGCGCTCGGCGTGCTCCCAGTAGGGGTTCTTCCCCGGCGTGAGGAGAGCGCGCACGTCCCGCCGCAGGGCCGGGGTCCAGCACGGGTCGCCGCGGTGCAGCGCGTACGGCAGCGCGACGAAGTCCTCGAGGTCGCGGCCGGTCTCGACCGCCGTGACGATCGTCCCGCTCACCGCGTCCCGCGCCTCGGCATGGGCCTTTCTTATAGCACCTTCGGCGGCGGCGACTCGCGCGGGGCGGAGGCCGCGTCGGCCGGCCCCGTGTTCGTTGGAAACCCCTGCGCTTTCTGCTAGGCTCCAACGAGACGCATCCTGGCCGCGATAGGCCCTGCTCATGAAGGGGTCGAAAGGGGGCGGCAGGGTGCGCGCGGAGCCGTTGACGCAGCAAGGAGACGAGCCATTTCGAACAAGGTTTTCGTGGGCAACCTGAGCTTCGACGTGACACGAGAGGAGCTCATCGAAGCCTTCAGCGCCGCGGGCCGGGTGGTCGACGCCAAGGTCCCGACGGATCGCGAGACGGGCCGGCCGCGCGGGTTCGCGTTCGTGGAGTTCGAGAACGAAGAAGCCGCGCGCAAGTGCATCGACCAGCTGAACGGACGTGACCTCAAGGGGCGTCCGCTCCGCGTGAACGAGGCGGAGAACCGTCCGCCGCGGCCGCCGGGAGCGCCGGGCGGAGGCTTCTCGCGCCCGGGCGGCGGGCCCGGCGGCGGCGGCTTCTCGCGCCCGGGCGGAGGCTTCTCGCGCCCCGGCGGCGGTCCCGGGGGCGGGGGCGGCTTCTCGCGCCCCGGCGGCCCGGGCGGATTCCGCCGCGGCGCCGAGCCGCCCCCGTTCGAGGAGAGCAGCGACCGCGGCCGACGCTTCCGGCAGAAGCCGGACCAGAAGCCGGCCCGCAAGACGAGCCCGCGACGCCGCCGCGACGACATCGTCGACGACGACGACCAGTATTGAGAACCGACGGCCCCTTCGCCGAGGCGAGGGGGCCGCGGCCCGTCGCCTTCCCCCGCACGCCGACGGAGCGGAACCATGCCTGAGAAGGACGCGGCGGCCGCGCCGTCGCCGCGCGCCACCGTCAAGCGCCTGCCGGACCGCGCCCGCTACGATGCCGCGACCGTTCACGCGATCCTCGACGAGGGCCTCGTGTGCCACGTCGGCTTCGTCGACGACGGCCAGCCCTTCGTGATCCCCGCGACGTACGCGCGGGACGGCGAGCGTGTCCTCCTCCACGGCTCGGCCGCGAGCCGGATGATCCGCGCCCTCGCCGCGGGCGCCCCGGCGTGCGTGACGGTGACGCACCTCGACGGCCTCGTGCTCGCCCGCTCCGGCTTCCACCACTCGATGAACTACCGCAGCGTCGTCGTCCTCGGCCGCGCGACGGAGATCACCGATCCCGGCGCGAAGCGCCGCGCCCTCGACGCGATCGTCGACCACGTCGTCCCGGGCCGCTCGGCCGAGGTGCGCGCGGCGACGGACGCGGAGCTGCGCGGCACGCGCGTCGTCGCCCTCCGCCTCGACGAGGCGTCGGCCAAGGTCCGCACCGGTCCGCCGAAGGACGACGCGGACGACCTCGCCCTCGACTGCTGGGCGGGCGAGCTTCCGCTGCGGCTCGCGCCCCAGCCGCCGGTGCCGGACCCGGCCCTCAGGCCGGGCGTCACGCCGACCGCGACGGTCACGGCCTGGCGGCGGCCGGGCGGGCAAAGGTGAACGCGACGCTCCTGGCCGCGCTGCTGGCGGTGGCCGCGGCGCGGCCGTTCGCCGACGAGCGGCTCCTGCTCGACCGGCGGCTCGAGGCGCTGCGCCGCGTGCTGCCCGACGGGCCGCAGACGCCGGCCGACGTGGCCCACGTCCGCGAGCTCGCCGAGCAGGCGCACCTCGCCCGCGTGGAGATCCGGCCGCAGGCGCCCGCGGAGGCGGGCGGACGCGGCGAGGTGGTCCTCGACGTGAGCGCCCTCGGCGGCTACGAGGAGATCGACCGCTTCTTCCAGAAGGTCGCGCTCTCGCACCGGCTCGTCGACGTCGAGACGCTCACGATGACCGCGACGACGGAGGACGTGATCCAGCTCTCGGCCGTGCTGCGCCTGCCCTACTGGCCGGCCCGCGCCCCGCTGCCGCCGCCGCCGGAGTCTCCGCGGTCCCGGCCCTCCGGCGTGCCGAAGCCGACGCTCGACGCCTTCTACCGCGACCAGTCGCTCGCCTTCGCGAAGTCGGAGGCGGTGGCCGCGCGCCGCCGCGGGCGGCGCAACCCGCGCCTCTTCCTCTCCGAGCTCGCCGCGGCCGCCCGCGAGCGGCCGGTCGTCCTCGCCTACGCCTCGCTCGGGGAGGAGTTCACGATCCGCGGCCTCGGCATCGGCGAGGGCCCGCTGCGCGCGTTCGAGAGCCGGCTCGAGCGCGGCTTCTTCCGCCTGTCCGACTTCCTGATGGCCCGCCAGGGCGCGTGCCACCGCTTCGAGGCGCACGGCCGCGCCCCCGTCGCCGGCCCCGACGCCGCCCTGCCGCTGCCGGTCGAGGACCCGTTCGAGCAGGACGCGACGCCGTGCCGCGCGGACCGCGATGCCGCTCGCGCGATCGCCGTGAAGGGGCGCGAGCCGAGCGCGAAGGACCCGGGCCGCGGCACGATCACCCTGCGCCTGCGCGACGTCGACCTCGCCGACGTCTTCCAGGCCCTCGCCGCGGCCGGCGCCGGCGACTACGTGGTGGACGAGAGCGTCGCGGGCCGGGCGAGCGTGGAGGTGAGCCGGGCGACGCTCGACGAGACGCTCGCGGCCCTGCGCAAGGCGGCGGGGATCGAGATCGCGGAGCTCGGGCCGGTGCGCCGCGTGTCGCTCGCGAAGGGCGCCGCGAAGCGGGACGCGACCGTCGCCGCGGGCGGCGCGCCGGCGAGCTTCACCGTGAAGAGGGCGGAGGTGCGCGACCTGCTCGCCGCGATGGCCGAGGCCGACCCGGCGCTCGCGTCGCTCGGCCCGCCCGGGTTCCTCGGGCGCGTGAGCGTGTGGACGAAGGGAACGCCGCTCGCCGCCGTGCGCGCCGCGGTGCTCGACGCGTCGGCCCTCACCGAGCGGATCGAGGGCGAGCGCCGCGTCCTCGAGAGGAAGACGGGCGGCGGCGACGCGCCGGTGCCGGTCGCGCGCAGCGGCCGCGAGGCGCGGCTCGCGCTGGCGCCGGCCGACCTGATGGTCCGCGAGCTCGAGCTCGCCGGCGTCGCCTCCGGCGGCGACGCCTTCCTCGCCTTCGCCTACTCCCCGACCGGGGAGCTCTTCACCTACCGCGCGGGCGACCGGCTCTTCGACGCGGTCGTGAAGTCCGTCGACGCGGGCGAGATCGTCCTCGACACCGAAGAGGGCCCGCTGCGCATCGCGCTTTCGCCGATGAACTGACGGGCGGGCGCCGGCTCCGCCCGAAAAAGCGAGACCCGCGAGGCGAAGCTCGCGGGTCTCTTTTCATCCGGGGCATTCACTGCCCAGCGCACCCAGAGTGCGCTTTCGGTTTACGCGGGTGGGTCCTGGGCCTCTCGGCCCTCTCGTTGGCCCGGCGGCGTGCCCTCGGCTCCCATCGGCGTCTCCGGAAGCTCTTGCAGGAGGCCGCCTCGCGCCCCGCGCGCGACGCACTCACGTCACGAACGGCCCCTCTGCGACCCGAGACCGCTTCCGCCTGAATTCACCTCCGAGTGATGCTGGCGGGCGCGTTCTCTGCCCCAAAGATGTTCTCGGGCTGCTTCCCTGTCAAGGGAAAAACGGAAACGGAGAACGGCGAATGAGGACGGACGAAACGACGCGTTCCGAAGCGAACCCCGCCTGCGAACGGACCGTCAGCGGGATTCGCTTCGGGGCGTGACCTCCCACGTGTCGCCCGTGCGCAGGAGCTTCGCGAGATCGCCCGCGCCCTTCTTCTCGGTGACCGCGCGGACCTGGTCCGCGACGAGCGCCTCGTACTTCGGCGCCTCGACCGCGCGGAGGACGCCGATCGGCGTCGGGAAGCCCGGCGCGTGGTCCATCCGCGAGAGGAGGAACGCGTAGGCGGGGTTCGGGTGGCGCTCGTCGTGGACGATGAGGTCCTTCTCGGTGACGCCGTCGCCGAGCTTCACGACCTCGAGCGAGATCCCGTTCATGCGGATGCCCTTGTCCTTCGCCTTGCCGAAGACGAGGGGCTTGCCGTGCTCGACCGCGATCGTCGCGTCGTCGCGCACGTCCTTCTCGGTGATCGGCTGCCACGCGCCGTCGTTGAAGATGTTGCAGTTCTGGAGCACCTCGACGAAGGCCGAGCCCTGGTGGGCGGCCGCCCGCTTCATCACCGCCTTGAGGTGCGGCTGGAAGACGTCGACGCCGCGCGCGACGAACGACGCCTCGGCCCCGAGGGCGAGAGAGAGCGGGTTGAAGGGCCGGTCGAGCGAGCCGAACGGCGTCGACTTCGCCTTCTTGCCGACCTCGGACGTCGGCGAGTACTGCCCCTTCGTGAGGCCGTAGATCCGGTTGTTGAAGAGGAGCACCTTCACGCCGACGTTGCGGCGCAGCATGTGGATCGTGTGGTTGCCGCCGATCGAGAGGGCGTCGCCGTCGCCCGTCGCGACCCACACGTCGAGGTCGGGCCGCGCGATCTTGAGGCCCGACGCGATCGCCGGCGCGCGGCCGTGGATGCCGTGGAAGCCGTACGTGTTCACGTAGTACGGGAAGCGGCTCGAGCAGCCGATGCCGGAGACGACGACGATCTTCTCGCGCGGCACGCCGAGCTCGGGCAGGACGCTCTGGAACGCGGAGAGGATCGCGTAGTCCCCGCAGCCGGGGCACCAGCGGACCTCCTGGTCGCTCTGGAAGTCCTTCTTCGTGTACGTGGGAGTCGTGGTCGTGGCCATCTTCTTCCCTACTTCCCGAGGACCGCGTCGATCTTCGCTTCGAGCTCGGACTGCTTGAACGGCTTGCCCTGGACCTTCGCGTACGAGACCGTGTCGACGAGGTACTTCGCGCGGAGCACCCAGTGGAGCTGCCCGAGGTTGAGCTCCGGCACGAGCACCTTGCGGTAGCGCTTCAGCACCTCGCCGAGGTTCCTCGGCAGCGGGTTCAGGTGCCGCAGGTGCACGTGGCCGACGCGGCGGCCCTTCTCCCGCGCGGCGCGCAGCGCGGCGGTGATGGCGCCGTAGGTCGAGCCCCAGCCCACGATCAGCAGGTCGCCGTCGGGGTCGCCCGCCGGCACGACGTCGGGCACGTCGGCCGCGATCGCCTCCACCTTCTCGGCCCGGAGGTGGACCATGCGCTCGTGGTTGAGCGGGTCGTAGCTGATGTTGCCGGTGCCGTCGGCCTTCTCGAGGCCGCCCACGCGGTGCTCGAGGCCGGGCGTCCCCGGCAGGGCCCACGGCCGCGCGAGGGTGTGCGGCTCCCGCTCGTACGGGCGGAAGCCCTCGGGGTCGGTGCGGAAGCGCACCTTCATCTCCGGGAGGTCCTTCACCTCGGGGATGCGCCACGGCTCGGCGCCGTTCGCGAGGTAGCCGTCGGAGAGGAGGATGACCGGCACCATGTACTTGAGGGCGATGCGGCTCGCCTCGAGGGCGACCCAGAAGCAGTCGCCGGGAGAGCTCGCGGCGACGACCGGCACCGGCGCCTCGGAGTTGCGTCCGAACAGCGCCTGGAAGAGGTCGGCCTGCTCCGTCTTCGTCGGCAGGCCCGTCGAGGGACCGCCGCGCTGGATGTCGACGATCACGAGCGGCAGCTCGACCATCGTCGCGAGGCCGATCGCCTCGGTCTTGAGCGCCATCCCGGGGCCCGAGGTCGTCGTGATCGCGAGGTGACCGCCGTAGGCCGCGCCGATCGCCGACGCGATCGCCGCGATCTCGTCCTCCGCCTGGAACGTGACGACGCCGAACTCCTTCAGCATCGACAGCTCGTGCAGGATGTCGGAGGCCGGCGTGATCGGGTAGCTGCCCTGGAAGAGCGTGAGGCCCGAGCGCTGCGCGGCGGCGACGAAGCCGAGGGCGAGCGCGGTGTTGCCGGAGAGGTTGCGGTAGACGCCGGGCGCGAGCTTGGCCGGCGGCACCTCGTACGTGACCTGGAAGGCCTCGGTCGCGTCGCAGTAGGCGTAGCCGGCGAGGAGCGCGCGCTTGTTGGCCTCGGCCAGCACCGGCTTCGCCTTGAACTTGTCGTCGAGCCAGCGCTGGGTCGCCTCGAGCGAGCGGTTGTAGAGCCAGTAGCACATGCCGAGCGCGAAGAAGTTCTTGCACCGGTCCATGCTCTTGGCGTCGAGGCCGAGCTCGGCGAGCGCGGCGCGGGTGAGCCGCGTCAGCTCGACCGCGAAGAGGCGGTAACCGTCGAGCGAGTGGTCCTCGAGCGGGCTCGCGGCGACGCCGGCCTTCCGCAGGTCGACGTCCTTGAAGTCGTCCGAGTTGACGATCAGGATGCCGCCCGGCCGCAGGTCGGACAGGTTCACCTTGAGCGCGGCGGGGTTCATGGCCACGAGGGCGTCGACGGAGTCGCCCGGCGTGTAGACGTCGCCCGCGCCGAAGTGCACCTGGAAGCCGCTGACGCCCGGCAGCGTGCCGGCGGGAGCGCGGATCTCGGCCGGGTAGTCGGGGAACGTCGCGAGGTCGTTCCCGAAGAGAGCCGTCGTGTTCGTGAACTGGCTCCCGGTGATCTGCATCCCGTCGCCGGAGTCGCCGGCGAAGCGGATGACGGCGCGGTCGAGAGTCTCCCGGCGACGCGGGGGTGCGGCGGTCGTGGCCATGCCCTGCTTCCTGGAATCCTGGACTTGGGAAAAGGGGCGGGTTCGCGCCCCGGGTGAGGTCAGTATAGCGCCGCTGACGTGAGCGGCGGTGATCGGGGTCATTCGCCGCTCGAACCGCCCGCCGGGGCGGCCCGAACCCTTGACGGCGCGCCGGCGGGAGCCTATCTTTCGGTAGTTGGCGAAATACCGAACGAGCTGACCCATGAACGAGATCTTCCGGGCGCTCGCCGACCCGACCCGCCGCGAGGTGCTGCGCCTCCTGCGGGCGCGGGACCTGACGGCGGGCGAGATCGCCGAGCGGTTCCCCCTCGCCAAGTCCACGCTCTCGGGCCACTTCGCGGTCCTCAAGCAGGCCGGGCTGATCGTGGCCGAGAAGCGCGGGACGACGGTCGTCTACAGCCTCAACGCCTCGGCGCTCGAGGACGCCCTCGGGGCGGCGATGGAGATGCTGAAGATCGGGAAGGACCGAAAGGAGAAGGCGCGATGACGACGAACTGGCGCCGCGAGCTGCCGAGCCTCCTGCTCCTCGCGGCGATGCTCGTGCTCCTCGCCACGACGTGGCCCGTGGCCCCGGACCGCATCCCCACCCACTGGAACGCGGCGGGCGAGGTCGACGGCTGGGGGACGCGGTTCACGGGCCTCCTCCTGCCGCCGCTCTTCGCCCTCGGCCTCTACCTCGCCTTCCTGCTCGCGCCCCGCGTCGATCCCGGCCGCGCGAACTACGCGAGCTTCCCCGACACCTACCTCGTGATCCGCACGGCGGTGCTGGCGGTGATGGCGCTCTTCTACGGGATCGCCTGCCTCTCGGCGCGCGGCGTCGCGGTGTCGGTGCAGGTCGTCGCGCCCCTCGCGATCGGCCTCCTCTTCGTCGTGCTGGGGTCGCTGATGGGCAAGATCCGCCCGAACTGGTTCGTCGGCATCCGCACGCCGTGGACGCTCTCGAGCAAGGTCGCCTGGGTGCGCACCCACCGCCTGGGCGGCTGGCTGTTCATCGCGCTCGGGCTCGGCTTCGTGGCCACGGCCGTGTCCGGCGGGCCGGCGAACGCGCACTGGATCGTCGGCGCGGTCCTCGGCATGGTCGTCGTCCTCTTCGCCTACTCCTACTTCGCGTGGCGGAGCGATCCCGACAAGTTCCCCCCGGCCGGCACCCTGCCCGGCGGCGACTAGCCCGGCCGGCCGCGCGGGCCGGCCGGGTCCGCCTCTACCACCAGCCCTGCCGGACCGCCCGCCCGCGGAAGTCGTCGTTGGCGATCGTCCCGGTGCCCGCCCCCCGCGCGATCGTGGCGCCGACCGCGCCCGAGAGAAGGACCGAGAACGTCTCGCTCGGCTCGGTGTTTCGGTCTCCCTTCACGACGACGCCGATGGTCCGCGTCGTCTGGCCCGCCGCGAACGTCAGGGTCCCGGACTGGGCCACGTAGTCGTTGCCCGCCCGCGCGGTGCCGTTCGCGGTGGAGTAGGCCACGCTCACCGCCGACGTGCTGACGCCCGACAGTGTGACGGTGAAGACGGCGAGCCGGGTGCCGGAGTTGCCCTCGACCAGCGTGACGTCGTTGATCGACAGGCTCGGCCGCGTCGCGGAGTCGTCGTTCGTGATCGTGCCCAGGCCCACGCCGTCGGCGAGCGTCGCTCCCGACGGGCTCGACAGCGTCACGGTGAACGTCTCGTTGGGCTCGACCGTCGTGTCGCCGTTCACCACCACCGCGATCGTCTTCGACGTCTGGCCGGCCGTGAACGTGAGCGTCCCCGACTGGGCGACGTAGTCGCTGCCCGCCGTCGCGGTGCCGTTGGCGGTCGCGTACGCCACCGTCACCGTCGACGTGCTCGCCGCCGACAGCGTGACCGTGAACGTCGCGGCGCCCGTGCCGGAGTTGCCCTCGGCCACCGCCACGTCGCCGGTCGACAGCGTCGGCAGCGGCGCGGTGTCGTCGTTCGTGATCGTGCCGAGGCCCACGCCGTCGGCGAGGGTCGCTCCCGACGGGCTCGACAGCGTCACGGTGAACGTCTCGCTCGGCTCCACCGTCGTGTCGCCGTTCACCACGACCGCGATCGTCTTCGCCGTCTGGCCGGCCGTGAACGTCAGAGTCCCCGACTGCGCGACGTAGTCGCTGCCCGCCGTCGCGGTGCCGTTGGCCGTCGCGTACGCCACCGTCACCGTCGACGTGCTCGCCGCCGACAGCGTGACCGTGAACGTCGCGGCGCTCGTGCCGGAGTTGCCCTCGGCCACCGCCACGTCGCCGATCGACAGCGTCGGCAGCGGTGCGGTGTCGTCGTTCGTGATCGTGCCGAGGCCCACGCCGTCGGCGAGGGTCGCTCCCGAGGGGCTCGACAGCGTCACGGTGAACGTCTCGTTGGGCTCCACCGTCGTGTCGCCGTTACGACCACCGCGATCGTCTTCGTCGTCTGGCCGGCCGTGAAGGTCAGCGTGCCGGACTGGGCCACGTAGTCGCTGCCCGCCGTCGCGGTGCCGTTGGCCGTCGCGTACGCCACCGTCACCGTCGACGTGCTCGCCGCCGACAGCGTGACCGTGAACGTCGCGGCGCTCGTGCCGGCGTTGCCCTCGGCCACCGCCGCGTCCCCGATCGACAGCGTCGGCAGCGGCGCGGCGTCGTCGTTCGTGATCGTGCCGGTGGCGGTCGCCCGAGCGATCGTCGCCCCGAGGGCCGACAGCGTCACGTAACGTCTCGTGGCTCCACGTGTGGCCGTGACACACCCGATCGTCTGCGCCGCGTGAAGGTCAGCGTCGACTGGGCACGTAGTCGCCGGTCGCGGTGCCGTTGCGGCGACGCAGTACCGTCGACGTGCTCGCCGCCGAACGTGACCGTGAACGTCGCGCGCCGTGCCGGCGCGGCCACCGCGTCCCGATCGACAGCGTCGGCGGGTCGTCGTTCGTGATCGTCGCGTCGCGGCGTCGCTCCCGAGGGGCTCGACAGCGTCACGGTGAACGTCTCGTTGGGCTCCACCGTCGTGTCGCCGTTCACCACGACCGCGATCGTCTGCGTCGTCTGGCCGGCCGTGAAGGTCAGCGTCCCGGACTGGGCCACGTAGTCGCTGCCCGCCGTCGCGGTGCCGTTGGCCGTCGCGAACGCCACCGTCACCGTCGACGTGCTCGCCGCCGACAGCGTGACCGTGAACGTCGCGGCGCTCGTGCCGGAGTTGCCCTCGGCCACCGCCACGTCCCCGATCGACAGCGTCGGCGGCGGCGCGGCGCCGGTCGACTCGTAGGCGCCTATGTCCCAGCCGCCGCCGAGGGGACGGGCGCGCCCCTCGATGTCCTGCGGGACCGACGTCAGCGACTGCCCGCGGTCGATCGCCGGCGAACCCGCCGCGAGGTGGTAGTCGCCGGCGCCCGCGCTCACGAACAGGACCGCCGGCGTCGACGTGATCGAGTGGACCTCGTGCCCGAGGGCCTGCCACTGCGCCAGCGTGTAGAGCGTCGAGCCGTCGTCCGGCGTCACGCGCGTGACGACGTTGTAGTCGCTGTCGACGTTCGCGACGTCGGTCGCGTTCCCGTACGTGATGCTGCCGCGGGCGGCGTTGGGATGGTAGAGGACGTTGTTGCGAACGCGGTTCGGCCCCACGGTGCCCCCGAACAGGAGGGCGTAGCGGCCGTCCGTGGCCTGGTCCACGGTGTTGTTGAGAATGTCCATGCCCTTCGGCCCCGAGGCGCCGTCGCCCTGGTAGTTGACGATGCCGGTCGCGTGGTTGCCGTAGAGCAGGTTGTTGCGCACCACGGAGTCCTGCACGCCGTCCAGGTTGATCGCGGCCCCGCCGGCCGCGCCGTTGTTGTAGATCACGTTGTTCTCGATCAGCGCGCCGCTGATGATGCCGTCGCCGCCCTGGCTGACGTCGGCGTTCAGCTGGACGCCGGCCCCCGCGTTGTCGTGCAGCCGGTTGCCGCGCACGATCGGCCGGTCCCCGCTGTTCGAGACGTAGATGCCGTGCTCCGCCTTGCTTCCGTAGCACTCGTTGTTCTCGAGCAGGAGGTCGTCCGAGAAGTCGGTGAAGATGCCCCAGCTCGCGTTGTTGCCGAAGACCCCGTTGCGGACGGTGACGTGCGGGCTCTGGTCCACGCGGACCGCCGCCCGGTTCGCGTTCGCGGCCCGCAGGCCGTCGAGGACGACGTACGAGGACCCGGTCACGAAGATCGTGTCCCGGTTGTCGCTTCGATCGGTCGTGGCCGTCACCTGGGCCGCCTGTCCCTGGGCCCGGATCGTGACGGGCAGGGCCGCCGTCCCGGCGATGCCGGCGACGTCGAACCCGAGATAGCTGCCGTCCGCGACGAGGATCGTGTCCCCGGCGTGGACGAGGCTCAGCGCGCGCCGGATCTGTCGACACGGGGCGGCCTGCGAGCAGGCGTTCGCGTCGGCGCCCGTCGGCGAGACGTAGTACGTCGTCGCGTCGTCGTTGACGATCGTCGCCTGTCCCTGCGGCCGGACGATCACGGCACCGCTGGCCCCGGAGAGGTTGACGAAGAGCGTCTCGTTCGGCTCCCCCGTCGTGTCGCCGTTCACCGGCACGCTCACCGTCTTCGCCGTCTGGCCGGACGCGAACGTCAGGCTGCCGGCGACGGCGCTGTAGTCGCTCCCCGCGGTCGCGGTGCCGTTCGCCGTCGCGTAGCTCACGCTCACCGCGAACGGCGCGGGGGCGGAGAGCGACAGGTTGAAGACGGCGCTCGTCGTCCCCGCGTTGCCCTCGCTCACCGTGGCGTCGGCGATCGACAGCGACGGGAAGTCGTCGTTGCGGATCGTGGCGGTGGCCGTGGCGCGGGCGATCGTCGCCCCCGCGGCGCCGCTCAGGCCGAGCGTGAACGTCTCGTCGGCCTCGATCGCCGTGTCGGCGGCCACCGGCACGCTCACGGCCTTCGACGTCTGCCCCGCCGCGAAGGTCAGCGTGCCGGACGCGGCCGTGTAGTCGGAGCCGGCCGTCGCGGTGCCGTTGGCCGTGGCGTAGGCGACGGTCACGGACTGCGAGGCCGCCGGCGAGAGCGACACGGTGAAGGTCGCCGACGAGGCGCCCTCGTCGACCGCCACGTCGCCGACCGACAGCGACGGCTGGGCCGTCCCGCCGCTGCCCGGCACCACGAAGAGCGTGATGCTCTGCGCGGCGAGCGTCGTCGAGAGGGCGCCGCCCGACACCGCCACGTCGGCGAGGCGGGTGATCGTGTTCGCCGCGGTGAGCTGCCACGCCTGGGCCGAGGCGCCCGGGGTGAAGTTCGCGAGGCTCAGGTTCACGAGCGCGGCCGTCGCGACCTTGTTGATCGCCATCACGGTGAGAGCGCCGTCGGCGCTGCGCTGGGCCGCGAAGACGGCGAGGCTGTCCGGGTTCGGGCCCGTCGCGCGGACGCTGACGTCGCCGAAGGCGGACTTGCGGCCGTCGTAGTTGCGGTACATCTGGATCGCCTTGAACGAGACGGACGACGCCGACGGGGTCGTCCACCGCGTGGCGAGGCTCAGCCCCTCGCGGCCGAAGATCCCGAGGACGTCGGCCTGCGCGGTGGCGCCGTTGATGTGGTCCTCGGCGCCCCAGTTGTACTCCGTGATGCCCGTCTCGAGGCCCGGGTAGTAGGACGCGACCCACTGCTTCATCCGCGGGATGAGCCGCACCCGGTCGGCGATCCAGCTCTCGTCGGTGTAGTTCGGATCCCACAGCGAGCGCGTCGAGCGGTTCCGCAGCGCCTGCTCGGAGGCGGAGGTGCCGCCCGAGTACTCGCCCCCCTGCGGGTAGTAGTGGACGGTGAAGACGTTCAGGAGCTTCGTGCCGCTCGACTGCTCGGAGGCGCGGAGCTGGCCGAGGAGCCACGGCAGGTAGTCCGTGCCGCCGTTCGCCGTCTTGTCGGGCGAGCACGACCAGCAGCCGTGGTCGGCGTTGTACTGCTGGTCGTAGCCGGACCAGAAGTAGCCGGTCCAGCCCCACTCCTCCGGGCCGACGAGGACCGCGCCCGGGTCGGCCTGCCGGATCGCCGTGCCGTAGGCCACCATCAGGTCGCGCAGCTCGGTCATGCGGGCGCCGGTCGGGTGCACGTCGCGGTGGGTCGAGTGCCAGAGGCTCGGCTCGTTGTCGTAGAGGTAGTAGCGCACGCCGCCCGACGCGGCCGGTCCCCAGGTCGAGACGAGGTGCTGCGCCCACTCCTTCTGGTACGCGGCGGTCGACGGGGTGCTGGCGTCGTTCGGGTCGTTGCCGGTGACCTTGGCCCCGTTCGCGAGGACGCCGTTGCACGCGTCGGGGAACCAGCTCCAGTCGCAGTCCTGCTGCGCGCCGTACTTCGCGGCGGAGAAGCTCGCGAGCTTGGTGCCGTTCGGGCCGTTCTTCCCCACCCAGCCGATGAGCGGGATCGTCACCATCGGCTCGGCGCCGTTCGCCTTCGCCTTCGCGACGAAGTCGTCGAAGGCGGCGCCCGGCGCGCCCGTGCCCGGGATGCTCTCGAAGTACCAGTCGCTGCCGCGGTTGTCGCCGTTCTGCTTCCAGTTGTGGCGGGTCGTGGAGTTCCCGCCCCAGCGGTTGAGCGGCGCGTTGAGCGCGGCGAGCTGCGCCGCGTCGGCGAAGGAGACGCCGTAGACGCGCGGGTCGATCGCGTGGCGGTCGGCCGCGACGTCGACCTGGATCGTCGTCGCCCCCTGCGCGTCGGTGCCGCGCGCGGGGACGAGCGCGACCGCGGCGGCGACGAGCGTGAGAAGGGCGGCGGCCGTGAGGGTGGGGCGGATCGGGCGCATCGTGGACCTCGTCCTGCCGGTAACGCGTGTCTCCGACGCGGCGCCTGGCCGGACGTCGCCACCGCCCACCCGACGGCCGGACAGTCTAGGGCGTCGGCCGCGGCGCGAGCGTGAGATCCCTCACGCGGGTGACGGGGCTCACCACCAGCCGTCCTTCACCGGCCGGCCCCGGTCGTCGTCGTTGCCGACGGCGGCCCGCCCGGTCCCCCGCGCGATGTCCGCGCCCGTCGCCCCGGAGAGCGAGACGGTGAAGGTCTCGGTGGGCTCGGGCGTCTTGTCGCCTTTCACGACCACGTCGATCGTCTGGCGCGTCTGGCCCGGGGCGAACGTCAGCGTGCCGGACCGGGACTCGTAGTCGCTGCCGGCCGTGGCCGTCCCGTTCGCCGTCGCGAAGGCGACCGTCACGGCCGAGCGGCTCGGGGCGGACAGCGTCACCGTGAAGGTGATGACCGTCGTGCCCGAGTCCCCCTCCGGCCGCGCCACGTCGTCGATCGACAGGGTCGGCCGGGGCGGCTCGTCGTCGTTCACGATCGTGCCGCGCGCCGACGCCCGCCCGAGCGTCGCGCCCGACGCCCCGGAGAGGGTGACGGTGAAGGCCTCGTCGTCCTCCGCCGTCGTGTCGCCGAGGACGGGCACGGCGATCGTCCGCGTCGTCTGGCCCGGCGCGAAGACGAGCGTCCCCGACCGCGCCGTGTAGTCGCGGCCCGCCTTCGCCGTGCCGTCGGACGTCGCGTAGCCCACGGTCACGGGCGCCGCGCTCGCCGGCTGCAGCCGGACGGTGAGCTCGAGGTTCCTCGTGCCCGACTGGCCCTCGGGCGCCGTCGCGTCGTCGATCGACAGCACCGGCAGCGGCCCGGTGTCGTCGTTCGTGATCGAGCCGGTGGCGCGGCCGCGCGCGATCGTCGCCCCCGTGGCGTCGGAGAGGACGACGGAGAAGGCCTCGTTCGGCTCGACGCGCGTGTCGCCGATCACGCCGACCGTGATCGACGCCTTCGTCTGCCCGGGGGCGAACGTCACGCTGCCGGTGACCGACGTGAAGTCCGCGCCGGCCTTCGCGGTGCCGCCGACGGTCGTGTAGCCGACCGTGACCGGGAAGGGCACGGCCGGCGAGAGCGACAGCGGGAAGACGGCGTTGGTGACGCCCGCGTGGCCCTCCACGACGGTCACGTCGCCGATCGACACTCCCGTCAGGTCGTCGTTGCGGATCGTCCCGATCCCCGCGGCGCGCGCGACCGTCGCGTTCACGGCGCCGCTCAGGCCGAGGACGAAGGTCTCGTCGGGCTCGAGCGCGGCGTCGCCGAGAACCTGGACGGTGACGGCCTTCGACGTCTCGCCCGGCGCGAACGTCAGCCAGCCGGAAGCGGGAAGGTAGTCG
>JAXLRD010000055.1:0-53980 GCA_046331285.1 Vicinamibacteria bacterium
GCGCGCAGGCCGATCGGCGAGGGCAGGACGTCGAATCGCGGGACGGCGGGGAGCGGCTCGGGGGCGGCCGCGAAGGCGCCGCCTTTCGCGAGCGGGAGAAGGAGCGCGGCCCCGAAAGACGCGGCCCGCGCGAGTCGCCCGTGCACCATGCGCCCTCCTCGAAGGCCCGGCCGCCGCGCGCCCGGCCCGGTCGGGCGGCATGCTACCATCCGCCCCTGCCTTGAAGATCACACCTGCCCGACGCTTCCGCGGCCGCTTCCGCCTGCCCGGCGACAAGTCCATCTCCCACCGCGCGGCTCTCTTCGGCGGCATGGCCCGCGGCCGCACGACCGTCGACAACTACTCGCAGGCCGCCGACTGCGCGTCGACCCTCGCCTGCCTGCGCGCCCTCGGCGTGGGCGTCGAGCGCGACGGTGCGCGCGTCTCGATCGAGGGCGGCGGGCTCGCGGCCTGGCACGCGCCGGCGGCCGTCCTCGACTGCGAGAACTCCGGCTCGACGATCCGCATGCTCGCCGGCGCCCTCGCCGGCCGGCCGTTCCGCAGCGTGCTGACCGGCGACGAGTCGCTGCGCCGCCGGCCGGTCGAGCGCGTGGCCGCTCCCCTGCGGCTTATGGGCGCGACCCTCGCCTCGACCGACGGGAAGCCGCCGCTGACGATCGACGGCGGCCGGCTCCACGCGATCGAGTACGCGCTGCCGGTGGCGAGCGCGCAGGTGAAGACCGCCGTGCTGCTGGCCGGCCTCCAGGCCGAGGGCGAGACGGTCGTCACCGAGCCCGCCCCGAGCCGCGACCACACCGAGCGCATGCTCCCGGCCTTCGGCGTGTCGCTCGTCCGCGACGGGCTGCGAGCCTCCGTCCGCGGCGGCCAGGAGATGCGCGGCACGCACGTGGCCGTGCCCGGCGACGCCTCGAGCGCGGCGTTCCTCGTCGTGGCCGCCCTCGTGCTGCCGGACTCCGAGGTGCGCCTCGAGCACGTGCTCCTCTCTCCCACCCGCACGGCCTTCGTCGACGTCCTGCGGCAGATGGGCGGCGACGTGTCCGTGACCCTCGAGTCCGACACGCCGGAGCCGGTCGGCACCATCGTGGCCCGCTCATCGGCCCTGCGGGGCACGCGGGTCGACCCGGCGATCGTTCCCGCCCTCATCGACGAGGTGCCGGCCCTCGCCGCGGCGGCGGCCTTCGCGGACGGCACGTTCACGGTGACCGACGCGAAGGAGCTCCGGGTGAAGGAGAGCGACCGTATCGCCGCCCTCGCCGAGGGCCTCGGCGCGATGGGCGCCTCCGTGCGCGAGCTTCCCGACGGCCTCGTGGTCGAGGGCGGGGGCCGGCTCGCGGGCGGCGCCGTGCGCTCGCACGGCGACCACCGCATCGCCATGGCCCTCGCCGTGGCCGGCCTCGCCGCGGCCGGCCCGACCGAGGTCGAGGGAGCCGACTGCGTGGCGGTCTCGTTCCCCTCGTTCTTCGACGTCCTCGCCGAGGCGACCGGGGAGGCCCCCGGCCGATGAGCGCGGCCCCCGCGCGCATCGTGCTCGTGGGCTTCATGGGGGCCGGGAAGAGCACGATCGGGGCGATCCTCGCGAAGCGGCTCGGCTACGCGTTCGAGGACATGGACCGGCGGATCGAGGCGAGGGCGGGGCGCAGGATCGCGGACATCTTCCGGGAGGACGGGGAGGAGGCCTTCCGCGCCCTCGAGCTCGAGGAGGCGCGGCTCGTCGCGGGCCTCGAGCACTGCGTGGTGGCGGCGGGCGGGGGCGCATTCACCCGGCCGGCCACCCGCGAGGCGCTGCAGCAGGGCGCGGTGACCGTCTTCATCCGCTGCAGCGCCGAGGCCCTCTTCGCCCGCGTCGGCCACGACCGGAGCCGGCCCCTGGCGGGGAACCGTGACATAATGCGGGCCTTGCTGGCCGAGCGAGAGCCCTCCTACAGCCTGGCGGACGTCAGCGTGGACGGCTCGGTCGGATCGCCACAGCAGGTGGCCGACCGGGTGATGGCGCTCGTGCGAGGTCGCATCGTGGACAGGACGCCCCGGCGCCCATGAGATACCTGATCCTCTCCGACATCCACGCGAACCGCGAGGCGCTCGACGCGGTTCTGTCCCACGTGCGGCGCAAGCGGTGGGACAAGGCGCTCGTGCTCGGAGACGTGGTCGGCTACGGCGCCAACCCGAACCAGGCGGTCGAGTCGGTGCGCGGGCTGAAGTCGATCGTGGCGATCCGCGGCAACCACGACAAGGTCTGCTCCGGGATCGAGAACGGGGAGATGTTCAACCGGGTCGCGCTCCAGGCGGCCCTGTGGACGCGGAAGAAGCTCACCCCCCCCAACCTGCGCTGGCTGCAGTCCCTGCCCGAGGGGCCGGTGATCGTCGACGGGCAGTTCGCGATCGCCCACGGCACCCCGATCGACGAGGACGCCTACATCTTCGGCGAGATCGAGGCCCTGAACGTCTTCCGCCAGACCGCGTTCCCCCTCTGCTTCTTCGGCCACTCGCACTTCCCGGTGATCTTCGGGCTGTCGCCCGACGCGATCCAGACGGTGCTGACGAACGGCTCCACCTTCCGCTTCCGCCTCGAGCCGGGCGTCCGCTACCTCGTGAACCCGGGCTCGATCGGCCAGCCGCGCGACGGCAATCCGCTCGCGTCCTACGCGATCTTCGACAGCGACTCGCGGACGGTCACGATCACGCGGGTGCCCTACCCGGTGCAGCGGGCGCAGGAGAAGATCCTCGAGGCGGGGCTTCCCCGCCCGCTCGCCGACCGCCTCGGCCTCGGCCGCTAGCTCGCCCCGCGGCCGGGCCACCCGCCGTCAGGGGAGGCCGAGCGCGGCCTCGCGCAGTCGCCGGCGCAGGTCCGGGCGCAGAGCGGCGACCCGGGCGTTCGACACGCCCTCCCCGAAGTGCCAGGGCAGGGCCGCGCGCAGGTCGGCGAAGGCCTTCCCGGCCGCCGGCGACAGCGGCGCCGAGGCCGCGGGCGCCCCGCCGCTCGTCGTGAGGGCCACGAGATCGTCGAGGCGCGGCCCACAGCCGCGTACGCGACGGCCTCAGGCTCCGGCGCCTCGCGGCGCGGCGGCAGGCCGGGCGGCCGCTGGTAGGCGGCCGCGTCCTCGGCGGTGACGCGCTCGATCATCTCCGGGCGGCCCGGCAGGCCGACGCCGACGCCGCCGGTGGTGCGCTCGCGCCTCGAAGGACACCGGCTCGCCGGAGAGCAGGCGCGGTCGAGGGCGGCGGTGAGCCGGGCGCAGGTGCCGAGCGCGCGGCGCGGCGACTCCGCCTCGTCGCGCGAGGCCAGGAGCATGAGCGGGCCGAGCTGGCTCCCGACGAGCAGCGGTCCGCCGCCGGCGCCGTCGACCGCCACGTGGAGGATGCAGCGCGGCACGAAGGCGCCGTCGACGAGCCGCAGGATCGGGTAGGGCCGGGCCTCGGAGCTCCGGCCGCGGGCCTGCACGACGAGGCTCGCGGGGACCTCCGCCTGCGGGCGCGTGACCACGGGAACGACGACGGCGAGCTCTTTCCGGCTCGCCGCGACGACCACCGCGCCGACCCCGTCGAAGGTGACGGCGTTGGCGTCGGGGTCGGCCGCGAAGGCGACGCCGCGCAGGCGCACGATCTCGCCCGCGGCCGCCTGCGGCGGCTCGACCGACTCGACGCGCGGCAGCCGGCCGAGGACGATCGGGACGGGCGGCGCGCTGCGCCCGGCGACCGTCGCGACGAGGGGCACGCGCGCGCCGTCGGGGGCCGACACGGCGGGCACGCGGAAGCGGATCGCATGCGGCTCGACCGAGACGATCTCGGCCGCGGCGCGGCCCACGCTCACGACGGCGCCGGGCCCGAAGCCCTGGCCGCGCAGGACGACCTCCTCCCCGGGCAGCCCGCCCTCGGGCTCGAGCGACTCCGCCCTCCAGGAGCGGCAGCGCGGAAGACGACGCGCCGCGAACGCCTCTCGGCGTCTGGACGACGAGCGCCACGTCGCCGGGCAGGGCCGCGGCGGGGACCCACGGGTGGGCGTGTCGCCGGTCGAGGAACTCGGCGACTCGGCGATCCCGCCGAACCAGACCACGTTCGATGCGGCGACGTCCGCGAACCCGCCGGCCGGAGATCGACACCGGCTGGCCCGGTTCAGCCGCGGAGGGGTCACGACGACGACCGCCGGGCCGCTCGCCATCCACGCGCTCACGAGAAAGGTCCCGGCGCCGAGCACGACCGCCGCGGCGACGGCCGCCGTCGCCCGGCGAACGCGGGCCCGGCGACGCACGGCCCGCGCCTCGACTGCGCCGCCGCGGCGATGCGCGCGGCGAGGCCGAGTCCGCCCGGGGCGGCGCGGTGCGCAACGGGCGGGACGGGCGCGGCAGCGCTCGAGGGGCTCGGCTCGGCGAGCGACGCGGGCAGGGAGACCCGCAGCGCGCGGGCGCCGCTCCCGCCCCGGTCGCGGGGCGCCGAACGTGACGACGTCGCCGTGCCCGAGCGGCGACGCCTCGGCTGCGCTCGCCGTTCAGCCACGTGCCGCGGCCGCTTCCCGCGTCGGCGATCGAGCGCCGAGCGCGTCCCACCCGACGCGGGAATGAATCGGCGCGACGCGGGTCGACGATCCGGAGTCCGGCCGAGCGGTCGGAGCCGACGGATCGTCTCCCCGGCGACAGGGTGACGGACAGGCTGACCTGGCCGCCCTCGACCGTGAGCGTGGGACGGTCCGGACGGGAGTGCGGCAAAGGGGCCCGCTTCCCGCGCCCCGGCGGGGCGCACGAGCAGGGCCTTAGGGGCCGGACGAAGGGCCAGCAGCGCCAGAGGAATGCAAGACGGCGCGTCGCCGCGAGCCCCGTCGGCTCGAGGGCCGCGAGGCCGGCGAGCGCCGTGGCCGCGGCCGCGACGACGCCCGGCGTGGCGTAGGTGCCGTCCGCGCCGAGCGCGCGCCGCGCGAGCGCCGACGCGAGGACGAATGCGGCGGCCACGGCGAGCGGCAGCGCGAGGGCGGCAGCACCCACAGCCGCGCGCCCGCCCTCGACCGCGAGAGCCCCGGCGAGCGCGGCGACGGCGAGCCCGACGCCGGCCGCAGGAACGGCGAGGCCGTCGTCGTGCCGCTCGCGGCCGCGACCTGGACCGCGGCGACGAGCGCGCCCAGCGTGCCGGCAGCGACGCGATCCACAGGACGAGGCGGCCGAACGGACGGACAGGGCGCCTCCTTTCCACCGCGTGCTGGGCGGCGAGGAGCGAGGTGCCGAGGAGCGCGGCGAGGAGCGAGACGCCGAGGAGGACGCCGGCGCCCGGCAGCGGCAGCGCCCCGGCGGCGGCGGGAGCCGCGAAGCGCCAGCCGAGGACGGCTTTCGCCCGGCGCGCGGGCGAGCGAGAACGAGCGCGGCGCCGGCCGCGAGCGGCGAGGTCGACGACCGCCGCCTCGGCCGAGGCCCGCCACGAGCGCAGGCCGAAGAGGAGCACCGCCATTGCGAGCACGGCGCCGCCCGCGAGGGCAGGGAGGCGGCCGGCTCGCGGTGCACGTCGAGGGTGACGGAGCGCTCGGCCTCGGCCCTCGACGCGAACGAGGCGCCGAGCCCTCGATCGGTGGACGCCCGGCATCGACTGGATCACGAGCGCGGTGCGTCTCGCCGCCCCGCCGCACCGCGAGGAGCGCGGCGGGGTTCCGCGGCTCGAGCGACCGGGAGAAGGGCTGCCGCTCGTCGAGCGCGCGAAGTCGGGGAAGAACTGCTCGAGCGCGATCTCGAGGCCGCCGTCGCGCCCGGCCGGCCCGGCGCGGAGTCGGCGTAGCTCGTGTTCCCGTCCGACACCGAGACGCGCAGCCGCGAGACGCCGCCGGTCGGCGCGGAGCGCGGGCGCGCGAAGCGGTAGCCCCGTAGGGCACGGCCTGGTCCGCCCGCGCCTCGTAGACGCCGGGAGACCGGAAGACGAGCCGCGTCGCGCCGTCGGACAGCACCCGGTCGACGCCGATCGTGAAGCCCAGCGGGCGCAGCCCGAGCGCCTGCCCGCCGGGGCCTTCCTCGTCGAAGTGGCCGCGGGCCTGCCCCACCCCGAGCTCGATGCGGCCGTGGTGGCCGGAGACGCCGTCCGAGGCGAGGGCGCCGACCGCGAGGGAGCGCGCCGGGGAGCGGCGAGCGCGGCGGGCGGCCGCTCCACGTCGCGGGCCATGAAGGCGCCCCGGACGGCGAAGGCCGAGCCGCCGCCGCGAGGAGCGCGGCCACGACGAGGTCGCGCCCCGGCATCCAGGCCGACGCGCCGAGCGCGGGGTGCAGGACGACCGCCGCCGCGAGCAGCAGCGACGCGACGACGGCCGGCCGGCCGAGGACGCTCACGCCGGCCACCCGAGGTCGAGCCCGGCCTCGCGGGCGAGCCGCAGCACGAGGCGCACGGGCAGCCCGGCGACGTTCGAGGGGCGAGCCCTCGACCGTCTCGATGAACAGCGCCCGCGGCCGTCCACGTGGTAGCCGCCCGCCTTGTCGAGCGGCTCGCCCGTCGACGCGTACCAGCTCATCTCGGCCTCCGACATCGGCGCGAAGCGCACCGCTGCGCTCGACCGCCGAGCGCGCGACGCCCCGTGGACGAGGCAGACGCCCGTGACGACCTCGTGGGCCCGCCCGGCGAGACGCGCCGCAGCATCGCCACCGCCTCCGGCTCCCCCGCCGGCTTGCCGAGGACGTGGCCGTCGAGGAGCACCTCGGTGTCGGCCGCGAGCACGGGCAGAGGCTCGTCCAGGCCACCGCAGGCGCCTTGCGCCGCGCGAAACCTCCTCGACCGCGGCGGGGCGTCCTCTCCCGGCAGGGGCGACTCGTCCTCGTTCGAGACGACCGCGCGGAAGGCGACGCCGAGGCCCTCGAGGATGCGGGCGCGGCGGGGCGACGCCGGGCGAGGACGAGCCGGGCCCAACGCGCGCTATCCGCGCCGGAAGATCGTGATGACGCGGGCGAGGAGGCCGGCCGGGCCGGCCGACTTCAGCGCCACCTCGTCGGCGCCGTGGATCTGGCGCGCTTCCTTCTGGCTCGACACGGGCTCGCGCGTCCACAGGACGATCAGGATGTCGACCCACTCCATCGTGGCCTTGATCACGTTGATCAGGTCCTTGCCGCCCATGTCGCCCCGCAGGCCAGGCTCGAGGGCGATGACGTCGGGCTTCTCCTCGACGATGGCGCGCAGGGCGTGGTTGCCGTCGGCGACGGCGCGGGTCGGCACGTCGGCCTGCGTGAGCTCGCGCACGGCCGCCTCGCGCGACTTCGGGTCGTCGTCGATCAGCAGCACGCTCTTCCGGCTCGAGGCGCGGATCGGCGCGAGACGGGGCGTCGTTCTCCAGTCCCCCGAACGGCTCGTCGGAGGTCCGCCGGACTCGTCGGACGCGCCGGGCCCGCCGCCGTACAGCGAGCTCTCGAGCATCGACAGGAAGCGCTCTCCCGTACGGCCCGGATCTCGCGGAGGACCTGGTCGATCGCCGTCGGCGGGGGCAGCGTGGCCTCGCTGCCGCGCGGCCCGGGGCCTCGGCGGCCGTGGGCGGGGGCAGCGTCTGGCTCGCGGGCGCGGGCGGAGCCGACGGCCGCGGCGTCACGGAGACGGTGGGCCGCGGGCGCGGCGCGGGCACGGTCGGCGCGATCGTCTCGTCTCGAAGCCGGCCGGCCGGGTCGGGGCCCGCCGCAGCCGAGGCTCGGGCTCTCCGGCGGCGGCGACATCATGCCCCTGCGAGCGGCGCGCGGCCGACTTCGTCATCAGACGCGACCCGCAGCCGGGACACGTGATGATGGCGTCGGGGTTGGCGAAAGCGGCGCGATCCGGGCTCTTGCAGCGCGGGCAGTTCATCTTCGGCCGACCGGGGCGAGTATATCGTAGGGGGTAGGCTCCCATGGACCGGCCCCCGCGACCCCGACCTCGCCGCCGCGCCTCTTCGGCTCGAGCCCCGAGCGCGCGCGCTCGTGCAGGCCCGTGGCCCGCGGCCGTGGGCCCGGAGCTCGCGCGGCACCGAGGTCGTCTCGCTCGACGCGGGCAGCTCCGCGATGAAGTGCCCGACGCGGCGTGGCAGAAGAACCTCTGGCGGATGAGGGCGACATCCTCGCCCGGCTCCGCGCGATCGCCGGGCGGGCGGCGCCCCGCTCGATGGGCTTCGTCCAGGGCCCGGTGGCGGCTCCGCCCGGCGCGCCGGCCCCGCGCGCCTCCGCCCTCGCGCCTGCCGGCCTCGCTCGTCGACGCGGCCGGCGTGATCGAGGACGAGGCGCTGCGCGCCGCGTTCCTCGCGGCGGCCGGAGCGCTATCTCGGCCGGTTCTCGCCGTCGGGCGGCGGCTCGACCAGGCCCGCCGCCGAGGCGACCGGCGAGCTCGCCCGCCGGCGGTTCGCCCGCGGCGCCGTCGACGGAAGCGAACAGCGCGGCCGCCTCGTCCGCGGGCACCGGGACCGGCAGGGCCTCCGGCCGCTGAGGCGCCGCCGGAGACGGCGGCTCGGCGGCGGGCACGGGCCGCGCGACGTGGCGGTCGGCGAGCGATCGCGCGAGCATCGCCGTGCGGAAGAGGCACCGCGTGAGCACGAAGGCCTGCTGGAGGGCCACGACGGCGACGAGCGGCGCCGCCGCGGGCATCGCCTCGCGGGCCGCGACGTAGGCGGCGAGCGCGGCGAGGACGAAGAGCCCGTTCACGGCCCACGTGCCGAGCCGGGCGAGCGGATGGCGCAGGACGGCGGCGAGGCCGCGGAAGTAGGCGCGCGCGGCCGCAGGCCGTCGTCGCGGACGAGGATCGCGCGGGCGGCGCGTCGAGCGCGAGCAGCGCGACGAGCAGGCCGAGGAGGCGGCGGCGCCGGCGCCGTGCACCAGCCGGGCAAGCTCCCAGGCCGACTCCGACACCTTCTTCGAGGTCGCCGCGAAGGGCACGAAGAGGAGGCCGGCCAGCAGGCCGCCCACGGCGACGGCCAGGATCCCGGCCCGGAGGAAGCGGCCGAAGAAGCTGGAAGGCCCGCGGCCGAAGCGGACGAGCCAGCGAGCGGGCTCGTCGGCCGTCGTGAGCACCTCGAGCGCGCCGCCGGTCGCGGGGGAGCCGGCGAGGATCCCGAGCGCGGTCGCGCCGAGCGCGAGCGAGGCTGAGCCCTGCAGCAGGCCCGGCCGCATTTCCGAGAGGTCGGCCACGATGCCGAGGCTGAGGCCCTTCGCGAGGGCGTCGGCGTGAGGCAGCGGGCCGAGGACGGCGCCGAGCGCCAACCGGCACGCCCGCCGCCGCCGCGATCACGAGCCCGCACAGCCACAGGAGGGCGGCGAGCTTCTTGTGGGTGAACGCGAGACCGAGGCCCTTGCGCGTCGCCTGGAAGATCATCGTCACATCCCCGCCAGCGCGAGCGCCTGCGGATCCAGAAGATGAGCCGCGTGCCCCACGCGGCGGCCGCCCGCCCGTCCGGGCGCGTCCGCCTCGCGTCGTCGAGGCGGTTCACGTCGAGCACCAGCGTGCCGTCGGGGTCGACGGTGGCCGACACGAGGCGCTTCTGTCCCGTGCGCTCGACCTTCTTCACCGCCCCGTCCACGCCTGCCCAGGCGCGTCCTCGAGCGCCACGTCCTCGTGGCCGCCGCCCTCCCACGAGAAGGCGCAGGCGGAGGAGGGGCAGCCCGCTCCACCTCGCCGCGGCGGCGGACGATCACGGTCGTGCGGTACGGGCGCCCCGCGCCCGACGCGTCCTTCTCGCGCTCGATCTTCGCGGCCTCCCGCTCGCCGACCGTCTTCGGGCTCGGCCCGTCGCCGAGGATCCCGCGCGGCTCGGCCACGCGCTCGCGCACCGAGGCGACCTCGTAGTCGACGACGATCCCCGGCCGCTCGACCGTCTGGTCGAAGAACCAGCGCGTCGCGGCCGGCGACCTCCGAGACCGTCGCGTAGAAGTCGTCGCTCGACGGGTGCCGGAAAGCGGAAGCGCTCGTGGTACGTGCGCATCGCGCGGGCCATCGTCTCCTCGCCGAGGATCGACTCGAGCGTGTCGAGCGTCAGCTTGGTGCGGCCGTAGGAGTTGAAGGAGTAGTTGCCCGGCGAGTAGCCCCAGGCGCTCGTCCGCACCGCGTCGAACGCGCGGTCCCGGCCGTTCTGCATCAGCGAGGTCTCGAGCTCGCCGACCCGCAGCCCGAGCGGGAACTGCGCCGTCCACGGGCCGTACGAGCGCTCCATCGCCTTCGCGGTCGAGTAGGTGTTGAAGCCCTCGTCGAGCCAGGACTCCTCGAACTCGTTCGACATGACCATGCTCTGCCAGTACTGGTGGCCGAACTCGTGGACGGTCACTTCCTCGGGCGCGAGGACCTTGTCGAACGGCCACCCGGTTCATCAGGAACGACGTGCCGGCGGTGATGAAGGTCGAACCTCCATCCCACCCGAGCCGCCGCCGCCGGGCGCCAGGTCGACGACCGTCAGCGTCGGATACGGGTGGCGGCGTACCAGGGCCGAACCACTTGATGGCGTTCTTCGCCGCCGCGACGTGGCGCTCGGCCTGCGGCGCGTGGCCCGGCTGGAGGAGGACGCGGACCTCGACGTCGCGGAGCTTCACCTCCTCGGGCGCGCGGCCGAGGAGCTTCGCCGCCGCCGCGTACTCCTGCGGCGTCACGTCCTTCTCCGCGTCGAAGCGCGCCCTCACGTCGAGGAAGCGGGGCGACGCCGTCCAGGCGAAGTCGATGACGTCCGCCTGCTCGAACACGTGCGTCGTCGTGCCGTCGGCGTTCTTCTTCGCCTCGGTCTCGCGGCCGGTCGCGCCGACGACGTAGGCCGAGGGCAGCGTGATCGAGACCCGGTAGGCCCCGAAGTCCGCGTAGAACTCCGAGTTCGCGTGGAACTGGTGGCAGTTCCAGCCGCCGCTCGCCCGCCCGCGGAGGCCGGCCGGCTCGTAGACGCCGAGCTTCGGGAACCACTGGCCGACGAGGAAGTAGTCGCGCACGTAGCCGGTGCGCGCGAAGATGCGCGGCAGCTTCGACGTCCACTCGACGTCGAGCTGCACCTCGCCGCCCGGCGGCACCGGCTCGGGCAGCGGCACGCGGATCACGGTGCGGTCCTTGTCGTTGTCGTCGTCCGGGTGCTCGAAGCGGATCGCCTTCGTGAGGTCTTTCCCGTCCGCCCGCCGCAGCGACGTGACGTCGACCGAGCCCCAGCCGTCCTCCGGCATCTGGTCGCCGCGCAGCTGGCCGCCGGACTCGCGGAAGAAGGTGCTCTCGGTGTTGCGGAAGGCGTTCAGGTAGAGGTGGAACCAGACCTCGCCGACCGCGTCCCCGGAGGGGTTGCGCCAGGTGATCCGCTCCTTACCGGCGAGCGTCCTGGCCGCCGCGTCGAGCCGGACCTCGATCGCGTAGTCGGCCACGTGAACGGCGCGCTCGGGCAGGGCGTCGGCGAAGGCCGGCACGGCCGCGAGCAGGAGGGGGAGAACGGCCGCCGCGCTCTTCACGGGCTACTTGAGGGCGGCGATGTCGGCGTCGAGGGCCTGGAGGGCGCGGCGGAGCATCTCGCGGTGCCCCTCCGCCTTGGCCCCGTCGAGGCGCCGCTGGACGTCGGCGCGGGAGAGCTCGAGCTGCTTTCGGCGGGCCAGCCTCACCGGGTCGATCGATTTCTCGCGCGACGGCGGTTCCGCCTGCGCCGACTCCTGTTGATCGGCTACGGACTTGCTCTCGAAGCCTCGCGCCATGAAAGTCCCCCCAGCTGTCGCGACCGGTAACGCCAGCAGGCCAGGAGGACCGGCACCAGGACGATGAACTCCCAGGCCCCGGCGACCGCGTTGTGTGTCACGGTCGCCCACGTAAGTGTACGCCCGATGTCGAGAAACAGGGGGACCGGGGACTTCCAGTAGGCCGCGGAGAAGGGCCAGAGGGCGAGGAGCCCGATCGGGGGATGGGTGTCCACGTTGAGGTAGTCGAGGAGCAGGTGGCTCGACCACCCGAGCAGGACCGATGCCGCGGTGGCGAGCGCCTCGCCGCGCCCCCGCAGCTTCAGGAAGGCCCAGGCGAGCCCCGCCGCGACGAGCGCCGCGCCGATCGAGTGCATCTCGTCGTTGTGGTGGTTCCGGCCGTCGACGTACTTGAACGCGAGGTCGAGGTCCGGGGCGAGCGCGGCGGCGACCGTCAGCGACGCGCGCCAGCGGTCCGAGATCGACGCGCGGCTCCGCGAGGTCAGGACGTGGACGGTCAGGCCGGCGATCGCGTGGGCGAGGGGCGAGGGCATCGGCCTAGGATGCCAGACGAGGGGGGAACGGAGGGAACGGAACCGGCACGGACTGACGGTTCCGGGGGGACGAAAAAGGAAACGGAAACGGGGAAAGAACGGATGTGTTCCGAACCATTCACGAGCTTGCCAGGACGGGGCTCGTGAATGGTTCGGGGCCTAGAGCCGCCTCTCGAAGATCTTGAAGTCGCTCTTCTCGGCTTCGACGATGTCGTCGAGCAGGGCGTAGATGGCCGCGATCTTCCTGTCCTTGTGGAACTTGTCGTCGAACGCGGTGAACTCCACCTCGTCCTTGAAGCGGAAGACCTCCATCAGGTAGTTCGGCCGGCTGCGATCCTCGTAGATCGCCACGTCGCCGCCGCCGATGCCGTGGAGGAGGGGCTTCAGCTCGCGCATGAGGTCGAAGAACTCGCCGCGACGGCCTTCCCGGATCGAGTACGTGATCGCGAGCAGGACGCCGGCCTCCCCGAACTCCGGGATCACCACGGCCGGCTTCGGGGGCGCGACGACGACCGGCGCCGGGCGACGCTGCTCGCGCAGGGCGGGCGGCATCGAGCGGGCCGGCATCGCGACCGCCTGGCGCACCTGGGCGACGTGCCGGGTCGGCAGAGGCGAGGGGATCGGCTCGCGGCGCACCGGGACGGCGGGACTCGAGGAGTGCGTCGCGCGGGCCGGAGCCGTCGCTCGAGCGCGGGTCACCTCGGTCTTCGCCGGACGGGCGGAGGCGTGCGCCTTCTTCTTCTCGGTGGTGTGGCGGGCCTTGGGCCGGGCGGAACGGGCGGCCGGACGGGCTTTGGCCTTGACCTTCCTGTGCGACGATGCAGCCTTCAACTGCTTCCTCTCGATTGGGTTCTGCCCCGGTTGAGCCATGCGCCACGGCCTGTCCGTAGCGCCTGCTTCCAAATCGAGATTTTATCAGAGCGGTCCTGCGGGTCGCCAACTCTTTTTCGCCGCCCTCTTCAGCCGCTTGAATCACCCCCCTGGGCATGTCCTAACTAATTGACCACAAAGCAGGATCGGCCAAGACGGCCCATTGGATCCAACCGGCAAAACCTGCGGGAAGTGACGCGTCCAGCTTCTAGAACGCCTGCCCGAGGCCAATGAAGAGAGCTCGGCGCCCGTCCAGAAGCCCCCACGCGTGGTCGACGCGCAGCGTCGGGCCCGCGAGCAACGCAATACGCAAGCCAACGCCAGCGTCGAGGAAAGGATTCGCGAGTCCGGCGTCGACCGCGTGCCCGATGCGTGCCGCGTCCGTGAACACGACGGCCGACACGTCGAACGCGGGCCGGTGCACGAGCCGCTGACGCAGCTCGACGTTCACGAGCGCGACCCCACGCCCCATCGCGTTGACGCCGAGCGCGCCGTGTCGCGTGAGCGGGTGCGCGCGCAGCGGGAGATCCGATTCGGGGCTGATCCCCGGCGCGTACATCTCGTCGATCGGCAGACCGTCGCTTCCCCACCCGACCCGCGCGCGCGACGCGAGGACCGTGCGCTCGACCGACCGGCCCTCCGGCCGGGAGAGCACCGCCTCGTACCGCACCTCCGCGTCGGCCTGGGCGAAGCTCGCCGCGGACGCGAGCGCCTGCGTCGCGCCGAAGAGGCGGGCCGCGGCCGACAGGCGCAGCCGGCGCGTGTCGACGAGCCGCGCCTCGAGGCCCGCCTCGAGGCCGACGATCCGGCCGGGCTCGGCGCCCGGGTGAGGCCGCGAGAACGTGCGGTCGCGAGCCCGGATCCCGAGGCTCACGACGACGTCGCCGTCGAGCACGTGCCGCAGCGCGACGTCCACGCCGCGGCGCCGCATGTCGAGGCCCCCGCCGACGAGGTACGCCTGCTCGCCGCGGAGGGCCCCGAGGCGCAGCGTCGCGGGGAGACCGAAGGGCCGGGGGGCCTGGAGCTGCAGCGCGGCCTCCGGGCGGTTCTCCTGCCAGCGCAGCGAGCCGCCCACCGAGACGCCCGAGCCGGCGACGTTCGACCAGCGCAGCCGGAAGCGCTGCCACGCGAGGTTGACGCCGGTCGTGAGCGCCACGTCGAGCGGGCGCCCGAGGCCGTGGCGCTCGGCGAGGGCCACGACGAGGCCGGCCGTGCCGTCGCCGGCCGACGTCGTCCGCACCGTCACGCGGTCGAACGCCCCTGTCTCTTCCAGCCGGCGACGGGCCGCGCGGACCGCCCGCGGCGTCAGCAGGTCGCCCGGCTCGACGCCGATCTCCCGCCGCGCGACCTCGTCTCTCGTCCGCGCGAGGCCCGAGATCTCCACGGCCGAGAGCGCCGGCCTCCCGAGCGCGTTCCACGCGGCGAGCGCCTCGATCTCGCGCCCGTCGAGCTGCAGCGCCGCGGCCAGGAGGTCGCGCGCGTAGGCGTCCTCGCGGATCGCGACGGCGCGGCGCAGGTCGTCGGCGGCGTCGGCGTACCGGCCTTCGAGGAAGCGCACGCCGCCGCGCTCGGTCCACGCCTCGGCGCGGCGCGGGTCGATCGCCACCGCGCGGTCGAGGAAGAGGACGGCCTTCGCGCGATCGCCCGCGCGCGCGGCCTCGACGGCCGCCTCGACGAGGGCGTCGTAGGCGGCGGGTGCGTCGCCCGGCGCGTGGCTCGTCGCCGCGGGTACGCTCGTTCCCGCGGCTCGCGGGTCGGCCGCGCTCGTCGAGGACGCACCGTCCGCCGGCAGGACGAGGAGCGTCCAGTGCCCGGTCGCCCTCCACCTCCTCTCGAGCTCCTCGAAGCCGATCGACCGCGCCTCTCCCTCCGCCGGGTCGTGGACGACGACGGCGTGGTCGGCGTCGTCGACGCCGATCGCGACGACGTCGTGGAACTGGCCGCGGCCCGCCGCGATCGACAGCACGAGCGGCCGGCCCTTCGCGAGGTGCTCGCGCAGCAGCGGGAGATCTCCGGCGAACGCCAGCGCCGTCATCCCCTCGCCTCGCGCGTAGTCGGCGAGGCGCGAGCCGCGGATGCCGCGCAGGTCGGGCTCGACGAGCGCCGCCGCGATCGCGTCCTGGTCGCGCTCGTGGCCGTGATAGGCCATGACCATCGAGAGCGCGGCCGCCGCACAGGTGTCCTTGTTCTGGGCGACGAACGGCACCGGCAGCAGGCCGGGCGACCCGACGGTGATCGCGGCGAGGACGATGGCGGTCAGCACGACCGCCGGTCATTCAACCGGCGTGCCGCGATCGAGGAGTCCTTCAACGTGCTGACAATGAGAGAGTTGCGGGGATCGCTCCGCCGGGCGCCTGTCCCCTGCAAGTGACATTTGCTTTTTCTTCGCCCATATGTCTCAATGCAGAGCATCGGACCTGCCCGGGCCTCTGGCCGGGCTAGCATCGCTCGACACGGCGGGGCTTTCCCGACCGCTCTCCCGGAAACGAAAGAGGAGCAGAGAAAGATGGCCGACGACAAGCAGGAGCGGGGCAAGGCGATCGAGGCCGCTCTCGCGCAGATCGACAAGCAGTTCGGCAAGGGCTCGATCATGCGGCTCGGCAGCCGGGAGAAGGTCGACATCCCCGCCATCCCCACGGGCGCCCTGTCGCTCGACGCCGCCCTCGGCGTCGGCGGGATGCCTCGGGGCCGCGTGGTCGAGATCTACGGCCCGGAGTCCTCGGGCAAGACGACCCTCGCCCTCCACGTGATCTCCGAGGCCCAGCGCCGCGGCGGCATGGCGGCGTTCGTCGACGCCGAGCACGCGCTCGACGCCGTCTACGCGCAGAAGCTCGGGGTCGACATCGACAACCTCCTCGTCTCTCAGCCCGACAGCGGCGAGCAGGCGCTCGAGATCGCGGAGGTCCTGATCCGCTCGGGTGCCGTCGACGTGCTCGTCGTCGACTCCGTCGCGGCCCTCGTCCCCCGCTCCGAGCTCGAGGGCGAGATGGGCGAGGCGCAGATGGGCCTGCAGGCCCGCCTCATGAGCCAGGCGCTGCGCAAGCTCACCGCGATCGTCGCGAAGAGCGGCACCTGCCTCATCTTCATCAACCAGCTGCGCGAGAAGATCGGCGTGATGTTCGGCAACCCCGAGACGACGACAGGCGGCCGCGCGCTCAAGTTCTACGCCTCGGTGCGCCTCGACATCCGCCGCATCGCGTCGCTCAAGGAGGCCGAGGCGGTCATCGGCAGCCGCGCGAAGGTGAAGGTCGTCAAGAACAAGGTCGCCCCGCCGTTCCGCGAGGCGGAGTTCGACATCCTCTACGGCGAGGGCATCAGCAAGGAGGGCGACCTCCTCGACCTCGCCGTCGACCACCGCATCATCGAGAAGTCGGGCGCGTGGTACGCCTTTGGCGGCGAGCGCATGGGCCAGGGCCGCGAGAACGCGCGCCAGTTCCTGAAGGACAACAAGGACGTCCGCAACGAGGTCGAGAACCGCCTCCGCCAGGGCATGGGCCTGCCGGTCGTCGACTTCGGCCCGATCGCCGCCCAGCAGCAGGCCGCCGCCGCGGCCGGCGGGAGCAAGGGCGAAAAGGCCTCGGTCGTCCCGATGCCCGAGAAGAAGAAGCAGGCCTAGGCTCGAGGCGGGGCGCCCGCTGGCGCACCCCGCCGAGCTGCCGCGCTCTCAGAATGGGCGGTCCGAAAGGACCGCCCATTTCCGTTTCGTTCTCTTTCCTTGTATCCGTCGGCCAAGCCCAATCAGGCCGGCTCCGTTCGTTCCGTCATGCGATCATTCGCCATGGCGCACGCCGCCGCCCAGCGCTCCGCCCCGGACGTGGCGCTGCACCCTGTCTCCGACGAACAGCGCCACCGAACTCTGCCAGCGGTCGGCTGCGTGAGGAGGCCCGGCATCCGCGACCTGGCGCGCCGCCACGACGCGTACCTGCTCAGCGCCTACCGCACGGCGCGCTCGCGCATGACCGCACGCCGTGAAGCACTTTGACGATCGCGCGCTCGTATGTTTGAATTGGCGTTCGCCGCTGGGGCCTGGTAGCTCAGCTGGTAGAGCAGCGGACTGAAAATCCGCGTGTCGGCGGTTCGATTCCGTCCCAGGCCACCAAACCCCTCAACAGGCCGACGCAGTTCATCGAAAAACGCCGCGAGGCTTTCCCCTCAGCGGGGGACGCGGCCGAACCAGCCGAGCACCGTGCACATCCCCGAGTGGAAGGGATCCACGGGCTCGCAGTACATCAGGGGGCAGCCGCCCACGATGCACTCGATGCCGGCCTTTCGGCACTCGTCGACCGCTTCAGACGAGACACTCCCCTGGAAGGAGCGGTGCATCCACACGCGAGTCACCCCGCGCCGTGCGGCCTGGCGGACGATCTCGGCGGACACCGCGGGATGCGTCGCGATGACGACGCCGTCGAGCGGGCCGGGAATGCTCTCGAGGTCGGGATAGCAGGTCACCCCCTCGACCTCGGTGGCGTTCGGATTGACCGGGACGACGTCGTAGCCCCGCTCACGCAGCTTCTTGAAGACGCCGTTGGCGGCGCTGTTCGGCCCGCGCGACACGCCCGCGACCGCGAAGCGCCGGCCCCGCAGAAACTCGGCGACCGACTCGGGAGTGCGTCTCATGGTGACCTCCGTGCGATTGCGGCGCTCGGCGCCCTTGGAGAACGCGCCGTGGCACGCCCAGGACGATGTACGGAGAGGGTCGCGCGGGGGTTCGAGCAAGGCCGCCGACTCGACCGCGCGCGGACTGCCCCGGACGCCGGCCCCGGGCCGCGCGGAACTGCGCCGCCTCCCGCAGCGTCTGTGCTGAGGAGGCCGGCTCACGGCCCGGCACGCCCGATGACCGAACCCCGCCAGGAGCTCGAGCGAGCCGTCCACGCCGCCCTCGAGACCTACTCCAACGTCCACCGCGGCAGCGGTCACGACTCGCTCGTCACGACGCACATCTACGAGCAGGCTCGTACAATCGCGCTCGAGCACCTGAAGCTCGACCCGAAGGGCCACGTGGTCGTCTTCGCCGCGCCACGCCGCGCCGGGCAGCTCGCGAAGCAGCTGCCGCCCGGCTCCTTCCGCACCGTGTCGAGCGAGGATCTGGGCCTGCCGCTCGGCGTGCGCGCGCTCGCGGTGGCGAAGCGCGACCTGCCACGCGGCGCCGCGTGGCCGGCGGGCGGGGGCACCGCGCGCCTCGTGGCGCCCGACTGGGTGGTCTGGGCCGGCGCGCCCGCGCGGCTCGAGCCCGGCACGCCGGCCATCGTCAACGTCGTGGCCTTCGCGAAGGCGCTGCGTCTCGTCGAGCGCCACGGCGCCGGCGCGTTCTCCGACGAGGGCGCGGAGCCGCTCACGGTGGAGAACGTCCTGGACGCGGACCCCTGGCCGGGCCTGTCCGGGCGCGCCCTGCTCGCGGCGCTGCGGGGCACGCTGGTCGGGCGTGGACACGTCGTGCCGACGATCGACGGCCCGCGGCCCTTCGTGAACCTCGACAACGCCGCCAGCACCTCGACCTTCGAGCGGGTCTGGGACGCCGTCCGGCGCGCGTGGCGCCTGCCCGAGCCTCGTCGACCCGAGCTCGTCGCGAGGGTTCGCGCGCTCTGCGCGGAGGTGCTGAACGCGCCGCCCGGCGACTACGACGTCGTCTTCACGTCGAACACCACGGAGGCGGTCAACCTCGTCGCCGAGGGCCTGGCGCGCCGGCGCGGCGACCGGCGCGCGGCGGTGGTCAACACGCTCCTCGAGCACAACTCGAACGAGCTGCCGTGGCGGCTCTCGAGCGGAGTGACGACGCTCCGCCTCGCCGTGGACCGCGAGGGTTTCCTCGACATGGACGAGGTCGAAGCGGTCTTGAGCGCGCCGGCGGCCCACGGGGCCCCGGAAGCGACGCCGGTCGAGCTCGTCGCCGTGAGCGGCGCGTCGAACGTGCTCGGCACCTTCAACGACCTCGCCGCCGTCGGTCGGGTCGCCCACCGCCACGGCGCGCTGCTCCTGGTCGACGCCGCGCAGCTCGTGGCGCACCGCGCGGTCGACGTGTCCGCCACCGGCATCGACTTCCTCGCCTTCTCGGCGCACAAGGCCTACGCGCCGTTCGGCTGCGGGGTCCTGATCGCGCGCAAGGGCCTGCTCCCCTTCGACCCCGGGGAGCGGGAGCTCGTCCGGGCGTCCGGCGAGGAGAACGTCGGCGGCATCGCCGGGCTCGGGGCGGCGCTCGGCCTCCTTCGTCGAATCGGCTTCGACGTGATCCGCGAGGAGGAAGAGGCGCTGACCCGTTACGCGCTACGCGCGCTGGCCCGCGTGCCCGGCCTCCAGGTACACGGCATCGCCGATCCCGATTCGCCGCGGCTCGGCCGTCGCGGCGCCGTCCTCGCGTTCGAGCTGAAAGGACGCTTCGCGGACAAGCTCGCCGGAGCCTTGCGCGACCGCGGGATCGGCGTACGGTACGGCTGCCACTGCGCCCACCTGCTCGTCAAGCGCCTCCTGCGAGTGCCGCGGGTGCTCGAGCAGTTCCAGTGGCTGATCGTGAACCTCTTCCCGAGGCTCGAGCTGCCGGGCGTCGCTCGCGCGAGCCTCGGCCTCGCCAGCGGCGAGGCCGACGTCGACCGGCTCGTCGATGCCCTGCGCGACATCGCGGGCGGCCGGAAGCGCGATGGCGAGGTCCGACGCCGGATCGACGACGCGGTCCGCGCCGCCTCCGAGCGCGTCTTCTCGGACGTCGGGGCGCGTCCCGCGGAACCCAGCGCCCGAGCCGCTCGTTCTCTCCAATAGAATCTCCGACTCAGCGAGGGTCAGCCATGGAGCGGGCGGGCGAGAGACGCCTGATGTGCGTGCTGGCGCACCCGGACGACGAGTCCATGGGCACCGGCGGGGCGCTCGCCCAGTACGCGGCCGATGGGGTGGCGACCTACCTCGTGACCGCCACCCGCGGTGAGCGGGGACGGTACTTCGACGGCCGCGAGTCGCCGGGGCCGGAGGTCGTCGGGAAGACGCGCGAGGCGGAGCTGCTCGAGGCGGCTCGCGAGCTGGGCCTGCGCGAGGTGCGCTTCCTCGACTACCTCGACGGCGAGCTCGACCGCGTGCCACCGCAGGACGCCGTCGCCCGGATCGTCGCGCACCTGCGGCGCGTGCGGCCCCAGGTCGTGGTCACGTTCGGCCCGGACGGCGCCTACGGGCACCCCGACCACGTCGCGATCGGCCAGCTCACGGCCGCGGCGATCGTCTGCGCGGCCGATCCGGCCTTCCAGCCGGAGCCGGGCTTAGCGCCGCACCGTGTGTCGAAGCTCTACTACATCGCGTGGAGCGAGAAGAAGTGGGCGGCCTACCAGGCCGCGCTGAAGCGCCTCGTGTCGAAGGTCGACGGCCACGAGCGCCAGGCGGTGCCGTGGCCGGAGTGGGCCATCACCACCGTGATCGACACGACGCGCGTCTGGCCGCAGGTGTGGCGTGCCGTGTCGGCGCATCGGACCCAGGTGGCGATCTACGGCCGCCTCGCGGAGCTCTCGGAAGAGCACCAGCGCTTCCTCTGGGGCACCCAGGAGTTCTACCGCGTCTTCAGCACCGTCAACGGCGGACGGGCGCGCGAGTCGGACCTGTTCGAGGGAATCCCCGCGGACTGAAGCGCGCCGGACCCGCTACCAGTGCGTCTCCCAGATGGGGTTCGTGACGCCCACCACGCTGCGGGTCGGCGAGCCGTCGTAGAGGTCGAGGACCACGATCTCGTTCGTGCCCTTGCGGAGCCACACGCCGGGGCAGAAGAGCGTCTGCTGCGGACCGATCTTCCAGTGCCGGCCGAGGTTCCTGCCGTTCACCCAGACGTTGCCCTTCGTCCAGCCGCGGGTGTCGATGTAGGTGTCGCCCGTCTGCGCGAGCTCGAAGCGGCCGCGGAAGAACGACGGGCCCGCGGGCGCCGCGCCGGAGAAGCGCAGCCCCGACAGGTCGTCGCACGGCAGGCGGTACATGTTCCAGCCGTCGAGGACGACGCCGTCGAGGGTCACCTTCTCGGTGATGCCCTTGCGGTCCTCGTAGAGCTTCGGGCCGAAGTTGATGCGGCCGTCGTTCAGCACGAGGATGTCGAGCGGCTGGTCGGCCGTGAGCGTCACCGTGGCCGACGTCTGGCCCTCGTGCCGGTCGATGACCGCGAGGCGGCGACCGCCCTGCATCACGACGGCGAAGTCGCGGGGCTCCGTGATCTCCAGCTTCGCGTCCCTCGCCGCGCGGCCGGCGGTGCGGTAGAGGACGAAGCCGAAGGACTGGCCCAGCTCCTCGAATTTCAGCGGCCGCGGCGACGCGACCGGCTCGCCGATCAGGCTCAGCAGCGGCGCCGTCTCCGTCAGCTCGACGCGCGGGATCTCGATCACGGGCATGGGCGCCGGCGGATCGGGCAGCGTCTCCCCCGGCGCGAGGTGCTTCCGGATCACGTCGCGGTAGAGCGCGAACTTGGGAGCGAGGCGGCCGGCCTCGTCGATCGGCGAATCGTAGTCGTAGGAGCTGATGGTCGGCTCGTAGCCCTTCGAGCCCTTCACGGTGCCGAAGTTCGCCCCGTTCATGAAGCCCGGGTTCGAGCCGCCGTGGACCATGTAGAGGTTGAACGAGATGTTCCGCTCCAGCATCCAGTCGATGCCGGCGAGGTGCACCTTGTTGTCGCCGGTGTGGTGCGGCTCGCCCCAGTGGTCGAACCAGCCGACCCAGTATTCGCCGCACATGAGCGGCACGTTCTGCCGGAACTTCGCGTAGTTCGCGAACTCCCGCTCGGGCGCGCCGCCGAAGTTCACGACCGAGTGCACGTCCGGCAGGGTGCCGCCCGCGAGCTCCGCGGGGCCGGACCCGTCCGAAGTGTAGAGCGGGACCTCGATGCCGGCGCGCTTGATCATGTCGCGGATCGCGCCGAGGTACTCCTTGTCCTTCCCGAACGAGCCGTACTCGTTCTCGACCTGGAGCATCAGCACGGGGCCGCCGCGCGTGATCTGCAGCGGCGCGACGTGGGCGAGGAGCGCCTGGAAGTAGCGCGACGCCGCGGCGAGGAAGCGCGGGTCGATCGTCCTCACCTTGATGTCCGGGGTCTCGTAGAGCCACGACGGGAAGCCGCCGAACTCCCACTCGGCACAGGAGTACGGCCCGGGCCGCACCAGGACCCAGAGGCCCTCCTCCTGCGCGGTGCGGATGAACGCCGCGATGTCGAGGTTGCCGCCGAACTCGTAGCGCCCGGGCCGCGGCTCGTGCATGTTCCAGAACGAGTACATGCACAGCGTGTTGAGGCCCATCGCCCGCATCTTCTTCATGCGGTCGCGCCAGTACTCGCGCGGGATGCGCGCGTAGTGCATCTCGCCGGAGCGGATCACGAAGGGCTTGCCGTCGAGGACGAACCGGTCGCCCTGGAGGGCGAACGTGTGGGCGGGCGCCGAGCGCGCGAGAGCGGGCGCGACGACGGGAGCCGAGGCGATGAGACCGAGCGCGTGGCGGCGTTTCATGGGGCGGAGTGTAGCGGAAGCGCGGGGCGATGACGCCACGGCGGAAAGGGCCACCGGCCGAGGCCGCGGTCGCGCTAGAATCCCGGCACTCAGCCCCCCGATCGAACGGAGGACGGACCATGGCTCTCTGGAAGAAGATCGCCCTGGCGATCGTCGCGCTCCTGGTCCTCGTGATCGCCGGCGGCGTCCAGGCCGTCGTCGGCTGGGGCCCGCTCCTCTTCGGACCGAAGACCCGCGCCCTCACGGACCGCCGGTTCGAGGCGACCCCGGAGCGGCTGGAGCGCGGGCGCTACCTCGCCGAGGCGCGGCACGGCTGCGTCTTCTGCCACAGCGAGCGCGACTGGACGGCGCCCGGCGCCCCGCCGAAGGCGGACCGGCGGGCAGCCGGCGCGGTCTGGGGCAACGAGGGCCTGCCGTGGCTGACCGCCCCGAACCTGACGCCCGACCCGGAGACCGGCATCGGCCGGGTGAGCGACGACGCGATCGTGCGGGCCGCGCGGGAGGGCATCGGGTTCGACGGCCGGGCGCTCTTCGCGCTCATGCCCTACGGCGAGTTCCGCCGGATCCCGGACGAGGACATGGCCGCGATCGTCGTCTACCTGCGCTCGCTGCCGCCGGTGCGAAACCCGCTCCCCCGGACGCAGATGCCCTTCCCCCTCGGGCTCATCATGCGCGGCCAGCCGGCGCCGCTCCCGGGAGCCGTCGCGCCCCCCGACCTCTCGACGCCGGCGAGGCGCGGCGAGTACGTGCTGCGCACCTCCGCCTGCCACCACTGCCACACGCCGATGAAGCAGGGCCGGCCAGACCCGTCGCTCGACATGGCCGGCGGCGGCAGCCCGTTCCCCTCGCCAGAGGGTGCCATCGCCGCGACCAACCTCACGCCGGACAAGACGGGGATCGGGAACTACGACGAGGCGACGTTCGTGACGGTCATGAAGACCGGGAAGCTCGGCACCCTGCACCCGATCATGCCGTGGGTCGTGTACTCGGGCATGCAGGAGGACGACCTGCGGGCCGTCTTCGCCTTCCTGCGCACGCTGAAGCCGGTGAGCCACGTGGTGGCGAACGGCTCGAGCCCGACGCCCTGCCGCGTCTGCGGCGCGTCCCACGGCGGGGGCGACCGGAACTGAGGCGGGAGGGCCGCCGGGAACGATAGACTACGCGGCCGGAGGATCTCGCCGTGGCCTCTCCGCTGACTTGTCCCGGCTGCCGCGCGCCAATGGCCTCGACCCGCCTCGAGGCGCGGCTCGGCGGCCAGGTCGACGTCGACCTCTGCGCGACGTGCCAGGCGATCTGGTTCGATCAGGGCGAGAGCCTGCAGCTCAGCCCGGGCGCGACGCTGACGCTCTTCCGCACGATCGGCGAGAAGGCCGGCGCGGCTCGATCGCCGCTCGCCGACGGGCTCGACTGCCCGCGCTGCGGCCGCACGCTCAAGCTGAGCCACGACCGCCAGCGCAACACCGCCTTCCAGTACCGCCGCTGCGAGGCGGGCCACGGCCGCCTCATCACGTTCTTCGACTTCCTCCGCGAGAAGGACTTCCTCCGCCCGCTGTCGAAGGAGCAGGTCGAGGAGCTGAAGCGCAACGTTCAGACGGTCGGCTGCTCGAACTGCGGCGCCCCGATCGACCTCGCCCGCGGCTCGACCTGCCCTCACTGCGGGTCGCCCCTGTCGATGCTGGACCTGAAGCAGGCGGGCGCCCTCGTCGAGCAGCTCCGTAAGGCGGCCGACCCGAACCGTCCGGTCGATCCGACCCTGCCCCTGCAGATGCTGAGGGCTAGGCGCGACGTGGAACAGGCGTTCGCCGCGTTCGAGCGCGAGCCGTCGTGGTCCGTCGACGCGTCGCGCGGCGGCCTCGTCGGCGCTGGCCTCGCCGCTCTCGCCCGCTGGCTCAGCAAGCCGGCCTGAACCGGCCCGTGGAGACCCCCATGACCTTCGACCCGCACCGTCGCCGCCTCCCGCTCGCGGCCGGCCTCGCCCTCGCGCTCCTCGCGGCACTGCCTCCCGCCTCGCTCGCGACGCCCGCCGCGGAGCGAGATCTGCCGGCCCCCCAGTGGCAGGAGGTCGAGATCGCGTTCACCGCGAGCCGGCCGACCGCCAACCCCTATACCGACACCGAGGCGTGGGTCGACTTCGTCCACGACGACGGCACGACGATGAGGCGGCCGATCTTCTGGGACGGCGGGCGCACGTTCCGCGTGCGCTTCGCGTCGACCCGACCTTCCGGCAGTTGGCGCTGGACGGCCCGGGACCGGGACCGCGACCCGGGGATCGAGGGGCGCACGGGGACGCTGCGGGCCACCGCGGGCTCGCAGGCGCGGCCGACGGCCTTCGGCGCCCACGGGTTCTGGAAGATCCCCCCGGGCGGGCGCAACCTGGTCCACGCGGACGGCACGCCGCGGCTGCTCTGCGCGGACACCGCCTGGGCCCTCCCGTGGCGGGCCACCGCCGAGCAGGTGGAGGTCTATGCCCGCGACCGACGGGCCAAGGGCTTCAACGCCGTGCTCCTCATGACCGTCCAGCCGGACATGGAGGCGCGAGGGCCGCGGTCGCGCACCGAGGACCTCGGCTTCGACGTCGGCTTCGAGGACCTGCCCCGGGGCGCGCTGCGGCAGCTCGTGCCGGAGTACTTCCGGACCTTCGACCGGCTCGTGGACGTGCTCGTCGCCCACGGCCTCGCCCCGGTCTACCAGCCGGTCTTCCACGGCTACGGCTGGAAGGGACGCCGCGTCGCCGGGGTCGTCGCGAGCGCCGAGGACTACGCCCGCTACTGCCGGTACCTCGTGGCCCGCTACGGCGCGCGGCCGGCGGTCTGGCTCGTGGGCGGCGACAACCCGGCCACCGAGCCGCGGATCGTCGAGCAGCTCGACCGGGCCGGACGGACGATCGAGGAGTGGGACGCCTACCAGCAGCCGACGGGGATCCACTACGCGCCGCACTCCCTCTTCCGCACCCACCAGGACAAGGCGTGGCTCGACTTCCAGTGGTGCCAGACCGGCCACAACGGAGAGCACCAGCCGGACCGGGTGGCGGGCATGTGGCGCGACACGCCGGCGAAGGCCGTGGCTAACGGCGAGCCCACGTACGAGAACATCGGGCGCACCGGCCGCGGCGCGGGCTGGTGGCAGGGCCACGAGGCCTGGCTCAACCTGACCGCGGGGGGCACCATGGGCCTCGTCTACGGCGCGGGCAGCCTGTGGCAGTGGCGCCTCCACGCGAACGAGCCCGACCACGCCGACTGGTGCACGGCCCCCGGCGCCGGCTGGCGCGAGGCGCTGGAGTTCGAGGGCTCGCGCTACCCGGGCGTCGCGGCGAGGATCTTCGACGGCCTCCCGTTCGCCGGCATGGAGCCGAACTGGACCGCGACCTACGGCCGCCGCGGCCTCCTCGTCCCGGGGAAGCTCTTCGTGGTCTACCTGCCCGAAGGCGGCGACGTGCCCGTGCTCACGCGGGACGTGCCGAGGCCCTACCGCGTCTTCGATCCGCGCGACGGCCGGGTGGTGGCCGAGGGGCGCCTCGCCGACGCCGAGCCCGCCCTGGCCCGCGCCGGCGAAGGCGCCGGGCCGCGCGTCCTGGTGTTCACGGGAGAGTGACTCCGAACCTCAGCCGAGGTGCTGGAGAATCACGAGCACCACGATCACCGCGAGGACGGCGAGCGAGATCTTGATCCAGCTCCACGGGCGGCGGCCGGCGATCCGGCCGGTGACGCCGTTCACCACGACCTGGTAGGCCTTGCCGCGGTAGGTGTAGGCCACGAGCCACACGGGCGCCAGGATGTGCTTGAAGGTCTGGTCGCGGTAGGCCGCGCGCACCGAGAGGTTGCGCTGCGTGTCGCCGGGCACCTGCTGCGCGCACATCGCCCGGACGGCGGCCTCCATCTGCTGCCGCGAGCGCTGCGCGGCGGCGACGAGGTCGATCTGGTAGCGCTCGACGACCCAGCCCGCGAGGTAGCCGGGGTCGTACGGCACGAGCTGGTCCGTCGGGAAGGGCTCGATGCCGCGCAGGAGCGACGCGTCGACGCCGCGCGAGGCGCACACGAGATCGTCGTCGAAGAAGTGGTCGACGTGACCCGCGGCCGGCGTCCACCGCACCCGGCGCTCCTTCTTGCCGCCCTGCTCCACCCAGTAGTACGTGCCCGAGTCCGCCGTCCAGTCCGCGCTCGCCTGCGCGTCGAAGGTCCAGTACGGCACGTAGACGCCCTTCACCGTGTCGGTCGCGGCCTTGACGCCGAAGCGGTTCGGGGCGAACCAGAGGCCCTGGTACCACCGGCGCATCGCCTCGCGCGCCTGCGGCTCCGCGATCTTCAGGGGAAGGAGCGACTCCGGCCGGAAGGCGTCCTTCACCTGCTCGTACGGCACGAGGGACGCCGAGCCGCAGAACTCGCACCGCGCGCCGACCTTCGCGGCGTCGAGGACCGAGATCGCCTGGCAGCTCTGGCAGCGGACCTGCGTCTTCTCGGCCGGCCAGCCGCGACGGTCGTCGCCCAGGCCGCGGAGCGCCGCCGCGAGGTCGTGCTCGACGATCACGGTGTCGGCCCCGCGCTGCTGGAGAGTCGCCGGCGACGTCGCGCCGCAGTACGGGCACACGAGGGCGTCCTTCGCCGGGTTCCAGTGGGCCTCGGCCCCGCACGCCGGGCAGTGGTACTTGTCGCGCGCCGTCGCGACCTCGCCGGCGCCGGGCGAGGCCGCGTCCTCCCCGCTCACCGGGCGCCTACTGGAGGAACTGCGCGAGGGCCGCCTTCGTGATGCGCCACTGGCTGCCGATCTTCTTGCCCTTCAGGTCGCCGGACTCCAGGCTCGCGAGCACGTCGGCCTCGCTCACGCCCAGGGCCTTCGCGGCGTCAGCGGGGCTCATCGTCTCGGGCAGGCCGGCCGCGGCCGCGGGCGGCGCGCCGGCCGAAGGCGTCGACTGGGCCGTGATCCCGCCCTGCTGCGCCATCATCTGCTGGGCCATGGCGAGGCCCACCGCCATCTCGGCGCCGATCCCGCCGGCCCCGGCGCCCTTCTCCATGCCCTGCGCCATCTGGTACTTCACGAAGTCGTTCAGGTTCCCGACCGCGGCCATGCCGGCCCGCTTGTCGATCGCCTGCTCGACCTCCGGCGGCACCGAGACGTTCTCGAGCACGAAGCTCGTCATCTCGAGGCCGTACTTCTGGCCGAGCGCGGGGTTGATGAGCGGCAGGAGCGCCTCGCCGAGCTCGCTGTAGCGGGTGGCCACGTCGAGCACGGGCACCCTGCTCGTCGCGAGGGCCTCGGAGAAGACCGAGACGAGCCGCGAGCGCATCACGTCGGCGAACTCGTCGAGACGGAAGTGGTCGTCGGTGCCCGCGACCTCCTTCAGGAAGCGCGGGGCGTCGACGATCCGGAAGTCGTACGTGCCGAAGGCCCTCACCCGGACGATGCCGAAGTCGGCGTCGCGCATCATGATCGGGTTCGAGGTGCCCCACTTGTTGCCGGTGAACAGGCGCGTCGTCACGTAGTAGACGTCGGCCTTGAAGGGCGACTCGAAGCCGTACTTCCAGCCCTTGAGCCGGGTGAGGACCGGGATGTTGTCGGTCGTCAGGTCGTGCTTGCCGGGGCCGAACTGGTCGCCGAACTGGCCCAGGTAGACGAACTGCACGAGCTGCGACTCGCGGACGATGAGCTGCGCCCCGCGCTTGATCTCCTTGTCGTCGTCCGGATACCGGTACGAGAGCGTGTCGCGGGAGTCGTCGGTCCACTCGATGATCTCGAGGAGCTGTCCGCGGACGAAGTCCATCAGGCCCATGAAATCCCTCCCACCGGCTCGGGTGATTCTGCCACGGAGCGTGGGATCCCGCGTGACCCCGCCCGCGGCGGCCACTCGAACTCAGCCACGAATCCCCCCGCGCGGGCGCCCGAGCAGCGACACGCGCATCGACGCCCGGCCGGGACGGATCGCGTGCTCCCCGTAGCACAGTCGCCGCAGCACCGCGTCCGGCCGACCGTACCAGCTCGCCCAGCCGAGCGGCGTGTCCCCGTTCGCGTCGCGCGCGTCGACGCGCGCCCCGGCCGCGAGGAGCATCGCGATCGTCTCCGGCGTTCCGAAGGCGGCGGCGCGGTGCAGGGGTGTTTCGCCCTTCGTCCGGCAGTCGCGCATGAAGGCGCCGGTCGCGGCGCCGGGCTTCGTCGGGCGGTTCGCGTCGGCGCCGTGGTCGAGCAGCACCCGGACGACGAGGTCGTGGGCGTCGCGCTCGGGCGTGCACAGCGCGGAGTGGAGCGGCGTCTCCCCCGTCTCGGCGTCGGCGAAGCCCGCGGGCGCGCCGCTCTCGAGCAGGAACTCGCAAAGTCGCCAGTGGCCGTGGAACGCGGCGCCGTTCAGGCCCAGGTCCTCGCCCAGCGTCGAGAGATCACAGCCGTGGTCGAGGAGAAACCGCAACGCGCTCACGTCGCCGTAGTACGCGCACCACTCGACGAGGCGGAGGCCGTTGACGGACGCCACGGCCGGCTGGCCGGCTCGAACCCAGTCGACGACCAGGTCCGTCCGGCCGTCGGCGATCCGCTCCAGAAACGCGCGATCGTCCATGTCGCCTCCCGGTCGCCGGCTAGGAGCCGGCCCTGGGCGCCGCGAAGCGCTTCCGCCACTCCGCCGCGCGCCCGGCCACCGACGCATCCTTCGCGACGCTCGACCACTCCGCGTAGAAGTCCGCCACGAAGCGCGCCGCGCGCTTCGAGCGCGCCTCGTGCGCGGGCATCCGCGGCACGTGCTCCACGAGCAGCGGCTCGGCCTCCGCCCACCGCCGCTGCCGGGCCAGCACCATGCCGAGGTGGACGGAGGCGTCGCCCGCGAGCGCGTCGCCTTCGCCGGCGTCCTCTCCCTTCGCCTTCCGCCCGGCGAGAACGGCGAGCACGGCGCGCAGCTCCTTCTCGGCGTCTGCGTACCGGCCGAGGCCGGTGAGCGCCTCGGCGTGCGCGTCGCGCAGGTAGAGCGTGTCGAGGTCGGCCGCGCCCAGGGCCCGCGCGGCCCGAGCCGCTCCGTCGGCGGCGAGGCGCTCCGCCTCGGCGAAGCGGCCCTGGGCGGAGAGGTTGGCGGCGAGACACTTCACCGACGAGAGCGTCCGCGCGTGGTCCGGGCCGAGGACGCGGCGTCTCCCCTCGAGGGCCCGGCGGTGGAGCGCCTCGGCCACCGCGTCCCGTCCGAGCTCGTCGTTGAGCTCCCCGAGGTTGTTCACGCTGTTGAGCGTCGACGGGTGCTCCGGCCCGTAGATCTCGTCCTTCAGGTCGAGCGCCTGCTGCGTGAGGGGCGCCGCCTCCTCGAGACGGCCCATCAGGGCGAGGTCGTTCGCGAGGTTGTTGATGGCCGCGATCGTCCCGAGGTCCTTCTCGCCGCGCAGGCGGCGGTTCGTCTCGAAGACCTCGCGGTGCAGGGCCTCCGCCTTCTCGTAGCGGCCGGTCTCCTGGTACGTGTTCGCGAGGTTCGCCATCGTGTCGAACGTCCCGGGGTCCTCGGGCCCGAAGCGCCGGCGCCGCAGCGCGAGGTTGTGCTCGTAGATCGGCTCGGCGTCCTTGAACCGTCCCTGCTTGCGCACGAGGTTCGCGAGGTTCATCTCGTAGGCGACCGTGTCCTCGTGGTCCTCCCCGAGGGTCCGGCGCCCGGTCTCGTAGGTGCCGCGCACGAGCGGCTCGGCGTCGGCCAGGCGGCCCATGGCGAAGTAGAGGAGACCGAGCTGGTTCATCGCGTGCAGCGTCCGCCGGTGCGCGTCGCCCAGCGCCCGCCGCCGCAGCTCGAGCGCGCGCTGGAGGTGCGGCTCGGCGGCCGGGAAGTCGCCGAGCTCGCGGTACGCGTAGCCGATCGCGTTGCGGATCTCGGCCTCGACGAGCGGCTCCTCCGCGAAACGCTGCCCGCCGCGGGAGTCCTTCTCGAGGCGCTCGGCGGCCGCCGCCAGCGCCTCTCTCATCGTGACGTCCCGGCCCTGCCCCTTCCTCGCCGAGGGCGCGACCGCCGCGAGGAGGTCGACGTTCAGGAAGTCGTTGACCGCCTCGGCGATCGCCGCCTGCCGGCGCGCCTCGGTCGCCTCGGCCGCCACGCGCTCCGCCCGGACCGCGGGCACGAGCGCCCACGTCGTGCCGACGACGCCGGCGAGGAGGGCGAGGGCCACCGCGCCGCGGCGAGGAAGTCGCGCGGTGCCGCCGCACGAGCTTGCGCGCGCGGTACGCGCGGCTCGGCGGCCCGGCCGCGACCGGCCTGTCCCGCAGGCCGCTCTCGACGTCGGCGGCGAGCGCGTTCGCGGTCTGGTACCGGCGCGCGGTCCTTCTCGAGGGCCCGCATCGTGATCCAGTCGAGGTCGCCCCGACCCTGGCCACGAGCCGGCGCGGCTCCGACTGGCGCGCGCGGCGACGGCGGCGGAGTCGGTGTCGGGCGCGGTGAGACGGGTGCTCGGGCGCGGCGGCTCGCGGATGATCCGCTGGATCCTCGGCGTATCCGGCCCGGCGCAGCTCCTTGCTCGCGAACGGGAGGAGCCCGGTGAGCATCTCGTAGAGGAGGACGCCGAGGGCGCAGACGTCCGTGCGCGTGTCGACGTCGAGGCCGCCCATCTCGGCCTGCTCGGGCTCATGTACTCGGGGGTTCCGACGAGGATCCCCATCTCGGTGAACAGCTCGCTCGCCAGCTGCTGCGACGTCGCCTTCGCCACGCCGAAATCGATGATCTTCGGCACGGGCGTACTCGTCGCGGATCGCGACGAGGACGTCTTCGACGGCTTGAGGTCGCGGTGGATGATCCCCTTCTGGTGCGCGTGTTGACGCCCTCGCACACGCGCACGAACAGCCGCAGGCGCCCCGGGTCCTGGAGGCGGTGGCGATCGCAGTAGGTCGTGATCGGCTCGCCCTTGACGTACTCCATCGCGAAGAACGGCCGACCGTCGGGGCGTCCGCCCGCCGTCGAAGACGGTGGCGATCGCCGGGTGGTCCATGAGCGCGAGGGCCTGGCGCTCGGCCTCGAAGCGCCGACGATCCGCGCGGTAGTCCATGCCGGCCCGGATGACCTTGACCGCGACCTGCCGGCGGACGGGCTCGCCTCCTGCTGGCGAGCCACACTTCCCCCATGCCGCCCTCGCCGAGCTTCGCGAGCAGGCGGAAGCGGCCGATCGGCCCGGCGGGCGAGGCGCTCGTGATGCCCCGGCCCTCCAGGCCGGAGTCGGGGACGGGTCGTCGGACAAGGGGCGCCCTCCAGGCTGTCGGGTGAAGGGCGCATCGCTACGCGGCGCCGACCGGCGCGCCGGCCGGCGCCGCGATCGCTTCAGCGAGAAGCAGCTTGTCGCCGCGGATCTCGAAGTCGGCCGCGGCCGCGGGAGCGCTCGTGCCCGCTGGCCGCCGCCGACCGAGAGCGAGTAGCGGCCGGCGCCGACGAGAGCCGCCGCCCTCGTCGGGATTCACGTAGCTGAGGTCGCGCTCGCCGAGCGAGGTTGACGACCCGGCTCTCCCCAGCTTTCAGCTGCACGTGGCGTAGTCGCGCAGGGCGCGGCGGGGAGCGCCGGGCCGGAGAAGACGAGGTAGAGCTGAACGACCTTCACGGCCCCCGCGACGGCGGGAAACAGCACCTGCCGCACTGACCTGCAGCGGTTCTGCCGGCGGAGAGCCTGCCTTCGAGACCCTGACGCCCGAGTAGGCGAACGTCGAGTAGCTCAGGCCGTGGCCGAAGGCGAACAGCGGCTCGCCGTCGAAGTAGCGGTAGGTGCGCTTCGCCATCGAGTAGTCGGTGCACCTCGCGCGGCTCGCCCCGGTAGAACGTCACCGGCAGGCGCTGGCCGCTCGGGTTGCTGGCGCCGGCGAGCGTCTCCGCGATCGCGGTTCCGCCTCCTCCCGGGTACCACGCCTGGAGGACGGCGTTCGCGTGCGCCTTCGCCCAGCGTCGAGAGCCATCGCGCTTCCGCTCATGTTCACGACCACGAGCGGCTTGCCCGTGGCGCCGACGGCCTCGAGCAGGCGCTCCTCCTCGGCCGGCAGGGAGATGCTGCGCGGTCGCCCTGGGCCGGGCTGGCTGACGCCGTTCTCCTCGCCTCGAGGTCGGAGGTGATCCCCACTACCGCCACGACCACGTCGGCGTCGCGGGCGGCGGCCACGGCGCGCGCCTCGGCACGGGAGGCGGCGCGGCATCCACACGAGGCGGGCGGTGGCGAAGAACCGCGGCGCCATCTCGACGCGGATCGTGTAGCGCGTCCTTCTCCAGGGTCACGTCGACGACGTTCGGCGGCGGCGGGAAGCCGCCCGTCGTGTCCACGAGCTTCCTCGTCGTCGAGGAGGAAGAGCCGGTTGCCCCATCCCCTTCTCCTCGACGCCGAGGCGGTACGACCCCGTCTCGTCCGGCGGGAGGAAGCCGGTCCAGCGCGCAGGTTTCCTCGCCGCCTTTCGTGGGCCGGTCGAAGTCCATCGGACCCGGACGGGTCGCGGCTCAGCGCGACCTGCGCGTCCGTCCTCGTCTCGACGGGCGCGCCGGCGAAGTCCGCTTCTCGGCCTCGGCCTTCAGGCCCGGCGCGCCGTCCTCGTTCGAGAGGGCGGAGGCCGGCACGAGCACGTTCGGCCGCAGGTAGCGCGTCCCCGGCTCGAACACGATCCGCGCGTCCGGGAACTGCTTCTGCAGGCCGGCGAGCGCCGTCGTCGAGCGCGACGGGAAGCCGTTGTAGTTGCCGAGGAGGACGCGGCTCGAGTCGGCGAGGGGCCCACCACGGCGCACCGCCGGCGACTTCGCGAACGGCAGGAGGCCGTCGTTCTTCAGCAGCACGAGAGACTCGCGGGCGAGCCGCAGGGCCAGCTGCCGATGCTCCGGCCATCGAGCCGGAGTCGGGCACCTGGCCGGCCTTCACCGTCTCCGGCGGGTCGAAGAGCCAGCTCGAAGCGCGTGCGCGCATCCGCGCGAGGGCGGCGTCGACTTCGTCCTGCGTCACGAGCCCCTGCTTCATCATGTCGACGTAGCGCTGGAAGTCCTCGGCGCACCGCCCTGCGGAAACAGACCGGAGGTCGTAGTCGCTGTCGAGGCCCGCCTTGACGTTGCCGCGCCCGCCTCGGCGGCGGACTTCACGTACTTGTGACCGGCCCCGATGTCCCGCACCGCGTCGCAGTCGCCCGTGACGAAGCCCTGGAAGCCCCACCTCCTCCCCGCAGCGTCCCGTCGAGAGGAGGAACTCGTTCGCGCAGCCGGGCACCCTGCTGACCGCGTTGTAGACGCACATCACCGACTTGACCCGGCCTCGACGACCGCGTCGCGGAAGGCCGGCAGGTACGTCTTCGATGTCGTGCAGCGAAGCCTTCGTCGAAGCCGTGGCGCAAGTGCTCGGGCCCGCTGTGGACCGCGTAGTGCTTGGCCGTCGCGGTGACGACCGGGTGGTCCGCGTCGGGGCCCTGCAGGCCGGTGATGAAGGCGACGCCCATCTTTCCCGTGAGGAACGGGTCCTCGCCGTATGTTCTGCCCGCGACCCCACCGCGGGTCGCGGAAGATGTTGATGTTCGGCGAATAGAAGGTGAGAGCCCGCGGAAGAGCTGCCCTGCGCGCCCGGCGCGCGTGGCGAGGTTCCACTTCACGCGCGCCGCCCGGCGGACGCACGGCCACGCCCCAGGGCGGGCGACGAACGCCCGCGCCGAGGCGCCGACCGCCCGGGGGAAACCGTGGCGATGCCCTGGTTCGCGACGCCGTGGAGAGCCTGACCAGAGGTTGTACTCCGATCCCGAGCCTGGGATCGCCCGCGTCCGGTTCACGAGCTGCGACGCCTTCTCCCCGGCTCGCCTGCTGGAGATCGAGGCCTCGGCTGTCCTTCCGCTCTCCCACGCTGACGGGTCCAGATACGCGCGGGCTTCGCCTCCTGGGCGAAGACGCCGCTCGCGAGTTGTGCGCGGGGGCGGCGAGGGCGCCGCGGCGCCGACGTCGAAGCGCTTCATGGTGGCCTCCTCCGGTCGGCGCATCTTGCCGCCGGGGCACTGTCGCGGCAAACGCCGGCGGGGCGACGTGGGCGCGAGATCGCTCCTCGCGTACGATAGGTCTTTCTTCCCAGGAGGCCCTTGACGCGCATGCGCTCGACCTCGCCGTCTCGGACTCGCCGCCCTCGCCCTCGTCCCCTCAGCGCCTAAGGAGGTCCCGTGCCCGAAGGCTCCTTCTACGCCCTCAAGACGACGACCCTGCAGGGACAGCCGGCCGACCTCGCGCAGTACGCGGGGAAGGTCGCCCTCGTGGTGAACGTCGCGAGCCAGTGCGGCTACACACCGCAGTACGCCGGCCTGCAGAAGCTCTACGACGAGTACAAGGACCGCGGCCTCGTCGTCCTCGGCTTCCCGAGCAACGACTTCGGCGGCCAGGAGCCGGGCTCGGCCGACGAGATCGCGACGTTCTGCAAGAAGAACTACGGCGTCACGTTCCCGATGTTCTCGAAGGTGGTGACGAAGGCGGGCAAGGACCAGTCCGCGGTCTACACGCTCCTCGGAAAGAGCGGCTCGCTCCCCGCCTGGAACTTCTCCAAGTACCTGGTCGCGAAGGACGGCACCGTGCTCCAGTTCTTCCCGAGCAAGGTGGCGCCCGAGTCCGCGGAGCTGCGCAAGGCGATCGACGAGGCGCTCGCGAAGTAGCGTCCGGCGGACGCCCCCGGGCGCGCCGGCGGCCGATCAGGCGTCGACCTCCCACGACACGAGCGCCCAGCGCATCGGCCGCCGGCCGAGGCTCGGCGCGTTCGCGTCGTAGTAGGAGCGCAGGCGCTCCGTCTCCTCCGGCGAGAGCTCGCCGAGCGACCACGCCACCTTGCGCCGGCAGTCGTCGAAGTCGCGAACGCCGCGCAGCCGGCTCTCGGCGTCGATGTAGTCGACGCGGGGGTGGACGCCCTGCCGGTGCAGGAGGGCGACCGCGTACAGGTAGTCCGGCCGCGGCTCGTCGTCGCGGCCGAGGGCCCGCAGGAGATCGTCGTCGAGGAAGCGGCCGCCCGCGAGGTGAGTCAGGTACACGCGGCGCCGGGCGCGGGAGCGCAGGCGCAGCAGGGCGGCCTCGAGATCGGCGACCTGCGTCGAGCGCGAGGCGACGACGACGTCGCACGACGGCACGTCCGCCCAGTCGTCCTCCCACGCCCGCAGGATCGTCGAGGCGTTCGCGATCCCCCGCTCCGCCGCGTTCCGCTCGAGCTCCGCGAGCATCGCCGCGCTGTAGTCGAGGCCGTACACGTGCTCGAGGCGCGGGGCGACGGTGAGGGCGATCGTGCCGGGGCCGCAGCCGACGTCGAGGAGGGTCCGGCACCCCGAGAGATCCATGCGCGAGACGAACCCGTCGACGTACGCTCCGGAGAAGATCCCCCGGCTCATCGCCGCCGCGCGGCCGTCCCAGTCGGCCGCCGTCTTCTCCCGGCGGCGCGTCCTCTCCCAGTGGGCTCGGTAGAGGGCCGCGACGTCTAGGCGGTCGAGGCTCACGCCGGGCCCGCTCGCCGCGCGTTCACGCCGGCGGCTCGAGGAGCTGCCGCAGTCGGGCGTCCGTCACCGGGACACCGTAGAAGAGGTCGTAGAAGCCGCGGACGGTCGCGGCGAGCGCCGACGACGGCGAGGAGCCCGGCCGCAGGCGGTGCGACAGCCACGCCGCGCCGAGGATCCGGTTGACGCCGGGCGGAGCGTCGATCCAACCGAAGGGCACGGACGGAGGGCAGAGGACCCGGCCCTCCCTGACCGCGGCGACGCCCTTCCAGAGCGGGTCGGCCGCCACCGCGCGAGCGAACTCCCGGTCCTGCGTGACGATCGCCTCGGGGTCCCACGCGATCACCTGCTCGAGCGACACGCGCGCGAGGCGGCCGGCGCCGGCCTCGGCCGCGACGTTGCGGGCGCCGACGAACTCGAGCAGCTCCGCGTTGATCGAGCCGGCGAGGCCCGTCTCGAGCCCGTCCTGCCCGCGGGCGAGGTACACACGCGTGGTCGCGACCCGCGACCGCGCGCCGACGACCTCGGCCAGCAGCCGGCGCGCCTCTCCCTCGAGGCGCTCCGCGCAGCCTTCCACGCCGAGAAGCCTCCCGGCCTCGCGCAGCAGGGCCGGGCTGTCGCCGATGCGCCCGTCCAGGAGCTCGCAGCGGAGCCCGGTCTGCTGGCGCACGCGCTCGATCGCGCTCGCGTGGGTCGGGTCGACCGAGCCCACGTCGAGCACGAGCCCGGGCGCGAGCTTCACGAGGGCCTCGAGCGAGACCGTGCTCCCCCGCCCGGACAGCCGCCCGAGGACCGGCAGGTCGGCGAGGCCCGGCCTCATCCACGACGCCGCGTCCGGCGCGAGGGGACCCGTCCAGCCGAGGAGCGATTCGGGCGCGAGCACGTAGACGAGCACCGCCGCCGGGGGGCCGGCCGCGAAGACGCGCGGCACGGCGGCGGCGCGCGCGACCCGCGCGGAGCCGAGACCGGCCGCGCCCGCCGCGATCAGGAAGGACCTTCGACTGGGCATCGCTCTTCCGTGGCCGGCAATGCTACAACGGGGCTCTCCCCGCCGCCTCGGGAGGAGGAAGCCATGACCCGCCTGGTGATCGCCCTCGCCGCCATGCTGTCGACGGCCGCTCTCGCGGACGCGACGGAGTACCACGTCGCGCTCGACGGCCGCGACACCAACGCCGGCACGCGCCAGGCGCCCTTCCGCACGATCCAGCGGGCGGCCGACGCCGCGCAGCCGGGCGACACGGTCACCGTCCACGCCGGGATCTACCGGGAGCGGATCGACCCGCCGCGCGGCGGTCGTTCCGAGACGGAGCGCATCGTCTACCGGGCCGCGCCCGGCGAGGCGGTCGAGATCCGCGGGTCCGAGGTCGTGAAGGGCTGGACGCGCGTGAAGGACGACCTCTGGAAGGCGGAGATCCCGGCGGCGGTCTTCGGGTCCTTCAACCCGTTCGCCGACGAGATCCACGGGGACTGGTTCGACCCGAAGGGGCGCCGGCACCACACCGGCGCCGTCTACCTCGACGGCGAGTGGCTCGTCGAGGCGCCGCGGCTCGCCGACGTCGTCGACGGCGCGCCCTCGCCCGTGGCGGGAACGTCGCTGTGGTTCGCCGAGCCGGGTAAGGCGGCGACCATCGTCTGGGCCCGCTTCCCGGGCGCGGACCCGAACGCGCGGCTCGTCGAGGTGAACGTCCGCCGGGCGGTCTTCTATCCGAGCGCGCCCGGGCGGAACTACATCACCGTGCGCGGCTTCGCGATGCGCCAGGCGGCCGCGCCCTGGGCGCCGCCGACGGCCGAGCAGGTCGCCCTCCTCGGCACCCACTGGAGCCGGGGCTGGGTGATCGAGGCGAACACCATCAGCCACTCGACCTGCTCCTGCGTGTCGCTCGGCAAGCACGGCGACCGGTTCGACAACACGTCGGCCGACACCGCCGAGGGCTACGTCGAGACGATCCGGCGCGCGCACGCCCACCCGATCCCGTGGACGAGGGAGTCGATCGGCCACCACGTCGTCCGCGACAACACGATCTCGCACTGCGAGCAGGCCGGGATCGTGGGGAGCCTCGGGCCGGCCTTCAGCGTCCTCATGCGCAACACCATCCACGACGTGCACGTCCGGGCCCTCTTCTCCGGCGCCGAGATGGCCGGGATCAAGCTCCACGGCGCGATCGACGTCGTGATCGCGGAGAACCACGTCTACCGGACGGTGCGCGGCCTGTGGATGGACTGGATGGCCCAGGGCACGCGGATCACGCGGAACCTGCTGCACGACAACGCGGCCGAGGACCTCTTCGTCGAGGTCGACCACGGGCCGTTCCTCGTCGACGACAACGTCCTGCTCTCGAAGACGAGCCTGCTCGACGTGTCGGAGGGCGGGGCCTACGTCCACAACCTCTTCGGCGGCCGCATCGTCAGCGTCGAGGAGCCGTTCCGCCTGACGCCGTGGCACCCCGCCCACTCGACGAGCGTCGCCGGCCTCTCCGCGACGCGCGGAGGCGACGACCGGTTCCTCAACAACGTGTTCGTCGGCCGGGGCGAGGCGGCGGCCGAGGGGCCGCTCCCCGACGACCGGAACCGGCGGGCCGCGTCCTTCGGCCTGGCCGTCTACGACCTGCGCCCGCTGCCGCTGCGCACGGGCGGCAACGTGTATCTGGCCGGGGCGAAGCCGTACGGGCGCGAGACGGACGCCGTCGTCCGGCCGGGAGTCGACGCGCGTCCGTCCCTCGCCGAGGAGAACGGCGCGTGGATCCTCCGCTTCACGGCCGGCCCCGAGCTCGAGGAGACCGCGACCCGCCTCGTCGCGACGGAGACGCTCGGGAAGGCATTCGTGCCGCAGGCCGTGTACGAGAACGCGGACGGCACGCCGCTGCGCGTGGACGCCGACTTCTTCGGAAGGCCGCGCGACCCGGAGCGCCCGACGCCGGGGCCGTTCGAGAGGCCGGGCCGGGGCGAGGTGGCGCTCCGCCTCCGATGAGCTCCCGGCGGGCGCCAGGCGCCGCTTAGGGCAGCGGCTCGTTCCGGATCGGGCGCCCGCCGCTCGTGAAGGAGTAGCCGACGCTGCCGGCGTGGCCGATCATCACGGCCTCGATGATGGGCTCGTCGACCTCGGCCGGGCCGCTCCACTGCACGAGGAAGTTCGCGCCGGGGCCGCCCGCGTCGTCCCGCTGCCGGACCACGAACTCGACGGTGGCGAGCGGCCCGAGCTCGGACGGCGTCTTGAGGTACTCGCGGACGCGCCGGCCGTGGGAGTCGTAGTAGCGGACGTGGTCGATCACGATGCTCTGCCGGGCGCTGACGTTGCGCACGCTCACCGTGACGGCGAGCTCCATCATGCTCTGCGGGCCGTCGCTGTGGTAGATGCTCGAGTACACCGGCACGTAGACCGTGCGCTGGACGGAGGCCGCGGCCGGCGGGCTCGAGACGGGCCGGAGCCGCTCGGCCGCCGTTCCCTGCGAGGCGGGATCCGGCTTCGGGGCCGCGCACGCGGCGAGAGCGAGGGCGGCGGCGAGGAGCGGCGCGGGGCGCATCCGGGGGATTGTGACACAGCGCCGCGGGCGCTACCCTCGCTCGTCCGGCCGGCGCTCGGCCGCGGGCGGAGGTCCTCGTGAGACTCGTCGTGGCGACGTTCGTCGGCGTGCTCGTCGCGTCCCCGGCGTGGGCCGCGGAGCCGCCTCTCCCGCTCCTGCAGCGGCGCGGCAGCGCGGTGCAGCTCGTCGTCGACGGCCGGCCCTTCCTCGTCCGCGGCGGCGAGCTCGGCAACTCGAGCGCGGCCGTCCCGGCCACCTTCCGGCCCCTGTGGCCGAAGCTCGCGGAGCTGCGGCTCAACACCGTGCTGATGCCCGCCTACTGGGAGCTCCTCGAGCCGGAGGAGGGGCGGTTCGACTTCTCGGCCACGGACGCCCTCCTCGCCGACGCGCGCGCCCACGGGATGAGGGTCGTCCTCCTCTGGTTCGGCTCGTGGAAGAACAGCATGTCGTGCTACGCGCCGGCGTGGGTGAAGCGGGACCCCGCCCGCTTCCCGCGCGCGGAGGACCGCGACGGGGTCGCCCAGGAGATCCTCTCCGCCTTCTCGGCCGCGAACCGGGACGCGGACGCCCGGGCCTTCGCCGCTCTCCTGCGGCACCTTCGCGAGACGGACACGGCGCGCACGGTCGTCATGGTCCAGGTGGAGAACGAGGTCGGCATGATCCCCACCGCGCGGGACCACTCCCCGGCCGCCCGCCGCGCGTTCGCGCAGGCCGTGCCCGACGAGCTCATGAGCCGCCTGGCCGCGCGGCGCGGCGAGCTGACGCCGGAGCTGCGCGCCGCCTGGCTCGGGGCGGGAGGACGGGCGGCCGGCACGTGGGCCGAGGTGTTCGGCGACGGACCGGCGGGCGAGGAGGTCTTCACCGCCTGGCACCTCGCCCGCTACACGGAAGCGGTGGCCGCGGCCGGCCGGAGGGAGCACCCGCTGCCGATGTTCGCGAACGCGGCCCTCGTCCGGCCGGGACACCAGCCCGGCCAGTACCCGAGCGGAGGGCCGCTCCCCCACCTCTTCGACGTGTGGCGCGCGGCGGCCCCGAGCCTCGACTTCCTCGCCCCGGACGTCTACTTCCAGAACTTCGTCGAGTGGGCCCGGCGGTACCGGACGCCGGACAACCCGCTCTTCATTCCGGAGGCGATGCGCTCACCGGACGCGGCCGTCAACGCGCTCTACGCGATCGGCGCGCACGACGCGATCGGCTTCTCGCCGTTCGGCATCGAGTCGATCGGCGAGGCCGCGGCGAAGAACCTCGCGGCGAGCTACGACCTCCTCGCGCAGCTCGAGCCCCTCCTCCTCGAGCGACAGGGCCAGGGAGACACCGCGGGGCTCCTCTCGGAGGGCCCGGAGCAGCGGCAGCCTCAGCAGGTGCGCTTCGGCGACCTCCTCCTCTCGGTCGTCTTCGAGCGAGGCGCGCCGCCCGCGCTCGCGGACGGCGTCATCGTGGCGAGCGGCGCCCCGTCCGGTCCGCCGCCGCCATCGGGCGGCCTGGTGATCCGGACGGGGAGAGACGAGATCGTCGTGGCGGGCACCGCGGTCACCCTCACGTTCGCCTCCACGGCGCCTCGGCAGCGGGTCGGGATCCTGAGCGCGGAGGAAGGACGCTACACGGACGGCCGCTTCGAGCCCGCGCGGCGGCTGAACGGCGACGAGACCCACCAGGGACGCCACGTGCGCCTCGAGCCGGGGCGCTTCTCGATCCAGCGGGTGAGGCTGTACCGCTACTGAGGCCGGCTAGCCCTTCGCCTTCGCCGCGACGATCAGGATCTCGACCGGGTCCTCGGACGGGTTCGACCACCGGTGCGGCGCCTGGGCCGGCACCGTCACCGCGTCGCCCGGGCCGAGCTCGTGGTCCTCGTCGCCCATCGTGAGGATCACGCGGCCCCGCAGGACGAACGCGAACTCCTCGCGCGAGTGCGAGTGGAGGTGCTTCCCGCTGCGTCCGCCGGCGCCGAAGACGGCGAGCACCGGCTCGAGGCGCCGGCTGCGCGCCATGGAGCCGAGCGCCTGCAGGTGCGCGTCGGTCCAGGTGCTGTCGAGCGTGCGGCGGTCGGCCTCGCGGACGACGAGGTCCTCCTCCTCCGCCGCGGCCTCCGCGAAGAACTCGCCGAGGGTCACGCCGAGGGTGTCGGCGATCTTCTGGAGCGAGCCGAGCGACGGCGAGACGAGCCCGTTCTCGAGCTGGGAGATGAAGCTCGCGGAGAATCCCGTCTGCGCGGCGAAGGCCCGCACGGAGACGTGCTTCTGGAGGCGGAGCCGGCGGATGTGCTCACCGATGCCCCGCGGATCGACGCGCTGGCTCATGGACGGAAGGATCGTACGATCCCCGGTCGAGCGCAAACGAGGGCCGGCCCGAGCGGAAGGACTGAACGTTCAGCGACTTCCGGTGTCGTCTTCCGTTGACCCTCGGCGCGTCGGCCTCTTACACTGACTGTGTCGAACGCTGGCGGGTGGCGCCTCGAGCGCGGCCCGCCGCGCGAAGCGGGCCGCCCGGCGGCCCCCGTCGCCCCGGCCCCCCCGGCAGGAGGCGACGCGAGAGGAGCCAGACAGAGAAGAATGAATCGCCGATCGCTCGTCCTCGTCCTGTGCGTCGCCGCGGCCGCCGGCGCGCTCGTCCGGTGCGGCGGCAGCAGCTCGTCGCCCACCTCGACGCCGACGCCCGCCGTCAGCGTGGCGACACCCGCACCGACCCCGGCCCCCAAGCCCCTGAGCGTCATCCCGACCTGCAAGCTCGCGGCGAGCTCGCCGGCCTCGCCGAGCTGCACCAAGCCGACCACCCGCCTCTCGGGAACGGTCAACGCCGCGATCGACCGCGCCGTCAGCGAGCGGCCGGACCTCTTCAACCTCGGCAACGTGAACGGCGGCCCCCAGGTGCTGAACGTCGACGCCTACATGATCGCGGTGGTAGCGGCGATCGGCGACACGGGCGCCTGCGCGAAGATCGACCCCGAGGGCGAGATCTCGGTGAAGAGCGACAACGGGACGAGCGAGCAGTGGATCATCGCCACCCGCGTCGGGTGGGGCATCCCCACGGACCACTGGGTGCAGCGCAAGTACGTGGGCGCCTGCTCTCCCGCGACCTTCTGAGGGACCGACGATGAAACTGCGCCACGCCGCCGTCCTCCTCCTCCGCCGCCGGGCTGGCCGTCATCGTCCAGTGCGGCTCCTCCTCGTCGGGGCCGACCGTCAACCCGACGCCGAGCGCACGCCCACCCCGACGCCGGCGCCGACGCCGACCCCGCTCGGCGTTCTGCCGTCCGGGCTCGTGTGCAATCCCACCCCGCCGCCGATCCTCCGGATGCAGGTGACGGTCCACTCGAGCGACGGCGGCCGCATCGTCCTCGACTCGAAGCCCCTCGTCACCAACGCGGACGGCTACTGCGACCGGGTCGGCTTCGGGGCGTGGAAGTTCTGCGAGACGCGGCCCGAGGGCAACGATCAGCGCGTCGCCTGCGACTACATGGTCACCGGCATCGCCTCGGACACGGGCCGCTGGGGACCGGTCTGGTACTACAACGACGTCCCGTGCACGAAGGTGCCCGACAAGTGCGCCCTGCACGCGAGCGACCAGTTCCTCGTGATCGCGAAGAACTCCGGCCGCTTCAAGGCGTGCGCGCAGGAGCGCTGGCCGATCGCGGCCGGCGGCGAGAGCTGCGGCTGGATCGACGTGAACTAGCGCCGTCCCCCGCGGGTCGCCTCGGCGCCACGCGGGGGGCGGGGCCGGCGGATCAGGCGGACGACGACGACGACGCGCTCGCGGGCAGCGGGCGACGGGAGTCGGAGGCCACGTGGCGGGCCAGGCCCGGTCCGTCCATCAGGAGGATCGCCTCCCGCCTCGAGCGGAGGTAGCCCCGCGCTTCCCAGTCCGCGAGGAGGCGGCTGACGGTGAACGGGGTCGTCCCGGTCATCTGGGCCAGGTCCTCGCGGCCGAGCGAGACGAGCGCGCCGCCGTCCGCGGGCTGGGCCATCTGGGCGGCGAGCCGCGACAGCGCGCTCGCGACGCGCACGGAGGCGCGCACGGTGGCGAGCTCGCGGCAGCTCTGCTCGAGGGCGCGCAGCCGTTCCGAGACGATGCGGAGCACGTTCCGCAGCACGACCGGGTGGCTGTTGGCGACGACGTCGAACGCGCCCCGGTCCCAGAGGAGAGCGTGGCTCGCCTGGAGCGCCTCGGCCCCGCTCGGGTAGACGCTGCCGATCTCGCCCTCGAGGGCCCCGAACGCCTCGCCGGGACCGACGAGACGGAGGATCACCTGCTCGCCGGACGATCCGACCTGTGTCGTCTTGATGCGGCCGGCGCAGAGGATGAAGATGTCCGATGCCGGGTCGCCCTGGAGGAAGAAGCTCTCCCTCCGGACGACGCGACGCTCGCGAGCGAGGCGAACGAGCTCCGAGCAGGCCAGACCGTCCAGGCCACGAAAGAGGGGGGCCCGGTGCACGAGATGCAGGCGGAAGTCGAGTGGGACTCCCGGCCCGCCGCCGGCGGCTGCGGTGGCGATACCGCCCGATCCTTTCTGAGGGAGTCGGCAGTCTAGAAGACGCGCTTGACACTGTCAAATGATTCGAATGAAACGCGCCGCTCGACGGTAAAGGTTGACACGGGCGCCTTCGAGCTTTACGGTATCGGGCTTCCCATGTCCCGCGTCTGGCGCGCCGCAGTCTGGGGTGTCCTCGCGGCTCACCTCGGCGGCCGGCCCGGGCCGGCGAGGCGGACCCACCGCCGGCTCGGGCCAGCCGCCGTCTCCCGCGCCGGAGACCTCCGACGAGGAGACGGCCGCGGCCGCCGCCCAGGCGCCGGCCCGGAACGGTCGTTCGAGTCTTCGGCGACATCGGCTGGCGCAGCCGGCGCGACACCGCGCCAGGCACGTTCGCGCTCGGCCAGATCGACGTGTTCCTGACCTCGCAGCTCGCGAGCGATCTCAGCGTCCTCGGCGAGGTCGTGCTCGAGAACCCGGAGGACGACGGCGGCCAGATCGCGGAGGTCGAGCGCTTCCAGCTGCAGTACTCGCGCTCCGATCTCCTCACCGTCTCGGTCGGGCGGATGCACGATGCTCGGCTTCTGGAACCAGGCCTTCCACCACGGCGCGTGGCTTCAGACGACCGCGTTCCGCCCGAGGTCTACCGGTGGGAGGACGAAGACGGCGGCCTCCTCGGTCCACGAGGTGGGGGTCAGGCTCGCGGGGCGCGCGGCCCTCGCGCCGCTTCGCCTCGAGTACGCGGTGAGCGTCGTCAACGGACGCGCCTCCCGCCTGTCCCGCGTCTCGACCCTGCAGGACGAGAACGGGGCCAAGGGCGTCCACGCCTGGATCGGCGTGACGCCGCTCGCCCTGCCCCACCTCCAGGTCGGCGGAGCGGCGGTGTTCGACACCATCCCGCCCGCTCCCGGCTCTCCGGGCCGCGAGGCGCCGCTCGACGAGCGGATCTGGGGCGGCTTCGTGGCCTACCAGGGGCCGCGGCTCGAGCTCCTCGCGGAGGCGTTCGACGTGCGGCACCGCGACGACACGGCCGGGCTCGAGTGGCGCAGCCGCGGCCTCTACGCCCAGGTGGCCTGGACGGCCGGTCGGCTGAAGCCCTACTACCGTTACGACCGGCTCCGGCCGGACGCGGGCGACCCCTACTTCGACGCGACGATCGAGGACGTCGACAAGCACACGGGCGGGCTGCGCTTCGACCCGTGGAGCCGCGCCGCGCTGAAGCTCGAGCTGAGCCGGTCCGCTCCCGCCGGGCGCTCGCCGTTCACCTCGGTCGCGGCCCAGGCCGCCTTCACCTTCTGATCATGCGAACGCTCGGCGCGATCCTGGTCCTCGCCGCCTCGGTGGCGGCCGGGCCGGCGCGGGCGGCCGCCGCCGACCTCGCCGTGATCGTCCACTCCGGGAATGCCGTCGACCGGCTCACGACCCGGGAGCTGCGCGAGAGCCTGCTCATGGAGCGCCAGCACTGGCGCGGGGGCAGCCGCATCTACCTCATCCTCCCCGAGACGGGCACCGGCGAGAAGGAGCTGCTCCTGCGCCGGGGCCTGCGCATGACCGAGGACCAGCTCCGGCGCCACTACCTCTCGAAGCTCTACGCCGGGGAGATCCCGGCCTTCCCCGGCACCGCCTCGTCCGCCGCCGCCGCGAGGCGCCTCGTGGCCCGCGCCCCGAACGCCATCGCCGTGATCGCGGGCCCGACCTCGGATCCCGCGGTGAAGGTCGTGCGCATCGACGGCCGGCGCCCCGAGGACGAGGGCTACGCCCTCGCGGACCGATAGCCGTCGTGCGCCTCCGCACGCGGCTCCTCGTCCCGCTCGTCGGCCTGCCCGTCGCGTCGGTGGCCGTGCTCGGGGCGGTCGCGTACTCGAACGGGCGGGCGGCTCTCGAGACGAGCCTCGGCCGCATGTTCGAGGTCGGGGCGTCGCGCAGCCTGTCCTCCCTCGACCACGAGGTGCTCGCCCTCTACCGCGACGCCGATTCCTGGGCGGCGCGCGAGCGCATGCAGGACATCCTGGAAGAGGACATGGACGGGCGCATCTCGTCCTTCCTGGTGGCGGCGGTCCGCGACGAGCCCCACGTCGTGCGGGCGCTCGTGGCCGACGCGGGCGGGCGGGTCATCGCGGCGAGCCAGGGGCGCTGGCTGGGCACGCGCCTGCGGCCTGCCCCGCCCGGCGCGTCCGCGCGCGAGGCGTGCCGGGACGATCCCGCGGCGGGAACGGGCGTCCTCGTCTGCTCGCTGCCGATCAAGGCGAGCTACGACGAGCGCCAGATCCTCGGGACCCTCGAGGTCGCATGGGACCTGCAGGTCGTCTTCTCCCGGGTGCAGAGGGAGTCCGGCGCCGAGGGGAGCGGGCCGGGCGTCGTGCTCATCCGCCGGGACGGCGTCGTCGTGTCCTCTCCGCCGGGCTCGGCGGCGATGGCCACGGGCCGCAACCTCGCCGCCGCCGGCTCGCGGGCGGCGGCGCGGGCGCGCGAGGGAGGCCAGGGGTTCCTCGTCGAGCCGATCGACGGCGTCCCCCACCTCCTCGGCTACGCGCACTCGAAGGGCCCGACCGGCTGGTCCGTGATCGTGCTCGAGACCGCGACCGCCGCGTTCGCGCCCGTCGACCGCCTGCGCGGGGCGGTCGTCCTCCTCGGGGGCGCGGTCGCCCTGTCGGCGGCCGTGCTCTCGCTCCTCCTCGCCGGGCGCCTGAGTGGAGCCGTCCGCGATCTCGACGAGGCCGCCCGCCGGGTGGCCGCCGGCGACCTCTCGGTCCGCGTGGAGCCGCGCTCGAACGACGAGATCGGCTCGCTCGCCCGGAGCTTCGACCGGATGGTCCGCGACCTCGCCGCGCAGAAGGCCGAGCTCGTCGACAAGCGCTACGTCGACTCGCTCATCGCGGGGATGAGCGACGGGCTGCTGGTGGTGGACGTCGACGGCCGGGTCGAGCGGGCGAACCCGGCGCTGCTGCGCCGCGCCGGGCTGCGCGCGGACGAGGCGGCCGGACGGATCGCGGGCACGCTGTTCTCCGAGGGCGCCGACGCGTTCGACGCGTTCGACGCGCTCGTGCGCGAGCCGGCCCGGCGCGACGGCACGGCGATGGCGGAGCTCGCCCTGCGCGGCCCCGGCGACCGCCGCGTCCCGGTCATCGTGTCCGGCGGCGGGCTGCCCGGGCGAGGGCTCGTGTGCGTGGTCACGGACATCACCGCCCGCAAGGAGACCGAGGAGCAGCTCGTGCGGGCGCGCCAGGCGGCCGAGGAGACGGCGGAGGCCAAGGCGCGCTTCCTCGCCGTCGTGAGCCACGAGGTCCGCACGCCGCTGAACGGCGTCATCGGCATGACCGACCTCCTGGCCGGCACCGCCCTCGACGAGAAGCAGCGCGAGTACGTCGAGGTCGCCCGTCGCTCCGGCGAGGCGCTCCTCTCGGTGCTGGGCGACATCCTGGACTACTCGCGGATGGAGTCCGGCCGCGTGGAGCTCGCCCGGGTGGCGTTCGACCTCCCGCGCTGCCTCTTCGAGGTGGCCGACCTCCTGAACGTTCCGGCCCGCGAGAAGGACCTCGAGGTGTCGGTCCTCCTCGACGAGCGCCTGCCTTCCCGGGTCGTGGGGGACCCGCAGCGCCTGCGCCAGGTGCTGCTGAACCTCGGCAGCAACGCGGTGAAGTTCACGGACGCCGGGGGCGTCGTGCTGCGCGCGGCTCCGGGCGGCGGCCCGGCCGTGGTCTTCTCGGTCTCCGACAGCGGCCCCGGCATCCCGGACGGCCACCTGGAGCGGATCTTCGAGCCGTTCCATCAGGTCGACGCGACGAGCACGCGGCGCCACGGCGGCGTCGGCCTCGGCCTCGCCATCGCGCGCCAGATCGTCGGCCTCATGGGAGGGCGCCTCTCGGTCCGGAACGAGCAGCGCGGCGCGACCTTCACGTTCACCGCGGAGCTGCCCCCGGTCGTCGAGGCGGCGGCGCCCCCGCCGGCCGACCCGTCGACGCTCGCCGGACGGCGCGTCCTCGTCGTGGACGACAACGCGACCAACCGGATGGTGCTGCGCGAGATGCTCGCCGCGTGGCGCTGCACGGTGGACGAGGCGGTCGACGGGTGGCAGGCCCTCGAGACGCTGCGGTCCCGCGCCGCCGGCGGAGACACCGTCGACGTCGCGCTCGTGGACTTCCAGATGCCCGAGATGGACGGCCTCTCGCTCGCCCGCGAGATCAAGGCCGACCCTCGGCTCGCGGGCATCCCCCTCGTGCTCCTGACTTCGATCCCCCAGCACGTCGGCGACGGCGTGATCGGCGAGGAGTTCGCGGCCTGCCTGACCAAGCCCCTGCGACAGGCGGCGCTCCTCGGCGCGATCGCCGGCGTCCTCGCGCCGCGCCGGCCGGGCCTCCGGGCCCCCAACGTCGCGCCGTTCCTGCCGCGCCGCCCGGCCGGAGCCTGAGGCCGCTCGGGCCCGACGGCGGGAGCAACGCTTCGGACCCGAAGCGTCCGGGCGGAGGCCTATGCTCCGGCGATGACGATGATCGAAGCGAGCCCCGGCGCGGCCGCGAGGCCGCTCGAGACGGCGCGGCGGATGAGCGACGACGCGCTCCTCGCCCGAGTGAAGGAGCTCGCCGCCGGCGAGCGCCGCGACGCGAGCCTGTTCCTCGCTCACCTCGCCGAGGTGGCCGCCCGCGACCTGCACCTGCGGGCCGGCTTCTCGTCGCTCTTCGTCTACTGCCGCGACGGCCTCGCCCTCGCCGAGCACGACGCCTACAACCGCGTCGAGGTCGCCCGCGCGATCCGGCGCTTCCCCGTCCTGCTCGACCGGATCGAGGCGGGGGCCCTCAACGTCACCACCGCCCGCCTGCTCGCACCGCACCTCACGCCCGAGAACCACCTGGCGGTGCTCGAGTCCGCTCGCGGGCGGCGGCGGCCCGAGGTCGAGGAGATCGTGGCGAGGCTCGCCCCGTTCCCGGAGGCCCCGACGTTCGTGCGCCGCCTGCCGGCGCCGCCGCCGGAGCCCCGCGCGCCCCAGCCGCCCTTCGCGCGGATTCCCCCGCCGGCCCCTGGCGCCGGCCCGGCGCCGGTCGCGCCGCGCCCGGCCGCCGACGTGACACCGCTGGCCCCGGACCGGTATCGTCTCCAGGTGACGATCTCCGGCGCCACGGTCGACAAGCTGCGCCTCGCCCAGGACATGCTGCGCCACGCGGTGCCGACCGGCGACGAGGCCGAGGTCCTCGACCGGGCGCTCACGACGCTCCTCGCCGAGCTCTCGCGCGCGAAGTTCGCGGCGACGGACCGGCCCGGGACCTCCCGGCCCGCGAGCGGCGACTCGCGCCACGTGCCGGCCGAGGTCAAGCGCGCGGTCTGGCTCCGCGACCTCGGCCGCTGCGCCTACCTCTCACCCGAGGGCCGGCGCTGCGGCGAGCGCGCCTTCGTCGAGTTCCACCACGTGCGGCCGTTCTCGGCCGGCGGGGCGGCCACCGCCGAGAACATCCAGCTGCGCTGCCGCCGCCACAACGGCTACGAGGCGCGGGTCTTCTTCGCGGGCTCGCGAGCGAGCCGGTGACCCGCACGGCCGACCTCGAGGCGCGCCGCATCCTGGCCCGGTACCGGCGCCTCGTGCTCCTCGGCAAGGCGCGCCTTCCCCTCGCCGAGGCGCGCCAGCTCGTCGGGCCCGACTGCGCCTTCCACCTCTACTTCCGGCACGCCGCTGCGCCGCCGAAGCGCGCCGGCCGCGGACCGAAGCGCCGCCGGAGCTGACGGAGCGGGCCGCCCCGCCTCAGGCCCGGTCGAAGAAGCGGAAGAAGAGGGCCTGCTTCGCGCAGGGCCGGGACTTCTCCTCGAGCGCGGCCATCTGCGCGGCCGACAGCGGCGTGAACTCGCGCGCGAGCTTCACGTTCTCCTCGAGCTGCGCGACCCCGTCGCATCCGACGATCACGGTGCTCACCGGCAGCGTCAGGGTGTAGTGCAGGGCCTCGCGCATGTCGAGGGTGCCCGGCCGGTCCGCGATCACGACGCCCTCCCACGAGCGCTGCTGCCGCTCGAGGGGCGGCGGCGTCCAGCTCGACAGGATCCGCCCGCGACCGGTCACCTTCATCCCGACGATGCCCATGCGGCGCTCGACCACGAAGGGCAGCAGCTCGGTCATGAAGCTGTGGTGGTGCGCGTCGGCCGCGTTCACGGCCATCAGGATGGTGTCGAACGGGTGGCGGCGGATCGCCTCCATCAGCGGCTCCGGCCGGTGATGGCCCGTGAGCCCGAGGAAGCGGACCATCTTCTGCTCCTGCGCCTCGACGAGCGCCTCCATCGCGCCGCCCTTCGCGAAGATCTGGTCGAGGTCGCCCGCCGTCCCGACGTCGTGGAGCTGCCACAGGTCGAGGTGGTCGGTGTTGAGGGGCTTCAGCGACTCCTCGAGCATCCGCCGCGAGCCGTCGCGCGTGCGCTCACTACGTCTTGCTGCGGTACTTCTGGAGCGCGTCGGCGCTTCATCACCCTGGCCGATGCCGGCACCGGCTCCAGCGTTCCTCTCCGCCGTAGATCGAGGACGTGTCGACGTAGTTCACCCCGAGGTCGACGCCGCTCGACGAGCGGCACGGCGACCGCCTCGTTCTGCCCCGCTCGATGGCCGGACTGGCCTCCGAGGCTGAAGGCGCCGACGCAGGTAGCCCGTCCGGCCGAGGTTGCGCGTCGGCATGAGGCCGGTCGCGGGGTTCGACAGCAGGGCCGGCAGCGTCGCGGCGGTCGCGGCCGACGCCGCCACGGCGCGGGCGCCAGGGAGCGCCGCCGTCGCCGCTCCGCGCCCGATGAACTCGCGTCGGTCCGCGCGGCCGTCTATGGCATCCTCCTCGTCCCAGACCCTCCCGCGCCGGTCCGCGCCCGGCGGGGGTGGCTACGATGCTCGCCGTGCCCCGCGTCCTCCTCCCCGCCGTCTTCGCGGCCGCCCTCGTCGCGGCCGCCCCCGCTCCGGTCACGCCCGTGCCCGCGCTCGACCTCGCGCGCTACGCGGGCACGTGGTACGAGATCGCCCGCATCCCGAACAAGTACCAGTCGGCCTGCGCGGACTCCGTCGTCGTGCGCTACGCGCTGCGCCCGGACGGGCGGATGGACGTCGTCAACCAGTGCTACCGGGCGGACGGCACGCTCAGCGCCGTGCAGGGCGTCGCGCGCCGCGAGGGCGAGGGCCTCCCCGCCTCCCGCCTGAAGGTGCGCTTCGCCCCGGCCGTCCTCTCCTTCCTGCCGATGGTCTGGGCCGACTACTGGGTGATCGACCTCGCGCCGGACTACGGCACCGCCGTGGTCGGCGGCCCGGACCGGAAGTACCTCTGGGTCCTGTCGCGCACGCCGAGCCTGCCCGAGCATGATGCAGGAAATCCTCGGGCGCGTGGCCGCCCGGTACGACGTGTCCCGTCTCGTCCCGACCGCGCAGGAGCGCAGGCCGCCCGCCCCGCCGAGGGACCTGGCAGGGCGACGAAGAAGGCGACGACCGCGAGGATCACCGCCACGCCGCCCGCGAGGGCGAAGGCGCGAGGGCTCGAGGTCGACGTCGGCGCGCGCACCGGCAGGACGCAGGGAGCGGCGACGAACTGCTGCGGCCGTGAGCCCGGCCATGACGAGGAGGAGCACGGCCAGCGTCATCAGCATCCGGTGGAGGTACGGCGTCACCCCACCCCCACTGGAGCGCTCCGTAGACGGGCGCCGAGAGGAGGAGGGCGGCGATTCCCGCGGCCGGCGCATGCTTCACGGCGAAGCCAGACGAACGCCGCCACGACGCCCGGCGAGAAGTATCCCTGGAACTCCTGGATGAACCGGAAGACGCCGCCGCGCGGCACGGGCGAGAGCGCGACGGCGCAGGCGACGAGCAGGAACGCCGCGGTGAGCGCGCGGCCGACGCGGACGAGCTCGCGGTCGCCGGCCGCCGGGCCGCAGGTGGCGCTTGTTGTAGAGGTCCATCGTGGCGATCGTCGACGCGGAGTTGAGGACGGACGCCAGGGTGCTGATGACCGCTCCGCGAGCGCGGCGAGGGCAGACCCGCGCATTCCGGTGGGCACCCAGCTCGCGTACGAGCACGGGGTAGGCCATGTCGGGCCGCTCGAGCTGGGCGCCGAAGAGCTCGCGGGAGAGGATCCCCGGCATCACGATGCCGAAGAGGATGAGGAGCCACAGGGCGGCCGCGAGCACGATGCCGAGCTGCCCCTGCTTGAGCGACCGCGCGGCGAGGGTGCGCTGCACGATGAACTGGTTGAGGCCGCAGTAGTAGAGGATCGGGATCCACATCCCGCCGACGAGCACCGTCCACGGCAGCTCAGGGTGCGAGCGCGGAAGCACCATGTGCAGCCGCTCGCCGGCCCGGGCCACGAACGCGCCCCACCCGCCGACCGCCGAGAGGCCCAGCCCGAACGTCGCGAACCCGCCGACGAGGAGGGCCGTGCCCTGGAAGAGGTCGGCCCACACCGCCGCGAGGAGCCCGCCCCACAGCGTGTAGACGACGGCGAGAGCGGCGATCAGGACGACGCCCGCCACGAGCGGCATGCCGAAGACGGTCTCGAGGGTCGTGGCCCCGGAGTAGAGGACGGCGGCCGTGGTGACCGCCGCGTAGATGAGCACGGTGAGGACCGACATGATGGCGCGGGCGGCGGCGCTGTAGCGGTACTCGAGGTACTCCGGCATCGTGTAGATGCCCGCGCGGAGGAAGCGCGGCAGGAAGACGAAGCCGACGACCACGATGCCCGCCGCCCCGGTGAGCTGCCACGCGCTCACCGCGAGGCCGACGTCGCCCGCGGCCTGCCCGGCCATCCCGACGAACTGCTCGGTCGAGATGTTCGCCGCCACGATCGAGACGCCGATGAGCCACCACGGCAGCGCGCGGCCCCCGAGGAAGTAGTCGGCGCTCGTCTGCCTCCCGCGGCTCTTGGCGAGGCTGAAGACCAGGACGAGACCGTAGAACGCGACGAAGACCGCCACGTCGACCGCCGCGAAGCGCATCGGCCGGGGATGATAGCCGAGGCGGCGCTTTCCGCTCATCCTTGACCCTTCCAGGGTCAGGGCGTAACGTGGCCGCGGACGCGCCGCGGAGGTCCCGCGCCGGCGTCACGAGCGAGGTGGCGGAGATGAAGCCAGGCATCAATCGAAGGCAGTTCATGCAGAAGAGCCTCGTCGGGGCGGCCACGGCGCCGGTCCTCCTCCACACGGTGGGCCATGCGGCGGAGGCCGCGCCGCAGGCCACCTCGCCGAACGACCGCATCCAGGTGGGCATGATCGGCGTGGGCGCCCGCGTCCTCGAGCGCGGGGGCCTGCTGAACGGTGTGCTGTCCGTTCCGGGCGTCGAGGTGGTCGGCGTGTGCGACGCCTACAAGGGCCGCGTCACGCGGGCCCTCTCGAACCTCGAAGGCCGGGCGAAGGACTACGGCAGCTGGCGCGCGATCCTCGACGACAAGTCGATCGACGCCGTGGTGATCGGCGTGCCCGACCACTGGCACAGGCCGATGGTCCTCGCCGCCCTCGCCGCCGGCAAGGACGTCTACGTCGAGAAGCCGATGACCCTCACGATCGACGAGGGCCCCGAGATGTACGGCGCGGCCGAGAAGGCCGGCCGCATCCTCCAGGTCGGCAGCCAGGGCAAGAGCTCGAAGCTGCAGGAGACGGCGCGGGAGATCATCAAGTCCGGCAAGCTCGGCGAGATCAACCTCATCCGCGCGAGCTACGACCGCAACAGCGACTCGGGCGCCTGGATCTACCCGATCCCGCCGGACGCCAGCGAGAAGACCGTCGACTGGGAGGCCTTCACGGGCTCGGCGCCGAAGCGGCCCTTCAGCCTCGAGCGCTTCTTCCGGTGGCGCTGCTTCTGGGACTACTCGGGCGGCATCTCGACGGACCTCTTCGTCCACCTCATGACGACGATCCACTACGTCATGGACGCGACGGTGCCCGAGTCGGTGACCGCGACGGGCGCCAACTATCGCCACAAGAAGACGCACGAGGTGCCCGACACGCTGAACGCCTCCGCGGTCTACGGCAAGGAGAACTTCGCCGTCTCGCTCTCGGGCACGTTCAACAGCACGGGCAGCGGCGAGAGCGGCTTCACGATCCTCGGCAACGAGGGCTCGCTCGTCTTCCGCGGCGACCGCATGACGTTCACCCCGGAGCACGTCGTCGAGGGCAACGAGTGGATCGTCCAGTCGTGGCCGCCCGAGCTCGA
>JAXLRD010000056.1:0-53815 GCA_046331285.1 Vicinamibacteria bacterium
GAGGGCGCCGAGGACCAGGACGGCCGGCACGAGGAGCGCCAGCGGCCAGCGCCAGGCGCTCGGTCGGCGCCTCGTCCGGTCGATCTTCAGTGAGGCCAGCTCGCCCTTCAGGTCCGCCACGGTCGTTCTCCCCCCGGGGCGAAGCCTGCCCCGCGGAGGGAGATACGGCCGCCGCGGAAAGGCTGCCCGTGAAAATCGGTCAACGCCCGGCTCGGGCCGGCGAACGGCGGCGTCGCCCGGTCGTCAGTAGAGGCGGCTGAGGTACTCGTCCATCTGGCGCTTCCAGAAGGGCCAGTCGTGTCCGCCCTCCGGGCCCCAGTCGTCGACCGAGTGCCGGATCCCGCGGGACCACAGGACACCCGAGAGCTGGTAGGTGGGCTGCGGGTCCTCGTAGGGCCCGGTCCCCGTCACCAGGCGGATGTCGTCCTGGGCGAGCTGGTCGAGGAACCAGGGATCCGACAGCGACGCGACGTAGTCGACGGGGTTGTTGAAGTAGAAGTTGTCGTCGTAGTCCCCGTCCATGAAGCGTCGCAGGTCGTAGACCCCGGAGAGGGCCAGGCAGCGACGGAACAGCTGCGGGTGCTTCAGCAGGCTGTTCACGGCGTGGTAGGCGCCGAAGGACGCGCCGGTCGTCGTGATCGCGATCCCCGGCGACTCGCAGTGCGCGTGGACGAACGGCACCACCTCTTCCGCGACGTACGCGTCGTACATGGACTGCACGTACGAGCGATGCCGGGGGTGAGCGCCCTTGTCGTACCAGCTCTCGTTGTTGACCGAGTTGACGCAGAACAGCTTGACCTTCCCGCCGTCCACGTGTCGGCCCAGGGCCTCGACCATGCCCTGCCGCTCGTACTCCCACTCGTCGCCCCCGCTCGTCGGGAAGACGAGGACGGGGGCGCCCCAGTGGCCGTAGACCCGCACGCCCATGTCCCGGCCGAGCCGGGACGTGTGCCAGACGTGGTGCTCGGCCCTCACCGGAAGCGTCGCGCGCCGGCCGAGGCCATCGACGAGGGGGCCACGAGGTTGGCGAGGAAGACGGCGTTCGACGGCGTCTTCTGCAGCTTCTCGATGAGGAACTGCGCCGCCTCGACGGGCGAGAGGTCGGCGAGCGCGCGGCGCAGCAGGTGCCGCTTCGCGAGCTCTTCCGGCGGCACGAGGAGCTCCTCGCGCCGGGTGCCCGACTTCAGCACGTCGACGGCCGGGAAGATGCGGCGGTCCGCGATCGCGCGATCGAGGATGAGCTCCATGTTCCCGGTGCCCTTGAACTCCTGGAAGATGACCTCGTCCATCCGCGAGCCCGTCTCGATGAGCGCGGTCGCGAGGATGGTGAGGCTGCCGGAGCCCTCGCAGTTCCTGGCCGCGCCGAAGAACTGGCGGGGGAACTGGAGCGCGCGGTTGTCGACGCCGCCCGACATCGTGCGCCCGCCGGGGCCCATCTCCCGGTTCGACGCGCGGCCGAGCCGGGTGAGCGAGTCGAGCAGGATCACGACGTGCCGCCCGGCCTCGACGAGCCGCTTCGAGCGCTCGATGGCGAGGCGCGAGAGGCGGATGTGGGAGTCGGACGACGAGTCCGAGGTCGACGCGAGCACCTCGGCGGGCACGACGCGGCGGAAGTGCGTGACCTCCTCCGGCCGCTCGTCGACGAGCAGCAGGATGAGATGCACCTCGGGGTGGCGGGCCGTGATGGCCTTGCCGAGGTGCTCGAGCAGCGTCGTCTTGCCGGCCTTCGGCGGAGAGACGATGAGCCCGCGCTGCCCCTTCCCGACGGGCGCGATGATGTCGATCACGCGGAGGCTGATCTCGGAGCCTTCGCCCGAGAGCTCGAAGGCCTCGTTCGGGTTGATCGAGACGAGGTCCTGGAAGTGGGGGAGCGCCTTGTACTTCTCGGGCTCCATCCCGCCAGCCTTCGTGACTTCTACGAGTACGCGACGACCGTTGCCACCATCGCGGGCGAGGCCTTCGATCTCCGTCCCGTCGCGCAAGCCGTTGTCCCGTGCCACGACGTACGGGACCACGACGTCTTCGCGCTGCGGTAGGTAGTTCTGAGCGACCTGCCTGACGTATCCCCCCGCGCCCTCGGTCAGCTCCACGACGCCTGCGACCGGAGTGGTCGGCCCCTCCGTCGGAATCGGGGCCTGGCGGGGATCCCGCGGACCTTTCTGGCCTCCCCCCTGCTGCTGGGGGCCTCCGGGTCCGCCGTGTCGATGGTGACGATGGCGCCGCGAGTGCCGCGGCCCGTGCCTCACGGCAGGGCCGCTCCGCGCGACTTGTGCATCGTCTCCTCCAGCGCCGACTATGCGGGCGAAGCTGCCCGATGTCAAGAGCCTTGGCGCGCGCCGCGGCGAGGCGCGCGTCAGATGCCGCCACCCGACGCGGCGAGCATCATGCCGAGCAGGCCCCCGACGACTTTGCCCGCGACCTTGCCGACGCCGACGAGGCCGGCCGACGGCTTCTGCGCGCGGCGCTCGACTCGCGAGAGCGCGACCGTCACCGGCTCGATGCGCCGCGCGCCCACCGCCGCGCCGGCCACCACGAGCTCGAGGCGCTCGCCGTCGCCGACCGGACGGTCGAACTGCACCGAGACCCGCGTGCCCTCGACGAGCGGGCGATACCCGCCCGCGTCGCCGACGGGTCGCGACTCCGCCCCGGCCGCGTCGCGCAGTGCGAGTTGCCCGGCGTCGAACACGTAGCCGAGCGCCTTCGGCCGGAACTCGATCTCGAGACGGAACGCGGGCGCGGCGTCGCCTGGCGCAGACAGGTCCGTGGCGCGGAGCCCGGCCCGCAGGCCCGCGTCGAGGTCGACCCACAGGGTCCCGGGAGTCGGCCGCGCCGCGGCGCCCGCCGCGGGCGCGAGGCCCGTCACGCGCGAAGTGGTCGTGCTGCAGGCCGGCATCAGAGCGACCGCGAGGGCCACCGGAGCGAGCAACCGCGTTCCGCGCACGGCCTCCTCCCTCTCCGCCGGGGGCGCCTCAGAAGCGCACGGTGACGGCCAGCCCGGCCGCGGCCCAGCGGCCCCGCGGGCGGGACGAGGTGCCCGAGGAGCGCGGCGCGAGCGCCTCGACGCTGACGTTCTGCCAGCGCTCCGTCTTCACGAAGTGTCCGACGAGCGCGCCGATCGCGGCGAAGCCGAGCGAGCCGGCCGCGACGGCCTCCCCGCGGGAGCAGAAGGTGTCGGACGAGTAGGAGTCGCAGGTCGCGGGGTCGACCTCCCACGCGGCGCCGAGGGCCGCGCCGGCCACGGCCCCGAGGATCGCGCCGGGCAGGGCGTGGCGCTTGTAGCCGAGCGACACCTGGATCCGGGTGACCGAGGCGCGGGGCACGAGGACCGGCGTTCCGAAGGGCGAGTCGTCCGGCCCGGGGAGGACGATGCCGAGGGCGTCGTCCGTCGAGGACCCGACCCGGCCCACGACGACACCACCGGGGAGGGTCGTGCTCGTCAGGCGCACCTTCGCGCCGGCCGGGAGCTGGAACGGGGGCGGCGCGGGCGTTCGGGTCGCCGGCCCGGCGTCCTGGGCGGCGGCACCGACCGCCACGGCCAGGAGAGACGTCATCGTCACCCACGTCGCGGCGCCGAGGCGCATGGCCGACCTCCACTGACAAAGGAAGGACTGACGGCCCGGCGTTACATGAGCGAAGCGGAGCGGCTCACGGCTGTTCGCCGGGAAGGAGCGGCCGGAGCGTCAGCACGTAGCGCTTTGCGTCCGGGCCGCACACGGACCCGGGCAGCGCGCCCGTTGGCCAGCCCAGGGCCTGATCGGCCGGAACGGACAGCGGGCCGGCCTTGGCCTCGGCGAACGGCGTCGCGAGGTTCCACGGCCGGCACCCGCCGGCGAGCGCGCCCTCGCGCAGCACGAGAGCGTAGCCCGGCGGCTCGTACGGCACGAGGCCCGGATGGCGGAACGAGAGGACGTCGGCCACGAGCGCGGCCACGGGGTCCGGCTCCTCGCCGGGAGCCGGCGGCGCGGAGCCGAGCTGCACCTCGACGGGCGGGTCCTCGGGAAAGCGGAGCCGGACGAGAGGGCCGCCCTCTCCGAGGACGAGACGGGAGGAGCGGCCGACCGCCTTTCGGGCCGCGTCGACCCTCTTCCGGAGCGCCGAGAGCTCGCCCTTCTCGAGGCGCACAGTCTCCACGCGCCAGGTGCCGCCGACGAACGCCTGGCCGTCCCTGAGGAGGGCGAAGCGGGGCGGCGCGCCGGTCGGGTCGCTGCCGGGCGTGCCCGGCGCCGACTCCACGACGAGGAGGGCGCCCGGGACCTCGCCCGCCCGGACGGCAGCCGCCGCCAGGACGAGGCCGACCGCGAGCGCGAGGCGCGTCCTCATGCGTCGCGCTCCGCCCCGACGGTCCGGTTGCGCCCGGCCTCCTTCGCGCGGTAGAGACGCTCGTCGGCGCCCTTCACCAGGCCCGCGTCGTCCTGGGCGTCCCCGGGGAAGGTCGCGACCCCGCCGCTCACCGTCACCCGCACCCGCCCCGGCGCGCCGAGGTGGGCGAAGTCCGTCGTGGCGACCGCCGTGCGGAAGGTCTCGGCGAACCGCCACGCGTCGGAGGCGCTCGCGCCGTAGAGCAGCGCCACGAACTCCTCGCCGCCGTAGCGCGCGATCACGTCGCCGCGCCGGCCGGTCCGACGCAGGAGGGCGCCGACCTTCTGCAGCACGGCGTTCCCCTCCTCGTGGCCGTGCGTGTCGTTGTAGGCCTTGAAGTGGTCGATGTCGAAGATCGCGAGGGCCACCGAGTCGCCGGTCTGCTGCGCCCGGTCGAGCTCGAGCGACAGCCGCTCGCGGAAGAAGCCGATGTTGTAGAGGCCGGTGAGCGGGTCCGTGATCGCGCGGTGGTGCGTGCGGCTGACCCGCCAGGTCAGGCTGCGGACGCGCTCGAGCTGCGTCCAGAAGAGCTGCTCGAGGACGTCGGTCCGGGCGCGCAGGAACTCGCGGAACGAGCGCGCCGGGACGAGCACCACCCGCGACGCGGCGTGGGCCCGCACGGTGGCCGAGCGCGGCTCGCCGTCGAGCGCGGCCATCTCCCCCGCCACCGCGCCGGGGTAGAGGTAGCGCAGCGTGATCTCCTCGCCCTCCGGGGCCTGGTGGACCACCTCGAGGCGCCCCTCGACGAGGAGCACGACGTGATCGCCGGGATCACCTTCCTTCCACAGCACGGCCCCGGCGTCGAGGGCGACCTCGCGGCCGAGCGCACCGAGGTCGCCGAACGAGCCCGGAAGGCTGTGGACGAAGAGGCTCGGCCCCTCGGGAGCAGGGTCGCTCACGCGGCGACCATCATATCGTCAACGGGCTGCGAGGCCGCGGGAATACAGGTCGACGACCCGCTCGATCGCCCGCCGGCAGACGGCGCAGAACTCCGGGCTGCGGGTGAACATGATGCAGTTCTGCTGGGGGCGGTAGTACCCCTTCGCCTCGTAGAGCGCGCCCTCGAACGCGCCCACCGCCGCGGGGTGCGGGTCCTTCGCGAAGAGGGCCTTCTCCTTCTCCTCCTCCTCGCGGAAGAGGGCCTCCATCTCGGCCTCGGGCCGCTTCTCCGCCCGCAGCTTCCGCCGGCGCGCCTGGATGTCCTTCTGCAGCGCCTCGAACGCGTCCTTGCTCCACGGCGTCGGGAGCGGCGTCCCGGCCGTGGCGAGGTCCTTCCACTTCGGCGAGGCGGCGCTCGCGGTTGCGTTCGGCTCCCACGGCTCGGGCCGCGCCGTGGCCGCGCCGTAGGCGACGTCCGACGTGTAGTACTCGTCGGCGAGGCCGGCGAAGTGGTGCCCGAACTCGTGCACGAAGACGTACGGGGTGTAGGCGTTGTCGGCCGACACGGTCGCGTACAGGTTGAAGATCCCGCCCCCGCCGTACTTCCGGTCGTTCACGACGATCTCGACGACGTCGTAGGGGGCGGACGAGGCGACCTCGCGCAGGCGCTGGTTGTCGAAGGCGAGGACGTAGCGCTCGGAGCCGAACGCGTCGTACTGGGCGCGGAGAGCCGATCGACGCGAGACGCCGTCGGAGGGCCGCGCGATGCCGGACTCGTCGGAGGGCGTGTCGAGGGCCCACACGTTGAAGTCCGCGCGGCGCTCCCGGAACGGCGAGCGGCTGAAGAGGAGCTCCGCGAGCCGCCTCGCGTCGGCGTGCCACTTCTCCATCTCGGCGGCCGTGTAGCCGTCGCCGAGGAGGAGCAGGTCGACCTTGTCGGCCGGCGGGCCGTTCTCGACCACCGCCCACGGCCGCAGCTTCGGCGGGCCGGTGCGGTCGATCGTCGGGTCGGCGGGATCGACCGCGACCGTCCACGCCTCGTGGAAGAGGCCCGCGGCGTCGCGCTTGCGGAGGACGACCTGCGCGGGCCCCGCCGGCATCGGGAAGCGGAGGGACTCGTGGAACGTGCGCCAGCCGCGGGCGGCCTCGTCGGTCGTCTCCCACTCCCCGTAGATGCTGGCGAACCCGCGCGAGTAGAGAACGGCGTTCGTCGCGCGGTCGCGCACCTCGAAGAGGTACTTACCGAGGTTCGTGTCGTCGATCGGCCGCCGCGGGTTCCCCGGCCACGGCCCCTCGGCCGCCATCCCGTCGAGCGAGAAGCGCTCCTCGCCCGCGGTCCCGGTGTGGAAGTAGTCGAGGCGGAGCGTGGGCGGCGCGGCGGGCGCCGACTGCAGGGCGGCGACGAGCAGGAGGAACGGCGTCATGGGCACACCTCCGCGGCGGATATCAGCACAAAGCGGGCGAGACGGGAAGCGGGCGGCGGTGGTAGCCTGCGGGGCGGACCCCGGCGGAGGCCTCCATGAAGCGACTCGCCCTCTTCTCTCTCGCCGCCCTCCTCGCCGTCACACTGGCCCCGGCGGCCCTCTTCGCCGCGAGCACGCCCGTGCGGGCGAAGGTCGGCATGGTCGTCTCGCAGAACGCCATCGCCTCGCAGGTGGGCATCGAGGTGATGATGGACGGCGGGAACGCGGTGGACGCGGCGGTCGCGTCCGCCTTCGCGCTCGCCGTCGTGCACCCGGCCGCCGGCAACATCGGCGGCGGGGGCTTCCTCCTCGTTCGCCCGGCCGGCGGCCGCCCCGCGGTCTACGACTTCCGCGAGCGCGCGCCGATGGCGGCGAGCCCGACGATGTTCCTCGTCGACGGCCGGTACCGCGCCGAGCGGCACCACGACAGCCACGTGGCGGTGGGCGTCCCCGGCACGGTGGCCGGGCTGCACCTCGCCTGGGCCGACTACGGGCGGCTGCCGTGGAAGCGGCTCCTCGAGCCGGCCATCGCCCTCGCCCGCGACGGCTTCATGGTCTCCGACGGGCTCGCCCGCTCGCTGAAGGAGGTGCTGCCGCGCATGAAGCGCTACCCGGCGTCGCTCGCGCAGTTCTCCCGCGGCGGCACCCCCTACGAGGCGGGCGACATCTTCAAGCAGCCGGACCTCGCGCTGACGCTCGAGCGCATCGCCCTCAAGTTCTCGAAGGGCTTCTACCAGGGCGAGACGGCCGAGCTCATCGTCCGGGAGATGCGGGCGAACGGCGGCCTCATCACCCTCGAGGACCTCAAGGGCTACACGGTCTACCGCCGCGCACCGCTCGCCGGGACGTACCGAGGCTACGACGTCCTCAGCGTCCCTCCTCCGAGCAGCGGCGGCGCGGTGCTCCTCCAGAGCCTGAACGTCCTCGAGGGCTACGACGTGCCCGCGATGGGCTTCGGGTCCTCGAAGCACCTCCACTTCTTCGCCGAGGCGCTGCGGCGAGCCTTCGCCGACCGCGCCCGCTGGCTCGGCGACGCCGAGGTCAACCCGACGACGCCGGTGGGGCGGCTCGTGTCGAAGGAGTACGCGGCCGAGCTCCGGAAGACGATCTCGCCGGCGCGGGCCTCCGTGTCGTCTCCTTCCTCCTTCGAGTGGAAGGAGAGCGACCAGACGACGCACCTCTCCGCGGTCGACGTCGATCGCAACGCGGTGGCGCTCACCTACACGCTCGAGGACAGCTACGGCTCGAAGATCGTGGTGCCGGGGGCGGGGTTCCTGCTGAACAACGAGATGGGCGACTTCAACGCCGGCCCCGGCCTCACCGACGCGAGCGGCCTCATCGGCACGGACCCGAACCTCGCCCGCCCCGGCGCGCGCATGCTCTCGAGCATGACCCCGACGATCGTGACGAAGGACGGGAAGCTGTTCCTGGTGGCCGGCAGCCCGGGCGGCCGCACGATCCCGAGCACGGTGCTCCTCACCGTGACGAACGCCATCGACTTCGGCATGAACGCGCAGGAGGCGGTCGACGCCCCGCGCTTCTACCACGAGTGGCTCCCCGACCAGATCAGCTACGAGCGCAACGGCTTCTCGAGCGACGCGCTCGACGCGCTGGCCGCCCGCGGCCACCAGCTGCGCGAGATCTGGGCCCAGGGCGTGGCCGAGGTCATCGGGGTCAACCCGAAGGACGGGATGCTCGAGGGCGGCTGCGACCGCCGCGCGCCGGACGGCGCGGCCATCGGGCGGTAGGCCGACCGCCCGGACTACGCCATCGACGGCGGCGGGCTCGGGCGGGACGAGCGGTCGGTGACGAGCTCGGGGTGCGCCCGGCGGAAGCTCTCGGCCACGACGCAGTCCCAGCAGACCGGCTTGTGCGTGCCGAGGACGTCGACGACCTCCTCCGCGCGGAACGAGCTCCACTCGACCAGGGCGCCCGCGGGCGAGAGGAGCCCGGGCTTGTGCTCGTGCCACGCGACCAAGCCGATCGGCTGCGCGCAGAAGGCGCAGGTCTTGTCGCGGTACCAGTCGGCCAGGATGTTGCGCAGCAGGCAGGCGTCGGGAGCGCCCTCGATCTGGCCGAGGCACTCCTGGCCGCAGTGGGCCTTCTCGGGCCAGCGGGTGCACGCCTCGAGGCGCAGGTCGGGCCGGCCGGGCCCGGCGGTGAGCGCGGCGTGCCGCGCGTCGACCGCGACCGCGACCATCTCGCGGTTCTCGGGGCAGACGACGACGCGGGTGCCGCGGTAACGCAGCCACGTCGACGCCAGGCGCCGGCCGAAGAGCAGGAGCGCGCCGATCCCCACGAGGGCGGCGACGCCGACAAGGAGCTGGACGGGCATGGACGGCCTCCTCGATGCGGATTTAACTCTCGCCCGGGTCGCAGGGAATGAAGCATTTGTTCCACGGGCCTCTGGTACAGTCCCTCGCGATGCGACTCGCCACCTGGAACGTCAACTCGATCCGCGCGCGCGAGGCGCGCCTGCTGCGCTGGCTCGAGGCGGCGCGGCCGGACGTCGTGTGCCTGCAGGAAGTGAAGGTGACGGACGACGCGTTCCCCGGCGAGCCGCTGCGCGCGCTCGGCTACGAGGCCGCGGTGTTCGGGCAGAAGACCTACAACGGGGTCGCGATCCTCTCCCGCCTGCCGATCGAGGACGTCGAGCGCGGCCTCGGCGACGGCTCGCCGGACACGGCGGCCCGCGTGGTGTCGGCCCGGACGGGCGGCGTACGCGTGGCGAGCGTCTACGCGCCGAACGGGGCCACGGTCGGCTCCGACAAGTGGGCCTACAAGCTCGACTGGTACGCGCGGCTGCGCTCCTGGCTCGACCGGAGTGCCTCGCCGGGCGAGAGCCTCGCCCTGTGCGGAGACTGGAACGTCGCGCCCGAGGCGCGCGACGTGCACGACCCCGCCGCGTGGGAGCGAAGCGTCCTCTTCCACCCCGAGGCCCGCCGCGCCCTCGAGCGCGTCCGCGAGTGGGGCCTCGCCGACGCGTTCCGCCTGCACTGCGACGCGCCCGGCTTCTACACGTGGTGGGACTACCGCATGCTCGCGTTCCCCCGCGACCGCGGGCTGCGGATCGACCACGTGCTGCTCACCGAGCCGCTCGCCCGCCGGTGCCGGGCCGCGACGATCGCTCGCGACGAGAGGAAGGGCGACCAGCCCTCCGACCACGTGCCGCTCGTCGTCGAGATCGAGGGCTGAGGGAGCGGCCGTCGCGCGGCCGCTACTGCGGCCACCGCCGGCCCGCGCGCGCGGCCTCGCGCACCTCGCGGGCGGCCGGGCGCGAGTCGAACACCGCGGGGTCGAGCGCCTCCGCCGCGGCGAACGCGGCCACCGCCTCGGCGGGCCGCCCCGCCGCGGCGAGGGCGACCGCGAGGTCGAGCCGGGAGGACGCCTCCCCGGGCGCGAGGTGCGTCGCCTGGTCGAGGGCGGCTATCGCCTCGGCGGGCCGGCCGAGGCCGTAGAGGAGCGCCGAGCCGAGCCTCTCCCACGAGTCCGCGTCGGCCGGATCGAGGCGGACCGACTCGCGCAGGAGGGTCGCGAGCTCGTCCCATCGCTCGAGCCCCGCGAGGTGCCTCGAGAGGAGCTGCCGCACCGCGGCCCGCCGCGGCTCGGCGATCCCGAGGGCCAGGGCCTGGCGACAGGCGGCGAGCGCCTCGTCGCCGTCGAGCCTCTCGCACAGGCGCGCCTGCTCGCGCGCCGCCTTCTCGTCCACGGGCCGCGGTCGCCCCGCCGGCGGAGCCGCGAGCGCGAGCGGCCCGGCGGCGAGGACGAGGGCCGCGAGGGTGGCGCGGGAGGCGGCGCGGGGCGGCATCGGCCGGAGTCTAGCACCGCCTCATGGACCGTTTGGCTCATCGGACGCCGTGCACGGCCGCTCAAGAATGTCCGAAGAGATGGAGGCCACCATGGTGAGCTTCGGCACGCGGCGTGCGCAATGGATGAAGGTCGGCGAGGCGGGCGCGGCGACTCCGCTCGGCCCGAACGAGCTCGCGGCCTTCGAGGCGGTCGACCTCCTCTATCGCTCGCTCTGCGCGCTCCTCTACAACTACGTGCCGATGTCGGGCCACCCGGGCGGGTCGATCTCCTCGGGGCGCTTCGTGGCGGGCCTCGTGTTCGACGCGGCCGAGTACGAGCTCGCGCACCCCGGGCGCAGCGACGCCGACGTCGTGTCCTACGCCGCCGGCCACAAGGCGATGGGCCTCTACGCGATGTGGGCGCTGCGCGACGAGCTCGCCCGCGCCGCCGACCCGCGGCTGCTGCCGGCCGACGTCGAGGAGCGGCTGCGGCTCGAGGACCTCCTCGGCTTCCGCCGCAACCCGACCACCGCGACGCCGCTGTTCCGCGCGCACGGCGCGAAGGCCCTCGACGGCCACCCGACGCCGGCGGTGCCCTTCGTCAGGCTCTCGACGGGCGCCTCCGGGGTCGGCGTCGCCTCCTCGATCGGCCTCGCCCTCGCCGCGCGCGACGTCTACGGGACGGCCGCGCCCCGCGTGCACGTGGTCGAGGGCGAGGGCGGGCTCACCCCGGGACGGGTCGCCGAGGCCCTCGCCGCGGCTTCCGCCGCGTCGCTCGACAACGTGATCGTCCACGTCGACTGGAACCAGGCCTCGATCGACTCGAACCGCGTGTGCCGCGACGACGGCGACCCGGGCGACTACGTGCAGTGGAACCCGATGGAGCTCTTCTACCTGCACGACTGGAACGTGATCGAGGTGGCGGACGGCCGCGACTTCCAGCAGGTGATCGCCGCGCAGCGGGCGGCGCTCGCGATCGACAACGGCCAGCCGACGGCGGTCGTGTACCGCACGGTGAAGGGCTGGCAGTACGGCATCGAGGGCCGGGCCTCGCACGGCGCCGGCCACAAGCTCTGCTCCGAGGGCTTCTACCACGCGCTCGCCGAGCTCTCCGCGCGCGTGAGCTGCGGCCTGCCCTCGTGCGACGCCTCCGGACACCGCTGCGAGTCGGGCGGCGACGGGCCGGCGATCGTCGAGCAGTGCTTCTTCGACGCGCTGCTGCGGGTGCGGGAGGCGGTCGAGAAGGACGCGGCGACCGCGAAGGCGATGGCCGGGCGGCTCGTCGAGTCCCGCCGGCGCCTCGACGCCAGGGCCCGCGCCCCGCGCGCGGGCGCGCCGGGCGTCGAGGCCGTGTATCGGCTCGCCGCGGCGGGCGACTCGGTGCCGAAGGAGCTCGCCCTGAAGCCGGGCGCGACGACGACCCTGAGGGCGGAGCTCGGCCGGGCCCTGGGCCACTTCAACAAGGCCTCGGGCGGGGCGTTCCTCGTCGCCGCGGCGGACCTCCTCGGCTCGACGTCGGTAAACGCCGTCGCCGCGGGATTCGGCGACGGCTTCTGGAACGCCGCGAAGAACCCGGGCGCGCGCACGCTCGCCACCGGCGGCATCTGCGAGGACGCCATGGCCGGGATCCTCTCCGGCCTGTCGACGTTCGGCCACCACGTCGGCGTCGGCTCGTCCTACGGCGCCTTCCTCGCTCCCCTCGGCCACATCGCCGCGCGGCTCCACGCGATCGGCGGCCAGGCCGCGCTCCCCCACGGGCCGTGGAACCCGATGGTCCTCGTCTGCGCGCACGCCGGCCTCAAGACGGGCGAGGACGGCCCGACCCACGCCGACCCGCAGCCGCTGCAGCTGCTGCAGGAGAACTTCCCGGCCGGGACCGCGATCACGCTCACGCCGTGGGACCCGCAGGAGAGCTGGCCGCTCCTCGCCGCGGCCTTCCGGCGCCGGCCCGCGCTCGTCGCGCCGTTCGTCACGCGGCCGAACGAGACGGTGCTCGACCGCGCCGCGCTCGGCCTCGCGCCCGTCGAGGCCGCGGCGCAGGGCGTCTACCTGCTGCGCGCGCCGCGACGCGGCGAGGGCGACGTGACGCTCGTCCTGCAGGAGAGCGCCGTGACCTACGCGTTCGTCCAGGACGCGCTGCCGCGGCTCGAGGCGGCGGGGATCGACCCGCGCGTCTACTACGTCTCGAGCGCGGAGCTCTTCGCGCTCCTGCCGGCGGAGGAGCAGGCGCGGATCTTCCCGCAGCGGCTCGGCCTCGAGGCGATGGGCATCACGGGCTTCACTCTGCCGACCCTCTACCGCTGGATCCTGTCGGACCTCGGCCGCGCCCACTCGCTGCACCCGTTCCGCGGCGGCCGGTTCCTCGGCAGCGGCCAGGGCTCGGTCGTCCTCGCCGAGGCGGGACTGGACGGAACGAGCCAGGCCCGGGCGATCGAGGCGTACGTCGCGGCCCGCGCCTCAGCCCGCTCCTGAAGTCGTACACGCCCAAAGCACCCAAAGCACCCCGGCGTGATCGGGGTCACGACCGAACTGCGTCGCTGCGTGACGAACGTCACGCAGGTCCATTGTTTTCGTGGTGATCCTCTTGACCGGTACGCTGACTTAAATAGGATCACGACCTTCGTGCCGTGCGACGGGTTTGGCGCCTGCGCCAACCCGGCCCCGAAGGCGACCGAGTGGCGCTCCGAACGGAACCGGAGGCCGCAGCGGTGGATCGAACATCAAGCGACTGCAACGGCGCGCCCCGCGCAACCGGCCCCGGGAGGAGTCCACCATCGACACAGCGACACGCGGCGTTTCGCCACGAGGCGAGACGCAACGCGACGGCATCGACATCCACGGGCGGCGGCGGACGAACGGCCAACCAGGCCTGGCCACAGGGAAATCGCTCGCCGCCCGGCGTCCGCGGCGGTGGCACGGTCCGTGGACCAGGCAGGATTCCGGCCGGAGCGCCACGCTCCGCCGGGAGGCGATGGAGCCGTGCCAAGGGACGCCCCGTTCGTGAGCTCGACCACCGCCCCGCGCCGGCTGCCGGCGAAGGTCTCGACGCCCTCGGACTGGGTTCACCGGCTCCTCTTCGGCACGCTCTACGCCCTCGGCTTCGCGGTCGTCGGCTGGCTCGCCTGGAAGGGCGCGGACTTCTACCGGACGCCGCTTCTCGAGCGCGCGCACCACGAGGGCTACTGGCAGTGGAAGGCCGGCGGCAGGATCGGCCACAAGCTCGGCATCGTCGGCTCTTCGATGATGGTCGTGATGCTGCTCTACTCCGTGCGCAAGCGGGTGGGGTGGCTCCGCAAGGCCGGCCCGCTCAGCCGCTGGCTCGACTTCCACATCTTGCTCGGCGTGATGGGCCCGCTGCTCGTGATCCTCCACAGCAGCTTCAAGGTCCAGGGCCTCGTCGCCCTCAGCTTCTGGTCGATGATCGTCGTGGCCTCGAGCGGCGTGCTCGGCCGCTTCCTCTACCTCCAGATCCCGCGCACGCGCGCGGGCGAGGAGGTGGCGCTGGCCGAGCTCGAGGCCCAGGACCGCGAGCTCTCCGAGCGGCTGCGGAGCCGCTTCGGCCTCGACGAGCGGCAGCTCGCGCAGCTCGACGAGATCGTGGCCGCCCCGGCCCGGACGGGGCTTGCGGGCGGGCTCTGGCAGATCCTCGTCGGCGACCTGCAGCTGCGCTCCGCGCTGCGGGGCTTCGCCGCGAGCTGCCGCGCGGTGCCGCCCTCGGTGTTCGCCGAGTTCGAGCGCGTCGTGCGCCAGAAGGCCCAGGCCCGGCGCCGCATCGTGCTCTGGGACCGCGTCCACGAGCTCTTCCACTACTGGCACGTGCTCCACAAGCCGTTCGCGGTCGTGATGTACCTGTTCATGATCGTGCACGTCGCGGTCGCCCTCGTGACCGGCTACGGCTGGGTGGGGCTGTCGTGAGGCTCGCGGCAAAGGTCGCGATCGCCCTGGCGGGACTCGCGCTCGGCGCGGCACCCGCGACGGCCCAGATCTCGCCGGGCCCGCTGAGCCGCGCCCACGCGAAGCTCGAGGGCAGCAACCGCTGCCTCGACTGCCACGACGCGAACAGGGGCGTCGCCCCCGCGAAGTGCCTCGCCTGCCACAAGCCGCTCGGCGACCGCATCGCCGCGGGCAAGGGGCTCCACGCGCGGGCCGAGTACCGCGAGTGCAAGACCTGCCACGTCGAGCACCAGGGCGTCGAGTACCAGCTCGTCTGGTGGGGCAAGGCCGGCCGCGGCGCCTTCGACCACGCGCAGACCGGCCACGCCCTCGCCGGCAAGCACAAGACGCTGTCCTGCGAGCAGTGCCACAAGCAGCCGGGCACGTTCCTCGGCGCGGTGACCGACTGCGCGGCGTGCCACAAGGACGAGCACCGCGGCCAGTTCGCCGGCCGCGCCTGCGCCTCGTGCCACTCGGAGCAGGCGTGGAAGCCGGCGAGCGGGTTCGACCACGCGAAGACGTCGTGGCCGCTGACGGGCCGGCACGCCCCGGTCTCGTGCGAGAAGTGCCACACGGCGCGTCGGCCGGACCCGGCGACCCCGGGCGCGACGTTCCGCGTCTTCAAGGCGGTGGCCGGCCGCGACTGCGCGAGCTGCCACCAGGACACGCACCAGGGGCGGCTCGGCACGAGCTGCGCGAACTGCCACAACACCTCGGGCTGGCGGCAGACGGCGGTGGCGAAGGGGTTCGACCATCAGAAGACGGCGTACCCGCTCACGGGCCGCCACGCGACGGTGGCGTGCGACCGCTGCCACCTGCCGGGCAAGCCGATGAGGGTGAAGCACGACGCCTGCACCGACTGCCACGGCGACGCCCACGCGGGCCAGCTCGCGAAGCGCGCCGATCTCGGCCGCTGCGAGAGCTGCCACGACGTGAAGGGCTTCCGGCCCGCGAAGTACTCGCCGGACGACCACGCGAAGACCGCCTTCCCCCTGAAGGGCGCGCACCTCGCGGTGGCGTGCGACCAGTGCCACAAGCCCGGGACGACGGGCGCGGGGAAGGCCGGGGTCCGGCTGAAGTTCGAGAAGACCCGCTGCGTCGACTGCCACCAGGACCCGCACCGCGGCGAGCTCGCCCGCCTGGTCGCGGCCGGCGGCTGCGAGAGCTGCCACACCGTCGACTCGTGGCGGACGGTCAGCTTCGACCACGCCCGCACCCGCTACCCGCTCAGCGGGCGCCACGCGAGCGTCGCCTGCCTCCCGTGCCACCGCCGGCCCGACGCCGGGACCGCGGCGGGGGCCGCGGCGATGCGCTTCACCGCGCTGCCGCAGGCCTGCGACGGCTGCCACCGCGATCCCCACGCCGGCCAGTTCGCCCGCGCCGGGCGTCACGGCCTGCGACCGCTGCCACACGACGACCGACCTCAAGGCCTCGCGCTTCGACCACTCGCGCGACGCGGCCTACCACCTCGACGGCGCGCACGCGCGGATCGCGTGCGCGGCGTGCCACCGCGCGGAGACTCGGGACGGCGCCCGGTTCGTCCGCTACAAGCCCCTTCCCACCACGTGCCGCGGCTGCCACGGCCCCGCCGGGCAGCCCGCGTCCGGAGGACGCCCATGAGCCGCCCGCTGCTCGCCGGACTCGCCGCGTCGCTGCTCCTCGTGCCGGCCGCCGCGCTGCGGGCACAGAGCGCCCGCGACAACCCGCACGGCAACGGCCTGCAGATCGACTGCGGCGAGTGCCACAGCCCCGAGCGCTGGACCCCCGTCGACAAGCCGCCCACGTTCCAGCACGGGAAGACGGGCTTCGCCCTCGACTCCGCCCACGCGCGGGTGTCCTGCCGGGGCTGCCACCGGACGCTCGTCTTCAACCAGATCGGCACGGCCTGCGCCGACTGCCACAAGGACGCGCACCGCGGCGAGCTCGGCGCGCGCTGCGAGACCTGCCACACGCCGACGACGTGGACGAACCAGCGGGAGATGTTCCTCGTCCACAGCCGCACGCGCTTCCCGCTGTTCGTCTCGCACGCGCGGCTCGACTGCACGGCCTGCCACCGCAACCAGAACCCGACGCAGTACAAGCTGACGCCGGCCGAGTGCGGCAACTGCCACCTGACGACCTTCGCCGCGACGACGAACCCGAGCCACGTGCAGGGCGGCTTCTCGCGCCGCTGCGAGGACTGCCACAACACGACGTCGCCGACCTGGCAGGGCGCGGCGTTCGAGCACCCCGCGAGCTTCCCGCTCGCGGGACGCCACGCCGGGATCACGTGCGTGCGCTGTCATCCCGGGCGGGTGTACGCGGGCACGTCGCCCCAGTGCGCGTCGTGCCACCGGCCGGACTACGACCGCGCCGCGAACCCGAACCACGCCGCGTCCGGCTTCCCGATGCAGTGCGAGAACTGCCACACCATCCAGGGCTGGCGGCCGGCGATCTTCGACCACTCGCAGACGCGCTTCGCCCTGACCGGCGCCCACACGCGCACCGACTGCGCGAAGTGCCACCCGGGCGGCAAGTACACCGGCACGCCGAGCGACTGCTACGCCTGCCACCAGGCGAACTACAACGCCACGACCAACCCGAATCACGTCGCGGGGCGGTTCTCCACGCGCTGCACCGACTGCCACAACACCGGCGCGTGGAAGCCGGCCAACTTCGACCACGCCAAGACGCGCTTCCCGCTGAACGGGGCCCACGAGCGCCTCGACTGCGCGAAGTGCCATCCGGGCGGCAAGTACACCGGCACGCCGCTCGACTGCTACGCGTGCCACAGCGCGAAGTACGCGGCCACGACGAGCCCGAACCACGCCGCCGCCGGATTCGGGACCGCCTGCCAGACCTGCCACACGACGGCGGCCTGGAAGCCCGCCTCGTTCGACCACAGCGCCAAGTTCGCCCTGACGGGCGCCCACACCCGGACGGACTGCGCGAAGTGCCATCCCGGCGGGCGCTACACCGGCACGCCGAAGGACTGCTACTCGTGCCACCAGGCGAAGTACGCGGCCACCACCAACCCGAACCACGCCGCGTCCGGCTTCCCCACCCAGTGCCAGACGTGCCACAACACGTCCGCCTGGAAGCCGGCTTCCTTCGACCACAACCAGACGCGCTTCGCGCTCACCGGCGCGCACGCGCGGACGGACTGCGCGAAGTGCCATCCGGGCGGGCGCTACACCGGCACCCCCACCGACTGCTACTCGTGCCACCAGGCGAAGTACAACGCCACGACGAACCCGAACCACGCCTCGGCCGGCTACCCGACGCAGTGCCAGAACTGCCACAGCACGAGCGCGTGGAAGCCGGCGAGCGTCAACCACAACCAGACGAAGTTCCCGCTCACCGGCGCCCACACGGCGGTCGACTGCGCGAAGTGCCACGTCGGCGGCAAGTACACCGGCACGCCCACCGACTGCTTCTCGTGCCACCAGGCGAAGTACAACGCCACCACCAGCCCGAACCACGCCTCGGCCGGCTACTCGACCCAGTGCCAGACCTGCCACACCACGAGCGCGTGGAAGCCGGCGACGTTCAGCCACACCAAGTTCCCGCTCACCGGCGCCCACACCTCGGTCGACTGCGCGAAGTGCCACGTCGGCGGCCGCTACGCGGGCACGCCGTCCGACTGCTGGTCGTGTCACCAGGCGAAGTACAACGCCACCACGAACCCGAACCACGCCTCGGCCGGGTTCCCGACCGCCTGCCAGACCTGCCACAACACGAGCGCGTGGAAGCCGTCGACGTTCAACCACGACGGCCCCTACTTCCCGATCTACTCCGGGACGCACCGCGGGCGCTGGACGAGCTGCAGCGACTGCCACAAGACGCCGTCGAACTTCAAGGCCTTCGAGTGCATCCTCTGCCACGCGCACTCGAACAAGACGAAGGTCGACAGCGACCACAAGGGCGAGAAGGGCTACGTCTACGCGAGCGCCTCGTGCTACTCGTGCCACCGCACCGGCAAAGCGCAGCTCTTCCGCGTGCCCCGGAGGCTTCCGTGAGGGGCGCCCGCACGCTCCTCGGCATCGGCGCCCTCCTCGCCTCCGTCGCCGGGGCGGAGCCCGCACCGCCCCTCGTCGTCGCGTCCCGCGGCCTCGCGAGCATCGTCGTGACCGGGGCCGGGGCGTCCGGGCTCCGGGCGGGCGAGCGGCTCTCGGTCGTCCGCGGCGAGCAGGTCATCGGCGAGCTCGAGGTGTCCGCGGCCGGCGCGTCGTCGGCGTCGTGCCGCATCGTCTCGCAGCGGCTCCCGATCGGGGCGGGCGACCGCCTGGTTCTCCCCGCCGCGGCGGCGAAGCCGGCGACGACGAGCCCGCTCGCCGCTCGCGGCCGGCGGCCCCGTCGCACCTCTGGCCCCGCTCGCGGCGCCGCAGTCGACGCTCTCCGCCTCGACGGCGACCACGGCGGCCTCCCCGTGACCACGGCCAAGGGGCCCGGTCGCGGCAGCCGGCCGGTCCGGCAGCCTCCACGCCACCGCCGGCCACCGTGACGGCGGCTGCGACGCCACCGCCGGTCACGCCGACAAAGCCGGCCACGACCACGGCCACGGTCGCGACGCCCGCCGCCGCTCCCCCGGCGCTGGCCGCGCCACCGCCGGTCATGGTCACTCCGACTGCGGCGCAAGTCGGCCGCTCCGGCAACGGCCCCGCCGCCACGGCCGGCCATGGCGGCGCCGACGGTGGTGACGCCGGCAGCGTCGAAGCCGACCGTCGTCGAGGCCGCGTCCTCCGTGGCGCCGCCGAAGGCCGGCGCGCGATTCGCCGTCAAGTACCGCTCGGCCTCGAACGTCTACCTCGACGGCGGCCGCGCTCACGGCCTCGGCCCGATGGACCGCCTCCGCGTCTTCTCGGGCGCGACGAGCGTCGCCGAGCTCGAGGTCGTCTTCGCCGCGGAGCAGTCGGCGTCGTGCCGCGTCGTCTCGGAGACGCGGCCGGTGCAGGCCGGCGACGTCGCGGTGAGGATGACGCCGGACGCCGGGGTGAAGGCCCTGGTGGCGGCCGCGAGCACGACGCCGACCGCGACGGCGGCGCCGCTCGCGACCAGCACGGCCGCGACCGGCTCGTTCGCGGGCGGGGGCGGGCGGACGCGCCTCGCCGGGCCGTGGGCCCGCGTGCGCGGCAGCGCGTCGATCGGCCTCTATCGCACCTGGGACCAGACGGACTCGAACTACGACTTCCAGGAGCGCACCGGCCGCCTCGACCTCGGCCTCTACGACATCTCCGGCCAGCCGCTCAGCTTCACCGTGCGCGGGCGGAGCCGCCAGGACATCCGCGCCCGCACCCTCGCCGAGCGCACGCCGCAGAGCGAGCGCGTCGACCGCCTCTACGAGGTCGCGCTGCGCTACGAGCCGCCGTCGGACAACCTCGCGATCGAGGCGGGCCGCATCGGCATCTACCGCTTCGTCGGCATCGGCTATCTCGACGGCGTCCTCGCCCGCTTCCGGCCGGCGCGGCTCGTGCAGGTCGGCGGCTTCGCCGGCCGCAACGCCGACGTCGAGACGCTCGGCTACGGCGGCACGGGCCGCAAGTACGGCGGCTTCGTCCGCCTCGCGCCCGGAGGGCGCTGGGCCACGGGTGCCTACGACGCGACCCTCGCGTTCGTGCGCGAGGACGCGGAGAGCGACGTAAGCCGCGAGTACCTGAGCCTCGAGAGCCGCTTCGGGTCCGGCAGCCGCTGGTCGCTGTTCGAGCGGGCCGAGCTGGACCTCAACCGCGGCTGGCGCCAGGAGGTCACCGGCAAGAGCTATCAGCTCTCGAACGTGTCGGTGTCCGGCAACCTGCGCGTGGCCTCCTCGGCGTGGGCGTACGTGTCCTACGACGGGCGGCGGAACTACCGCTACTACCTCAACCGGGTCGTTCCCGAGGAGGTCTTCGACGACCTGCTGCACCAGGGCCTGCGGGCGGGGATCAACCTCAACCGCTCGGGCGGGTTCGGCGCGACAGCCGGCTTCGGCATGACCCTGAAGGAGCCGGACCCGCGCAACCCCGAGCTCGAGATCGCGAACGCCTACTCGTTCAACGGCGGGGTGAGGCACTCGGCCCTCTTCGGCACCCCGCTCTCCGCCGGCCTCGACTTCTCCGGCTACTCGAACGGCTACACCGACGGCGGGCTCCTCCTCGCGCGGCTCGGCCGCCGCTTCACCGGGGGCCACATGCTCGACCTGTCGTACGGCCGCTCGGTGTACCGCCTCAAGAGCACGAACGAGGACCGCACGACCCAGTTCTTCCGCCTGATGGGGCGGGGCGAGCTCGTCCGCCGCGTCTACATCCAGGGCGACTTCGAGTACGACACGGGCGACGACCTCAAGGGCCCCCGCGGCTTCCTCGAGCTCGGAGTCCTCTTCTGAGAGCGCCCCGGTGAGCTTCGAGAGCGTCGTCTGGCTGGCGTCGATCGCGGTCGCGGCGGCGATCGTCCTTCCCTACGTCGTCGCGTTCCGCAAGAAGCGCACCTCCGACCGCGCGCGGAAGGCGGAGGCGGCCCGCCTCGGCGTCGACCGGCCCACGGCGCAGTTCCCTTTCGTCGACGCGACGCGCTGCATCGGCTGCGGCTCCTGCGTCGAGGCCTGCCCCGAGGGCGACGTCCTCGGGATCGTCGGCGGCACGGCCACGGTCGTGAACGGCCTCAAGTGCGTCGGCCACGGCCGCTGCGAGATCGCGTGCCCGGTCGGGGCGATCGAGGTCGGCCTCGGCGACCTCAAGTCGCGGAAGGACATCCCGCTCCTCGACGACTGGCAGGAGACCTCGGTCCCCGGCGTCTACATCGCGGGCGAGCTCGGCGGGCTCGCTCTCGTGAAGAACGCGATCGCCCAGGCCCGGCGGGCGATCGACCGGATCGCCCAGAAGGCGCCGACGGCGCGGAAGGGGTCGGGGCAGGCCTTCGACGTGCTCGTCGTGGGCGCCGGCCCGGCCGGCCTCGCCGCGGCGGCCGCGGCCCGCGAGCGCGGGCTCACCCACGTCGTCCTCGAGCAGGAGGGCGACCTCGGGGGCACGATCTTCCACTACCCGCGCAAGAAGCTGGTGCTCGTGCAGGCGATCGACGTCCCGGTCCTCGGCCGGCTGCGCGAGGCGGAGTACGCGAAGGAGGACCTCCTCGGGCTCTTCCAGGGCCTGTGCAGCGACGCGCCGCTGAACGTGCGGTTCGGCGAGCGCCTGGCCGGCATCGACCGGCAGGGAGGACTCCTGGCCGTGCGGAGCACTTCCGGCGTCACGCTCGCCCGCGCGGTCGTCCTCGCGCTCGGGCGACGCGGCACGCCGCGCAAGCTCGGGGTACCCGGCGAGGAGCTGCCGAAGGTCATGTACCAGCTCACCGACGCCGAGTCGTACCAGGGCCACCACGTCCTCGTCGTCGGCGGGGGCGACAGCGCGGTCGAGGCCGCGATCGGCCTCGCCCGCCAGCGCGGGAACCGCGTGACGCTGTCCTACCGCCGCGAGAAGCTCGTGCGCATCAAGCGCAAGAACGAGGAGCGGATCGGCCAGCTCCTCGCGAACCGGCGCATCGAGGGCGCGTTCTCGTCGGAGGTGACGTCGATCCGCCCGACCTCGGTCACGCTGAAGACGGCCGCCGGCGAGCGCGAGATGCCGAACGACTACGTCTTCGTGTTCGCGGGCGGCGAGCCGCCGTTCGAGCTGCTCCGGCAGATCGGCGTCCGCTTCGGCGGCGAGAAGGCGCCGGCGCCCGCGCGGGCCCTCACGCACTGAGCGGCCGCCCCGCCGCCGTCCGCCCAGCCGGCTGGATCGCGGCGCCCCTGGCGATGTGACACAGTGGGAGCTGTCGCTCCGGCCGCGCGATCCCGCGCCGGCGGGACGCGGCGGCGAGGCGGATACCCTTGAGCAGCAGACGAGCCGTCGTCGTGTCGCTCGTCGTCGTCGCGCTCGCGGCGGCGGCGGCGGTCGTCCGGGGCCGGCGAGGCCGCGAGGTGCGCCGCGACCCGGGGCTGTCCGTGCTCCTCGTGTCGATCGACACGCTGCGGGCCGACGCCCTCGGCTGCTACGGCCGGGCCGACGCCGGCACGCCGTGGATCGACCGGCTCGCGGCGGGCGGCGTGCGCTTCGCGACGGCCCGCGCCCACAACGTGGTGACGCTGCCCTCCCACGCGAACCTCCTCACCGGCCGCCTGCCCATGTCTCACGGGGTCCGCGACAACGCGGGCTTCCGCCTCGCGGCCGACGTGCCGACGCTGGCCACGATCCTCCGCGACCGCGGCTACCGCACGGGCGCCTTCGTCAGCGCCTTCGTGCTCGACTCGCGCTTCGGCCTCGACCGCGGCTTCGAGGCCTACGACGACCGGCTCGGCGGCGCCGGGGCGGGCGGCTCGCTCGCGGTCCCCGGAGCGGGCCGGCGCGCGGACGGTGAACGCGGCGCGGATCTGGATCGACTCGATGGCCGGGGAGCGCTGGCTCGCCTTCGTGCACCTCTACGAGCCGCACTTCCCCTACGCCCCGCCCGCGCCCTTCCGCGAGCGATTCGCGGCGTCTCCCTACCAGGGCGAGGTCGCGGCCGCCGACGCCGCGCTCGAGCCGCTCCTGCGCCCGATCCTCGAGGGAAGGAAGGGCCGCGTCCTCGTCGTCCTCACCTCGGACCACGGCGAGTCGCTCGGCGAGCACGGCGAGGCGACGCACGGCCTCTTCGCCTACGAGGCGACGCTCCGCGTGCCGCTCCTCGTCCACGCGCCCGGGATCCTCGCGCCCCGCGTGGCGCGCGGGCCGGCGCGGCACGTCGACGTGCTGCCGACGGTTCTCGACGCGCTCGGCGTGCCGCCGCCGCCCGGCCTCGAGGGGCGCAGCCTGCTGCCGGCCGCGGCCGGCCAGGCGGAGCCGCCCGCCGACGAGAGCTACTTCGAGGCTCTCGGCGCGTCGCTCGACCGGGGCTGGGCGCCGCTGCGGGGGCTCGTCGCCGGGGGCGCCAAGTACGTCGACCTGCCGCTGCCGGAGCTCTACGACCTGCGCGACGACCCGCGCGAGGAGCGGAACCTCGCCGCGGCGCGGCCCGCGGAGATGGAGCGGATGCGGGCCCGGCTCGCGGCCGCGCGCGCGAAGGAAGCGCCCGCGGCGGCGCGCGTCGCCGAGGACCGCGGCACGCTCGACGCGCTGCGGGCCCTCGGCTACGTGGCGGGCGGCGGGCCGCCGGCCCGCGAGGCCTACGGGCCCGAGGACGACCCCAAGCGGCTCGTGGCCCTCGACGCGGCCGCCGCCGAGGCGCTCGGCTCCACCAGCGGGGCGACGACGCCGGCGCCGCCCGGCGTTCCGTGAGCTGCTGGGGCGCCGGCCCGACATGCCCGCGGTCTGGCTCCAGCTCGCCGCCGTCGAGCGCGCGCGAGGCGATCTCGGCGCGGCGGTCGCGGCCGCGCGCGAGGCGCTGCGGCGCCGCCCGCTCGACGCGACGGCCGCGTCTCTCCTCAGCGCCTATCTCGCGGAGAGCGGCCGCGCGAGGGAAGCGGTCCGTCTCCTCGAGCCCTTCGCCCGGGCGACGCGGCCGATCCCGACGCGCTCACGTCGCTCGGCATGGCCCAGGCGCGGACCGGAGACACCGCGGCCGCGCTCGCCACGTTCGGACGCATCCTGGAGCGCGACCCGACGAACGCGCTCGCCCTCGTCAACGTCGGCACGGTGCGGCTGATGACGGGCGACCGCGACGTCGCGCGGCAGGCGTTCGAGGCCGCGCTCGACTTCGACGACCTCGCTCGGGCCCACAACGCCCTCGGCGTCATCGCGGCCCGGGAGGGGCGGTGGGACGAGGCGATCGAAAGGTGGCGGCGGGCCGCCGCCCTCGACCCGCGCGACTACCAGGCGCTCTTCAACCTCGGGCGCACGCTGCGCGGCGCGGGAGGCCGGACGAGGCGCGGCCGTTCCTCGAGCGGTACCTCCGCGCGGCTCCGCCGGCGCTCAAGGCGGCCGACCTCGCGCGCGTGCGCGCGTGGCTCGCCGCGCCGCCGTCGCGCTGAGGGCCAGGGGCCCGGCGCGACGGCCGCCGGCTACGGCGCGGCCAGGCGCTGCGCGAGGGCGAGCGTCTCGCGGCCCTGCGGGTAGTCCGGTGCGACCCGCGCGAGTGTCCGCAATAGGGGCACCGCCGCCGGGGCGCGACCGGCGCGCAGCTCGACCGCGCCCAGGTAGAAGAGGACGTCCAGGGTGCTCCGGCGCGAGGGCGAGGGCCGCGCGCAGCCCCGCGGCCGCCTCCGCCTCACGGCCCAGCGCCCCGCGGCGAGCGCCGCGGCGAGGCGCCTCCGCCGACCTCGGGTCGAGCCGCACGGCTTCCTTCGCCTCGGCCTCGGCCTTCGGCAGCTCGCCCAGTTGCGGTACACGTTCGACAGGTCGGTGTGCAGGCGCGGCTCGCGCGCGTCGAGGGGCGCGCGCCCGCTCGAGCGCCGCGCGCGGCCGACAGGTCGCCGGCGCGGATGAGGGAGGTGCCGCGGGCCCGGAGGAGCTCGGCGCTCGCCGGAGAGACCTTCAGCGCGCGGTCGAGCGTGGCGAGCCTCCTTCAGCTCCCCCGCCCCCGCGTACGCCTCGACGAGCCGCGCGTAGACGGGCGCCGCGGCGAGGCCCGACTGGGTGTGGCGCGTCGGGGCCATCTCCGCCGCCGCCCGCAGGTGCGGGATGGCCTCGCGGAAGCGCCGCAGCTCGAAGAGCGAGCGGCCGTAGTAGTACTCGACGTTGAACGACGCGCGCGGCCCGCGGGCGAGCGGCTCGAGCAGCCGCGCCGCCGCCGCCGAAGTCGCCGGCCCGGAAGCGGGCGACACCGTCGCGCATGCCGGAGAGGTAGGCCTGCAACTCGGCGAGGCGGTCCTTCGGGTCGATCCCGGACGCCCCGGGGGCGCCGGCCCCGCTCCGCCGACGTAGCCGAGGGCGGCCAGCCGCTCGGCCGCGTCGGCCGGCACCGCCGGGAGGGCCGCGGCCTGCGCCGCGTTGCGGTCCATCGCCGCGAGGCGCGTCCACATGGCCTGCGCCACGCCCCCCGCGCGTCCAGCAGGTTTCGCGTCTCGCCGGGGTCCTCGGCGACGCGGTAGAGCTCCGCCTTCGGCGCGTCGACGAGCTTCCACCCCTCGCCCCGCAGGGCGCGCAGCGGCGCGTAGCCGAAGTGCATCTGCGCGTAGAGGCTCTCGGCGTACGACTCGTTGTCGCGGATGCGGCCGTTCGCGGTGCGGAGGGCGTCCGCGCGCGAGGCCCCGCTCGTCGGCGGGGCGGCGACGCCCGCGAGGTCGAGGAGCGTGGCCATGAGGTCGATCGCGCGGAACTGCCCGGTGACGACGCTGCCGGCCGGGAAGCGGCCCGGCCACGAGGCGACGAGCGGCACGCGCAGCGTCGAGTCGTAGACGAAGAGCATGTGCTCGGCCTCGCCGTGGTCGCCGAGCCCCTCGCCGTGGTCGGACGTGACGACGACGAGGGTCCGCCCGCGCAGGCCCCGCGCGTCGAGCCAGGCGACGAGGCGGCCGACCTCGGCGTCGGCGTAGGCGACCTCTCCGTCGTAGGGGCGCTTCGCGAAGCGGGCGCGGAAGGGAGCGGGCGCCTCGTAGGGGGCGTGGGGATCGAAGAGGTGCACCCAGGCGAAGAACGGCCGCGCGCGGGGACGGTCGAGCCACGCGAGGGCGCGGTCCACGACCTCCTTCGCGCGGCGCTCCGTGCGCGCCTCGCTCGTCGACGCGTCGCCGCCGGCGAAGGGGTCGTCGTAGAGCGCGAATCCGCGGTCGAGGCCCGACGGCCGCGAGACCGGGTACGCGCCGACGAAGCCGGCGGTGTCCCACCCGGCCGTCGCAAGGACGGACGCGAGGGTCGGCAGCGAGGCGGGGAGGGGCGGGGAGTAGTTGTCGCGGAGGCCGTGCTCGTAGGGCAGGCGTCCCGTCATGAGGCTGGCGTGGGACGGGCGGGTCTGTGGCACGTGGACGACCGCGTCGGCGAGCCGGACGCCCTCGCGGGCGAGGCGGTCGATGGTGGCCGTGGCGGCGAAAGAGGCTCCGTAGGCACCCACGTGGTCGGCCCGGAGCGTGTCGATGGTCACGAGGAGGACGTTCGGGGGCGCGGAGCGCGGCGCGCCCGCCGGGGCGGCGGCGAGGACGGCGGCCAGGATCACGGGGAGCATGCGCCTCGCTTCTTTCTACGGACGGACGGCCCCGGGGTTCGACGCCCCGGGGCCGTCCGCGGGCCGGCGGCCCGCTAGAAGGTGAACCGCGCGCCGAAGCGGACGATGCGCGGGCTGAGGATCTCGTCGATGCGCTGGAAGCTGCCGGAGTTGACCTGCCGGAAGACCTGCAGCGTCGTCCCGCTGTTCAGCACGTTGAACGCCTCGGCGCTCAGGGTCATCGCGGCCGAGCCGCCGAGCTTCACGGTCCGGGCGAGACGCAGGTCGACGTCCCAGACGTCCGAGTAGCGCACGGCGTCGACCTTCGGCGTGGCGAGCACGTTGAAGGCGCCGTCGAGGCCGGCGGAGGCCCGGATGTACTGCGGCTGGATCTGGCCCTGGCGGCCGAAGACCGCGCCCGAGAGCTCGAGCCTCCACGGCAGCTGCACGAGCGCGTTGGCGTAGATCTGCCAGGTCGGCGTCGTGTAGAAGGTCGCGCGGCCCGAGCCGCCGGACTGCGCGGCGACGTAGTCGTCGGTCAGCGAGTTGAGGTCGGTCGGCGTCGGGTTGCCGTTGTAGCGACCGGCCCCGGGCCCGCCGATGCCGCCCTGGGTGCCGCCGCCGCCGTTCACCGGGACGACACCGTCGTAGTGCTGCTTGAACGCGTTCCAGGAGAAGGCGGCCCGGCCCATCCAGCGGTTCGCGAGGCGCTTCGTCAGCGTCAGCTCGAGGCCGTTGAAGTTCTGCGCGTAGCCCGGCTGGTTGGTGCGGAGGCGGCCGAAGTTGCCGGCGGACACCAGGTCCGGGTCGGGCGAGTACGTGAAGACGCTCGTCCCCCCGGCGCTCACCGGCGCGTTGGCCGTGTACTCCTGGGGCTGGACGATCCGGCAGCTCGACGCGGTCGGGTTGGACTCGCAGGGCCCGCCGAGGTGCGGCCGGTAGGTGAGGTCGGAGACGCGGCGGTAGGTGTAGGCGACGCCCACCGCGAAGCTCGGCCTCAGCTCGCGGTCGAAGCCGGCGATGAGCTCGTCGGTGTGCGGCGCCCGCAGGTCGCGGTCGACCTTGTCGGGCGTCGATCCGGCCGAGGTGGGGTTGGCCGGGTCGATGCCGACCGCGCCCTTGAACTCGTCGAACCGCACCTCGCCCGGCTGGACGAGGCGGTCGCCGTTCGCGTCGCTCCATCCGTAGGCGAGATAACCGGGGGCGACCGGGTTCTCGTCCTGGACCCAGGTGAACTGGAGCTGGGAGGCGTAGCGCAGTACGAGGCGCGGGCCACCGTCTTTCGCGCCGCGTCGAGGGCGTAGCTCAGGCCGATCCGGGGCTGGAGGTTCTTCCAGTCGATCGGGTAGCCCGAGTCGCCGGCGTACTCGAGCCCGGGGAGCCGGTCCGGAAAGGAGGCGTTGGCCGGGGCCGAGGCCGCGGTGTTCTTCGCGCGCTGCAGGTCGAAGCGCAGCCCGGCGTTGATCGAGAGGCGGTCGCGGGAGTACACGTCGCCCACGTAGGCGCTCAGGTACTTCGCGAGCGCGCCCGGGCTGCCCTCGCGGTAGAGGCGCGCCTCGTAGTCGGTGTCGCTGTTGATGAAGCCCACGAGCTGGTTGCCGGTCCAGTGGAAGTTCGTCGAGGTCGTGGTCTCGCGGTAGCCGAAGCCGAACTTCAGCTCGTGGCTGCCGCCCGTCGCCTGGGCGAACCAGTTGCCGTCGACGTTCAGCGCCTTCTGCGGGCGCACCGGGAAGTAGTCGTAGTAGCTGCCGACCGTCTCGCCCTGCACGTAGTCGTAGGTGTAGCTCTGGCTCTGGTCGCGCGAGAACAGGCCGAAGCCGGTGTTGTAGTACGCGGCCTTGGCCGAGACGAAGAAGCTCGGCGAGAAGGTCTGGTTCACCTCGAGCTTCCACAGGCCGTGGGGGCGGTTCTCCTCGTACGCGTTCGACTGGTCCCACAGGAAGCTGCTCGGCTCGCTGAGGCCGGAGCCCGGGCTGCGGCCGGTCTTCTCCTTCTTCCCGTCGAAGAAGAAGCCCGACACCATCGTGTCCTTCGTCGCCTGCCAGTTGAGCTTGGCGTTGTAGGACGTCAGCTTCGTGACGTCGGGCGTCCCGACGAGGCGGACGAGCCGCACGTCCTGGCGGCCCCAGCTCCCGTAGAACCAGAGCTTGTCCTTCAGGATCGGCCCGCCGACGTCGAAGCCGTAGTCCGAGATCTGCTGGATGTGGTCGGCCTTGTCGCGGAAGGTGCCGTCCGGGTTCTCGAGCCGCGGGTCGTTCACGAGCGACGAGGGCAGGTTGCTCGACTGCAGGTCGTCGTGGGTCAGGAAGCCGCGGGCTCCTCCGTGGAAGCGGTTCGTGCCGCGCTTCGTCACGAGGTTGATGCCGATGCCGGGCGAGCCGACCACGAGGTCGGCGCCGCCGGTCGTGACGTTGATCTCCTGGAAGGCGTCGAAGTCGAAGTACGACGGCGAGCCGCCGGTCGCGGTCATGTCGGTGACGACGAGGCCGTCGATGGCCCACGTCTTGTCGCCCTCGATCGAGCCCTTCGCCCCCGCGTTCGCCTGCTGGCCGTTCTCGTTGCCGGCGATGTTCATGCGGTCGAGCATCACGCCCGGCACGTTCTTGAGGACGCCCCACGGGTCGCGGGCGTTCGGGATCTTCTGCAGCTCGTCGGTCACGAGGGTGGTCGAGGTCCCCCGCTTCTTCACGTCGACGAGCGGCGTCTCGGCCGTCACCTCCACCGTCTCCTGCACCGAGGCGACCTTCAGCTGGAAGGCGAGGCTGACGTTCTCGCCGGTCGTGACGACGACCTCGCGGGTGAGGACGCCGAACCCGGAGAGCGTGACGGAGAGCCGGTAGCGGCCCGAGTCGAGGTTCAGGAAGCGGAACTCGCCTCCCGTGGACGAGGTGGCGGTGCGGGTGCCGAGATCGCCGGAGAGCGTCACCGTCGCTCCCGGCAGGACCGCGCCCTGCTGGTCCGTCACCGTGCCGTAGACGTTGCCCGTGGCGATCTGAGCCACGGCCGCTCCCGCGCTGGCCAAGACCAGCAGCAGGACGAGCGCCAGAGTGCGTTTCATCTGCGAATGCCTCCCAAGCTTTGGATGCGCGGCTTTTCGTTTGACGTCCGGTGCCAAGGGGGATGGCAACCGCGATGCCACCCGCGCGGGCGGCCCGCGCGGGGCGCGCCGGGCCGCGCCTGCAATACTTTAGTGACGACCAAAATATAGGACGCCGGGCCGATACGGCGGGCCCGATCCAAGCGCGCGGCGCGGCTACGGGAAGGCGAAACGCGCGCCCAAACGCGTGGACGCGCGCGTCCAGCGCGTTGGCTAGAAGGCTTCCTTGTTCACGACGTACGGCATGCGCGAGGGATCGCCGCCGTGGCGGCCCTCGAGCACGTCGATGACGGCCTGCACGCAGCGGCCGGCCATGCCGACGTCGGGGTCGGGCGAGAGGCGCGTCGCGCGCGCGGCGGAGGCGGCGTGGGGGAAGAGGCGGAGGTTGAGGGCGAGCGAGGGGTCGCGCAGGGGGCTGTCGTCCGGCAGCGGCTCCTTCTCGAACACGTCGAGGGCGGCGCCGGCGATCCAGCCCTCCCGAAGCGCCCTCGCCAGCGCGACCTCGTCGACGACGGGGCCGCGCGCGGTGTTGACGAGGTACGCGGTCGGCTTCATGAGCCGCAGCTTCGCCTCGTCGATCAGGTGGTACGTCGGCTCGCGGCCCGTCCCCGGCATCACGAGCGGAACGTGGAGCGAGACGAAGTCGGCCTCGCGCAGCGCCGGCTCGAGGCTGACCCGCTCGAGGCGCTGGCGTCGCCGCGTGAGGCCTTCCGCGTGCCGCAGGTCGGCGACCCGGCGCACGCGGGCGAGGAAGCCGTCGTCGGGGCCGGTCGCGCAGCACAGCACGTCCATGTCGAAGCCGGCGGCCTTCTGCACGAGGCTGCGGCCGATGCGGCCGAGGCCCACGACGGCCAGCGTCTTGCCCGTCACCTCGTCGCCGAGCCACGGCTTGTGCGGGTGCCAGGTCGACCACCGGCGCTCGCGGACCTGCTCCTCCGCGGGATGGAGCTTCCGCGCCACCGCGCCGAGGATGAAGAAGGCGAACTCGGCGGTCGCGTCGGTCAGGACGTCGGCCGTGTTCGTGAACGGGATGCCGTGGCGGTTCGCCGCCGCGCGGTCGATGTTGTCGAAGCCGACGGCCATCTGGGCCACGACCTTGAGCCGCGCGGAGGCACCCGCGGCGAACACCTCCTCGTCGATCCGGTCCCGCAGCGTCGTCACGAGAGCGTCGATGCCGGAGCGGACCTTCTCGACGACGAGGGCCTTCGGCGGGGGCTGCACCTCCGGGTAGACCTCGAGCTCCCAGCCCCTCTCCCGCAGGCGCGCGAGCGCCGCTTCGCCGATGTCGCAGGTCGCGAAGACGCGGTACCTCTCAGCCATGGGCACGGGCTCCTGTCGAAGGGGGAGGGCGGTCGCCGCCCGGCCCCACTCTACAGGAAGGAGCCGGCGGGACCGGCGGACCGGGACGAGGGCGCCCGGGGGCGGCCGGGCGTGGTAATTTTCGCGGGTGAGACCGACCGACCTCCGGGGCATCCTCCAGTACGTCCCGCAGTTCCGCGAGCGCACGTTCGTGGTCGCGGTGGACGGGGCCGCGGTGTCCGACGAGAACTTCGTCAACATCCTCACCGACGTGGCGGTGCTGTGGTCGCTGCGGATCCGCACCGTGCTCGTCCACGGCGCCTCGGTGCAGATCCAGGCCCTCGCCCGGCAGCGCGGGATCGAGCCCTCCGACCTCGAGGGCTCCGGCGTCACCGATCCCGCGACGCTCGACGTCGCGATCAGCGCCTCGAGCCGCCTGACCCACGAGATCCTCGAGGGGCTGAACTCGGCCGACCTGCGCGCGGCGGCGACGAACGCCGTCATCGCCCACCCGCTCGGCATCCTGAAGGGCGTCGACCACCAGCTCACCGGCCGCGTCGAGCGCATCGACGTCGAGCTCCTCCAGACCCTCCTGTCGAGCGGGGTCGTGCCGGTGGTGCCGCCCCTCGGCATGGACGGCGAGGGCCGCACGTTCCGCCTGAACTCCGACTCCGTCGCCCTCGAGGTGGCGAAGGCGCTCTCCGCGGTCAAGCTCGTCTACATGACGACCGCCGACGGGCTCGTGGTCGACGGCGCCCTCGCGCGGCAGGTCACCGTGAGCGAGCTCGACGAGGCGATCGCCCGCGGCCGGGTCGCCCCGGAGCAGATCTCGAAGGCCCGCCACGCGGTGGCGGCGGGCCAGGCCGGCATCCCGCGCGTCCACGTCATCAACGGGCACGTCGACGACGGGCTCCTCTCCGAGGTGTTCTCGAACGAGGGCATCGGTACCCTCGTCTACGCCAACGAGTACCGCCAGGTCCGCCGCGCCCGCCGGGGCGACGTGCGGGCCATCGAGCAGCTCATCCACGGCTCGATCGAGAAGGAGGAGCTCGCCCCCCGCACGCGGGCCATGATCGAGCGCGAGCTCGGCGACTACTACATCTTCGAGGTCGACCGGAACCCGATCGCCTGCGTGGCCGTCCACCACTACCCCGCGGAGGGCAAGGCGGAGCTCGCCTGCCTCTACGTGCGCCCGTCGCACGAGAACCAGGGCATCGGGCGCACGATGGCCCAGTTCGCCGAGCAGCGGGCCCGCGAGCTCGGGGCCTCGACGCTCCTCGCGCTCTCGACGCAGGCCTTCAACTACTTCCAGTCGAAGGCCGGCTTCAGCGAGGGGACGCCCGACGACCTGCCGCCCGAGCGCCGCGCCCGCTACGACGCGAGCGGCCGGCGCTCGAAGGTGCTCGTCAAGAAGCTCTAGCCCGGCTTCAGCGGCGCAGGTCGCGCAGGCGCATCGCCGCCTGCCGGATGAAGTGGCGGTCCTCCGCGAGGTACGCCTCGTGGGGCGTCATGGAGGCGCAGGCCGTCAGGAGCGCGATCGCCTCCTCGCGATGCGCCGGGTCGTGGCGCAGGAGGGCCTCGGCCAGGAACAGGCGGTTCACGCTGTTCCCGGGGGCCGCGGCCAGGGCCTTGCGCAGGTAGGCGATGCCCGCCTGGTGGGAGACCCATCCGGTGATGAACGGGATGCGCGGGCAGTCGTCGTGGAGCCGGCCCAGGATCCGGTAGCCGCCGCCCTCCTCGATGCCCGGGTCGAGATCGACGGACGCCTGCGCCAGGTCGCGGACCTTCGCGGCGGCGCCCTGCGTCACGGCCGCGATCTTTCCCGACGCGAGCGCCCACTCGCCCCACGCGACCGCGGCCCACAGGTAGACCGACGCCGCCCCGGGCCGCTCGCGCAGCGCGGCCAGGCGGGCGCCGCCCTGAGCCTTCCCGGCCCGCTGCTCGAGGCGGGCGACGCCTTCGTCCGCGATCCGGCGCGCCTCCTCGAAGCGGCGGCGCTTCTCCGCCGGCCCCGAGGCGCAGAAGCGGCCCCGGTAGTGGAGGGCGCGCACCAGCTTCCAGCGCGCCTCGTCGGAGCCCGGGTCGGCGGCGAGGACCCGGCGGTAGCCGGCGATGGCCCTCTCCACCGGTTCGGGCGCGGCGATCTCGCCGGTCGCGCCCTCGGCCCGCCGGCTCCAGGCGACGTCGGCCTCGGCGAGCCACTCCACCGGCCCCCCGGCCTGGGCGACCGCGGCGGGCGCGGCCGGGCTCGAGAGCAGGAGGCACGCCACCACGCCCGACAGGGAACGGCCGAAGGCTCTCGACATTAAGACAGTCTAGGCGGTGGCCGGCTCGCTCCGGATCGGCCGCGGGCCACCGATGCAGATGCGCCGTGGCGGCGGGTATCCTACGGCGGTGGAGACGCTCCGCGCCCCGTACCTCCTCCTCGCGATGCCGACCCTCCTCGACCCCAACTTCGCGCAGTCGGTCGTGCTGATGGGGCACCACGACTCCGAGGGCGCCATGGGCTGGATCGTCAACCGCCTTCACGCGAGGAGCGCGCGCGAGCTGCTCGCCCCGGAGCAGCAGGACGGCGTCCACCCGCAGGTGCCCCTTCACCTCGGCGGGCCGGTCCCCGCCGAAGGCCTGCTCGCGGTCTTCCACGGCGCCCTCGACTCCGCCGAATGCGCCGCGATCGGGGAGGACGTGTTCGTCTCGCGATCGGCGGGCATCCTTCCGCTGGTCTTCTCGACGGCGCCGGCCCCCGACCGCGTGCGGGGGCGCCTGGTGTTCGGCTACTCGGGCTGGGGCGCGGGCCAGCTCGAGCGCGAGATGGAGGAGGGCGCCTGGCTGGCCCTGCCGTACGACGAGGAGCTGGCCTTCTCCGCGCGGATCGACGACCTCTGGCGGCGGTGCTACGAGCGGCTCGGCCTCAACCCGGCCCTGGTCGGCCGCGGCTCCTCGACCAGGAACTGAGCCGGGGCGGGCAACTGGAGTAACCTTCGCTTCGTGCGCGTCGTGGGTCGGAGCGTCCCCCGGCGGGAGGGCCTCGAGAAGGCCCGCGGCGCGGCGCGGTACGTCGACGACCTGCGCTTCCCCGGGATGCTCCACGGTCGCACCGTCCGCAGCACGATCGCGAGCGGCTCGCTCCTCGCCGTGCACCTCGACTTCGACCCCGCCGGCTTCACGGTCGTCGACCACCGCGACGTGCCCGGCCGCAACGTCGTGGCCGCGATCCAGGACGACCAGCCGTTCCTCGTCGAGCGCGAGATCCTCCACGCCGAGGAGCCGGTGCTCCTCCTCGCCCACGAGGACGAAGAGGCGCTGGCCGCGGCCGGCGTGCGCCTCGAGTGCCGCGCCCGCGCCCCGCACCTCGACCCGCGCACGTCCGACCACGTCTTCAAGGAGATCACGATCGAGAAGGGCGACCTCGCGCGCGGCTTCGCCGAGGCGCACCTCGTCGTCGAGGGCGAGTACGAGACGGGCCGGCAGGAGCACGTCTACGTCGAGCCGCAGGGGATGATCGCGGTGCCGGGCGAGGGAACGATGACCGTCTACGGGTCGCTCCAGTGCCCGTACTACGTGCACAAGGCGCTCGTGACGCTCCTCGGGCTGCCCCCCGAGAGGGTGCGCGTCGTGCAGACGGAGACGGGCGGCGGGTTCGGCGGGAAGGAGGAGTACCCGTCGCTCGTCGCGGGCCACGCCGCGCTCCTCGCCCGCAAGTCCGGACGCCCCGTCAAGATCGTCTACGACCGCGTCGAGGACATGCGGGCGACGACGAAGCGCCACCCGTCGATCGTCCGCCACCGCACGGGAGTGGCCCGCGACGGGCGGATCACCGCGATGGAGATCGAGGTCCTCCTCGACGGCGGGGCCTACTGCACGCTGAGCCCGGTCGTCCTCTCGCGCGGCTGCCTGCACGCGACCGGCCCCTACCGCTGCGAGAACGTGCGCGTGCACGGCCGCGTCGTGCGGACGAACACCCCGCCGTCGGGCGCCTTCCGCGGGTTCGGCGCGCCGCAGACGGTGTTCGCGGCCGAGGTGCAGATGGACCGGGTGGCGGAGGCGCTCGGCGTCGACCCGGTGCGGCTGCGCGAGCGGAACGCGCTGCGGCCCGGCGACACGATGGCCACCGGCCAGGTGCTGAGCGCGGACGCGAGCGCCCTCCCGGTCCTGCGCGAGGCGGTCCGCCGCTCCGACTACCACCGCAAGCGGAAGGCCTTCCGCGGCACGAACCGCGGCATCGGGATCGCGCTCTTCTTCCACGGCGCGGGCTTCACGGGCTCGGGCGAGGTGGCGCTCGCCTCGAGGGCGTCGCTCGAGCTCCTGCCGCGCGGCGTGCGCGTGCTCGTCGGCAGCACGGAGATGGGCCAGGGGGCGCGGACGACACTCGCGCAGATCGTGGCCGAGGCGCTCGGGTGGCCGGTCGCCCGGGTCGAGGTCGCCTTCCCCGACACCGCGCGCGTGCCGGACAGCGGGCCGACCGTCGCCTCGCGCACCTGCATGGTCGTGGGCGGGCTGCTGAAGGCCTGCGCGGAGGAGCTGCGGAAGAGGCTCGGCCGGCTCTCGCCCGCCGCGTACCTCAGGAAGCACGGGCCGCTCACGCTCACGCGGCAGTACGAGCCGCCGGCCGGGATCGCGTGGGACGACGCGACCTACCGTGGCGACGCCTACGCGACGTACGGCTGGGGCTGCGACGTGGCCGAGGTCGAGGTCGACCCCGTCACGTACGAGCTGCGGCCGACGCGGGTCACCGCCGTCGTCGAGATCGGCCGCGCGGTGAACCCCGTCCTCGCCGCGGGACAGGTCGAGGGCGGCACGGCGCAGGGCCTGGGCTTCGCCCTCCTCGAGGAGGTCGTCATGCGCGAGGGCCGCATGGCGAACGCGCAGCTCACCAACTACCTCGTCCCCACGACGCTCGACACGCCGCCCGTCGACGTGACGATCCTCGAGAGCGCCTCGCGCCACGGACCGTACGGCGCGAAGGGGCTCGGCGAGATGCCCATGAGCGGGCCCGCGCCCGCGGTGGCGAACGCGGCGCGCCACCTCGGCCTCGACGTCCGCTCGCTCCCCCTCACCGCGGAGAAGGTCCTCGAATGCGCTTCATCCTCAACGGCCGGCGCCGCGACATAGGCGCGCCGCCGCTGAAACGGCTGCTCGACGTCCTGCGGGAGGACTGCCACCTCACCGGGACGAAGGAAGGCTGCGGCGAGGGCGAGTGCGGCGCGTGCACCGTGCTCCTCGACGGCGCGCCGGTGAACGCGTGCCTCGTGCCGTTCGCGCACGTCCGCGGGCGCAAGGTCACGACGATCGAGGGCCTGCGCGGGCGGCGGCCGGAGACGCTCGTGCGCGAGGGCGGCGCGCAGTGCGGCATCTGCACGCCGGGCGTCCTGATGGCGGCGTCCGTCCTCGGCCCGCGGCCGACCGCGGCCCGCGTGCGCGAGGCCCTCGCCGGCAACCTCTGCCGCTGCACCGGCTACGCGGGGATCGTGCGGGCGCTGGCGGGCGCCCGCGCCGTTCCGCGGCCGCGCGTGCTCGCGGCGGCGGCGACCGCGACGGCGGGGACGGGGGCGGGGCGGCGGGCAAAGAAGCGAGCGCCGGCCCCGACGCGACGGCGGCGGGCCTGAGCCGTGGCCACCGCGCTCGCGCGCCTCGCGCTCCTCCAGCCGCGGACGCTGCCCGAGGCGCTGCGCCTCCTGCGCGACGAGGGGCCGCTCGTTCCGTTCGCCGGGGGCACCGACCTCTACGTCGGCCTTCACTTCGGCACCGAGCGCGCCACGCGGTTCCTCGACCTCCAGGGCCTCGCCGGCCTGCGTGGGATCCGCGTTCGCGGGGAGCGGCTCTCGATCGGCGCCCTCGCGACCTACGCCGAGATCCTCCGCTCGCCGCTCGTGCGGCGCCGCCTGCCGATGCTCGCCGCGGCCGCCCGCGAAGTGGGCAGCCCGCAGATCCAGAACCGCGGCACGCTCGGGGGGAACGTCGCCAACGCCTCGCCGGCCGGCGACACGCTTCCGGTCCTGGCCGCGGCCGGGGCGACGGTCGTCCTGCGCCGCGCGGACGGCGAGCGCCGCGTGGCCTTCGGCGACTTCTACACGGGCTATCGCCAGTCGGTCCGGCGCGCGGACGAGCTGATCGTCGCGATCGAGGTGCCCCCCGTCGACGGTCGCCAGTGGTTCCGCAAGGTCGGCACGCGGGCCGCGCAGGCCATCTCGAAGGTGGTGATGGCGGCCGTGCGCGCGGAGCGCCCGCGGATCGCCCTCGGCAGCGTGGCGCCCACGGTCGTCCGCGCGCCCCGCACCGAGGCCTGCCTCGCGGGCGGCGGCTCGATCGAGGACGCGCAGGCCGTGCTCGCGGACGAGATCCAGCCGATCGACGACCTGCGGTCGACGGCGGCCTACCGCCGCCGCGTGGCGGCGAACCTCCTGGCCCAGTTCTGGACCGAGACCGCGGGCCGCGGCGGGCGATGAGCGCGCCCACTCCCGAGGCCGTCGCCCGCGAGACGCTCTCCCTCCTGCGCGCGAAGGCCGACCCCGTGCGGGCCCGCGGCGCCGAGGCCTACTTCAAGGAGACGATCCGCGCGTTCGGCGTGCGGGCGGCGGACATCCGGCAGATCGCGACGGGCATCTCGCGCCGCGTCCGAAGGGAATGGACGGTCGACGACGCCGTGCGGCTGTGCGAGCTTCTCCTCCCGCGACCCGAGCTCGAGGCCAAGGGCGTCGCGATCCTCGTGCTCCACCGCTTCCGCCGCACGTATCCGCCGGAGCTCTTCGACACGATCCACGGCTGGCTGGCGGCCGATCGCCTCGCCAACTGGGCCTCGGTGGACGCGCTCTGCCCCGAGGTCGTCGGTGCGCTGGTCGCGGCCCGCCCGCCCTTCCTGCGGCGGCTCGAGACGTGGGCCCGGTCGGACAACCGCTGGGTGCGCCGGGCGTCGCTCGTCTCCCTCCTCAAGCTGACGCGCCGGCCGGAGTACCGCGACGCGATCTACGCGATGGCCCGCCGCCACTTCGGCTCCGACGACGACCTCGTCCAGAAGGCCGCGGGCTGGCTCCTCCGCGAGGTCGGCAAGTCGGACATGGCCGCGCTCGAGGCTTTCCTGCGCGCGCACGGCCCGCGGATCCCCCGCACGACGCTGCGCTACGCGATCGAGCGCTTCCCGCCGTCGCGACGCCGCGAGCTGCTCGAGTCTACGCGCGGGTAGCTATACTGACTGCATGAGCCGCGTGAGCGACGAGCTTCGGCGCGATCAGGCCGCCCGGTCCGCACGCATGACGCCAGCCGAGCGCTTTGCGGAGGCCCTCCGCCTCGGACAGGTCGCGATCGCCGCATTCGCCGCCGCGCACGGCGTCACGCGGGACGAAGCGCGCCGGCGACTGGAACGCACGGGACAAGCCGGGCGACGACCGTCCGTCGTGATGCGCGAGCTCGCCGGATGAGCCTCTTCCGCGACGTCGTCGCGGAGCTCGAGTCGCGCTCGATCCCCCATGCGCTGATCGGCGCCGCGGCGATGGCGATTCACGGCGTCTCCCGGGCGACCGCGGATGTCGACATTCTGGTCCTCGACCCTCGGGTCCTGGCGCGGGAGACCTGGGTCGCGTTCGAGCGCCGGGGGGTCGAGCTGCGCCTCCTGAAGGGCGACTTCGACGATCCGCTCGCCGGCAGCGTGAGGCTGGTGCTGGACCCGAGCGTGGTGGATGTCGTCGTCGGACGATTCGCCTGGCAGCGTCAGCTGATCGACGAAGCCGTGCGGTGCTCGACCGGCGAAGTCGACCTGCCCGTGGTCCGGCCAGCGGGCCTCGTTCTGCTCAAGCTGCACGCGGGAAGCGCTCGGGATGCGTGGGATGCCCGTGCCCTCCTCGAAGCCGCCGACGACAAGCAGCCGTTGATCGGAGAGATCGAGAGGCTCCTTCCCGCTCTGCCCGCGGAGTCCCGACGCCTCTGGGAACGCGTCCGGAGCGAGTGAACCGTCACTCCCCGGGATCCCAAGGAACCACCACCCCTGCGTTGACCGGGTTCGCGCGGCGGAGGTCGAGGACGCCGTCCACGAGGGCCGCGACCGTCAGGTAGGCGCGGAAGTCGAGCGGGTGGCCGTCGGGCGTGCCCGCGGCCACCGTCGCGCCGGTCGGCGCGCGCTCCGCGTGCCGAAGCTCCAGCGTGATCCGCCCGTCGGAGAAGACCGCGCGGTCGCCGTCCACGTCGAGACGGTACTCCGCGCCTCCGAGCCGCGCCCAGGCCCCGGCGCCGCCTTGCCGGGGCTCGACGAAAAGCCCGTCGCGCGGGGCGTCTCTCCGCCACGCGGCGAGCGTGCCGAAGAAGCGCGGCTTCACCCGGTAGGGGCCGCCGTCCTCGGGGCAGAAGGTGTCGCAGTTGCCGCAGTCGTTGCAGAAGTCCTGGAAGCTCGCGATCTGGTGGCGCTCGGCCACGACGAACGTCCCGCCGTCGACGGGAAGGGCGCGGCCTCCCTCGACGCGGTAGTCGCGGTACGCGATCGAGGCGGGCCCGGTCTCGTAGGCGAAGTTCGCGTCGTTCGGGCAGGCGGGCAGGCACTTGTCGCAGTTGATGCAGTCGAAGGTCGCGAGGCGCCGGCCGATTCGACGGGGTGGCCGGAGCCCTCCGGCCCGGTATCGCGGATCGGCCTTCGCCCGCTCGACCGCGACCGCGGGATCGAGCGCGGCCCCGCGGCAGTACTCCTCGATCGTGCGCGCGCCCTTCTCGCGCATCCGCTCCTCGAGGTTCTCGAGGTACCTGGGGAGCCTTCCGTACCCGCCCGGCTTGAGGAGATCGGTGCAGGTGGTGACCGGCGCGAGGCCGAGGGCCACGCAGTCGGCGAAGTTGCGGTTGTCGACGCCGGCCGAGAACGAGAGCGGAATCTCGGGGCGGGCGCGGCGCACCTTCTCCACGAGGGCGAGCGTGATGACGTGGAGCGGCGGTCCGGACAGGTACATCACCGACTCGGCGGGCGGGAAGAACGAGCGGTGGTTCCTCACGACCAGCGTGTTCGAGAGCTTGAGGCGCAGCTCGCGGCCGAGTGCCGCGCCCGCTCCACGAGGCGGTCGGTCATCTCGAGCATCGCGCCCCCACTGGAGGTCGCGGTCGAAGTCCTCGGGGCGGGTCGAGACGTCGAGATAGCCGAGGACGTCGTGGAGGAGCGAGTCGACGACCTCGCCCGAGGAGCGTGGGGTTGAGCTTCACCGTGACGTGAAGGCCCATCTCCTCCATCAGGAAGACGGTCATCGCCTCGATCTCGCCGCCGGACAGCCGTGGAAGGTCGAGAGCGTGACCTGGTCGAGAGGGCGGTGCGGAAGTCCAGATCCCGCAGCGCGCCGAGGGTCCTCGGGGATCTCCGCGCGGAGCGCCTCGACCTCCGCGCGGGCGTCCTTCATCGCGGCGATCCACCCGCGCACGGCCGGCGAGCGGATGCCGGCGAGGTCGTAGCCGACGGAGAGGTCGAAGACGGGCTCGTCCCGAAGCGGGTCGTCGGGCCGGCCGAGAAGGCCGTTCGCCCGGGCGACGTCGACGAGCATCGAGCCCTTCGCGTACTCGCGGAGGCTCTCGGCGAGGCGCAGCTCCTGGCTCCACTCGACGTTGTAGCCGACCGTCTCCATGTCGATGCACGGCCGCGGGATCGTGAGCCGGTCGTTCGCCTGGACCGTCTTCAGCTCGAGGAACCGCCCGCCGGCGAGCCACGACAGGAGGACGTTCTGCGCCATCTGCCCGTGCGGCCCGGCCGCGGGGCCGACGGGGTTCGCCATCCGTCGGCCGTGGACCCGCACCGAGAGGTCGAGGTCGGGCGAGCCGCGCCAGAAGCGGCGCGCGGGGAGGTCGAAGACCTTCCGCTCGCGCTCCGCCTCCCGCAGCATCCGCCGCAGGAGGTGCGCGAACGGAGCGGGCGCGAGCTCGGCCACGGGCCTTCGACCTCGGCGGCGCTACCGGGCGGGCGCCTTTGCGAGGAGGTCCGTGATCGCGCCCGCGAGGAGGGCGGAGAAGCGGGCCGGGTCCTCGAGCATCACGTAGTGGCCCACGCCCTTCATGATCGTCACGTCGTAGGAAGCGAAGTGGCGGCGGTTCGCGTCCACGTCGGTCGGGTAGAGGTCGGCGTTCACGGCGTGCGCCGGCACGCGGACCTCCTTCAGCGTCGGACGAGCGTCGTATCCGAGCACGGCGCGCAGGCTGGGGATCGCGATCTCCGGCGGCGCCGCGACGTTCTTGGCCGCGACGCGGTCGATCACGGCCGGATCGCTCTTCGGCGTGAACATGTACTTCCGCGTGAAGCCGTCGGCCGTGGCGCGGTAGTCCTTCTCGAACGCGGCCATCAGACCCGCGACCTCCTCCGGCGTGTTCGTCTGCTCCACGTTCAGGCCCGTGTCGACCGGCACGAGGCCGACGACGCGGCCCGGCATCAGCCGCGCGGCTTCGAGCGTGACGGGACCGCCCATCGAGTGGCCGACGAGGATCATGCGTCGCAGCGAGAGGGCGTCGGCCACCGCCCGCACGTCCTCGCCGAACGCGGCGATCGTCCACTCCTTGCGGTCGCGGCCGGACGCGCCGTGGCCGGCCAGGTCGAGCGTCACCACGCGGTGGTCCTTCGCGAGGCGGGGCACCACCGCGTCCCAGAGGTGGCGGTCGCAGGACCAGCAGTGGACGAGCACGATCGCCGGCTCGCCCTTGCCCGTCGAGTCGTAACGGATCGCGACGCCGTCCTTCGAGCGGGCGACGGACTCGGCGGAAGCGAAGGTGGCGGCGGTCGTCAGGGTGGCGGCGGCGAGGAGGAGGGCCCGGTTCTTCATGCGCCCGACTATAGCCGACACTGCGGCTCCGATTGGTCCGATAATGCGCCCGTCATGGCCCCCCTTCTCGACGACTCCGCCCTCGCCGCCCTCCACGGCCGCTCTCTCCTCCTGACGCAGGACTGGTCGACGCCCGACCTCGGGGCCCTCCTCGCCCTCGCCGCGCGCCTCGAGGCCCTCGACCGCGCGGGAAGGAGGACGGCTCTCCTCGAGAGCCAGCTCGCCTACGCCCTCTTCTTCGACAACTCGACGCGCACGAAGTCGGCGTGGGCCGGGGCCGCGGCGCGCCTCGGCATGGCCCCCGTGATCGTCGACGGCTCGTCGACCCAGGTCGCCCACGGCGAGACCGCCGAGGAGACGGGCGCGATGCTCGGCATGAACGCGCACGCCCTCGGCGTCCGCCACGACCTGATCCTCGGCGAGGGCAACCGCTTCATGCGCGACGTGAAGGCGGGGATCGACGCGTACCTGAAGGCCACCGGCGACCCGCGCGTCGTGCCGATCGTCAACCTCCAGTGCGACGTCGACCACCCGACGCAGACGCTGGCCGACCTCCTGTGGCTGCGCGAGCGGCTCGGCGATCTCGCCGGGAAGAAGGTCGCGGTCTCTTGGGCGTACTCGCCGAGCTACGCGAAGCCGCTCTCCGTGCCGCAGGGCCTCGTCACGCTCCTCACGCGCTTCGGCGCCCACGTCACGCTCGCGCAGCCCGAGGGCTACCGCCTCCTCGACGAGCCCATGGCCGCGGCCGCCGCGAACGCCGCGGCCTCGGGCGGCTCCTTCCGCGCGGTCGCCTCGATGGACGAGGCCTTCGAGGGCGCCGTCGCGGTGTACCCGAAGTCGTGGGGCCCGTGGGACCTGATGCAGGAGCGGGTCGCGGCGAATCGCAGGGGCGACAAGGCGGCGATGGCCGACATCGAGAAGCGCGCACTCGAGAGGAACGCCCGCCACCGCGACTGGATCTGCGACGAGCGGCGGATGGGCCTCACGAGGGAGGCCCTGTACCTCCACTGCCTGCCCGCCGACATCGGGGCCGAGGTGAGCCCGGGCGTCATGGACCGCTTCCGCGTCGACGTCGCGCGCGAGGCGAACAAGAAGGTCTACGTGATCATGGCGCTCCTCGCCGCGGCGAAGGTGAAGGACCTCGCCCGTCGCCTCGCGGAGCTCGGCGGGTGAGCCTTCCCGCCGAGCCGGACGAGAACACGCCGACCGAGGCGCGGCCCGGGCACGAGCCCCTGGCCGCACCGTCGACGCCGGCGTCGGACGGCGGGCGGTTCGTGCCGGGCACGGTGATCGGGGGCCGCTACCGGATCGTCGGCCTCCTCGGCCGGGGCGGGATGGGGCAGGTCTACCGGGCCGACGACCTCAAGCTGTCCCAGGCGGTGGCGCTGAAGTTCCTGCCGCCGGCCCTCTCCCGGGACGGCGCCGCCCTCGCCCGCTTCCACCAGGAGGTGCGCCTCGCGCGCCAGATCGCGCACCCCTCGGTGTGCCGCGTCTTCGACATCGGCGAGACGGACGGCGAGCACTTCCTCACGATGGAGTACATCGACGGCGAGGACGTGGCCTCGCTCACCCGGCGCATCGGCCGCCTGCCCGAGGACAAGGCCCTCCAGGTCGCGCGGCAGGTCTGCGCGGGGCTCGCCGCCGCCCACGAGGCCGGCGTCCTGCACCGCGACCTCAAGCCGGCGAACGTGATGCTCGACGGCCGGGGGCGCGCCCGGATCGCGGACTTCGGCCTGGCCGGCCTCGAGACGGATCTGGGGCGGGCGGGCGACGCGTCGGGGACGCCGGCCTACATGGCGCCGGAGCAGCTCGCGGGTCGGGCCTTCACGCGGCAGAGCGAGATCTACTCGCTGGGCCTCCTCCTCTTCGAGCTGTTCACCGGCCGCCGCTACTTCGATGCCGCGACGGTGCCGGCGGTGCTGCGCCAGAGGGAGGCCGGCGTCTCGTTCGATCCGGCCGCCGCCTCGGGCCTCGATCCGACCGTGGCCCGCCTCATCCGCCGCTGCCTGGAGGACGACCCGGCGCGGCGGCCGGCCTCGGTCGTCCAGGTGGCGGCGGCCCTGCCCGGCGGCGATCCGCTCGGCGAAGCGATCGCCGCGGGCGAGACGCCCTCGCCCGAGATGGTGGCCGCGGCCCCGACCGCGGGCGCCCTCGCGCCGCGGACCGCCGGCGCGCTCCTCGCCGGCGCGGTCGTCCTTCTCGCCCTCGTCTCGATCGGCGATCGGGTCAACCTCCATCACCGCGTGCCGCTCGAGAAGCCGCCGGAGGTGCTCGCGGACCGGGCCCGGACGCTGCTCGCCGGCCTCGGATACGAGGAGCCCGTCGACCGGGCGTTCGGCTTCCGGATCGACCAGTCGTATCTCGGATGGACGGCCGACCCTCTCCCGCCGCCCGAGCGGTGGAAGAGGCTCGCCTCGGGGCAGCCGCTCACCTACTCCTTCTGGTACCGCGAGAGCCCGGTGCCGCTCGCGCCGGCCGCGGGGCGGGCGCCCAGCGAGACGGACCCGCCCGCGCGCATCGAAGGAATGGCGAGCGTCGTCCTCGACCCGCGAGGCCGCCTCGTCGCGCTCGAAGCGGTGCCGTCCGCCCGGCGACCGCGGCCCGCGTCGGCCGCCGTGGACTGGACTCGCTGCTGTCGGCCGCCGGCCTCGACGCGACGCGCCTCGCGCCGGCCGAGCCCCGGTGGTCGGCGCCCGTCGACGCCGACGCGCACGTCGCGTGGACCGCCACCGTCCCCGGGCACCCGGACCTCCCGGCCCGGGTCGAGGCGGCCGCCGCGGATGGCCGGCCCGTCTCACTCGCGCTCGCTCCGCCCTGGACCGAGCCGCCTCTCGCGAAACCGCCCGCGGCGGAGCGCGTCCGAGCGCGGCGGCCGTCATCGGCGCGGCGGTCCTCCCCAGGTGCTCGCCGGCGGGCTCGGGACGGCCCGCCGCAACCTGCGGCTCGGCCGCGGCGACCGACCGGGCGCCCTCAAGGTCGCGGCGGCCGTCTTCGCGCTGTCGGTCGCCTCGAGCCTGGTCGTCTCCGACCCGGCGGGGACGATCGAGAGCGTCCTTCTCGTCCTGTGGCGGATCCTGACGTGGAGCCTCGGCCTGGGCGTCCTCGCCTGGATCCTCTACGTCGCGCTCGAGCCGTACGTGAGGCGGCATCGCCCGGAGCTCATCGTCTCGTGGGCGCGGCTGCTGGGCGGGGGGTGGAGGGACCCGATGGTCGGGCGGGACGTCCTCGTCGGAGCGGTCCTCGGCCTCGCCGGCACGGGCTCCGTCCTCTCGCCGGCTGGCTCAAGGAGGCGTTCGCCGCTCCGCAGGCGCCGAACCGCCTCATGGACGTCGCCTCCCTCGACGGCCCGCTGGCCGCCCTCGGGATCGTCCTCGACCTGCCCATCGGCGCGATCGCGTTCTCCTTCGCGACGCTCCTCTTCGTCGCGCTCGTGCGCGGCTTCGTCCGGACCGAAGCGCGCGCGGCCTTCGTCCTGTGGACCGCGCTCTGGGCGGTCCAGGTCCTGGCCACCGCGCGGAGCTGGCCGATGGTCGTCGCCACCGGCCTGTGGTCCGCGCTCGCGATCGGCACCGTCACCCGCTTCGGCCTCGTCGCCGGCATCGCCTTCCAGCTCGCCCACGCGCTCACGAGCCGCCTTCCGCTCTCCACCGATTTCTCCGCGTTCTACGCGGGCCGGTCCCTCCTGTCGGTCGCCCTCGTCGCGCTCCTGGCCGTCGCGGCGTGGCGCGTCTCGACCGGGGACGCGGGCGCGCGGCGCGGCCTCGAGGACTGACCATGCCCACCCTCGACGAGAGAATCGCCGCCCTCGCCACGCAGTACCGCCCGCTCGCCGCCCGCCTCCTGGCCGAGGCCGTCCGCATCCCCGCCGACTACGTCGACAGGCCGGTCGAGGAGGGCGGCGACCCGCTGTGCGGCCTCAGCAACCACGAGGGCCCGCGGATGGAGTACCTGAAGCGGATGGTCGTGGAGACGGGCGCCGTGCGGCGGGCGGAGGACGCCGGCTTCGACGCGTACGGCAACCTCGTGTGGACGGTGGAGGACGAGGCGGACGCCGTCCCCGCGCGGGACAAGCGGGTCGTGTACCTCGACGGCCACGCCGACACCGTGCGGGCGCTCCGGCCGCAGTGGCGGGAGAAGACGAACGGCGGGATCGACTCCTACGACGGCGCCGTCGACCTCGCGCGGGTGGACCGGTCCGTCCTGCGCTCTCTCCTCGGCTACCTGCCGCCGGACGAGGAGTGGGGCCACCTCCTCTTCGGCCGCGGCTCGGCCGACCAGCTCGCCGGCGTCGTGTCGCAGATCGTCGCCACGAAGATCCTGCTCGAGCTGGCGCCGGAAGGGGCGCTCCGCGGCGTCATCGTCCGCTCGTACGCCACCGCCGCCGAGGAGGACAACGACGGCGGCGGCCCGCTCCACGTGATGGGCCACGTCCTTCCCGGCGCGCCGCCCGAGCTCGTGCCGGACGTCGTCATCCTCACCGAGGGCACCGGCGACTCGGCGAAGGGCGCGCTCGGCATCTACCGCGGCCAGCGCGGGCGCATGCAGATCGAAGTCGTCGTCACCGGCCGCTCCTGCCACGGCTCGATGCCGTGGGAGGGCCTGAACCCCTTCGAGCACGGCGGGGCGATCGTGGCCGAGGCGGCCCGCCGCTACGACGCGCGCGACGGGTTCCTCGACCACCCGTTCCTCGGCCACGGGACGCGCACGGCGTCGTGGGCGCGGCTCGACACGCCGAGCGACTGCGCCGTCCCCGAGCGGCTCACCTTCCGCTTCGACCGGCGGCTCACGGTCGGCGAGACGCCGGAGCAGGCGCTCCGCGACGTCGAGGCGCTCGAGGCGGTGAAGGCCGCGCGGGCGGCGGGCCTCACGGTCGCGATCTCGGTGCCGCCGTACCGCGAGAAGACCTGGCGCGGCTACCTCGCCGACAACCCGCAGATCTACCGCGGCTGGCTCACCCCCGAGGACCATCCCGCCCTCCGCGCCGCGGTCGCCGCGTACCGCGGTGTCGTCACGCCGCACGTGAACGAGCCGGCGGGCGGCGCCACGCGCGGGGCCCTCCGCCGCGAGCCGCGGGTCGACCGGTGGATCTTCTCGACCGACGGCGTCGGCTTCCCCATCCCGGTCGCCGACCGATCGATCGGGGTGCCGGAGTCGAAGCGCTGGGTCGTCTCGGGCGACGTCAAGCACCCCGCGATGTTCGGCATCGGCGCCGGCATCGAGCAGAACACGCACCGCGTCGGGGAGTGCGTCGATCTCCGCGAGCTGCAGCACGCGATCGCCGTCATCGCCCGCTTCCCTAGCGCGTTCGCGGCGCTCTAGGAACGTCGGCGCTCCCCGCTCGCCCTGGTCAGCGACGGATGCGCGGCGGGGACAGCGTCGGGATGACCTGCCGTCCATTGCGGCGGTAGACGTCGCGAAACTCCGAGTCGAGCGTGAAGACGACGCTGTCCGCGTGGATCTCGCTGAGGCGCACGAGGCACGCGTCGGCGAAGTCCATCGGCAAAGAAGCGTAGCGGCGAAGGAGGCGGCTGAGGGCCGCGGCCTCGCGCTCGACGTCGAAATCGACGCGCAGCACCCCGCGCGTGACGAGCTCCATCACGCGCGCGCCCCCTTCCGGCAGGGACCTCACGAGGTACGCCGCCTCGGACAGGACGGACTCGCACGTGACGAGGGGCGGCCTGAGGCGCCCCATCGCCTCGACCGCCCACCGGTGGTGGCGATCCCGGGCGTTCAGGAAGGCGACGATCGGGCCGGTGTCGGCCAGCGTCGCCGTCACCGCCCGTAACCGCGCAGTCGGCCCCGGTTCGACGAAAGATCGCGCGGACCGGCGAGCGAGCCGGCGAGATCCTGGGCCAGAGCGAGACAGGACTCTTCTCGCGCGCGGTCCGGCGCGTCGCGCAGGTGCGACTCGAGGGCTTCCCGCACGAGCGCCGAACGGCTGCTCCGCCGCCGCGCGACGGCCTGCCGCAGGCGGGACTCGAGACGGGGCGGGAGCTTGACGGTGATGGTCGGCATCGGCGTATTACCTTCTTGCCACTCGGATACTACCGGCGCCGTTCTCCGGCCGCAAGAGCGTCGACCCGGCCCGCCCCACCCTCAGAGGGCCTGCATCCGCTCCCAGAGCCGCGCGGCCGCGGCCCGGGCCTGCGACAGGACCGCCGCCTCGTCGACCGTGACGATCGCGCGGTCGCGCATCACGAAGCGGCCCGCGACCATCGTCGAGCGGACGTGGCTGCGGTCGAGGCCGAAGAGCAGGTGCCCGGCCAGGTTGTCGGCCGCGGTCAGCGGCGTCGGCGGCCCGTAGTCGAAGACGACGAGGGTCGGCCGAGCACCGGGCTCGAGCCGCTCCGGAAGGCCTCGCCGAAGAGGGCGGAGGCGAGACGATGGCTTCCGGCGACAAGGCGGATCGCCGCGGCGAAGGCGTCGGGCCGACCGGCGTCGCGCATCCACAGGAACGCGGCGCGCGCCTCGGCCAGCAGGTCCTCGTCCATGCCGTCGGTGCCGAGCGCGGCGTGATCGAAGAGCTCCACGCGCGCGCGGCCCACGGCGTTGTTCATGTTCGCGCGGGCAGTGGACGAGCCAGGCTCCGGCGTCCTGGACTCCCGGCTGGCTTCGCGCTCGTCGAGGTGCACCGCGTGAACGAGGAGCGCGTCGCGCACGAGGAGTCCGTGGCGGCGCAGCCGGTCGACGACGCCCGCGGCGCCCCGGCGGACCGCGTCGTCGACGTCGGCGCGGTCCTCGGCCACGTGGACGTGAATCGCCGAGCCGGCGCCGCGCGCGACGGCCGCGAGGCGACCGAGGCTCTCGTCCGCGAGAGTGAAGCTGGCGTGCGCGCCGACCCGCGCCCGCGTGAGCGCGGCGGGGCCGCCCGCAAGGAACGCGGCGCTCTCCGCGAGGCCCGCGTCGCGGCCCTCGACGCCGTTGCGGTCGGTCGTCTCGTAGCACAGCACCGAGCGCAGGCCGACCTCTTCCACCGCCCGTCGCACCGTGTCGAGCGACCCGCGGACGAAGGACGGCGAGGCGTGGTGATCGACGAGGAGGGTCGTTCCGGAGCGCGCGGCGTCGATCGCGCCGACGAGGGCCGACAGGCGCACGGCCTCCTCGTCGAGCGCGCGGTCGAGTCGCCACCAGACCTTCTCGAGGATCTCGACGAAGCTTCGCGGCGGCTCGGCCGGAGGCGGCATCCCCCGCGCGAGCGCGCTGTAGAGGTGCGTGTGGGCGTTGACGAAGCCGGGCAGGACGAGGGCTCCCGCGAGGTCGACCGTCTCCTCGCCGGCGCGCGAGGCGAGCTCCCGCGCGCGCGCGACGATCCGCCCGGCCTCGATCCGCAGGTCGGCGCGCTCGACCGCCGCCGGCTGGAGCGTCGCGAGGGTCGCGTCGCGGAGGAGCATCGCGCGCTCAGGCCAGCGGGTGCTCGCGCAGGTGGGCGTCGAGCGCCGCGTCGTCGGGGGCGACGTCGACCGGCTTTCCCGCCGCGCGCAGTGCCGCGCGCACGTCCTTCAGGCCGCTGCCCGTGAGGAGGACGAGCGCCGAGGCCCGGCGTCCGACGATGCCGTCGGCCACCGCCTGGCGCAGGCCGGCCACCGCCGCCGCGGCGGCCGGCTCGCCGAAGAGCCCGGCCCGTCGGCCGGTCTCGCGCTGCGCCTCGAGGATCGCGTCGTCGGAGACCGCGACGAAGGCGCCCCGGCTCTCGCGCACGCGGGCGAGGGCCTTCCTCCAGTTGCGCGGGTGGCCGACGCAGATGCTGTCGGCCAGAGTCTCCGCCTTTCCCGGCTCGAGATCGCGGCCGGCCCGGAAGGCCTCGACGAGCGGCCGCGCGCCTTCGGCCTGCACGCCGAGGAGACGCGGCACGCGGGGGATGAAGCCGAGCGCGTGCATCTCGACGAGCCCCTTGCCGATGCCGGCGATCGTGCAGCCGTCGCCGACCGACACCGCCACCCAGTCCGGCACCTCGTCGCCGCACTGCTCGGCGATCTCGAGGCCGCCCGTCTTCTTCCCCTCGACGAGCGTCGGGTTGACGGCGGCGTTGCGGTTGTACCAGCCGTGGCGGTCGCACGCGCGCTGGCACATCTCCCACGTCTCGTCGTACGTGCCGCGGACCCGGAAGACCCGCGCGCCGAACACGAGGAGCTGCGCGAGCTTCGGCTCCGGCGCGAACTCGGGGACGAAGATGACGCAGGGCATCCCGACGCTCGCCGCGGCGCCGGCGAGCGAGGTCGCCGCGTTCCCGGTCGAGGCGCACGCCACGACCCGGGCGCGGCGCGCCAGGGCGCGGGCGACGCCGACGGCGCTCGCCCGGTCCTTGAACGAGGCGGTCGGGTTGCGCCCCTCGTCCTTCACGAGGAGACGGCGCACGCCCGCCCAGCGGGCGAGGGCCACCGTCTCGGCGATCGGCGTGAAGCCCGGCTCGTGGGGCGGCCGCCGCGCGCCCGGCGGCAGCGGCAGCAGCTCCTCGTAGCGCCAGGCGGTGCGGGGCCTCGCGCGCAGCGCGCGCGGGGTCAGCGTCCGGCGCGCGCGGGCGAGGTCCGTCTCGATCTCGAGAACGCCCTCCGGCCCGCAGGCGGCGCACGGCCCGTCGAGGCCGCGCGCGGGCCGCCGGCCGCAGCGCACGCAGACGAGGCCGGCGACGCAGCCGGGGAAGCTCACACCCGGCGCTCCCGGATGCGCCGGTCGATGTCGTGGGCGCGTTCCTGGTGGGCGACCCACCACGCCGGGTCCTCCTGCGCCCGCAGCTCCTCGACCGTCTTCCCCTGCTGCTCCACCCACGTGAAGTACTTCTGGTTGTGCCAGCGGCGGCGGTTCTCGGGCGTGCCCTCGAGCAGTAGCGCGCTGCCCTGCGCGCCGAAGATCTCGAGCCGCCGGCGCGCCTCGTCGTCGCCCATCGGCCCCTCCTCCGTGTCCAGCCGCCGGAGCACGGACGGGTAGCGGTCGAAGCCGTCGGTCGCGATCGTGACGACCGCCTGCTTCGGGCCGAAGCCGTAGTGGCGCGCGGCCCGGATGGCGCCGAGCACGTTGCACACGCCGCTCACGCCGAAGAAGCCCACCCAGCTCTCCGCGAGCGCGCGGTCGACCCCCTCCTTCACGAGCGCGGCCGTGCCCTCCTGCAGGAGCTGCAGGCCGAGGAGGCACTCGCGGTCGTCGATGCACAGGAGGAGGTCGATCGCCCACACGTTGTGGATCCACGTCACGTGCTTGTCGCCGATGCCCTCGATGCGGTGGCCGCCGAAGCCGACGCTGTGGAGGGTCGGGCACTGCACGGGCTCGAGGGCCACGACGCGCACGTCGGGATGCGCCGCGCGAAGGCCCTCCCCCGCCGCGATCGTGCCGGCCGAGCCCATCGCCGAGACGAAGGCCGCGGGCTCGACGGCGAGCGAGGCCGCCGCCTCGCGGGCCGCCGCGGCGGTGCAGTGGAAGTGGAAGCGGTAGTTCCCCATCTCCTCGAACTGGTTGAGGATCCGGTTGCGGGGGTCTGCGCGCAGCGCGCGGACCTCGTCGTAGATCTCCTTCACGTTCGACTCGCAGCCGGGCGTCGCGATGACCTCGGCCCCGTAACCGCGGATCTTCTGGAAGCGCTCCTCGCTCATCTCCGCCGGCAGGACGACGAGCGAGCGGTAGCCCATCCGCGGCCCGACCCACGCGCCGCCGATCCCGAAGTTGCCGGTCGAGGGGAACACGAGCGTCTGGTCGCCCGGCGCGCACTCGTTCTCGAGCTGCTTCTCGACGAGGATCGAGTACGCGGGCCCCACCTTGTGGGAGCCCGTCGGGAAGCGCCGGCCGGAGAGGACGACGATCGGCGCGCGCACGCCGGTGAGCGCCTCGGGCAGGACGGTGAAGGGCACGGACCCGTCGGCCTTCCAGGAGAGGTTCCACAGGTTGAGGGGATCGAGGGGCCGCTCGCGCGCGGCGCGGGCGTTCTCCCGCGTCGCGGGAGGCACGAGCCCGGGATCCTTCATCTCGGCGAACGTCGGCCCGAAGATCATGGGGCCGAGTCTACTCCCGGGCCCGCCGCGGATGGCGTATAACGGGGACGCGAGGAGGAGCGCGATGGCGACGACGGTCCGCTTCACGCTGAACGGGCGGCCCGTCGCGATCGAGCCCGCGCCGGGCGAGTCGCTGCTCGACGCCCTGCGGGAGCGCTGCGGCGTCACCTCGATCAAGGACGGCTGCCAGCCGCAGGGCCAGTGCGGGTGCTGCCTCGCCCTCGTCGACGGCCACCCGCTCGTCACGTGCGCGTACGAGGCCCGGCGGGCCGAGGGGCGATCCGTCCTCACCCTCGAGGGGATCTCGCCGCGCGAGCGCGAGATCGTCTCGCGGTCACTCGTGGCGAATGGCGGCGTCCAGTGCGGCTTCTGCATTCCCGGGATCGCGCTGCGAGCCAAGGACCTCCTCGACGAGCGCCCCTCGCCGACGCGCGAGGAGATCGCGCGGGCCATCGACGGACACCTCTGCCGCTGCACCGGCTACACCCAGATCGTCGAGGCGATCGAGACGATGGCGAAGGCGTGGCGCGGCGGCGAGCCGCCCGCTCTCCGCGAGGACGGCGGCGTCGGCGCGCCGCTCGCGCGCTACGGCGCCGTCGCCCAGGCGCTCGGCGAGCGGCCGTACGTGGCCGACCTGCAGCGGCCCGGCCTCCTCCACGGCGCCCTCGTCCTCTCGCCCCACGCGCGGGCCCGCGTCGTCCGGGTCGACACGTCGAAGGCGAAGGCGCTCCCGGGCGTCCACGCGGTGGTGACCGCGGCCGAGGTCCCCGGCGAGAGGTGGTACGGCCTGCTGTACGACGACTGGCCGGGGTTCGTGGCCGAGGGCGAGGAGGTCCGCTGCGTCGGCGACGTGCTCGCGGCCGTTGCCGCCGACGACGTCCGCACCGCCCGCGCCGCCGCCGCGCTCGTCGAGGTCGAGTACGAGGTCCGCGCGCCCCTCACCGATCCGGAGAAGGCCCTCGCGCCCGAGGCCCCGCGGGTGAACCCGAAGCACGCGAACCTTCTCTCCCGCTCCGTCATCCGCCGTGGCGACGCGGCCGCGGCCCTCGCCGCGAGCGCGCACGTCGTCTCCGGCACCTGGCGGACGCAGCGGATCGAGCACCTCTTCCTCGAGCCCGAGGCCGCTCTCGCCGAGCCGCTCCCCGACGGACGCCTCGCCCTCTTCACGCAGGGCCAGGGCGTCTTCGACGACCGGCGCCAGGTCGCGCGCTTCCTCGGCGTGCCGGAGGAGTCCGTGCACGTCGAGCTCGTGCCGAGCGGCGGCGCCTTCGGCGGCAAGGAGGACATGTCCGTCCAGGCCCAGACGGCGCTCCTCGCGCGCCTCACGGGCCGTCCGGTGAAGCTCGTGCTGACCCGCGACGAGTCGGTGCGGATGCACCCCAAGAGGCATCCCATCCGCCTCGACTACACCGTCGGCTGCGACGCCGAGGGGCGGCTCACCGCGGTCGTCGCGCGCCTCCTCGGAGACTCGGGGGCCTACGCGTCGGTCGGCGGCAAGGTCCTCGAGCGCGCGGCCGGCCACGCGTGCGGGCCGTACAAGGTGCCGGCGGTGGACGTGGAGGCCACGGCCGTCTACACCAACAACCCGCCGTGCGGAGCGATGCGCGGCTTCGGCGTGCCGCAGGCGGCCTTCGCCATCGAGGGCTGCCTCGACCTTCTCGCGAAGAAGACGGGACTCGACGGCTGGGAGATCCGGCGGCGGAACGCCGTCGGCGTCGGCGACGCGGTGACGACCGGCCAGGTGCTCGAGAAGTCGGTCGGCCTCGTGAAGACGCTCGACGCGGTGAAGGACGCGTACCACGACGCCCTCGGCGCGGGGAAGGCCGTGGGCATCGCCTGCGGCCTGAAGAACAGCGGCATCGGCAACGGGGTGGCCGAGTGGGGCAAGTGCCGGCTCGTCGTCGAGGCGGACGGCTCGGTCTCGCTCTACAACGGCTACACCGAGATGGGCCAGGGCCTCCTGACCGTGCTCGTGCAGTTCGCGGTCGAGGCCACGGGCCTGCCGGCCGGCGTCTTCCACCCGAAGGTCGACTCGACCTTCGCCCTCGGCTGCGGCCAGACGACCGGCTCGCGGGCGACGCTCTTCGGCGGCCGCGCGGTGACGAGCGCGGCGCGGAAGCTGAGGGCCGACCTCGACGCGGGTCACGCGCTCGCGGGCCTCGTCGGTCGCGTCTACGCCGCCGACGAGCTCGTCGACGACACGACGGCT
>JAXLRD010000057.1:0-49260 GCA_046331285.1 Vicinamibacteria bacterium
TCGTCTACGCGGGCAACCTCCCGGGCGCGGTGCGCGACCTCGAGAGCACGCGCTGCCCCGGCTGCCGCGCCACCCTCGTCGAGCGGGCCGGCTTCCGCGTCCTGCGGAACCGGATCGGGCCGGACGGCCTCTGCCCCGACTGCGGCCGGGCGATTCCCGGCGTCTGGGCCTGAGGGGGCGTGTCCGGGCGGCCCCCAAAACACGAAGGGCCTCGCCCCTCGCGGGACGAGGCCCTTCGGGTCCGAGCGGAGGAGCCGGCTACTTGACCTTCGCGAGCGCGTCGCGCATCGCGCGGCGGTAGTCGCCGTCCTTCATCTCGTTCTGCATCTCCTGCGGGGTGGCGTTGATCGGCGCCTGGTACGGCGGCTGGCGGAGCATGCCCTCGAGGTTCCGGACCGCCGCGCGGCCGCCCGCGCCGAGCGAGCCGATCGCGTTCGTGCACGCGATGCGCACGTCGTAGTCGGGATCCGTCTGCATGAGCTGGACGAGGGCCGAGACCCCGTTGCCGCCGGCGAGGCTCGCGATGTCGCGGCAGCCCTTGGCGCGGTTGCCGGCGTTCTTGGAGTTGACCGCGCGGAAGGCCGCGTCGATCTTCCGGTTGATCTCCTCGGCCGCCTGCTGCTCGGCGCGCATCCTTTCTTCCTGCTCCGCGGTGATGACGCCACCCTGCGCGATGAACTTCTCGAGCTTGTCGATCTGGTCCTTGATCTTCTCGACGTTGCGGCCCGCGGCGGCCGCCTTTTCGGCGGCGGCGCGCGCCTCGGCCGGCTGGCGCTTGAGGATGTACGCCCAGGCGATGCCGAGGTTGCCGTCGCCGGCCGCGTCCTTCGGGTCGATCTGGATCGCCTGCTGGTAGGCCTGGATCGCCGCGTCGTAGTTCTTCGTGTACGAGTAGGCCCAGCCGAGGCCGAGGGCCGCCTGCTCCTGCTTGGGGTCGAGCTCGAGGCCCTTCTTGTAGGCCGCGATCGACTCCTCGGGCTTGTTCAGGTTGCGGTAGACCCAGCCGAGGTTCACCCACCCGGCCGCGTCCTTGTAGCCCGGCGTCGACGTGACCTTTTGCAGCTGGACGAGGCCCTCGTCGAGGCTGCCGGCCTGGCCGAGGATGAGGCCGTAGGTCGCGCGGTACCCGACGTTCTGCGGCGCGAGCTCGACCGCCTTCTTGTACGCCTCCGCCGCGTCGTCGTACTTGCCCTTGGCGTGGTACGCGCGGCCGAGGAGGGCCCAGCCGTCGGGGTTTCCGGGCAGGCCCTGCGTCGCCTTCTCCAGGAACGGGATCGCGCCGGCGAAGTCGTTGTGGCGCGCCGCGTCCTCGCCGATCATCCGGTTGAGGTCGGGGTTGTTGGAGCCGGTGGCGAGGATCTTCTTGGCCTCGGTGATCGCCGCGTCGCGGTTGCCGCGGTTGAGCTCGGCCTGGATGAGGGCGAAACGGGCCGGTCCGAACGCGGGGTCGACCGTGATGGCGTGGCGGAAGGCGCCCGCGGCCTGCTCGAGCTGGCCGTTGTGCTCGAAGATCTTGCCGACGGTGTGCTGCACGAGCGCGTTCTCCGGGTCGAGGAACGCGCCCTGCTGCGCCTGCGCGATGGCCTCGCTCCAGGCCTTGCCGTCGTTGGCGAGGATCGCGGCGCCGAGGATGGCGAAGCCCTCGCCGAACTTGTCGTCGAGCTCCGTCGCCTTCTTCGCGGAGGCGACGGCGTCGGCCGGGCGCGCGAGAGCGAGCTGCGCGCGGGCGAGGCGCGAGTAGGCGAGGGCCGACTTCGGGTCGAGCTCGATCGCCTTCCTCAGCTCCGCCTCGGCCTCGGCTGCCTTCGCCATCACGATGAGCGCTTCGCCGCGGGCGACGTGAGCGATGGGGCTCGTGGCCCCGGCGGCCACGGCCTTGTCGGCGCTGGCGAGCGCGCCCGGGCCGTCCTCGAGGCGCACCTGCGCGCGCGCGAGGGCGGCGAGCGCCGCCGGCGTCGCGCCGGCCGCCACCGCCGCCTTCGCCACCTCGAGGGCGTCGGCGGCCTTTCCGCGGCGCAGCGTGAAGTTCGCGACCGCCGCGAGCACGTCGGGCTTGCCGGCCCCGGCGGCCTTCGCCGCCTCGTAAGCGGTGCCGGCGGCGTCGAGCGAGCCGACGCGCTCCTGGATCCGGCCCAGGGCGACCTGGCCTTCGGCCCCGGCGTCGCCGGCGGCCTTGGTGACGGTCTTGACCGCCTCGTCGGGCTTGCCCTTGGCGAGCTGGTCCTCGGCCTTGGCGACCGCCTGGTCGAGCTTCGACTGCTGGGCGAGGGCCGGGCCGGCGAGCAGCCCGACGGCGAGTAGTGCGGCAAGAGTCCTGTTCATTGGCGTGGCTCCGTCTGCGCGGGTTGTCGCTGTCGCGTCTTCCGTCCCCAGCGGCCGGGCATTATAGTGCCCGGGGATGGCGCTCGGTGATGGCAGGGTTCGCTCCCAAGCCCCCGAACAGTCCCGTGCGGGACCTGTGCTATGGTACCGCGATTGACCCCTTCTGACCTCGGGACGCGATAGGTTTTTCCCGATGGAGCCTCTCGTCCGCTGCCAGTCGTGCCGACAGGCCGTGACGCCGAGCCGGCTCGAGTACCGGAGGGGCGAAGGCGTGGTCCACAACCACGACCTGCTGCAGTGCGACATCTGCGAGCGGTTCGCCTGCGCCGAGTGCCTCGGCGTCTACGACCTGCACTCCGGCTACGACTTCCTCTGCCACGCCTGTGCGCGCGAGCTCCTGGAGGCGCGCCGCCACGGCGGCGGGCACTAGCCTCCGGCGCCCGTTCGGGTCTCGCGCCACCGGGACGATTCCACCGCTCCAATCCCACGTCGGGTGCGGCTGGTGCGCAAAATGCGCACAGACCGGGGCGCGTGGCCGCAAGTTTTTGGGTGAGCTTGTCGCGATTCGGTGCGCTCGTCCGGTTTCTCTTGCTCGGTAACTATCTTATCGTCAGGAGGTTGAGAGAAAGCGTGCGAGGATGCCTTCGGTCGGCACACGACTTGCTAAAGCTCAAGGCCGAAGTCATGCGCTTTCCTGATGGCTCATCCAACCTCTACTTGAATCCCATCTAAAAACCCTACCCCCCCAAAGAGGGGATCATCCTCCTGGTTCCGGGGCGCCTACGGGCGCCCCGGAGCTGTTTTCGGGCTCCGACAGGCCTCCGCCGCCGCGACCGCGGCGCGCGGGTCCACCACTCCCCAGCCCTGGCGGTCGATCTCGACGTGCGGAATCCGCCGCGCGTTCTGCACGATGAGCCGCTTCGTCTCGTGCGGCCGCAGCGACGGGTTCGCCTCGATCATCTGCGCCGCGAGCGAGGAGACGATGGGTGCCGCGAAGCTCGTGCCGTCCACGTGCTTGTACGCCCCGGAGATCACGTTGTTGTCGCGGATCTTCGCGGCCACGAGCTGGCGCAGGAGCGGCGGCTCGAGCTGCGCGGCCGCGTCGAGCTCGGCGTCGGTGCCGCGGGCGGCGGCGAGCAGCGGCGCGAGCTCGGCGTCGCGGGCCGCCGCGAGCCGGGCGTAGAGCGCCGCCTGCGCCGCCGTCGGGGTCCGCGGCAGGATCGGCGCCGCCACGAAGATGCCGGGTGCTATGACCTCCGGCTTCTGCAGCCCGTCGATCGTCGGCCCGTAGCTCGAGTGGTAGATGTCGTAGCCCGAGAACAGGAGGCGGTTCTTGTCGTCGAGGCCCCCGACGGTGAGGGCCGAGGGGGCGGAGGCGGGCGGGATCACCGGGTGGCCCGGCTTCGCGCCGTGGTTGCCGGCCGCGGTGACGACGAGGAGCCCCGCCTTCGTCGCCGCCTCCACCGCCTGCGACAGCCCGTCGTGCAGGTAGCTCGCCTCGTAGTCCCCGCCGCAGCTCACGTTCACGACCCGCACGTCGAACCGCCGCCGGTTCTCGATCACCCAGTCGAGCCCCCGGCGGATGTCGTCGTGGCGGATGCGCCGCGCCGAGCCGACCTTGACGAGCACGAGGCGCGCCTCCGACGCGAGCCCGCGGTACAGGCCGCCCGAGAGGTGGCCGTTCCCGCACGCGACGACCGACGTCATCATCCCGTGCCAGCTCGACACGTCCGTGCGATCGAGGGCGCGACGGGTGACGCGCGGCCGCCGCACGTCGTGGTAGTGAAGGATGCGGCTCTCCGGGCGCACGAGGTCGGGGTGCGCGAAGAAGCCGGAGTCGAGGAACGCGATCGTCACGCCGCGCCCGGTGCGCTCCTCGCTCGCGCCGAGGCGCACCGGCGTCGGCAGGATCGGGACGCCGCCCCGGGCGAAGCCGGGGTGGTGGGCGCGCGCCCCGGCGAACGCGGCCGCGAAGGCGTCCGCGCACGGGCGGCACAATCCCGCCTCGGGACGCCACCAGGGGTTGTTCGCGAGGACGAGGAGGAGAAGCTCGGGCTCGAGGGCTCCGGCGCGCGGCGCCCCGTCCGCGCCGAGCGGCTGGCGGCAGAACGGGCACTCGCGCGCGTCGTCTCGGGTCATGGTCGGCGCGCCGGCGTCAGTCGAGGTCGCGGTTCGCGAGGGCCGTCTCGGGCCGGATGAACGTGTAGCCGTCGGCCTCGCGGTGGATGCGCTCGACGGCGTCCGTCCCCAGCTCGGCGGCCGCGAGGTGCGACTCGCGCAGCGCCCCGGTCCGCGACACCGTGCTGTTGTCGCAGCACAGCGCGACGGGGACGCCCGCCTCCAGGAACACGTGGACGGGGTGCCGCTCGCCGCGCTTCACGGCGCCCGTGTGGTAGTTGCTCGAGAGGCAGACCTCGACCGCGATCCTGTCCCGCGCGAGCCGGCGCACGAGCTCGGGGTCGCGGGCGGCCGCGCACCCGTGCCCGATCCGCTGGACGCCGAGCTCGTCGACCGCCTCCCACACGTACTCGACGGGCCCGTCCTCGCCGGCGTGGGCGGTGAGGCCGAGCCGGCCGAGCCGTGCGATCTCGTAGGCGCTGCGGAACAGGCGCGGCGGGTTGCCGCGCTCGGGCCCGGCGATGTCGAACCCGACGACGCCCGTCCTCTCGTGAAGGTGCTGCGCCTCGGCGAGCGCCTGCCGGGCCAGGATCTTCGCGATGTGCGGCCCGTGCTGCCGCATGGCGATGACGATGAGACCGAGCTTCATCCTCGGGTGCCGGCGGTGGGCGTGGTTCATCCCCGACAGGGCGGCGCGGATCGACTGGCGCGGGGTGAGCCCGGCGTAGGTGTGGATGAGCGGGGCGTAGCGCAGCTCCAGCGTGCCGACGCCGTCCTCGGCCGCGGCGAGGGCGATCGCCTCCGTCACCTTGGAGACGTTCTCGTAAAACTGCGTGACCCACAGCGGGTAGTGCATCTTGTCGAGGTAGGCCAGGAGCGTCCCCTCCTCGCCGGCCTGGATCTCGAGGTGGCGCCGCATCGCCTCGAGCGAGTCGACCGGGTTCAGGCGGTAGTGCTTCATCAGCTCCCACGTCACCTCGGGCGGGATCGAGCCGTCGACGTGCTGGTGCAGCTCGACCTTGGAGATCCGCCGGAGCCTCTCCTCCGCCTCGGTCGGCGGGGCGGCGGCGGCGGGCGAGGGCGCGGGGGGCTGGGCCACGGCCGGAAGGTAGCACGGGTCCCGCGCGGGGGCGGGGGCTTCCCCCGTGGAGCCGAAAATGGCAGCATTGGGGGCCTGCCGAGCCCATCCGTGACCGATTCTCTCCACCCCTCGTTCGAGTCCTGGTTCCGCGAGCACGTTCCCGACGTCCCCTTCGACGGGGCGCGGGAGGCGCTCGCCCTCGTCGCCGACGGCGCGACGGTGGCCTTCGTCGCCTGCTACCGGAAGGAGCGGACGGGCGGGCTCGACGCGGACGCCGTGCGCCGCAGTGTCGAGGCCCGCGACCGGTTCGAGCGGGTCGTCTCCCGCCAGGCCATCATCGTGGAGTCGATCGAGCGGCACGCCGGGATCTCCGACGAGCTCCGCTCGCGCATCCTCGCGACGTTCGACCCCGACGCGCTCGAGGACCTCTACCACCCCTACCGCCAGCAGAAGAAGAACCGGGCCCTCGTCGCCCGCGAGGCGGGGCTGCAGCCGCTCGCCGACTGGATCTGGGACACGGGCCACGGCACGGAGGCTCCCCAGGAGGGACAGACCCTCGAGCTGTGGGCCTTCACCTTCCGCAACGAGGAGAAGGGAATCGCCGACGCCAAGGCGGCGATCGAGGGCGCCCGCGACATCCTCGTCGAGCGCCTCGCCTCCGACCCCGAGCTGCGGGCCCTCGTGAGGCGCGCGTACTTCGAGGGCGGGTTCGTGCGCTCCGCGAAGACGGACAAGGCGAAGCCGGGGAGCCGCTTCGAGGCCTACTTCGCGTACGAGGAGAGGGTGCCGGCGCTGCGCGAGCCGGCCGCCTCGGCGCGCTACCTCGCGCTGCGCCGCGGGCAGTCCGAGGGAGAGCTGCAGGTCTTCGTCGGCGGGAAGAGCGACGACGCGGAGTTCGAGTCGCGGCTCGTGGCCGCGTTCGAGGCGCGGGCGTGCCCGGTGGCCGAGGCCCCCGGCGCCGAGGTGCTGCGGCACGCCGGCCGGATCGCCTTCAAGAACGACGTGCGGACCTCCGTCGAGAACGAGGTCCACCGCGTGCTCAAGGACGCGGCCGACGCCGCCGCGGCGCGCGCGTTCGCCGAGAACGTCCGGCCCCTCTTCCTCGAGCCGCCCTTCGGCGCGAAGCCCGTCCTCGGCATCGACCCCGGTACGAAGAACGGCTGTCGCGTGGCGGCGGTCGACGAGAAGGGAGCGCTCGTCGCGGCCGAGGTGGTGCACCTCCAGACGGACGAGCAGAAGCAGGCGGCCCGCGAGGCCCTCGTGCGTCTCGCGCGCGAGAAGGGCGTCCTCGCGGTCGCGGTCGGCAACGGCGCGGGCGGCCGGGAGGCGGAGGTCTTCGCCCGCCAGGCGCTGCGCGCGGCGGGGGTCGACGCGCCGGTCGCGCTCGTCAGCGAGGCGGCGTCGAGCGCGTGGAGCACCGGCGAGGCGGCGCGGGCCGAGCTGCCCGACACGGAGCCCACCGTGCGCAGCGCCGTCTCGCTCGCGCGCCGGCTCCAGGACCCGATGGCCGAGCTCGTGAAGGTCGACCCGCGCGCCCTGGGCGCGGGGCAGTACCCCCACGACGTCGCTCACGCCGCGATCCAGCGGGCGGTCGACGCGGTCGTCGAGGGCTGCCTCGCCCGGGTCGGCGTCGAGCTCAACACCGCTCCGGCCGCGCTCCTCGCGCGAGTCCCGGGCCTCGGCCCGGGCGCCGCCGCCGCGATCGTCGAGCGCCGCGCGAAGGAGGGCCCGTTCCGCTCGCGCCGCCAGCTCGCGGAGCTGCCGCGCGTCTCCGAGAAGGCGTTCGAGCAGGCGGCGGGCTTCCTGCGCCTGCGCGGAGGCGACGACCCGCTCGACGCGACCGGCGTCCATCCCGAGCGCGCCGCCGCGCTCGAGGCCTTCGCCGCGAGCCACGGCAAGACGACGGCCGACCTCCTCGGCCCGGCCGGCGCGGCCCTCGTGAGAGAGGACGCCACGCTCGCGGAGTCGCTCGGACCGCTCACCCGCGACGACGTCGCGGCCGAGCTCGAGCGGGCCGGGGCCGACCCCCGCGGGCCGTTCGCCCCGTTCGCGTTCCGCGAGGACGTGCAGCGGCTCGAGGACCTCAAGCCCGGTCTCGTCTGCCCGGGCGTCGTGACGAACGTCATGAGCTTCGGGGCCTTCGTCGACGTCGGCGCGCACCACGACGGCCTCGTCCACGTCTCCCAGCTCGGGCGGTCGTTCTCGAAGGAGCCGCGGGAAGTGATCCGTCCCGGCGAGCGCGTCGAGGTCCGCGTCCTGAAGGTGGACCTCGAGAAGAAGCAGGTCTCGCTCACGATGCGAAAGCCCGAGCGCCGGCCCGCGCCGAAGCCGGCGCGGCGCCCGGAGAAGCCCGCCGGGGCGAAGCCCGCCGGCGAGGCCGCGAAGGCGCCCGAGGGCGATGCGCGTCCGCCGCGACCCGAGCGCCCCCGGCGCGAGGGACCGCCGGGCGAACGGCCGCGCCAGCCCGGGCCGCGCCCCTCGGCGCCGCGCCGCGACGCGAAGCCCGGCGACCGCACCTCCGGCGTTGGCTCCGCTCGACCGGCGCGACCCGAGCGGCGGCCGGGCAGCGCGCCGCCACCGGACCGCCGTCCCGAGCCGCGGGCCGACTCGCGCCGAGCCGCCTTCAACAACCCGTTCGCCGTCCTCGCCGGCCTGAAGGTCCCGCCCAAGAAGTAGCGCCGGCATCGGCAGCCATGAGCCGTTTGTATCGGGACGAGTGGCAGGCTTGATGCTTGACTCCCGGGCAGGGCGCGTCGCGCCCGCAAGGGTTTCGCCCCGGAGGGCTCCATGCCGATCCCGGCGCTGGACATCGAAGCCGAGAAGGCCGTCGTCCCGAACGGCCGGAGAAACGAGTCCGCCGTCGTCCCCACGCTGTGGCGCGAGCGCTTCGCCCTGCGCACGCAGCGCATGACCTCGTCGGTGATCCGGGAGCTCCTCAAGCTCACGGAGCGGCCCGACGTCATCTCGTTCGCCGGTGGGCTTCCTGCGCCGGAGGTCTTCCCCCGCGAAGAGGTCGCGGCCGCCACCGAGCGCGTCCTGCGCGAGCAGGGGAAGAGCGCCCTGCAGTACGCGCCGACCGAGGGCTACCTGCCGCTGCGGGAGCTCCTCGTGCGCCACATGTCGCGCTACGGCGTCAGGGTGCGGCCGCAGAACGTCATGGTCACGTCCGGGTCGCAGCAGGGCCTCGACCTCATCGGGCGCCTCTTCGTGAACCCGGGAGACCGCATCCTCACCGAGTCGCCGACCTACCTCGGCGCGCTGCAGGCGTGGAGCGCCTACCAGGCCGACTACCTCACGGTGCCGATCGACGACGACGGGCTCGACGTCGGGAAGCTCGAGGCCCAGCTGCGGGGCGGGCCGAAGTTCCTCTACATCCTCCCGAACTTCCAGAACCCGGCCGGCGTCACGCTGAGCCTCGAGCGGCGGCGGCGGCTCGTGGAGCTCGCGAACCACTACGGCGCGCCGATCGTCGAGGACGACCCCTACGGGCAGCTGCGGTACGAGGGCGAGCACCTGCCCCCGATCGTCGAGATCGACGCGGAGCTCCACGGGTGCGAGAAGGGCGACTGCGACTTCACGGGCGACGTCCTCTACCTCTCGACGCTCAGCAAGACGCTCGCCCCGGGCCTGCGCGTCGCGTGGGTCGTCGCCCCCGAGTCCGTGATCTCCCGGCTCGTCCAGATGAAGCAGGGGGCGGACCTGCACACGAGCACCTTCTGCCAGATGGTCGCCTACGAGGTCGCCCGCGACGGCTTCCTCGACCGCCACGTGAAGCGGATCCGCCAGCTCTACGGCGAGCGGCGCGACGCGATGCTCGCGGCCTGCCAGCGGCACTTCCCGCCGGGCGTCCGCTGGACGCAGCCGCAGGGCGGCCTCTTCCTGTGGATCACGTTCCCGGACGGGCTCGACTCGACGGAGCTGCTGAAGCGGGCCCTCGCCGAGGAGAACGTCGCCTTCGTGCCGGGCGCCTCGTTCTTCCCCCGCGGCGGGGGAGAGCGCACCGGCCGCTTCAACTTCTCCTTCTGCGGGCCCGAGCTGATCGACGAGGGCATCCGCCGCCTCGCCGGCCTCGTCGAGCGGGCGCTCGTCGCGCGCCGCTAGAGGCCGGCTCAGCGCTCGCGCGAGCGCTTCGGCCCGAGCGCCGCGAGGACGGCGTCGAGCGGCGGGTGGTCGCCCGCCGCCGCCGACGCGTACGCGTAGCGCAGCTCGCCGCCGGGGGCGACGACGAAGACGCCGCCGAGCTGCCACGGGTCGCCCTGGACGCCCTTCTGGCGGAAGCCGGCCCGCATCGCGCGCGCCGCGTGGGCGAGAACCGAGGGCGACGCGAGGGCCGCCACGACCCCGCGCCGGAGGCCGAGGGCCTCGTAGGCGCGGAGGCCGGGGTCCACGTAGACCGGGACGTCGAGCCCGAGCTCCTCCACGAACGCCCGGGCGAAGCGGCGGCCGCCGTTCCCGACGAAGGCGATCGAAGCGCCTCGCGCCTCGATCGCGCCCCTCTCGCGGTGCACCTGCACCGCCTGCTCGCGGCAGAAGAGTCAGCCGAAGTGACGGAGGAAGACGAGCACTACGGGCCGGGCCCGCCACAGAGTCTCGAGCCGCACGCGGGTCCCGTCGAGGTCCTCGACCTCGGCCGCCGCCGCTTCCGGGCTCACTCCGGGGGCCGCCCGCTTTCTCCTCACGACGAAGAGCATAGCGGCCGGCCGGCCGCGCGGGGAAGGAGCCTCGAAAAACAAAAACGCCCGGAGCCGGAGCCCCGGGCGCTCGTCGGTTCAGTGGCTCGAAAGAGTCCCTACCCGACCTTCACCACGTTCGAAGCGCGCGGCCCCTTGGGGCTGTCGACGACGTCGAAGCGCACCCGATCACCCTCGTTGAGGGTCCGGAACCCCTCCGCCTTGATCTCGCTGTGGTGGACGAACACGTCAGGCCCACCCTCGCGGGAGAGGAAACCGAAGCCCTTGGACTCGTTGAACCACTTCACCGTACCTTCGACCATGAACGTTCAGGCCTCCCTAGCCTTCGCCTGGCGAGGCTTCCTGCGCGTCCGATGCCCGATCCGACCACCGTGGAAGGCCCGGATGCCGGGACGCCAGTGCGACGGACTCGCCAGAGCGGCGGAAACCTAGCAAAGGACCTTTTGAGGCGTCAAGGCGCGAACGCACTGGATCTTCTTGCGTTCTTCTTGCTTCCGCCGGTGAAGACGCTCAGTGCCGGCCGGGCTCGGGCGACAGCAGGCCGCCGAGAGCCCATCCCAGGGCCCCGGCGATCCCGTTCAGGATGGTGTTCACCACGAGACCGCCGAGCCGGATACCGATGGCCTGGCCGAGGCCGACCGCCTCCGGCTGGTTGAGGGCCGTCGGGTGGTTGAAGTACGAGGTCACCCCGAGGAGGTACGACGCAGCGGTCGAGAGGAGGATCACCGCCTGGGCGCAGACCGCGAGGAACATCGCGAACAGCACGGCCTGGCCGAGGCCCCAGCCGAGCCACCTCCGCGCGTAGGCGTTCGAGAACAGCGAGGCGAGGATGGTCAGCTGGACGATGCTGAAGAACCAGGTGCCCCGCTCGTAGGGCACCGCGAACACCGTTCCCATCAGCCACCGGCCGACGGCGAAGATCAGGAGGAGCACGAGGAACGGCCGCGCGACGCGCGCGAACTGCTGGAGCATGTCAGCCTCCGTGGCGGCTGCCCCCGACGCCCGGCCGAACTCGTCGCCGGTCGGCCCGGCCGGCTCCCGCGAGGGCCCGGCCCTACTTCTTGTTCTTGTACCAGTCCGCGTCCATCTGCGCGAAGTGCGCCCACTTCTCGGGCAGCTCCTCCAGCGGGAAGATGGCCTGGACCGGGCACACCGGGACGCAGGCGCCGCAGTCGATGCACGTCTCGGGATCGATGTAGAGCTTCGTCTCCGCGGCGAACTCGGCCTCGTCCTTCTTCGGGTGGATGCAGTCGACCGGGCAGACCTCGACGCAGGCCGTGTCCTTGGTGTTCACGCAGGGCTCAGCGATGACGTACGCCATAGCGAACGATCCTCCCTCGATGGAAGTGGTGAAAGCCCCGGCGTCCGGAGCAGGACCGCATCCTAGCGCAAAAGGCTACTGCTGTACGACCTCGCGGTGGAGGGCGAGGAGGCGCGGGTCGTTCTTCCGAACGAAGAAGCCGCGGCGCAGCTCGGCGAGGGCACGGTCGCGGTCGCCTTCCTTCAGCGCGGCCCGCGCGTTCCTCAGGCAGTCCTCCACCACGAGCTCGGCCTCGGCCTCCTGGGCGAGCGCCTGCGCCCGCGCGTTCGTCGGCGCCTCGTCGAGCACCGCCCGCGCCTCGGCGAGCGCCTCCGGGTAACGGCCGCGCGAGAGGAGCTCGCGCCCCCGAGCGATCCGGGCGTCGGGCGCGGTGCCGGACGGCAGCGTCGCGGGAAGCGGCGTCGGGGTCGGCGTGGCCGCGGCCGATGACCCGTCGGCGGCGGCCGCCGCCGGGCCCGGCCGCGCGGCGTCCGGCTGCGGCGTCGGGGTCGGCGGGGCCGTCGGCCGCGACCCCGCCGGCGTCGCCGTCGGAGTCGCCGTGGCCGAGGCGGTCGCCGGACCGGCGGGCGCCGGGCTGGGCGCGGGCGCCGCTGCCGGGGGCGCCGACGGCGACGCCGTCGGCGCCGGAGGGCCGCCGCGCGCGAAGAACCAGCCGATCGCCGCGACGGCGATCGCGACGGGCACGACGGCGAGCCACGCGAGCGATCGCTTCGGCGCCGGATCGGCGGGGGCCGGACGCAGGGCCGGCGGCCGCGGCATGGCGCGTCTCTCGACGGGCGGCGCGGGCCTGGGCGCCGCCCGTTCGGGCGGAGCGGTCGGCGCCGGCGCCACGACCGACACCGAGCCGGTCGGCGGCCGGCGGCGCACGAGCAGCGCCTGGTCCGCGGCCGCTCCCAGGTCCGGCGCGCCCCCGAGGTCCACGAGCGCGGCGGCGAGGTCGGCGGCCATCGCCGCGGCCGTCTCGTAGCGCGCCGCCCGGTCCCGCGCGAGCGCGCGCTCGAGCACGCCGCGCAGCTTCTCCCACGATGGCCCGGACGGGATCCGCGAGAGGTCCGGCGTCTCGTGCGCGATCTTGTACATCGCGGCGACCACGCTGTCCGCCGCGATCGCGCGCTCGCCGGTGACGAGCTCGTAGAGGATGAGGCCCGTCGAGAACAGGTCGCTGCGCCCGTCGAGCTCCGCGCTGCCCGCCACCTGCTCGGGCGACATGTAGTTCGGCGTCCCGACGATCGTTCCCGCCGTCGTCGTGCTGTGGCCGGCGAGGCGGGCCACGCCGAAGTCCATGACCTTGGCCGGCCGACCCGCCGGCAGGAACACGTTCGAGGGCTTCACGTCGCGGTGGACGATCCCGTGCTCGTGGGCGAAGCCGAGCCCGGCCAGGAGCTGGAGGACGAGGGGCAGCGTCGCGCGCGGGTCCGGGCGGATGCCCTCCTCGATCGCGTGCTGGAGGTCGGTCCCCTCGAGGAGCTCGAGCGCCATGTAGGGAGCGCCCTGGTGCTCGCCGAGCTCGTACACGACCACGATGTTGGGGTGGGCGAGGCGCGCGGCCGCCTTCGCCTCGCGCTGGAAGCGGGCGCGGGCGTCGGGGTCCGCCGCGCCGGCGCTCATCACCTTCAGCGCGACCTCGCGGTCGAGCGTGTCGTCGACCGCGCGGTACACGGTGCCCATCGCCCCGTGGCCGAGCTCGCCGGTGATGCGGTACCGCCCGATCTGCGCCGGGAGCGCCATGGCGCGGATGATATCCTCGCCGCCGTGCGGGCGGTGGTGCAGCGGGTGAGCGAGGCCTCGGTTCGCGTCGACGGCGCCGTCGTCGGCGCGATCGGCCGCGGGCTCCTGGTCCTCCTCGGCGTCGGCACGGGAGACTCCGAGGACGACGCGGACTTCCTCGCCGAGAAGGTCCTGAACCTCCGCGTCTTCGCGGACGAGCAGGGCCAGATGAACCGCTCCCTCCTCGACGTGCGGGGCGGCCTCCTCGTCGTGTCGCAGTTCACCCTCTACGGCGACGCCCGCCGCGGCCGTCGCCCGTCCTACACCGACGCCGCCCCGCCGGAGGAGGCGAACCGGCTCTACGAGCGCTTCGTGTCCCGCGTCCGGCCCTCGGGTCTCGAGGTCGCGACCGGCGTCTTCCGGGCGATGATGGACGTCGCGCTCGTCAACGAGGGCCCCGTCACCCTCCTCCTCGACTCGCGCCGGCAGTTCTGAAGCGCATGCGGAACCGCCGGGGAGGCCTCCTGCGCCGCGCCGTCCCGCGGATCCTCGCGGTGGCGGCCGGCCTCTTCCTCTTCGTGCTCGCCCTCGAGCTCCTCAAGCGCGGGGCGGCGGGCGTCGCCCCCGTGCTGCGCGGCCTCGGCGTCTCCGGGATGGCCGGCGGCATCGGCGTCGGCTGGATCGCCGCCTGTCTCCTCCTCTCCGGCTCGCCGGTGGCGGCGATGGCCCTCACCTTCCTCGCGAGCGGGACGCTCGACACCGCCGAGACCTTCGGGATGATCTCCGGCTCCCGCCTCGGCGCGTCCTTCGTCGTCCTCGTCATCGGCGCCCTCGCGGACCTGCGCGAGGGCCGGCGCGAAGCGCGCAGCGCCTACGTCGGCGTCACCGCTCTCGTCGCGACCGCCGTGACCTACCTCCCGGCGATGGCCCTCGCGTGGCTGGCCCTGGAGCGCGGGGCCCTCGCCGGCCTCCGGGTCGAAGGGCGCAACCTCGCATCCGTCGTGCAGACGGTCTACGGCCCCGTGCTGTCCCTCGCGGCCCGTCTCCCCCGGCTCGTCCTCTTCCTGGCCGGGATCGGCGTCCTGCTCGCGGCCTTCAAGGCGCTCGACCGCGCCCTGCCCGACCTCGAGCGGGGCAGCGGCCCTCTCCTGCCGGCCGATCACGTCGTCTACCGCCCGTGGTTCATGTTCGGCGTCGGCCTCGCCACGACGGCCCTCACCCTCTCCGTGTCCGTGTCGATCTCCCTCCTCGTGCCCCTGGCCGCGCGAGGGTACGTGCGGCGCGAGAACGTGTGGCCCTACATCCTCGGCGCGAACGTCACGACCCTCGTCGACACCCTCTTCGCCGGAGCGCTCGTCGGCCACCCGGACGGCGCACGGATGGTGGCCCTGCTGATGGCGGCGGTCACCCTCGTCTGCCTGCCGCCCGTCTTCGTCTTCCCCTACGCCTTCGGCCGCGCGCTCGACCGGGTGGCCCGGCGCGCGACGGCCAGCCGCGCGTCGGTGGTCGTCTTCGTCGCCGTGCTCCTCGGGATCCCGCTCTCCCTCCTTCTGCTTCTCTAGGGGGCTGTTCGATGGACGTGCTCGTGTACGTCGATCCGTCGCCGCGCGGGGAGTGGGCCCTGGCCCTGGCCGCGCCCCTGGCCGCGCCGCCCGTAAGGCGCGTCCACCTCCTCGCCACCGTCGAGGACGCGGCCAACGAGCCCGACCTGCTCGCCAGGGCCCGCGCCCGCCTCGGCGAGGAGGTCGAGGTGACGACCGGCACGCGCGAGGGCCCGGCCGAGCGGGCGGTGATCGCCGAGGTCGGGGCGCGGCCCTGGGACCTCGTCGTCGTGCCGCCCGCCGGCCGCGGCGCGCTCGCCCGGATGCTGCGGGGCTCCCGCGTGGCGACGGTCGTGCGCTCGGTCGAGGCGCCGGTCCTCGTCGCGCGCCGCCCGCCCCCCCGCGTCGAGCGCGTTCTCGCCGCGCTCTCCGGCGGGCGCTCGACCAAGCCCGTCGCCGCGGCGGCGCTCCGATGGGAGGAGCGCGGGGCCCGCGTCGACTTCGTCCACGTCGCGGCCGAGGTCGCCGTCCCCGGCGAGGAGCACCGGCACGACCGTCCGGGGGGGCTCGTGCGGGTGCGCGCGGCGCTCCAGGATCGCGGCCGCCCCGACGCCCTCCTCCTCCGCGAGGGGCCGGTGGTCGACGAGGTCCTCGACGCCTTCGAGGCCGGCGCCTACCACCTGCTGGTCGTCGGCGCGCGCGGCGAGGACGACACCGGCTTCGGCCGCGAGGACGTCACCGAGCGCCTGCTGCTGCGCTGCCCCGCCTCCACCCTCGTGGTGCCCCGCGCGCCGATCCCTCCTCCCGGCCCAGGCCGGGCTTGACGCGGCCCGGCATGGAAGCTTAGTCTATCGGACCGATAGGGATTATGAAGGTCTCCCAGCGCGGTCTCTACGCCCTCAAGGCTCTCGTCCACCTCGCCGAGTCCTACGACCGCGGGGTGGTGAAGATCCACTCGATCGCCGCCGCGGAGTCGATCCCGGAGAAGTTCCTCGAGGGCATCCTCCTGACGCTGCGCAACGCCCGGGTCGTGTCGAGCCAGCGCGGCCGCGAGGGCGGCTACCAGCTCCGCCGCCCTCCGGGCGAGATCCTCCTCGGCGACGTGGTCCGCCTCGTCGACGGTCCGCTCGCCCCGTTCGGCGACGTGGTGGAGCTCCAGCGCCTCGTGAAGACCGAGGCCCGCCACCCCGGCCTCTACGACCTCTTCCTCGACGTGCGCAACGCCGCCTCCGCGATCGTGGACCGCACGAGCCTCGCCGACCTTGTCGCGCGGGACCGCTCGCTCCTCGGCGCGCGGGCCCGCCGGGAGGGCCGGGCCCGGCGCGCGGAATGAGGCTTCGTCGACAAATGTCTAGTATTTCAGTAGACTCTATAGAGCCGACCGAGGCGCAGGTGCTCGCTGCCCTCCGGCGCCTCCGGTTCGGCGCCGTCGAGGTGACGGTGCACGACGGCCGGATCGTCCAGATCGAGACGCGCGAGAAGGTCCGCGTCGCGGACCGACGCCCACCGGAAAGCCGGCGGCGGGACAACGACACGAGCGCCGGGGCCGACCGATCCCGAGGAGGCCCCCGGCGGGACGCGGAGACCTCGGAATGACCAGACGAATCGTGACGTGGGCGGGCGCGGGCGCGCTCGCCTTCACCCTGGCGGCGGCCCCGGCCGGGGCCCAGGAAAAAGAGAAGGACAAGGCGAGGCCGGCGGTGGTCGTCGGCGCCTCGTCGGAGGACGGCTTCGTCCTTCGCGCAGAGGACGGCCGCTACCGCCTGCAGTTGAAGGCTCTCGTGCAGTTCGACGGGCGCTTCTTCCCGGGCGACTCGGCCAACGCCCTCACCGACAACCTGCTCGTCCGCCGCGCCCGGCCGATCCTCCAGGGAACGGTGGCCCGCTACTTCGACTTCAACCTGACCCCCGATTTCGGAGCCGGGGTGGCGACGATCCTCGACGCCTACGTCGACGCGAAGGCGAGCCCGAAGCTCGGCGTGCGGGTCGGGAAGCAGAAGCCGCCGATCGGCGTCGAGCACCTGCAGGGCGACGCCTACGTCGCCTTCGTCGAGCGGGCCCTGCCGTCCGGGCTCGTGCCGAACCGCGACGTCGGCGCGCAGGTCCACGGCGATCTGGGAAAGGGTGTCCTCTCCTACGCTCTCGGCGTCTTCGACGGGACGCCCGACGGCGCGAGCCTCGACATAGACACCGGCGACGGCAAGTCGGTCGTGGGCCGGCTCGTCCTCTCGCCTCGCCGGGGCTCGAAGTCCGCGCTCGACGGCCTCTCGCTCGGCCTCGCGGCCTCGACCGAGCAGCAGGCGGGCGCGGCCGCGACCCTCGCCGGCTACCGCACCGGCGGGCAGAACGCCTTCTTCGTCGGCTACGCGAGCGGCGTCGGCGTCGCCGGCACCCGCACGCGCCTCGCGCCCGAGCTCGCGTACTTCCACGGCCCGGTCGGCGTCCTCGCGGAGTGGGTCCGCTCGCGCGGGCGGGTGTCCCGCACGACGACGAGCGGCGGCGTCACCACGACCTCGCCCGCCGTCTCGCTCGCCAACGAGGCGTGGCAGGCCACGGTGAGCGTCTTCGTGACCGGCGACGCCGCGTCCTTCGACGGGGTCAAGGTCCGACGCCCCTTCGATCCCGCGAAGGGGCAGTGGGGCGCCCTGCAGCTCGCGGTGCGGGTAAACGGCTTCACGGCCGACGAAGACGCCTTCGAGCACGGCTGGGCCGACCCGGCCCGCTCCGCCCGAAAGGCCATCGCCTGGGGCGTCGCCCTCAACTGGTGGCTCAACCGCAACGTCCGCCAGGCCGTCAGCTACGAGCGCACGACCTTCGACGGAGGCGCCGCGCAGGGCGCCGACCGGCCGGCCGAGAACGCCCTCCTCGTCCGGACCCAGCTGTCCTTCTGAGCCTGGAGAGAAAGACCATGAGACCGCAGACCGTACTCGCCGCAATCGCCCTCCTCGTCTTCGCCGCCGGCGCGCCCGCGCAGGAGCTCCTCAACGTCTCCTACGACCCGACGCGCGAGCTCTACCAGGAGGTGAACGCCGCCTTCGCCGCGCAGTGGCAGGCGAAGACCGGAAAGGCCGTGACCATCCAGCAATCGCACGGCGGCTCGGGCAAGCAGGCCCGCGCGGTCATCGACGGGCTCGAGGCCGACGTCGTCACCCTCGCCCTCGCCTACGACGTCGACGCGATCGCCGACGCGGGCCTCCTCGCGAAGGACTGGCAGAAGCGCCTGCCGAACAACTCCGCGCCGTACACCTCGACGATCGTCTTCCTCGTCCGCAAGGGGAACCCGAAGGGCATTCGGGACTGGGGCGACCTCGTGAAGCCGGGAATCTCGGTCATCACCCCGAACCCGAAGACCTCGGGCGGCGCGCGCTGGAACTACCTCGCCGCGTGGGCGTGGGCGCTCCAGCAGCCCGGGGGAAGCGAGGCGAAGGCCCGCGAGTTCGTCACCGCGCTCTTCCGGAACGTCCCGGTCCTCGACTCGGGGGCCCGCGGCGCGACGAACACCTTCGTCCAGCGGGGGCTCGGCGACGTGCTCCTCGCCTGGGAGAACGAGGCCTTCCTCTCGATCCGGGAGCTGGGCCCGGACAAGGTCGACGTCGTCGTCCCGCCGTTCAGCATCCTCGCCGAGCCGCCGGTCGCCGTCGTCGACAAGGTGGCCGACCGCAAGGGCACCCGCGCGGTGGCCGAGGCCTACCTGAAGTTCCTGTACACGCCCGAGGGCCAGGCCCTCGCGGCCAGGCACTACTACCGCCCGCGAGACGCCGCGGCTCTCGCGAAGGCGCCCGTGAAGTTCGCGCCGATGAAGCTCGTCACCATCGACGGAGTCTTCGGCGGATGGACGAAGGCGCAGAAGACCCACTTCTCCGACGGCGGCACCTTCGACCAGATCTACTCCAGGTAGGGGAGAGCTGTGCCGCTCCCCCCTGAGACCCTCCGCTCCGCGCGCGGGAGTGAATCCCGCCCGCTCCGCCGCGGGTGGCCGGGGCCTGCCCCGAGTCGAGAGGACCGATGACCGCGCGCTCCAGGCCACACAGCGTTCTTCCGGGATTCAAGCTGACGTTCGGCTTCACCCTCTTCTACCTGTCCCTCGTCGTGCTCGTCCCGCTGTCGACGCTGTTCGCCCGCAGTGCCGCTCTCGGGCCGGCCGGCTTCTGGGCGACCGTGACCGCGCCCCGCGTCGTGGCCTCCTACGAGCTGACCCTCGGCGCGTCGCTCGCCGCCGCGTGCGTGAACGCGCTCTTCGGCCTCGTGGTCGCGTGGGTCCTCGTGCGCTACCGATTCCCGGGCCAGCGCCTCGTCGACGCCCTCGTCGACCTGCCCTTCGCGCTGCCGACCGCCGTCGCCGGCATCGCCCTCACGACCCTCTACGCCGAGACCGGCTGGCTCGGGCGGCCCCTCGCCGCGTGGGGAATCAAGGTCGCCTTCGCCCCGCTCGGCGTCGCGGTCGCCCTCACCTTCATCGGCCTTCCCTTCGTCGTGCGCACCCTCCAGCCCGTCCTCGAGAGCCTCGACCCCGAGGTCGAGGAGGCGGCGGCGAGCCTCGGCGCCTCGCGCGCGCAGACCTTCGCCCGCGTCATCCTGCCCGCCCTCCTCCCGGCCTGGATCACCGGCTTCGCCCTCGCCTTCGCCCGCGCCCTCGGCGAGTACGGCTCGGTCGTCTTCATCGCCGGCAACATGCCGATGAAGACCGAGATCACGCCCCTCATCATCGTCACGAAGCTCGAGCAGTACGACACGGCGGGCGCCTCGGCCATCGCGGCCGTGACCCTCGTCGCCTCGTTCCTGATCCTTCTCGCGATCAACCGGCTGCAGGCCTGGAGCCTGCGGCTCACCGCGGAGTAGCCGATGCCCGGCCCGGTCTCGACCCCCCACCGCCGCGGTGCGGTGCCCCGCGCCCTCACGGAGCCGCGGCCCGTCCGACTCGCCCTCGTCGCGACGGCCCTCGCCTTCCTCGCCCTCTTCCTCGTCGTCCCCCTCGTCGCCGTCTTCGCGGAAGCGCTCGGCAAGGGGCTCCGGGCCTACGCCGATGCGATCCGGGAGCCGATGGCTCTCTCGGCCCTGAAGCTCACGCTCCTGACCGCGGCGGTGGCGGTGCCGCTCAACCTCGTCTTCGGCGTCGCCGCCGCCTGGTGCATCGCGAAGTTCGACTTTCCGGGCAAGAGCGCCCTCACGACGCTCATCGACCTGCCCTTCGCGGTGTCGCCGATCATCTCCGGCATGATCTTCGTGCTCCTCTTCGGCCGCAACGGGCCCCTCGGCCCGTGGCTCGAAGCGCACGACCTCAGGATCGTCTTCGCCGTGCCGGGCCTCGTCCTCGCCACCGTCTTCGTGACGTTTCCCTTCGTCGCGCGCGAGCTCATCCCCGTGATGGAGGCGGCGGGCACCGAGGAAGAGGAGGCCGCCCGAGTTCTGGGCGCCGGGGGCTGGCAGATCTTCTTCCGCGTGACCCTCCCGAGCGTGAAGTGGGGCGTCCTCTACGGCGTCATCCTCTGCAACGCCCGGGCGATGGGTGAGTTCGGCGCGGTCTCCGTCGTGTCGGGCCACATCCGCGGCCGCACGAACACCCTGCCGCTCCACGTCGAGATCCTCTACAACGAGTACCAGTTCCAGGCCGCCTTCGCAGTCGCCTCGCTCCTCACCTTCCTCGCCCTCGTGACCCTCGTCGCCAAGAGCCTCGTCGAGTGGCGGTCGAGCCGGGGCGCCGCGTCGGACGAGGGGCCTGCGGGCGCCGACGAGCGCGTCCTCCGCGCGGGAGAGGCGGCATGAGCATCGAGGTCCGTGGCGTCACCAAGAGGTTCGGCGACTTCGTCGCCGTGAACGACGTGAGCCTCCACGTCCCGACGGGGGAGCTCGTGGCCCTCCTCGGCCCGTCGGGCTCGGGCAAGACGAGCCTCCTGCGGATCATCGCCGGCCTCGAGCGGGCCGACGCCGGGCAGGTCCTCTTCGAGGGAGAGGACCAGGCGAGGCAGGACGTGCGCCGGCGCGGCGTCGGCTTCGTCTTCCAGCACTACGCCCTCTTCCGTCACATGAGCGTCTTCGAGAACGTCGCCTTCGGGCTGCGCGTGCGGCCGCGGACCACCCGGCCGAGCGAGGCGCAGATCCGGGAGAAGGTGACGAAGCTCCTCGAGCTCGTCCAGCTCGACTGGCTCGCCGACCGCCTGCCCTCCCAGCTCTCCGGGGGCCAGCGGCAGCGCGTGGCCCTCGCCCGCGCCCTCGCCGTCGAGCCGCGGGTCCTCCTCCTCGACGAGCCCTTCGGCTCCCTCGACGCGAAGGTGCGCCAGGAGCTGCGGCGCTGGCTGCGGCGCCTCCACGACGAGATCCGGCTCACGAGCGTCTTCGTGACCCACGACCAGGAGGAGGCGCTCGAGGTCGCCGACCGCGTCGTCGTGATGAACCAGGGCCGGGTCGAGCAGGTGGGCCGCCCCACCGAGATCTTCGAGCAGCCCGCGACGCCCTTCGTCATCCGCTTCATGGGCAACGTCAACGTCTTCCACGGCCGGGTCCAGAACGGCCGCGCGCAGCTCGGCCCGCTCGCCTTCGACTACCCCGACCACCCGCACGCCGAGGAGAGGAAGGCCGAGGGCTTCGCCCGACCCTACGACCTCGAGGTCGCCCGCACCGACGAAGGGGGAGGCGGCCTCTGGGCCACGCTGCGGCACGCGACCCCCGCCGGGGCGATCGTGCGCCTGGAACTCGAGGGCGCCGACGCGGCGCTCCTCCAGGTCGAGATCCCCCGAGAGCGCCACGAAGAGCTCCAGCCCCGGCTCGGCGAGCGGCTCTACCTGCGGCCGCGGCAGATGCGCGTATTCGTCGCGAGCTGACGTCTTGAACCCGGGCCTCCGCCCTCCTAGATTGAGGCCGAGGAGGCCCGGTTCCGCGCCGCCTCACCTGGGAGGCGCCCATGTCCTCACCCGTCGTGCACAACTTCATGCGCCAGCAGGGCTTCGCCGAGGAGCCGCCCGACGCGTGCGACATGCGCTTCGAGGGCCTCTACTACCAGCCGCGCCGCGTCTTCCCGACGATCCTCGTCGCGACCGTGCTGCAGCTCGTCTCGGTCCGCTACTCGGCCGCGCTCTTCTTCCTCGTCTCGGCGCTCCTCTGGTGGAACACCCTCGTGCCCGCGCTGAACCCGTTCGAGGCCGCGTACAACCGGCTCGTCGCGCGGCCGCGGGGCCTCGCCGTCCTGACCGCGGCGCCGGGTCCGCGCCGCTTCGCTCAGGGCCTGGCCGCGGCGCTCACCCTCGGCGCCGGCGCCGCTCTCCTCGCCGGTCTCCACGGCCTCGCCTGGGCGGTCCAGGCGATGCTGGTCGTCGCCTTCTCGCTCCTGCTGTTCGGGAAGTTCTGCCTCGGCGCGTACGTCTACCACCTGATCCGGGGCCGGGTCGCTTTCGCGAACTCGACCCTGCCCTGGGCCCGCGGCTGACCCGCGAGGGCGCGTCCGGCGATCCCGTGGCGCCGATGCGCGCGTGCAGCGTCTTCGGGGCGACCGCGCGGTAGCTCTCGTCGATCCACCGCCGCAGGACCTCGACGGGAATCGGGTCCCGCGCGGCGAAGCGCGCGGTGACCCAGCCGGCCTTGCCGAGGCCGTAGCCGGTCGGCGTGCAGTACGGCAGGTCGAAGGCGAACGGTGCGGAAGACGGCAGCTTGACGCTCAGCGACAGCCCGCCGCCCTCGCGCCCGAAGAAGACGAACACCTTGTCCCGCACCTTGGCGACCGGCTCACCCCACGGGTGGTCCTCGCGCGTCTCGGGGTAGGACAGCGCGCACGAGCGCAGCGCCTCGAAGGCGCGGTCCGCGGACGTCGCCACCGGCTTCTCTCCCGCCTTCACGGCTCGCCGACCATCCTCTCCGGCCGCACCCACTCGTCGAACTGCGCGGCGGTGACGAGGCCCAGCTCGAGCGCGGACTCGCGGAGCGTCTTCCCGGTCGCGTGCGCGTGTCGGGCGATCTTCGCGGCCCGGTCGTAGCCGATGCGCGGCGCGAGGGCCGTCACGAGCATGAGCGAGCGCTCGACGTTCTCCCGGATCCGCGCCTCCTCCGGCTCGAGGCCCGCCGCGCAGTGCTCGCGGAAGCCGTCGCACCCGTCCGCGATGAGGCGGGCGCTCTGCAGCAGGGCGTGGGCGATCACCGGCATGTAGACGTTCAGCTCGAAGGCGCCGGACATGCCGGCGACGTTCACGGTGACGTCGTTCCCCATCACCTGCGCGGCCGCCATCGTCAGCGCCTCGGACTGCGTCGGGTTCACCTTGCCCGGCATGATCGAGCTGCCCGGCTCGTTCTCCGGGATGCGGATCTCCCCGAGGCCGGCCCGCGGTCCGGAGGCCAGCCACCGCACGTCGTTCGCGATCTTGTGCAGCGACGCCGCCACCGTCTTGAGCGCCCCGTGAGCGAAGACCGCGGCGTCGCGGGCGGCGAGGGCCTCGAACTTGTTCGGGGCGGTGACGAAGGGCTCGCCGGTCAGCGCCGCGAGCCGGTCGGCCGCGCGGCCCGCCAGCCCGGGGTGCGCGTTGAGGCCGGTGCCGACCGCCGTGCCGCCGAGGGCGAGCTCGCGCAGGTGCGGCCGCGCGGCCTCCACTCGCGCAAGGCCGTGGTCGAGCTGCGCGGCCCAGCCCGAGATCTCCTGCCCGAGCGTCAGAGGCGTCGCGTCCATGAGGTGCGTGCGGCCGATCTTCACGATCCCGCGGAAGGCGCCGGCCTTCGCCGCGAGCGTGTCGCGGAGCGCCGCGAGCGCCGGCACGACGCGCCGCGTGAGGGCGAGCGTCGCCGCCACGTGGAGGGCCGTCGGGAACGCGTCGTTCGTCGACTGGCCGCGGTTCACGTCGTCGTTCGGGTGGACCAGGCGGTCCATGCCGCGCGCCCCGCCGAGGATCTCGCTCGCGCGGTTCGCGAGGACCTCGTTGACGTTCATGTTCGTCTGGGTGCCGCTGCCCGTCTGCCACACGACGAGCGGGAACTCGTCGTCCCAGCGTCCGGCGAGCACCTCGTCGCACGCGCGGGCGATCGCGTCGGCCTTCGCCGCGTCCAGCTCGCCGAGCTCGGCGTTCACCAGCGCCGCCGCCTTCTTGACGAGGGCGAGCGCGTGCACCAGCGCGAGGGGCATCCGCTCTCCCGAGGCGCGGAAGTTCCGGCGCGAGCGCTCCGTCTGCGCGCCCCAGAGCCGTTCCGCGGGCACGTCGATCTCGCCGAGCGAGTCGCGCTCCCGACGCGTGGCTGCTCGAACCGCGTTCTCGCCCATGGCTCCTCCCGGCCGGCCGGACCCGGCGGCGCGCGTCGGCGCCCTCCCGCACAGGATAGCCGGGCTCGCGGCACCTTCTGCTAGCCTGCCGCGGTGGGAGGCTCGACCGGTCCCGTCCTCTTCTACGACGGCGGCTGCGCCCTGTGCCACGCCTCCGTGCGCCTGCTGTGGCGCCTCGACCGACGAGCGCGTCTCCTCTTCGCTCCCCTCGACGGGCCGACGTTCGCTGCTCTCGTGCCCGCGGCCGTGCGGCAGTCGCGTCCGGACAGCCTCGTGTTCGTCTCCGGCGAGGGTGCCGTCCTCGTGCGCTCGGCCGCCGTGCTCGCCGCCCTGCGGGAGACCGGCGGCCCCGGCCGCGCGGTCGCGGCGGTGGCGCGCCTCGTCCCGCGCGCGGTGGCCGACCGGCTCTACGACGCGGTCGCGCGCGCGCGACGCCGGCTCTTCGCGCCCCCGGCCGAGGCCTGTCCCCTCGCTCCCGGCGCGGGCCGCGAGCGCTTCCGGCCCTAGGCCGTCCGCCGCGCGCTACGGGTTGCGCTTCACGACCACGATCGTCGCGTCGTCCTCCCACGGCCGCGGATCGCCCCAGGTCCTCGACGCCTCGAAGAGCCGGTCGAGGATGGCCTGGGCCGGCTCGTCCTGCGCGCCGCGGACGAGCGACTGCAGCCGCTCCACGCCGAAGAACTCGGAGGCGGCGTCGCGCCGCTCGAGGATGCCGTCGGTGCACGCGACGAGCACCTCGCCCGGGCGCATGCGGGCGAACCCGCGGCGGAACTGCGCCTGCGGCAGCGGCCCGATCACCGTGCCGCCGACCGAGAGCTCCATGTCCGACGGCCGGTCCGCCGGGGCCTCGCGGAAGAAGAGGATGGGCGGCTGGTGGCCGGCGTTCACGTAGACGAGGTTCCCTTCCGCCTCGAGCTCCGCGTAGAAGACGCTCACGAACCGGCTCGACAGGCGCGAGCGGTGGATCACGCGGTTGAGCTTCTCGAAGACGTGGGCGACCTTGAGCTCCTTCTCGATCCCCATGCGCAGGCCGGTCACGACGTCGCGGACGAGGAGCGCCGCGGGGAGGCCGTGGCCGCTCGCGTCGCCGATCGCGAAGCCGAGCATCCCCTCGCCGAGGTCGTGGAAGTCGTAGAAGTCGCCCCCGACCTCCTCCGCCGCGACCGAGCGGCAGGCGATGTCGTACCCCGCGAAGTGGGGCGGCTCCTCGACGAGGAGGCTCTGCTGGATCTCCGCCGCCTCGCGGAAAGAGCCCCGCACCCGCGCGTCGACGAGGCGCGCGTCGAGAGCGGCCCGGACCGTGTTGAGGGTGAAGTCGAGCTCTTCGCGCTGCCAGCCCTCGGCGAGGAGGAAGAACAGGGCGAAGCGCAGGGGCCTCTGTCCCACGACGAGCCCGGCGCACGCCGCGCGCGGGAAGAGAGAGAGCCGGTGCGGGCTGCCCTCGGCGTCGGGGTCGGGGAAGATGTACACGCGGTGCTTCGTGACGTTGGCGAGCGGCCCCGCGGCCGGGTCGATCACCTCGGCCACGGGCCCGCCCGGGTCGCCCACGACGCTCGCGAGGGTGAAGCCGTCCCGCCGCTCCGCGTAGAGCAGCCCCGCCCGCAGGCGCAGGTCCTCCCGCAACGCCCCGAAGGCGTCCTCGACGAACGACTCGAGGACCTTCGGCTGGCTGCGGCGGGCCTTGAGCGTGCCGAACAGCGCGTCGAGGCGGCGGTAGAGGAGCTTGGCGGTCGCCATAAGCAGACCTAATTATGCCACGTCGATCCAGTTACGGTTGTGATGACGCTCGCAGGCCCGCCTCGCGGGCGACGACGTCGATCACCTCGTAGACCGCCCGGTTCGGCGGCAGCGCCGCCATGCGGGCGCGAATCGCCGCCCGCCCGGCCGGGTCCGCCCGCAGGGCGCGCACCGCGTCCGGGATCTCGCGCCAGTGGCGCACGACCCCGCCGAGGCCGCGGTCGCGCACGAAGTCGGTGTTGAAGCGCTCCTGCGGGATCGTGTGAACGTTGCGGGTCACGATCACGGGCACGCGGTGCTGGAACGCCTCGGACAGCGAGCCGGGCCCCGGCTTGGTCACCAGCACGTCCGTCGCCTCGAGCACGTCCGCGACGCGGTCGGTGAACCCGAGCGCGGCGAGCCGGCCCCCCGCGGCGTCGGCCAGCCTCCGCAGGCGCTCGTGCAGGCGGGAGTTGTCGCCGCTCACCGCCACGAGCCGCAGCGCGGGGTCCGAGGCGAGGAGGCGCTCGGCGAGCGGCGGCATCTCCGGCGAGCCCTTGCCGCCGAAGAGGAGGGTCACGACGAAGTCGTCCGGCGCGAAGCCGAGCTCGGCGCGGAAGCGCGGCCCCGCGTCCTGCCCGCCGCCGCGGTGGAAGCGCGGGTGGAGGACCATACCCGACACGCGCGAGATCCGCTCCTCGGGAACCCCGATCTCGAGCGCCTGGCGCCGCGCCTCGTCCGTCGCGACGACGACGCGGCCTACCCCCGGCTCGATCCAGAAGCGCGGCGGGAAGTCCGCGAGGTCCGTCAGCACGACCACGAGCGGCACGCCGGGGTGAGCCGCGGCCAGCGCGTCCCGGAGGATGCCGTTGAAGTTCGGGAAGACGGACACCACCGCGGCCGGGCGGGGCTGCGCGCGCAGCCACGCGCCGAGCGTCCGCACGATCGCGCGCCGCCGCACGCGGATCCCCGCGTGCATGAGCCGCAGGAGCGGCACCATGAACGCGTTCCAGTGCTGGCGGAGGATCAGGTTGTAGGCGTCCTCGAGCGACACGCCGGTGAGCCGCCGCAGCACGTCGAGCGGCAGCAGCGTCTGCTGGAAGCTCTCCACCCGGAAGCGGAAGGGCGCTCCCGTCTCCTCGGCCGCCGCCACGAGGGCCCGGGCCGCCGCGCGGTGCCCGCCGCCGGCGTCGATCGTGAAGAGCAGGACCTCGGGCTGGGACACGTGTGGCCGAATGCTACTCCCGTCGCGCCGGCGCCTCGAACGCCCGCGCGAGGGCCGGCCGCAGCTCCGGCCGCTGGCCCGCCGCCGCGTGCGCGCGCTCGCGCATGGCGTCGTCCCTGCGGATGGAGGCGAGCGCGTTCACGGCGTCCCGCGCCAGCGGGGCGGCCTCGTCGCGGACGGCCTCCAGCAGTCGTTCGATGGCCTCGTCGCGGCGAAGCGCGGCGAGGGCGAAGGTCGCCGCTCGGCCGAACCCCCGCGCGGCGGCCCGCGGCAGCCAGTCGCGAAGGACGGGGAAGGCCTCGGCGAGACGCGAGTCCCCGAGGGCCGAGGCGGCCGCCTCGGGCGATGGGCCGTCGAGAAGCGACGCCACGTACGGGAGCTGTTGGGGCGCGTCGAGCCGCAGCAGCGCCAGCAGGCACTCGGCCACGACGAGCGGCTCGGCATCGCCGGCCGTCGCCTTGAGATGGAGGAGCGGCACCCCGGCGGGGTGGCCGGCCACGGCCACCGCGCGGGCGGCCGAGACGCGCACCGGGGGCTCGGGGTCGGCCAGCAGGTGCGCGAGGTCGACGAGGACGTCGGCCCCGCCGTGCTCGGCCAGGGCCAGCGCGGAGGCGCCCCGCAGATCGACCGCGGTGTCGACGCGCCCGCCGAAGACCGGCTCCATCTGGACGTGGGCCGCGCCGCGGCGGAAGAGAGCGACCGCCGGGTGCCCCAGCCGGCGGAGCGCCTCGACGACGGCCGTCTTCGCCGCGCAGCCGGGGTCGGCCCGCTCCGGCCGCTCGAAGAAGCGCGGGAACGCGGTGACGAGGTCGGCCGCGAGCGTATCGAGCCCGGCCTCGCCGGCGATCCCGGCCGCCCGCGCGACCGCGTGCGAGCCCTCGTTCGCGATCACGCGCCGCAGCTCCTCGAGCGACGCCGGCGCGCGGGGATCCTGGCGCACCGCCCGCAGCGCCTCGAGCGTCTCCTCGAGCTTCCTTCTCCTGACCATCGGCTCGGCCTCTCCCCGGAGGCGTCCACGCGACCACTATAGATCCGATGCACCATTGGGGCCGGCCGGGGCGCGGTGAGAATGGCTCGCCGCCCGGGGAGGCGGGCCGCTCATGTCCTCGCACTATCGGCACACGCAGGTCGGCTGGGTCCTCGTGGCGGTCCTCGGCGGCCTCGGCGCCTTCCTCTACGTCCAGCTCCAGCGCGACGGCGTGCCGCAGGTGTGGTTCCCCCTGGGCATCCTCGCCGCCGCCCTCCTGCTGATGGGCACCCTGACCGTCGACGTCGACCGCGAGCGCGTGCGGGTCGCCTTCGGGCCCGGCCTCGTGCGCAAGGCCATCCCCCTGTCCGAGATCGCCGCCTTCCAGGCCGTGCGCAACCCCTGGATCGCCGGGTGGGGGATCCGCTTCATCCGCGGCGGCCAGCTCTGGAACGTCTCCGGCCTCGACGCGGTCGAGCTCGCCCTCCGCGACGGCCGCTTCTTCCGCATCGGCACCGACGAGCCCGAGGCGCTCGTCCGCGCCCTCGAGACCGCGACCGCGCGCGCGTCGTCCGACACGCGGGCCGGCGTCGCGGCCGGCCTGCCGCCGGCGCCGAAGCCGCGGCCGTGGGTGCGGTGGGCGATCGGCCTCGCGATCGTCGGGATCGTGCCCCTCGCGATCCTGCCCGTCGTCGTCCAGATGAAGCCGCCGAGGGTCACTGTCACCGCGGCCGGCTTCGACGTGAAGAGCCCCTTCTACGGCCAGGCCTACGGGGCCGACGACGTCGCCTCGATCGAGCTCGTCGACCGCCTGCCCGGGATCGAGGCCCGCACGAACGGCTTCGCCGGCTCGGGCCTCCTGCGCGGCCACTTCCGCGTGCGCGGCCTCGGCGAGGGGAAGCTCTTCCTCGACGTCGGCGAGGCGCCGTGGATCCTCGTCCGTCTCCGCGCGGGCTTCGTCATCCTCGGCCTCGACACGTCCGCGAAGACGCGCGCCCTCTACGACGAGATGGCGGCCCGCTGGCCGGAGAAGGTCGTCGCTCCGTCGCAGTAGGCCGCGCGCCGGCGGGGGCGCGCTCCTGGCTAGAGCGCCTGCGCCTCGATCGTCAGGGCCGTCGAGTGGATCTCGCCCGGCGCGAGGGTCACCGCGTCGTCGAGCGCGTTCGCCGTCTCGACGCACACCATGCCCGGCCACTCGTCGTCGCCGAAGTCCGGCATCGCCTTCGCCTTCGCGACCCACGGGTTCCACACGACCGTCGTGCGCGAGCCGGTCTTCGCGATCACGAGTCGACGGCGGAAGCCGGGGTCCTCGATCGTGACCGTCGCGGTCGTGCCGCCGTAGACGCGATCGGTCTCTCCCGCGATCGCGAGCGGCGCGCCCTCGGCCGGCCGGCGCGCGCCGGCCGCCGTCTTGTCGACGTAGCCCGCGCCCTCGAGGCCGCGGATCCGGCACGCGCGCACGTCGTCGACCGCGAAGTACGAGTGGAGCGCCTCCTCGTACGTGAACGGTCCGGCGCCCTCGTTGCGCACGGCGAACGTGAGGCCGAGCGCCGCGCCGACGACGACCTCGAGCGTCGCCCGGAAGTCGTGCGCGAAGAGGCTCCGCGTCGACGCGTCCGAGACGAGCTCCAGCGTCGCTCGCCGCGTGCCGCCGGGACCGTCCGCGACCGAGCGGAGCGTCCACGGGCGGATCCGCGCGAAGCCGTGGAGGGGCGCCTCGGGCGCGCCCGCCTTCGGGCCGAACCAGGGGAAGCACAGCGGCACCCCGCCGCGGATCGGCTTGCCCGTCTCGTAGCGGCTCTCGCGGCTCGTCCAGAGGACCGGCCGTCCGCCGCGCGGCTGATAGTGCGCCACGTGAGCGCCGTGGAGATAGACGTGCGCCTCGCCCGCGTCCGTGCCGAGGACGAGCCGCTCGAGCCCGCCCGGCCCCGCCTCGACCCGCGTCCCGTCCGGAAGTCGCTCCATGGCCGCGAGTCTAGTCCAGCGTGGGCTACGATGCCCCATGGACGAACGCCTGCGCCGATCGCTCCTCTACGTGCCCGCTTCCTCCGAGGCCATGCTCCGCAAGGCCGGCACGCGCGACGCCGACGTCGTGATCGTCGACCTCGAGGACGGCGTCCTCCCGGAGGCGAAGGACGCCGCCCGCGACGCGCTCGCGCGGCAGTGGAGCGAGCTCGACTTCGGCCCGAGCCAGCCTCTCCTCCGCGTGAACCGGCTCGGCGCCCCGTGGCACGCGGGCGACATGGACGCCGCCGTCCGCCTGCGGCCGGCCGCGGTCGTGCTGCCGAAGTGCGAGGACCCGGCCGTCGTGGAGTTCGCCACCCGCGCCCTCGACGGGCTCCCCGTCTGCCTCATGGTGGAGACGGCGCGCGGCGTCCAGGCGGCCGGCGAGCTCGCCCGCGTGCCCGGCGTCGCCGCCCTCCTCTTCGGAGGGGCCGACTTCCGCGCCAGCGTCCGCGGCCGGCGCGCGCCCGACGAAGCGGAGATCCTCCTCGCCCGTTCGGCCCTCGTGATCGCGGCTCGCGCCGCCGGGGTCGAGGTCTTCGACACGCCCTTCTTCGACTACCGCGACGCGGCCGGCCTCGAGGCGAGCGCCGGCCGCGCCCGAGACCTGGGCTTCGACGGCAAGACGGCGATCCACCCCGGGCAGGTGCCGGCGCTCAACCGCGTCTTCGCCCCCGCGGAGGACGAGGTTCTCCGCGCGCGGCGGATCGTCGCTGCCCTCGACGAGGCGGCCGCCGGGGGCCGCGGCGTCGCGACGGTCGACGGCGAGATGGTCGAGGCGCTCCACGCGCGGGAGGCGCGCCGAACCCTCGCCCGCCACGCCGCCGCCGAGGCCCGGCGCCGTTAGGCCGTTCGCCTCATGGGCGGGCTCGGCGGGCTCTCCTAGACTGCCCCGGGGGAGAAGAGCCATGGCCTCGAAGCGCGCGATGACCGTCGCCGTGATCGTCGTCGTCGTCGGCGCCGTCGAGGCCTGAGCCGTTGCGCCCGCGCGTCCGCTTCCTCGAGGACGCCCTCGCCGACCGCATTCTCGACGAGGCGCGCGACGTCCTCGCTACCGTCGGCGTCGAGGTCCACAACGACGCGGCGGCCGGGCTCCTCCTCGCGGCGGGGGCCTCGCGCGACGCCCGCGGCCGGATCCTCCTCCCCGCCGGCCTCGTCGACGCGGCGCTGCGGACCGCGCCGCACGTGGTGAGCCTCCACGACACCCTCGGCCGGCAGACCCACGAGCTCGCGGGGGACGCCGTCTACTTCACGCCCGGCTCCGCGGCGATCCACGTCCTCGACGGCGCGAGCGGGGAGATCCGTTCGCCCGCGACGGACGACTACGTGAGGCACGCGAAGGTCGTGGCCGGCCTCCCGCACCTCGCGGCGCAGTCGACGGCCCTCGTCCCGGCCGACGTGCCGGAAGCCGTGGCCGACAGCTGGCGGCTCTTCCTGTGCCTCCTCCTCGGCGAGAAGCCGGTCGTCACCGGGGCCTTCTCCGCCGCCGGCTTCGAGGTCATGCGCGACCTGCAGCTCGCGGTGCGCGGCACCGCGGAGGCGCTCCGCGCGAAGCCGCTCTGCGTCTTCTCCTGCTGCCCGACGGCTCCCCTCAAGTGGAGCTTCGAGACGAGCCAGAACCTCGTCGACTGCGCGCGGGCCGGCATACCGGTCGAGCTCGTGTCGATGCCGCTCGCCGGCTTCGTGTCGCCGGTGACCCTCGTCGGCTGCGTCGTGCAGCACGCGGCGGAGACGCTCTCGGGAGTCGTCCTTTCCCAGCTCGCCGCGCCGGGCGCGCCCGTCGTCTGGGGCGGCTCGCCGGCCGTGTTCGACGTGCGCCACGAGACGACGCCCATGGGCGCCGTCGAGACGATGATGCTCGACTGCGCGAACGCCGAGGTCGGCAAGCGCCTCGGCCTCCCGACCCAGGGCTACATCGCCCTCTCCGACGCGAAGGCCCTCGACGCCCAGGCGGGGTTCGAGACGGGGATGGGCGCGACCCTCGCCGCCCTCGCCTCGATCAACAGCGTGTCGGGCCCCGGCATGCTCGACTTCGAGAGCGCCCAGAGTCTCGAGAAGCTCGTCGTCGACGACGAGATCTGCGGCATGGTCCAGAGGATGCGCCGGGGGATCGAGCCGCGGGAGGACTTCCCGTCCGTCCCGATCTTCGAGGAGCTGCTGCGCGAGGGCCACCTGCTGATCGCCGCGCACACGCGCCGGCACCGCCGCGAGCAGATCCGGCCGTCCTCGCCCGTCGTCGAGCGGGCGCCCCTCGGCCGCTGGCGCGAGGAGGGCCGGACGACCGTCGGCCAGCGCGCCTCGGCCGAGGTCGAGCGCCTCCTCGCGGCCTGGACCCCCTCGCGCCTCCCCGACGAGACGAAGCGCGCCCTCCGGGAGAGAATGGCCCGCGCGGCGTCGTCGGCCGGCCTCGACGCGCTGCCGGTGGTGGAGAGTTGAGGGAGATCGTCCGCTTCACGAAGCAGCAGGCGCAACCGACCCTGCGGGAGGTCCTGAAGAGCCAGGGCCTGCCCGAGGAGGACGCTCTCGCGCCGCGTCTGCGCCGGCTCGTCGACGAGGCGCTCGCGAGCTACCTCGCCCTCGTCGAGCCGCGCGCGGTGTGCGAGGAGGTGAGCGCCGAGGCGTTCGCCGCGGTCCTCGCCCCCCTCGACCTCGACCACGAGCAGGTCGTGGTCGGCCGCATCTACCCGAAGGCGCAGGCCCTCGCCCTCTACGTCGCGACTCTCGGCGAGCGGCTGTCGAACCGCATCCGCCACCTCTTCGACGAGGACGCGCTCGCCGAGGGCTACATGCTCGACGCCGTGGCGTCGATCGGGGCCGACTTCCTCTCCGACCTCCTGTCGGACCGCTTCGAGGCGACGCTCGCCGCGCGCGGCATCGAGGACCCCCGCGTCCTGCCCTACAGCCCGGGCTACTGCGGCTGGCCGACCGCGGGCCAGAAGCCGCTCTTCGCCGCGCTGCGGCCGGAGGAGGTCGGCGTCACGCTCAACGACTCCTGCCTCATGTGGCCGGTGAAGTCCGTCTCCGGCGTCCTCGTGGGCGGGCCCGGCGAGGCCCACAAGTTCCGGCCGGAGTTCCCGTACTGCCGCGAGTGCCAGACGCACGACTGCGGCCGGCGCATGGCCTCGGTGCTCAAGCGCTAGAGAGGGCGCCATGGACCTCCTCGAGCGGATCGCGGAAGCGCTGCAGCAGGGAGACGACGGGGCCGTCGGCGCCCTCACGGCCGAGGCCCTCGCCACGGGGACGCCCGCCTCGGAGGTGCTCGAGCGCGGCCTCGTCGCCGGGATGAACGTCGTCGGAGAAAGGTTCCGCCGCCGCGAGGTCTTCCTGCCCGACGTCCTCCTCGCGGCCCGCGCGATGTACGCCGGGCTCGACCTCCTGAAGCCGCACCTCGCCACCCTTGGCGCGGCCCTCCGCGGGAAGATCGTCCTCGGCACCGTGAAGGGCGATCTCCACGACATCGGGAAGAACCTCGTCGCGATCCTGCTGCGGGGCGCCGGCTTCGAGGTGATCGACCTCGGGCACGACGTGCCGGCCGAGGCCTTCGTCGACGCGGCCGTGCGCGAGGAGGCGACGCTCATCGGGATGTCGGCCCTCCTCACGACCACGATGCCGCGCATGAAGGACGTCGTCTCGATCCTGCGCGAGCGGGGGCTCGCGGGCCGCGTGCGCACGATCGTGGGCGGCGCGCCGGTCGACGCCGGCTTCGCCCGCGAGATCGGGGCCGACGCCTACGCGTGCGACGCGGCGACGGCGGTCGAGCGGGTGAAGAGCCTGCTGGGAGCGGCGTGATGAAGGGACTTCTCGAGAGGCTGGCGGCGGGCGAGGTGCTCGTCGGCGACGGCGCGTGGGGCACGCAGCTCATGGCCCGCGGGCTGCCGCCCGGCCAGGCGCCGGAGTGGTTCGCCCTCGAGAGGCCCGAGGTGATCGAGGAAGTCGCGCGGCTCTACGTCGCGGCCGGAGCCGATCTCGTCACGACCGACACCTTCGGCGGCACGTCGTTTCGCCTCCGGCTCCACGGCCTCGACGGCGAGCGGGCTCGCATCAACCGCCAGGCGGTCGAGGCGGTGAAGCGCGCGGTCGCCGGCCGCGCCTACGTCTCGGCGTCGGTCGGCCCCTCGGGCCAGCTCCTCGAGCCGTACGGCGACACCTCGCCCGACGCGGTCGAGGAGGCGTTCGCCGAGCAGGTCGCGGCCCTGGCCGAGGCCGGCGCCGACCTCCTCTGCGTCGAGACGATGAGCGACCTCGTCGAGGCGACGCGCGCGGTCCGCGCGGCCAAGGCGCGGGCGCCCCGGCTCCCGGTGATGGCCACGATGACGTTCGAGAAGACGCCGCGCGGCTTCTTCACCGTCATGGGCGTGAGCGTCGAGCGCGCGGCCTCGGGCCTCGCGGCGGCGGGGGCCGACGTCGTCGGCTCGAACTGCGGCCGCGGCATCGCCGACATGATCGAGGTCGCCCGCGCGATGCGGAAGGCGACGGCCCTCCCGATCGTGATCCAGCCGAACGCGGGCCTGCCCGTCACGCGCGACGGGGCGCTGTGCTACGACGAGACGCCGGAGTCGATGGCCGCGCGCGTGCCGGAGCTCCTCGACGCGGGCGTCGCGATCGTCGGCGGCTGTTGCGGGACGACCCCGGACCACACGCGCGCCATCCGGGCCGCGGTCGACGCGTGGCGCGCGGCCCGGCCGGCGGCGGGGTGAGGAGAGGGGCGGCCGTCCCGTGCGCCCCGCCCTCGCCGTCACGCTCGTGCTCGTCGCGGCCGGCGGCGCGGCGATGACGAAGCCCGCCGCCCGCCCGATCGTCATCGCCCACCGCGGGGCGAGCGGCGAGCGCCCGGAGCACACCCTCGCGGCGTACGCGCTCGCGATCGACCGCGGCGCGGACTACGTCGAGCCGGACCTCGTCCCGACGAAGGACGGGGTCCTCGTCGCGCGGCACGAGAACGAGATCTCCGGGACGACCGACGTGGCCTCCCGCCCCGAGTTCGCCGCGCGGCGCACGACGAAGACGATCGACGGCGTCGCGGTGAGCGGCTGGTTCACCGAGGACTTCACGCTCGCCGAGCTCAAGGCGCTGCGCGCCCGGGAGCGCCTGCCGCGCCTGCGCTCGACGCGCTTCGACGGCCAGCTCGAGGTGCCCACCTTCGACGAGGTGCTCGACCTCGTCGCCGCCGCCAACGCGCGGCTCGGCCGGGTCGGGCCCGATCGTATCGGCGTCTATCCCGAGACGAAGCACCCCACGTACTTCGCCTCGGTCGGCCTCGCCCTCGAGCCGCCGCTCCTCGCCGCGCTGCGGCGCCACGGCCTCGACGCGGCGGACGCGCCGGTCTTCATCCAGTCCTTCGAGACGGCGAACCTCCAGGCCCTCGCCCGCGAGACGCGCGTTCCCCTCGTCCAGCTCGCGGAGGCCCACGGCCGTCCCTACGACCTCTCGGTGAAGCGGGACCCGCGCGCCTACGCCGACCTCCTCACCCCGGCCGGCCTCGCGTCGATCGCGCGCTACGCCCGCGCGATCGGCGTCGAGAAGTCGCTCGTCCTGCCGCGCGACGCGGCGAACCGCCTCGGACCGGCCACGCCGCTCGTGGCCGACGCGCATCGCGCGGGCCTTCTCGTCCACGTGTGGACGCTGCGGGCCGAGAACGAGTTCCTGCCGGCCGGGCTGCGGCGCGGCGACGGACCCCGCGGCGCACGGCGACCTGGCGGGCGAGGCCACCCTGTTCCTCCGCGCCGGCGTCGACGGCACCTTCACCGACAACCCGGCCGAGGGCGTCGCCGCGCGGGACGCCTTCCTCGCCCTGCCGGCCTCGGAGCGCCGGGAGCGTCCGGCTCAGTAGGCCGGCTTGCCGGCCGCGCGCAGCGCGTGGACGATGCGCTCGCGGGCGCCGGGAAGAGGCGTCTCCACCGTCCAGCCCAGGCCCTCCTTCGCCCGCAGGCTCACGTCGAGGTCGCCCGTCGGCTCGCCGACCTCGAGGCGGATGATTCGCTCCCACTCGTAGCGCTTGCGCTCCTCGGGGCGAACGACGGGGCTCCAGACGATCTTCACGGCCATGGGAAACCTCCCGACGGGCCGGCGGGGAAGCCGGCCCCACGACGATCCTCCCGTCGTGTGACGTTTCCGTGACGAGGCCGCCGGGCGGCGCCCGGCCGGCCCTCAATCCACCGGAACGACCAGCGGCCGGCCGTCGAGCGGGAGAGGCGACGGGCCCGGCCAGCGCGGCGCCTTCGCCGTCGCCGGGTCGGCCAGGCCGAAGACGCGGTTGACCGCGTCGATCCGCACGAGCCCCGGTCGAGCCTCGCTGCGCTCCTTCGGCGGCGGCGCCCGGTGCGCGCGCAGGCGCACGGCGCGCACCGCATCGAGGCCGGCTCCCGCCGGCAGCGCGACCGCGGCCCGGAAGCAGCCCGATCGCGCGATCCGCAGCTCGGGGCGCCCCGCGTCGGACGCCACGATCACGCCGTCCTGCAGCTCGAGGTCGAACGCCACCCGCGCGGCTTCGACCGTGCCGCAGGCCTCGATCCCGACGAACCGCGACGGATCCGGGATCCGCTTCCGCCCCGGCCGCGCCGCCGCGTCGACCCGACCCTCGCGCCTCACCTCGCGGGCGGAGACGTCGTACGTCCAAGGGTGCTGGTCCATGACGGCCTCGCGCGAAGCGCCGCGCAGGTCCGCCTCCGCCGGCGCCGGAGCGAGCCGCGCGGTGCGCTTCCCCCGCGTCGTCGAACATGTTGTTGCGCGTGGCCACGTAGAGAACGGGATGCCGGCCGAGCCGCTCGCCCGCGAAGGGCCGCACGACGTGGTCCTTCGCCTGGATCGTCTCCCGCTCTCGACCGCCCTCGACGGTCCTCGTGAAGGCCTCTTCGATGTCGCTGACTCGGCCCCACGTCGCCATCAGCCGGTCGGGCGGGGTTCCCCCGTCCTCGTTGCTGAACACGTACGTGTAGCGCCGCGCTCCGGCCCCGTCGAGGGTCTCCGTGTAGAGGAGGAGCGGCACGTCGGTGAATCGTTCCAGCGAGCCCTTCCGCGCGTGGAGAACGGGCGCGCCGGCCACCGCCGCGTACGCGGGGTCGCCGGGGGCGACCGCCTCCACGTCCACGCGGCCGACCGTCACGGCGCCGGAGTGTGGCGCGCTCCGCCTCTCGTCGCGCGAGACGCGGACCCGGTGCTCGCCGGCCGCGAGCGGGCCGAGGAGAAGCCGGTAGGCGCCGCTCGCCCCGCGGAAGAGCACGACGTGCTGCGAGTAGGCGCCGTCGAGGTCCACGACGAGCACCGCGGCCTCTCTTCCCCGGGCGCCCCAGTCGCAGGCCGCGCACCCGGCCTCGAGAGTGAGGACGCCCTCGGCCGGGCGCTCGAAGCGGAAGGACTGCTCGACGAGCGGGGCGGGCGCCGGACCGGCCGCCGCGAGGAAGCCCACGACGAGCGCGAGTGGAGCCACGGCCGATTGTCCCACCGCGGCCGGCGTCGGCGCGATCAGCCGGCGTGCGGCAGGAGCGGGCGCAGCAGCGAGACGGCGACCCAGAGCACGGCGAGGCAGGCGAGGTCGAGGAGGACGCCGGCCCGGATCATCCGCGTGAGCGGCACGCGCCCGGTCCCGAAGACGATCGCGTTCGGGGGCGTCGAGACCGGGAAGACGAACGCGCAGCTGCAGGCCATCCCGCAGCCGAGGGCGGGAGCCACGGGGTCGAATCCCGCCTGCTGCGCGGCCGCGATGACGACCGGGACGAGGAGCGTCGCGGCCGCCGTGTTCGACGCGAACTCGGTGAGGGTGAGCCCGGCCGCGATCGCCACGAACAGCAGCCCGCCCGCGCTCGTGGCGAGGCCCGAGCGCACGACGCCTTCTCCGGCCCACTCTCGCGAGGCCGGTCGTCTCGGCGAGGTTGCCGAGCGACAGGCCGCCGCCGAAGAGCATCAGGACGCCCCAGTTGATCCCCTGCGCGTGGTCCCAGGTGAGCGCGAAGCGGCGCGGCCGCAGGCGGATCGGCGCGACGAAGAGCAGCGAGCCGCAGAGCAGGGCGACGCCGGCCTCGGGGAGGTGCGCGTCGAGCGCGCGCGCGGCCGCGCTGCCACGGCCCCAGATCCCGGCCGCCACCGCCGGCGCCGTCCACAGGGCGAGGGCGAGCGAGGAGCGCGAGGGCCGTCCAGCGCGCCGCGACGGCGCTCGGCGTCGGCCGCGGGCTCGCCCAGGGCCGAGGGCGGCGCGCCAGCCGCCGCGTCCGCCGAGCGGGCGAGCGTGACACGCATGATCAGCAGCGCCACGACGAGCAGCGTGATCGACACCGGGATCCCGAACACGAGCCAGTCGGCGAAGGTGACACGGACGCCGCCGAGGCGCTCGATCATGCCGGCGGTGAGGAGGTTCGGCGGCGTGCCGATGAGGGTCGCGAGGCCGCCGATCGACGCGCCGTAGGCGACCATCAGCAGGACCGCGGACTCGAAGCGCGTCGGCGGTCCGCGCCTGTCGTCCCCGCGCGGGGCGCGACCGCGCCCGAAGCGACCGGCGTCAGCAGGGCCGCGGTCGCCGTGTTCGAGAGCATGGACGAGATCGCGGCCGAGGCCGTGCCGAAGCCGGCGAGGACGCCTCGCGGCGAGCGGAGAAGGCGCGCAGCCCGAGGAGGCCGCGCGCGACCCGCTCGTCGAGCCCGTAAACGTGGAAGGCCTCGCCGAGCAGGAAGCTCCCCATGAACAGGAAGATGACCGGGTCGGCGTAGGGGGCCAGGACCTGGCGGGCCGGCGCCACCGCGGTCGCGATCGACAGCGCGGTCGTGAGGAGCGCGGTCGCCGCGAGCGGCAGGGCCTCGGTCATCCACCACACGACGGTGAGGGCGAGGATGGCGAGCAGCCGCCGCGCCTGCGGCGGGTGGCCGCCGGGGTTCACGGCGTAGACGGCCAGGGCCAGCAGCGGGCCGGCCACGAGCCCGGCCGTCCGGAGCGTCTGCTCGACCCGCGCCTCGATCTCCGACAGCCGCTCGGGCATGCCGCGGACTATACCGCCGCCGGCCCCGGCCTTCCCCCGGCGAAGGTTTACCCGCGGCGTTCACCCGGCCGTCACACCCCCGTCACGCCCCCGCCTACCTTCGATCGCGTGAAGGAAGGCGTCTCCCGTTCCAAGGAGGAACATCGATGAGTCTCAAGGCACTGAGCCGCGGCCTGCGGGTCATTGGCCGCTCTCGCGGCCCTCGCCACTCCGCTCGCGGCGCAGGACGCGCCGTCCTGAGCACCGGCGGCGCTCTTCTATCAGGAGATCGTGAAGGATGAACGGCCGCGTCTACGTCTTCAACAGCGCGCCGAGCGGCCGCTTCGAAGACCGGCGGGTCGGCCGGGCGATCACGAAGATCGGGGTCGGCGCCGAACGCGCGAGACCGTGGTCGGCGACAGCGAGACGGCGCTCGAGCCCTCTACTTCTTCAAGCACGGCATCGCCGAGAAGGTGGACCGCCCGAAGCAGCCGAGAGGTCGTCGTCTCCGCCTGGAAGGACGGTCAGACGACGGCGGAGTTCGACAAGGCGTCGATCACCTTCATGAACCGGCTCCAGCTGCGCTACAGGAGACGCTCCCGAGACGACAAGACGAAGCTCGCGGGCACCGGCCGCGGGCGAGTGGCGACGCGAAGGGCAGCTTCCGCATCCGCCGCTACGAGCGCACCGGTTCCAGGGCTGGATCTACACGAAGGACCTCACCTTCAAGCTCACGACGCTTCCGCCTTCCAGGACTGAACAGCAACGGCGCGGTCGCCGGCGGCGCCAGCCATCAACGACGCCTACTTCAACTACGACTTCACGAAGGGCAAGAAGGCGTTCCGCGGTGCAGCTCGGCCAATTCAAGGTGCCGTTCGGCCGCCAGGAGATGACGTCGTCCTTCAACCTGCAACTCATGTCGACCGCTCGATCATCGCCGGCGAGTACGAGCGTGGCCGCGACCAGGCCTGCAGCTCGACGGCCTGCTCTTCCAACCAGAAGATCGACTGGCGCGTGGGCCTCTTCAACGGCAACGGCCGCAGCACGGCGCTGAACGACAACGACAAGTTCCAGTACGACGCCACGCGTCACGTTCAGCCCTTCGGCGACGTCAAGTACTCCGAGGGGCCGACTTCGAGTCCGTGACGCCAACACGGGCAGGAAGCCGCTGCTCGCGATCGCCGGCCAGTACGAGACGAACGACTTCTCGAACACGGTCACGACGAGCCCGCTTCGAAGGTCACGGCCTGCCCCTGCGTGAGCGGCGGGGCGCTGAAGCGTGAGGCGTGGGGTGGCGACGTCGTCTTCAAGTACGCCGGCTTCTTCGCGCAGGGCGAGGTGTTCTGGCGGAAGGTGACGCCTCTCGCCGCGGGCGTCGCGAAGTTCAACTCCGACGGCTACAACCTCGAGGCGGGCTACCTCTTCGGCGGTCCGAGCAAGGGCAAGTGGTCGCTCGCCGGTCGCTACTCCTCCTGGGATCCCACGGACGCCGTCTCCGGCAACGACCGGAGCGAGCTCCGCCTCGGTGTCAACTGGTTCTACAACAAGCACTTCGCCAAGATCCAGGCCGACTGGGGCCAGCTCGAGGACAAGAAGGCCGGCACGAAGGACCAGGAGATCCGGGTCCAGACGCAGCTCTACTTCTAGGCGCCCGAGTTAACGCGGAATTTACGCGGGCGAAACCGGCCGTTTCCCTTCGCCCGCTAGCTTTCTCATCGGACAGGAATGATGCAGAGCCGAGCGGCTCTCGAAGGAAAGAGCAAGAACATGAAGCGTCTCCTCGCCGTCGCGGCCGCGGCGCTCGTCGCCACCGCCGCCGTGGCCCAGCAGGTCCCGGTGGACAGCGGCATCGCCGCCTACCAGAAGGCCTCGGGCGTGTCGGGCAACATCACGAGCGTCGGCTCCGACACGATGAACAACATGATGGCCCTCTGGGCCGAGACGTTCCGGAAGCTGTACCCGAGCGTCAAGATCCAGATCGAGGGCAAGGGCTCGGGCACGGCCCCGGCGGCCCTCATCGCCGGCACCTCGCAGTTCGGCCCGATGTCGCGGCCGATGCGCCCGACCGAGATCGACCAGTTCGAGGCGAAGTACGGCTACAAGCCGACGCAGATCCGCACGTCGTACGACGCGCTCGCGATCTACGTGAACAAGGACAACCCCCTGGAGAAGATCACCCTCGCCCAGGCCGACGCGATCTTCTCGAAGACGCGTCGCCGCGGCGGCAAGAGCGTCAACACCTGGGGCGACCTCGGCCTCACCGGTGACTGGGCGAACCGGCCGATCTCGCTCTACGGCCGCAACTCCGCCTCGGGCACCTACGGCTTCTTCAAGGAGCACACGCTCAAGAACGGCGACTACAAGGACTCGGTGAAGGAGCAGCCGGGCTCGGCGTCGGTCGTCCAGGGCGTCACCGAGGACCGCTTCGGCGTCGGGTACTCGGGCATCGGCTACAAGACCTCCGGCGTCAAGGCCCTGAAGCTCGCGGACACGGGCGAGTTCTTCGACGGCACCTACGAGAACGTCCGCAGCGGCAAGTACCCGCTCACCCGCTTCCTGTACGTCTACATCAACAAGGCGCCCGGCAAGCCGCTCGACCCGCTCGTCCGCGAGTTCATGAATCTCGTGCTGAGCAAGGACGGGCAGGAGGTGGTCGTCAAGGACGGCTACGACCCGCTCCCGGCGTCGATCGTCTCCGAGGAGCGGAAGAAGCTCGACTAGGACTTCCCGCGCCCCGGGGTGGAGGAGGCGGGACGCTTCCACCCCGGGCGTGACCCTCCAGGAGCCCCGCAGCAACCACCATGACCACGGCCAGCCTCGGCGTTCGCGAACGGATGGCGGCCGCGTCGAAGCGGATCGCCCGGGTCAAGCGCCTCGACCGCGCGGCGACCGCCTTCATCAGCTTCGGCGGCCTCTTCATCATCCTGAGCGTCCTCTTCATCTTCGTCTTCATCTTCGCGGAGGCGGTGCCCCTCTTCCGCGGGGCGAAGAGCGAGCGCCTCGGGAGCTTCAGCCTGGCCTCGCCGGCGGGCGGCGGTGCGGCGCTCGCGTTCGGTCTCGACGAGTACCAGAGGTACCTGTACGACGTGACCGCCGACGGCCGCGTCCTCTTCTTCCGGCTCCAGGACGGCGCCCTTCATCGCGAGGTCCCCTTCCCGGGGCTCGCCGGCTCGGCGGTCACCGCCGCCTCGCGCAGCCTGCAGGGCGACCTCATCGCCGCCGGGACCGCCGACGGCCGCGTGGCCCTCGCGCAGGTGCGGTTCCGCCCGGTCTTCGAGGACCAGAGGGTGAAGGACCTCGAGTCGGAGGTCCGCGACCGCGGCACGGTCGACGTCGACCCGCAGAAGCGCCCGGTGCGCGACGTCAGCTACGTCGAGTCCGCCGAGGGCGAGAAGACGGTCGCCGCGCTCGTGGCGGAACAGGAGATCGTGGTCGCGCGCGTGCCCGCGCCGCCGGAGAGCGAGAGTGAGCCGGCGCCCCCGCCCGTGCTCGAGACGCTGCGCACGAAGGCGGGCGATGCCGTGACCCACGTCCGGCTCGGCCGATCCGGGACGCTCGTCGCGACCGCCGCGAGCGGCACGCTCTACCACTGGGACCTCGGGGCGAGCCCGGCCCAGCTCACCGACGCCATCCGCGTCGCCGAGGCTCCGCTCACCGCCGTCGAGTGGGGGCTCGGCGGCAGCACGGTGATCGTGGGCGACGAGAAGGGCGCGGTCACGGCATGGTTCCGCGCGCGCCTCCGCCCCGAGGCGGACCTCCAGCTCGTGAAGGCCCACGAGTTCGAGCCGCAGGGCTCCGCGATCACCTCGATCGCCTCCTCGGTGCGCGAGCGCAGCTTCGTGACGACGGCGCGCGACGGCTCGGTCCTGCTGCGCCACCTGACCTCCGAGCGCACGCTCCTGCGCCAGCCTGGCTCGGGAAAGACCGCCGACGCCGCGGTCGTCGCCCCGCGCGCCGACGGCATCCTCGTGAAGCGGGCCGACGGGATGGTCGAGCGCTACACCCTCGAGAACCCGCACCCCGAGTTCTCCTGGCGGGCGATGCTCGGGAAGGTCTGGTACGAGGGCTACCCCGAGCCCGCGTACGTGTGGCAGTCGACCGGCGCCACCGACGACTTCGAGCCGAAGATGAGCCTCGTCCCCCTCGTCTTCGGCACGATCAAGGCGACCTTCTACGCCCTCGTCTTCGCGATCCCGCTCGCGGTGATGGGTGCTCTCTACACGTCCCAGTTCGTGCACCCCACGATCAAGGCGAAGGTCAAGCCGACGGTCGAGATCATGGCGGCGCTGCCGAGCGTCGTCATCGGCTTCATCGCCGGGTTGTGGCTCGCCTCGCGGGTCGAGGCGCAGCTCGTGCCGGCGCTGCTGCTGATCGTCTTCCTCCCGCTCGCGGGCACCGCCGGCGTGCTGTTCTGGGATCGCCTGCCCTATGCACTGCGGCGCCGCCTGAAGCCGGGGATGGAGGTGGTCGTCATCCTCCCGCTCCTCCTGGCCGGCGGCTGGCTCGCCTTCGAGCTCGGGCCGCTCGTCGAGCGCGGCTTCTTCGGCAACGACGTCAAGCACTGGCTCTCCGCGACCCTGGACCTCGTGTACGACCAGAGGAACAGCATCGTCGTCGGCCTCGCGATGGGCTTCGCGGTCATCCCGATCATCTTCACCATCTCCGAGGACGCCTTCTCGAGCGTGCCGCAGCACCTCACCGCCGCGTCGCTCGCGGTCGGCGCGAGCCGCTGGCAGACGGCCGTCCGCGTCGTGCTGCCCACGGCGAGCCCCGGCATCTTCTCCGCCGTGATGGTCGGCTTCGGCCGCGCGGTGGGCGAGACGATGATCGTCCTGATGGCGACCGGCAACACGCCGGTGCTCGACTGGTCGCCGTTCAACGGCATGCGCACCCTCTCGGCCAACATCGCCGTCGAGGTCCCCGAGGCGCCCCACGGCGGCACGCTCTATCGCGTGCTCTTCCTCTCCGCCTGCGTCCTCTTCCTGATGACCTTCCTCGTCAACACCGTCGCGGAGCTCGTCCGCCAGCGCCTCCGCGACAAGTACAAGGCGATCTGACGATGTCCCTCCGGAAGAACCTCTCCCGCGGAGAGCACCTCATCTGGCTCACGGGAAGCGCTCTCGGCATCTGCCTGCTGATGATCCTCGGCCTCCTCGCGGTCATCCTCTCGAACGGCCTCGGCATCTTCTGGCCCCACAGGCTCGAGCAGTTGACGCTCAGGGACGGCACGCTCGTCGCGGGCGAGCTGGTCCAGCGCCAGGCGATCCCGAACCCTGGCCAGCCCGACCACCCGAAGAACTACCGGCTCCAGCTCAAGGTGGGGAATCGGGACCTGTACGGTCTCGACTTCCGGTGGGTGAACGAGGCGGACGTCGCGAAGCGCGAGACCCCGGCCGGCCTCTTCCTCGTCGAGAGGAGCGAGTACGGGCCGCTCATCGGCACTCCGGTCAGGATGGCCGACGGAGGGAGGGACGTGGCGACCGGCGCCGACGCGGTGCGCGCGCGGCTTCCGCAGCTCGTGGAGAGGGCCGCCTCCGACCGCGCCGCGGTGAAGGCGACCGAGAAGGACGAGATCGGCGCGGTGAACTACCGGCTGGAGCGCATCCGTCTCGAGCGCCGCAAGCTCGACTACCGCCAGAAGCAGGACCCGTCGCGGGACTTCGCCGCGGAGCGCCAGGGTCTCGACCAGCGCGAGGAGCGCGAGAAGGCGGCCTACGCGCAGCTCGAGGCGAAGCTCGCGCAGCGGATGGAGGCCGTCGGGGGCACGACCGTCACGTTCCGCAGCGTGGACGGGCAGGAGAAGGAGATCCGAGCGCTCGACGTCTACCGCGCGTACCCGGCGAACGAGCTTTCCTGGGCCGGGCGGGCGCGGATCTACGCGAGCCGCCTGTGGTCTTTCCTCGCCGACGAGCCGCGCGAGGCGAACACCGAGGGCGGGATCTTCCCGGCCCTCTTCGGCACCGTGATGATGGTGTTCATCATGAGCCTGGCCGTCGTGCCGCTCGGGGTGGTCGCGGCGCTCTACCTCCGCGAGTACGCGAAGCAGGGCCCGCTCGTGCGCACCGTCCGCATCGCGGTCAACAACCTCGCCGGCGTGCCCTCGATCGTCTTCGGCGTCTTCGGCCTCGGCTTCTTCGTGTACTTCGTGGGCGGCGGAATCGACCGCATCTTCTTCCCGGAGGCCCTGCCGACCCCGACCTACGGCACCGGCGGGATCCTGTGGGCCTCGCTGACCCTCGCCCTCCTGACCGTGCCCGTCGTCATCGTCGCCTCCGAGGAGGCGCTCGCCGCGGTGCCGCGCTCCATGCGCGAGGCGTCGCTCGCGATGGGCGCGACCAAGCTCCAGACGATCCTGCGGGTCGTCCTCCCGGCGGCGGCGCCCGGGATCCTCACCGGCCTCATCCTGGCGATGGCCCGCGCCGCCGGAGAGGTCGCGCCGCTCATGATGACGGGGGTCGTGAAGCTCGCGCCGGAGCTGCCCCTCGACGGGTTCTTCCCCTACTTCCACCTCGACCGGAAGTTCATGCACCTCGGCTTCCACATCTACGACGTCGGCTTCCAGAGCCCGAACGTCGAGGCGGCGAAGCCGATGGTCTACACCACGACGGTGTTCCTCCTCCTGATCGTCGTCCTCATGAACATCACCGCGATCAAGGTCCGGAACTACCTGCGCGAGAAGTACAAGACGGGCGCCTTCTGAGGACGAACGAGGCATGCGCATGGCCAGCGACGAGATGAAGACGAGCGCGCCCGACACCGGGCTGCGGATCCGGACGGAGGTGACGGCCAAGGCCGCCGCGCCCGGCCCGTCGCCGGCGGAGATCGTGTGCCGGAACGTGAACCTCGCGTACGGCGAGAACCACGTTCTTCACGACATCTCGATGGAGATGGAGGACCGGCGCGTGACCGCCCTCATCGGGCCCTCGGGCTGCGGGAAGTCGACGCTCCTGCGCTGCCTCAACCGGATGAACGACCTCATCGACAACGTGCGGATCTGGGGCGAGATCACGGTGAAGGGCCTCGACATCAACGCGCCGACGACCGACGTCATCGAGGTCCGCCGCCGCGTCGGGATGGTCTTCCAGAAGTCGAACCCCTTCCCGAAGTCGATCTACGAGAACGTCGTCTACGGGCTGCGGATCGCCGGGATCAACGACAAGGCGACGCTCGACGAGGCGTGCGAGAGGAGCCTCCGCGGGGCGGCGCTGTGGGACGAGGTGAAGGACCGCCTCGGCGAGAGCGGCCTCGGCCTTTCCGGCGGGCAGATGCAGCGCCTCTGCATCGCGCGGGCCATCGCCGTCGAGCCCGAGATCATCCTGATGGACGAGCCCTGCTCGGCCCTCGACCCGATCGCGACGCTGAAGATCGAGGAGCTCATCTACCAGCTCAAGGAGAAGTACACGATCGTCATCGTGACCCACAACCTCCAGCAGGCGGCGCGGGTGTCGGACAAGACGGCGTTCTTCTGGCTGGGCCGGCTCGTCGAGTTCGGGCCCACCGCCGAGATGTTCACCGCGCCGAAGGACAAGCTGACCGAGGACTACATCACGGGCCGGTTCGGGTGAGGTCGTCCCCCCGGTCCGCCGGGGGGCGCCAGGTGTGCTTCGCGGGACGCGGGCGGAAGGGTAGCGAGAGGGAGCGATGGAACGGTATCACTTCGAAACCGAGCTGCAGGCGCTGCGCAACCAGCTGCTGACGATGGGCGGGCTCGTCGAGGAGCGCGTCCACCGCGCGGTGCAGGCGCTCATCCACCGCAAGGAGGACGACGCGTCGCGGGTCATCGCCCAGGACGACGAGATCAACGACCTGCAGATGGACATCGACGACCGCTGCCTGAAGCTGCTGGCCACCCAGACGCCGCTCGCCGTCGACCTACGGCTCATCACGTCCGCGATGAAGATCAACGCCGACCTCGAGCGGATCGGGGACCAGGCGGTGAACATCGCCGAGAGCGTCCTCGTCCTGATCCCCCAGCCGCCCCTCAAGCCGCTCATCGACATCCCCCGCATGGCGACGATCGCGGAGAAGATGATCCGGGACGCGCTCGACGCGTTCGTGAAGCGCGACGCCGGGCTGGCCCGGGACGTCCTCCGGCGCGACGACGAGGTCGACGAGCTGAAGGACCAGGTCTTCCGCGAGCTGCTCACCTACATGATGGCCGACCCCGGCACGATCCAGCGCGCCCTGTCGCTCATCCTGATCAGCCGGAACCTGGAGCGGATCGCCGACCACGCCACGAACATCGCGGAGGACGTCATCTTCATCATGGAGGCGCGCGACGTCCGGCACCACGCCGGCACGGAGAAGTCGTGATGACCCGCGGACAGACCGCTCGCGACGACCGTCCGGCCCCGCCCCCCTCGCCGGACACCCGGCGGAGGGTCGTCCTCATCGAGGACGAGCCGGACATCGCCGAGGCGATGGCCTACCAGCTCGAGAGAGCCGGCCTGCAGTGCCGCATCGCCCGCACCGGCGAGGAGGGCCTCGAGGCCGTTCGAAAGGGGGCCGACCTCGTCCTCCTCGACCTCAACCTGCCGGGGATGGACGGCCTCGAGGTCTGCCGGCTGATCCGCCGCCAGCAGACGACCGCCCACGTCCCGATCATCATCGTCTCGGCCCGCGGCGACGAGGTCGACCGCATCCTGGGGCTCGAGATGGGCGCCGACGACTACGTGGTGAAGCCCTTCAGCCTCAAGGAGCTCGCCGCGCGGGCGAAGGCCGCGCTGCGGCGCTCGGCGGGTCAGGACGAGGGTCCGCAGGGCTATCGCGACGAGAACTGGGAGATCGAGTTCGACGCGTTCGTCGTGCGCTATCGCGGGGAGGAGATCCGGCTCACTCACAAGGAGTTCGAGCTCTTCCGCTACATGGTCGAGCGCGCGGGCCGCGTCCTCACCCGCGAGCGCCTCCTCGAGCGGGTGTGGGGCTGGGAAGCCGAGGTCGACGCGCGGAGCATCGACGCGCACATCCGCCGTCTGCGGGTGAAGCTCGGCCCCGCCCGCGACCACGTCGAGACGGTCGTCGGCCTCGGCTACCGCTTCGTGAAATAGCCGCGGGGGGCGACTCCCGCTTGACGCTGCCGCCCGCCGCGACGCAGCATGGGCGGCCATGGACAAGAGCCGTCCGCCCGCCGCCCACCAGGCGTTCGTCCGCCGCTTCCCCCGCATCGGCCGCGCGTGGGACCTCGTGAACGAGGAGGGGGCCTCGGGGCCGCTCGACGCGAAGGCGCAGCGGCTCCTCAAGCTCGCGATCGCGATCGGCGCGCGCCGCGAGGGAGCCGTCCACTCCGGGGTCCGCAAGGCGCGCGACGCGGGGGCGACGGCCGGGGAGATCGAGCAGGTCGTGGCCCTCTCCGCGAGCACGATCGGCTTCCCGTCCGCCGTGGCCGCCTGGAGCTGGGTGCGAGACGTGCTCGACGCGCCGGTCCGCGAAGCCGGGGCCGGGAAGAAGGCCGCGAAGCCAAGGAAGGTGAAGAGATGAGCGACCGCCGCCAGTTCCTCCGCCAGTCGTCTCTCGCCGGCGCCTCGCTCCTCGCCGGGAGCCGCCTCGCCGCCGCGCTCGAAGCGGGGCCGCGGAAGCTCCGCAGCGCGGCCGACGCCGTCGCCTTCGGGAAGACCGGCGTCTCGACGTCCTTCCTCGCCTTCGGCACCGGCTTCAACGGCGGCCGCCGCTCGTCGGACATCACGCGGCTCGGCCAGCCGACCTTCACGCGCATCCTGCGCACGGGCCTCGACGAGGGCGTGCGCTTCCTCGACGCCGCCGACCTCTACGGCTCGCACGCGTTCATCCGCGAGGCGGTGAAGGGCGTGCCCCGCGACCGCTACTCGGTCCTCACGAAGCTGTGGCCCTACAAGGAGGACTGGAACGAGCCCTCGGGCGGTGCCCGCGCGGAGGTCGACCGCTTCCGCAAGGAGCTCGGCACCGAGATGCTCGACGTCTGCCTCATCCACTGCATGCAGAACGACAAGTGGCCCGAGCAGTTCGCGCGGGTGCGCGACGAGCTCTCGAAGCTCAAGGACGAGGGCGCCGTGCGGGCGGTGGGCGTTTCGTGCCACGACCACGGGGCGCTCAAGCGCGCGGCCGACCTGCCGTGGGTCGACGTGATCCTCGCGCGGATCAACCACCGCGGCGGCGAGAAGTACGTGTGCGACGACACCGTCGAGGCGATCTCGGCCACGCTGCGCCGGGCGCGGGCGAACGGCAAGACGGTCGTCGGCATGAAGATCTTCGGCGCCGGCACCCTCACGAAGCCCGAGGAGCGCCAGGCGTCCCTGAAGTACGTGCTCGGGGCGGGGGTCGTCGACGCGATGACGATCGGCATGAGCGACCCGGCGCAGGTGAAGGACAACGTGCAGTGGATCGGGAAGACGCTCGCGGGCTGAGGCCCGCGTCAG
>JAXLRD010000058.1:0-43861 GCA_046331285.1 Vicinamibacteria bacterium
CGCGGGTGAGGCCGCGGGCGTCGCGTCGGTCCGGGAGCGTCACGGCTTCAAGCATAGCGTCCCCCGGGACGCCTCAGGAGGTCGGGGCCGGTCCCTCGTCGCCGAGGTCGAGCTCGGGCCGCGGCTCGGGCGACTCGATCGCGACACCGCCGCCGAAGCTCCAGCGGTGCGGGGGCCGGTAGAGCCCGACGTCCTTCGTCCGGCTCTTCACGCGCAGCGAGTAGAGCCCTCGGTGGTAGTCGTAGGGCGTTCCGTCGCGGCGGTGGGCGGCGACGTCGACGAGGTAGGTGCCCTCGACGAGGCTCAGGCTGTCGAGGGAGAGCGTGATCTCGGCGTCCCCCTCGATCCGGCGGGAGACGAAGCCCTCGATGTCGGTGTTCGTGCCGTAGACGCTCGTGCCCTCGGCGGAGAAGAGGCCGACGCCGAAGACGAAGTCCTCCACGGGCTGCGCGGCGCGGACGCGGAGGGTCAGGGCGAGCTTCTCGCCGGAGGCGAAGACGTGCCGGGCGTGGCCGCGGGCGTCGGAGAAGCGGACGTCGCGGATCTCGACCTCGCGCGAGCCCCAGCGGCCGGCCCGATAGCCGGGCGGGGCGCCCTCGGCCGCGGGCGGCGGCGGCGCGGGGGACGCCTCGGGCTCGCCCCCGGCGAGGGCCGCCGCGTGGCTCGCCCGCAGGCGGCCCTCCTCGCCCTCCGCCACGTAGGTGAGGTAGGAGTCGATGACCCGCTTGGGGTCGCCCCGTCCGGTCGTCTTCCCGTGGCGCAGCCAGAGGGCCTCGTCGCACATCTTCTCGACGAGCCCGAGGGTGTGGGTCACGAAGAGGATCGTCCGGCCGCGCCGACGGAACTCCGCGATCTTGTCGAGGCACTTGCGGGTGAAGGCCTCGTCGCCGACCGCGAGCACCTCGTCGATCAGCAGCACGTCCGGGTCGACGTGGATCGCGACGGCGAAGCCGAGCCGCATGTACATGCCCGACGAGTAGGTCTTCACGGGGTCGTCGATGAAGTCGGCGAGCTCCGCGAACTCCACGATCTCGTCGAACCGCCGGTCGATCTCCTTGCGGGTGAGACCGAGCATGACACCGTTGATCGCGACGTTCTCGCGGCCCGAGATCTCGGGGTGGAAGCCGGCCCCGAGCTCGATGAGGGCCGAGACGCGGCCAGAGACCGCGAGCGTCCCCCGCGTCGGCTTCGTGATCCCGGCCACGAGCTTGAGGAGGGTCGACTTCCCCGAGCCGTTCTCGCCGATGACCCCGAAGGTCGATCCTCGACGCACCTCGAAGGACACGTCCTCGAGGGCGGTGAAGGTGTCCTCGGGCCGCAGGTCCGAGAGGAGGCTCCCGGTGAGGAGGGCGCTCTTCAGCGTCCGCAGCTGGTTGCGGTGCGCGTGGCGTCGGTAGAGCTTCGTGACGCCCTCGGCCCGGATCGCCGGTCCCGTCCCGCTCACACTTCCTCCGGCAGGGTGTCGCGCAGGCGGTCGAACAGGAAGGCGCCGGCCGCGAAGGCGACGAGGCCCACGAGGAGGGCGAGGAAGAGCCCGCGCCAGTGGTCGACGCGGCCGTGGAAGAAGATCTGCTGGTAGGTGACGACGACGTGCGTCATCGGGTTCATCCGCAGGACCGCCCGCAGCGTCGACCCCTCGCGGATGTCGGCGTAGTTGTAGATGACGGGAGTGGCGAAGAACCAGATCTGCAGCACGTGGCCGAGCACGTTCTGCACGTCGCGGAAGTGCACGGTGAGGGCGGAGAGGAAGAGGGCGAGGCCGAGGGAGAAGATGAACTGCACGACGACCGGCAGCGGCAGGGCGAGCACCATCCACGACAGCTTGCCGTTCCAGGCGAGGAAGACGAGCAGGATCGGCAGCCCGAGGACGAAGTGGACGAGGTTCGCGAGGACGGTGACGGTCGGGAGGACCTCGGCCGGGAAGAGCACCTTCTTCACGAGGTTGCCGCTCCCGAGGATGACCCCCGCGCTCTCGGCGAGCGAGGCCTGGAACCACGTCCACGGCAGGATGCCGCAGAAGAGGAAGAGGTAGTACGGCTCGATCCCCGGCGTGCGGTTCGGCAGCACGGCCGTGAAGACGACGGTGTAGGTCAGCAGCAGGAGGAGCGGGTTGATGAAGCTCCAGAGAAAGCCCAGGACGCTGCCGCGGTAGCGGGCCTTCAGCTCGCGCGAGACGAGGCTCTCCACGAGGGCCCGGTAACGGACGAGGGTCCGGACCTCGGCGAGCGTGGCGGCTCCCCTACGCGCCGCGCTCGCGGCGGGCCACGGCGAGGCGGGTCACCGCGCGCACGTACGCCTGGTGCGCGGTCTCGTAGCCCGCCTCGTCCTTGATCGCCTTGAGCCTCTCCTGGGCCCGCTTGAGGGCCGACTCGGCGCGGCCGACGTCGATGTCCTCGGCCCGCTCGCCGATGTCGGCGAGGACGTTCACCTTGTCCGGGAGCACCTCGCACCAGCCGGAGAAGCAGGTGAGCCGGCGCCACTCGCCTTCCTTGCGGTAGGAGAACTCGCCCATCCCGAGCGAGGCGAGGAGCGGCGTGTGGCCGGGCCGCACGCCGAAGTAGCCCGACCCGCCGGGGGCGATCACCTCGTCGACCTCGTCGCGCAGGAGAAGGCCCTCCGGCGTCACGATCTCGAGGGCGAGCTTCGCGGGGAGCGACATGGCGCGCCCCTAGGCCTGCATCTTCTTGGCCGCCTCGAGGACGTCCTCGATCGGGCCGGCCATGTAGAAGGCCTGCTCCGGCAGGTGGTCGAGCTCGCCGTCGACGATCATGCGGAAGCTGCGGATCGTGTCCTGGAGGGGGACGTACTTGCCGGGGATGTTGGTGAACGTCTCGGCCACGTGGAAGGGCTGCGAGAGGAACTTCTGGATCTTCCGCGCGCGGGCGACGATGAGCTTGTCCTCCTCGGAGAGCTCGTCGATGCCGAGGATCGCGATGATGTCCTGGAGGTCCTTGTAGCGCTGGAGGACCTGCTTCACCGCGCGGGCGCACTGGTAGTGCTCCTCGCCGATGATGCGGGGGTCGAGGATGCGCGAGGACGAAGCGAGCGGGTCGACCGCCGGGTAGATGCCGAGCTCGACGATCTGGCGGGAGAGGTTCGTGGTCGCGTCGAGGTGGGCGAAGGTCGTGGCCGGGGCGGGGTCGGTGTAGTCGTCGGCGGGGACGTAGATCGCCTGCACCGACGTGATCGAGCCCTTCTTCGTCGACGTGATCCGCTCCTGCAGCTCGCCCATCTCCGTCTGCAGCGTCGGCTGGTAGCCGACGGCCGAGGGCATGCGGCCGAGGAGGGCCGACACCTCGGAGCCCGCCTGGGTGAAGCGGAAGATGTTGTCGATGAAGAGGAGGACGTCCTTGCCCTCGTCGTCGCGGAAGTACTCGGCCACCGTGAGGCCGGTGAGGGCGACGCGGGCGCGGGCCCCGGGCGGCTCCGTCATCTGGCCGTAGATGAGGGCCGCCTTGCTCTTCTGGAAGTCCTTGGTGTCGATGACGCCCGACTCCTGGAACTCGATCCAGAGGTCGTTGCCCTCGCGCGTCCGCTCGCCGACGCCGGCGAAGACCGAGACGCCGCCGTGCTTCTTCGCGAGGTTGTAGATGAGCTCCTGGATGATGACGGTCTTGCCGACGCCGGCGCCGCCGAAGAGGCCGATCTTGCCGCCGCGCAGGTACGGCTCGAGGAGGTCGATGACCTTGATGCCGGTCTCGAACATCTCGGCCGCGGTCGACTGGTCGACGAGCAGCGGGGCCGGGCGGTGGATCGGGTAGCGCTTCTCGGCGGTCACGGGTCCGAGCTCGTCCACCGGCTCGCCGATGACGTTCAGCACGCGGCCGAGCGTCCCCGGGCCGACCGGGACCGAGATGGGGCCCCCGGTGTCGACCGCCTTCATCCCGCGGACCATGCCGTCGGTCGGCTGCATGCTCACGCAGCGGACGCGGTTCTCGCCGAGGTGCTGCTGGACCTCGGCCGTCACGTCGATCGGGGTGCCGCCCGTCTCCTTGCCGTCGTCCTGGATGAGGAGGGCCTGGTAGATCGGCGGCACGCCCCCGTCGAACTCGACGTCGACGACCGGACCGATGACCTGGACGACACGGCCGACGTTCGCTTGCGCCATCTTGGTTCTCGCTTCTCTCCTACGAGGGCGCGCCGGCGCCCGAGACGACCTCGATGATCTCCTTGGTGATGGCGGCCTGGCGCACCTTGTTCATGTAGAGGGTGAGCCGGTCGATCATCTCGGAGGCGTTGTTGGTGGCGGCGTCCATCGCGGTCATGCGCGCCCCGTGCTCGGCCGCCTGCGACTCGAGGAGGGCCCGCCACACCTGCACCTCGACGTGCTTGGGCAGGATGTCGGCGAAGATCGCGGCGGGGGAGGGCTCGTAGACGTAGTCGAGGGACGGCTCCTGGGGCCGGATCGCGTGCCGCTCGATCGGCAGCAGGCGGTCGATCACGATGCGCTGCTGGATGACGCTCTTGAACTCGTTGTAGACGAGCCAGACCTGGTCGACCTCGCGGCTCGTGAAGGCGTCGATGAGCTCGTGGGCGAGCTTGCGCGCCGTCTCGTAGCGCAGGGCCTGGAAGACGCCGACGTACTCGGAGCGGACCTTGACCTCGCGGCGGCGGAAGAAGTCGCGGCCGCGGCGCCCGACGAGCGACATCTCGACGTGCTCGCGGCCGCCCTGGTCGGCGAGGAAGCGGTGCGCGGTGCGGATGATGTTCGCGTTGAAGGCGCCGCAGAGGCCCTTGTCGCCGGTGACGACCACCATGAGCGTCCGGCCCCGGGGCCGGTCCTCGAGGAGGGGGTGCGCGTCGGGCTCGGCGCGGGCGGCGAGGGAGTTCAGGACCTCCATCATCTTCCGCGCGTAGGGCCGCGCCGCGAACATGGCGTCCTGGGCGCGGCGCAGCTTGGCCGCGGAGACCATCTTCATGGCCTTCGTGATCTGCTGCGTGCTGCGGACGCTGCGGATCCGGCGGCGGATGTCGATGAGGGCGGGCATGCGGGCGGCCTTCCGCCGCTACGCCTTCGCCGTCGGCTGGAACACCTTGCCGAACTCGGCGAGGGCCGCCTTGATGCGCTCGGTGAGCTCGCCCTTGATGTCCTTCTTCTCGGCGATCGCCTTCACGAGCTCGCTCTGGCTCGTCCGCATCCAGCCGAGCATCTCGCTCTCGTAGCGGCGGCAGTCGGAGACCGGGAACTCGTCGAGGTAGCCGTTCGTGGCCGCGAAGATGATGAGGATCTGCTCCTCGACCGCCATCGGCCGGTACTGGTCCTGCTTGAGGATCTCGGTCGTCCGCTGGCCGCGCGAGAGCATCGCCTGGGTCGACTTGTCGAGGTCGGAGGCGAACATGGCGAACGCCTGCATCTCGCGGTACTGCGCGAGGTCGAGGCGCAGGCGCCCGGCCACGGCCTTCATCGCCTTCACCTGGGCCGCGCCGCCGACGCGGGAGACGGAGTTGCCGACGTTGATCGCGGGGCGGATGCCGGAGTTGAAGAGGTCGGACTCGAGGAAGATCTGCCCGTCCGTGATCGAGATGACGTTCGTCGGGATGTAGGCCGAGATGTCGCCCGCCTGCGTCTCGATGATCGGCAGGGCGGTGAGCGAGCCGCCCTTGTTCTTCTCGGAGAGCTTCGCCGCGCGCTCGAGGAGGCGGCTGTGGAGGTAGAAGACGTCGCCCGGGAACGCCTCGCGGCCGGGCGGGCGGCGCAGCAGCAGCGAGATCTCGCGGTACGCCGCGGCGTGCTTGCTGAGGTCGTCGTAGACGCACAGCGCGTGGCGGCCGTTGTCGCGGAAGAACTCGCCGATCGCGCAGCCGGAGTAGGGCGCGATGTAGAGGAAGGGCGCGGGGTCGGAGGCCGAGGCGGCGACGACGATGGTGTACTCCATCGCGCCGAACTCCTCGAGGGTCCGCACCACCTGCGCGACCGTCGACTGCTTCTGGCCGATCGCGACGTAGATGCAGACGACGTCCTTGCCCTTCTGGTTGATGATCGTGTCGAGGGCGACGGCGGTCTTGCCGGTCTGGCGGTCGCCGATGATGAGCTCGCGCTGGCCGCGGCCGATCGGCACCATGCCGTCGATCGCCTTGAGGCCGGTCTGCAGCGGCTCCTTGACGCCCTGCCGCGCGACGACGCCGGGGGCGATCCTCTCGATCTCGTTGAACGCCGTCGAGGCGATCTTTCCCTTGCCGTCGATCGGCTGGCCGAGCGGGTTCACGACGCGCCCGATCATGGCGTCGCCGACGGGGACGGACATGATGCGCTTCGTGCGACGCACCTCGTCGCCCTCGCGGATGCCGTGGTACTCGCCGAGGAGGACGGCGCCGACCGTGTCCTCCTCGAGGTTCATGGCGAGGCCCATCACGTCGTGGGGCAGCTCGAGGAGCTCGCCCGCCATGCAGCGCTCGAGGCCCTGGATGCGGGCGATGCCGTCGCCGACGCTCAGCACGCGGCCGGTCTCGGCGACGTCGATCGTGGCGGTGAAGCCCCCGAGCTGCTCGCGGAGGACCCTCGTGATCTCTTCGGCGCGAATCTCCATCCCGTCCTTCCTGTCTCTTCGGCTAGCTGGTGGCGACGAGGCGACGGCGCAGGGCGAGGAGCCGGCCGCGCACGGTGCCGTCGTACGTGCGGCCCGAGGCGTTCACGAGGACGCCGCCGAGCACCGCGGGGTCGACGCGCGTGCGAAGGTCCACCTTCGCCCCGAGCGCCCGGGCGATCGCCGCGGCGAGCGCCTGCTGCTGCTCCGGCTCGAGCGGGGCCGCGCTCACCGCCTCGGCGGTGACGATGCCCTGCGCGGCATTCCACGCGGCGGCGTACTCGGCGGCGAGCGCCGGCAGCAGCGCGAGGCGGTCGTGGGCGGCGAGAAGCTCGACGAGCCGGGCGGTGAGCGGCTGAAAGCGGGCCGCGGCCGCGACGGCGCTCGCGGCGCGACGGCGGGCCTCGGCGGGGAGGGCGCGAGAGAGGAGCTGGCCGCGGATCGAGGCGTCCCGGTCGAGGAGGCGCGCGAGCGCCTCGAGCTCCCCTCGCGTCGTCTCCGCCACCGGCCCGCCGAGGCCGCGCGCGACCTCGAGGGCGGCCCGGGCGTAGCGTCGGGCGACGCCCTGCTCCTGTCCGGTCACGGCCATGCGGCCGCCTCCGGCGCTGACGCGCACGGCATGGGAGGCTCCTGTCGAGTGGCGGCGTCCATGTGTCGTCTCGTGCTGCGGATCGAGGCGCCCCCGGGGGCCCAGGGACCTCTTACGAAAGCGGGGGAGGATACCACGCGCCCGCGCGGAGGGTCAAAGCTCGCGCGGGCCGGAGCCGCGCACGATCAGCGGCTTGGGACCGGCCGGGAGCGCCCGGCCGATGAGCACGGCGCCCTCGATCTCGGCGAGGAACGGGGCGAGCCCCGCCTCGGGCACGAGGACCAGCAGCCCACCCGACGTCTGGGGGTCGAACAGCAGGGCGAAGAGGGCCTCGTCGACGCGGCCCCGCACCTCGACCAGGGACTCGAAGGCCTGGCGGTTCGCGCGGAGGCCTCCCGGCGCGAAGCGGGGCGCGAGGTCGATCGCGGCCGGCAGCAGCGGCAGCGCCGCGGCCTCGATCTCGAGCGTCAGCCGGCTCTCGCGAGCCACGGCCGCGGCGTGGCCGGCGAGGCCGAAGCCGGTGACGTCGGTGGCCGCGGCCACTCCGTGACGCAGCGCCGCCTCGGACGCCGCGCGGTTGAGCGTCGCCATCGCGCGGGTCGCGGCCTCGACCGCCTCGGCCGACGCCTCGCCCGCCTTCAGCGCCGTGGCCACGACGCCCGTACCGAGGGGCTTCGTGAGGACGAGGGCCTCGCCCGGCCGGCCGCCGGCGTTCGTGAGGATCCGGGCGGGATCGACGAGGCCGGTGACCGCGTAGCCGAACTTGATCTCCGGGTCGCGGACGGAATGGCCGCCGAGGAGGGCGCAGCCGGCCTCGCCCAGCGCGAGCGCGCCGCCGCGCACGATGGCGGCCGCCCACTCCGCGGGGAAGTCCCTCTCCGGGAATGCGGCGATCGAGAGCGCGGTGATCGGCCGGCCGCCCATCGCGTAGACGTCCGAGAGCGCGTTCGCCGCGGCGATGCGGCCGAAGGCTTCCGGGTCGTCGACGACGGGCGTGAAGAAGTCGACGGTCTGCACGAGGGCCGTCGTCGCGTCGAGGCGGTAGACGCCCGCGTCGTCGCCGGTGCGGTGGTCGACGAGAACCCGCGGATCGTCGCTCTTCGGCAGGGCGCCCAGGACCTGGGCGAGCTCGGTCGGTCCGAGCTTGCTCGCTCAACCCGCGCAGGCGACCCGCTCGGTGAGCCGCCTGATCCTCTCGCGCTCGTCGCTCACGACGCCGGCCGCTCCCGCGCCGTCAGCGGGCGGCCTGGGGCGAAGGGACAGCGAAGCCGTCCGGGGGCTCGCCCATCCGGCAGTCGCCCTGGAAGAAGGCCCCGTCCTCGACCACGAGCTTGGGGGAGACGAGCGTCGCCGTGACCCGACAGCCCGACAGCAGCTCGATGCGCTGACGGCCCCGGACCGTGCCGCTCACGCGGCCGCGGATCGAGACGACCGCGCAGTCGATCTCGGCGTCGACCTGGCCCGACTCCCCGACGATGAGCGTGTTGTCGGAGACGATGCGTCCCTTCGCCCGGCCGTCGATGCGGAGGGTGTCGCGGAAGCGGAGCTCGCCCGAGAACTCGGTGCCCTCGTCGAGGAAGCCGTTGAGGTCTTCAGCCTGCAGCGCCTTGAACTTCAGCATCGAGCCGAGCCTAGCACGGACTAGCGGCCGCGCCGGACGAGGAGCTCGTACAGCCGGTTGAGCTCGGCCTCGGTCTGGAAGCGGATGCGGATCTGGCCGCTCCTCCCGCGGCGGGCGATCTCCACCCGGGCGCCGAGCGCGGCGCGGAGCCGCTCCTCGGCCGCGCGGGTGTTCGCGTCGCGGCGCTTCTCGCCCTTCTCCGCCCGCGGGGCGCGCATGAGGGCGACGCGGCGCTCGACCTCGCGGACGGAGAGGCCCTTGCGCGCCGCCTCGCGGCCGAGGGCGAGCTGGTCGTCGTCGCGCTCGAGCGCGAGGAGCGCCCGCGCGTGACCGGCGTCGAGCTTCCCCTCGCCGACGAGGGCCTGCAGCTCCTTCGGCAGGCGGAGGAGCCGAAGGGTGTTCGCGATCGTCGAGCGCTCGCGTCCGACGCGGCGGGCGATCTCCTCCTGCGTGAAGCGCAGCTCGTCCTGCATCCGCCGGAAGGCGTGGGCCTCCTCGAGGGGGGAGAGCTCGGCGCGCTGGATGTTCTCGACGATCGCGAGCTCGAGCAGCTGCGCGTCGGGCACGTCGCGGACGTGGACCGGGACGGTCTCGAGGCCCGCCGCCTGCGCCGCGCGCCAGCGCCGCTCGCCGGCGATGATCTGGTAGCGCCCGCCGCGGCGGCGCACGAGGATCGGCTGGACGACGCCGCTCTCGCGGATCGAGGCCGTGAGCTCCTCGAGGCGAGCCGCGTCCATGACCGAGCGCGGCTGCCAGGGGTTCGGGTCGAGGGACCCAACCGGCGCCTCGAGGACGCCGTCGCCGGAGGCCGGCGCCGGGGCCGCGGGCTCCGCGTCGGGGATGAGCGCCGAGAGGCCGCGGCCGAGGGCCTTGCGCTTCGCGGGGTGGCTCACCGTGCGAAGAGGGCCATCTGGCCCTGGGACAGAAGCTCGCGGGCGAGCTGGAGGTACGCCTCGGCCCCCTTCGAGCGGATGTCGTAGAGGATCACCGGCTGGCCGAAGCTCGGCGCCTCGGCGAGGCGGATACTGCGGGGGACCTGGGTCTTGAAGACCTTGTCCTTGAAGTGCTCGCGGACTTCCTTGATCACCTGCTGCGTGAGGTTCGCCCGCTCGTCGACCATCGTGAGCAGGACGCCCTCGATCTCGAGGTCCGGGTTGAGGGCGCGCTTGACGCGCTGGAGCGTCGCCTGGAGCTCCGAGATCCCCTCGAGCGCGTAGTACTCGCACTGCAGCGGCACGAGGACGCCGTCCGCCGCGGCGAGAGCGTTCAGGGTCAGGAGCCCCAGGCTCGGGGGGCAGTCGACGATCACGTAGTCGTACTGGCCGACGACGGGGGCGAGGGCCTCCTTGAGCCGGTACTCGCGGGCCATGGCGCTCACGAGCTCGACCTCGGCCCCGGTGAGGTTGCGATCGGAGGGCACGAGCGTCAAGTGCTCGAGGTCCGTCGCGACCATCAGCTCGGCGAGGGGACGCTGGTCGATGAGCGCCTCGTAGAGGCTCGGCCGGCTCTCCCGCGTCTTGCGGCCGAGCCCGGACGTGAGGTTGCCCTGGGGATCGGCGTCGACGGCGAGCACCCGCCGCTCGGCGGCGGCCAGGCTCGCGGCGAGGTTCACCGCCGTGGTGGTCTTCCCGACCCCGCCCTTCTGGTTGGCAATCGCGATGGTGCGTCCCACTGGATCTTCCTTCTGCCTCGCGCGGAAGGGGGGAGGATAGCACGGCCCCGGAGCGGATCTCGGACACGCCGGCCGGGCATGAGGTCCGAGATCCGCTCCGGAACGCCGTCCTGTTGTCCGTTGTCCGTCCCGTTGTCCGTCCCGTTGTCCGTCCCGTTGTCCGTCCCGTTGTCCGTCCCGTTGTCCGTCCCGTTGTCCGTCCCGTTGTCCGTCCCCGTTGTCCCGTCCCGTTGTCCGTTGTCCGTTTCCTCTGCTCCGTTGACCGAGCAGAAAGGGCCGTCCTCCGTCCCTCCTGCCCCAGGCCCCCCGCCCGCCCCGCGCCCCAAGGTGTTCCACGTGAAACGCCGGCCCCGGCCTCGTCGCCCGCGCCCCAGCCCGGTGTTCCACGTGGAACACCGGGCGCCGGTCACCCCGCCCGGCGGAAGACGTGCAGCCCGGGGAGGTCGGGGAGCCCCGGCTCGCCCGCGAACGCCGGGTCCGGCGCGGGCGCCACGCCGAAGACGAGCAGGCGCCCGCCCGTGGCGACGAGCGGGGCGAGCGACGGGAGCGGCAGAGCGAGCGCGCGGAGGGTGAGGGTGTCGGCCGGCGGCCCGGCGTACCCGTCATGACGCTCGCGCACCGCGTCGACCCGGTCCGCCGCGCCGGCCGCCCGCGACGCCTCGCGCAGGAACGCCCAGCGCTTCGCCCTCGGCTCGAGCAGCGTCGCCCGCACGTCCTCGCGCGCGAGGGCGAGGACGAGGCCGGGAGAGCCGTTGCCGGAGCCGACGTCCAGGAGGTGGCCGGGGCGCACGAGCGGAAGCGCGGGGAGGACGGCGGCGACCAGGAGCCGGACGCGCTCCTCCGGCGAGCGGGCGGCGGTGAGGTTCACCCGCGGGCTCCAGGCCGCGAGGGTGTCGAGGTAGGCGGCGAGGGCCGCTCGCGTCTCTCCGTCGAGGCCGAGCCGGGCGAGCGGGCCGTCGTGGGGGCTAACGCCCGTCGTCCTCTCCCGGGGCCGCGGCGTCGTCCTTCGGGGCGATCGTCACGCGGCGGTCCATCCCCTCGCCGACGCTGTAGGTCCGCACGTCGGTCCTCTCCTGCAGCGCGAGGTGGACGATCCGTCGCTCGTAGGCGTTGAGCGGCTCCATCATCAGGGCCCGCCCGCTCTCGCGGACCTCGTCGGCGAGCCGCCCGGCGTCCTCGGTCAGGGCGGCGTCGCGCGCCTCGCGGAAGCCCGCGCAGCGGAGCCGGATCATCCTCGGCCGCAGGGCCTCGCCGAACGAGCGCTGCAGGAGGTGCTCGAGGGCATAGAGCTCGTCGCCCCGGGCGTCCTCCCCGTGGAAGAACGCGGCGTCCTTCCCCCGCAGCTGCACGAGGAACGCGTCGCCCGAGTCGTCGATCTCGGCCTCGACCTCGAGCCCGCCGGCCGCGGCGACGGCGCGCACGATCGCGAGGACGCCCTCCCGCGGGTCGACGGCCGGCGGGGGCCGCGGGCCGCGGACCTTCCTCGCGCCGCGGACCGCCGCCGCGGCCGGCCTCGCCGGCGGGCATCGGCGCCGGGCCCCGGCCGCCCGCCGCCGGCTCCTGGAGGAGGACCGCGATCTGGGCGGGCGTCGGTTTGAGCCCCCGGGCCGCCGCGGTGCCCGGGTCGAGGACCACGTAGCGGAGCTCCCGCATCGGCAGCCCGAGGCTCGCCGCTGCGGAGGCGAGCGCCTCGTCGACGTCCTGGCCGGTGAAGACGCGATCCTTCACTTGGTCCTCCGCTCGCGGCCGCGCCTGGCGTCGGCCGGCTTCAGGAGACGCATCTCGACGAACTGCTGGGCCACCGACCACAGGTTCGAGGTGAGCCAGTACAGGTTGAGCCCGGCGGGGGCCCAGAGGAACATGCCGGCGAGCATCAGCGGCATGAGCATCATGACGCGCTGCTGCGCGGGGTCCATGGCCGTGGGCGTCATCTTCTGCATCACGAACATCGTGAGGCCCATGACGATCGGCATCACGTAGAGCGGGTCCTTCGCCGCGAGGTCGGGCACCCAGAGGAAGGGCGCCCCGCGCAGCTCCACCGACACGGAGAGGACGCGGTAGAACGCGAAGAGAAACGGCATCGTGAGCAGCAGCGGGAGGCAGCCGACCGTCATCTGCGAGCTCATGCTCATGCCGTGCTTCGCGTAGAGGGCGCCGATCTCCTCCTGCATCTGCTGGCGCCGCGGGTCCATGAGCGGCACCTTCCGGTACCGCTCCTGGATCGTCCGCATCTCGGGGGAGATCTTCGCCATCTTGAGGCCGTTGACGATGCTGAAGTGGCGGAAGGGCGCCATCACCACGTTGATGAGAATCGTCAGCAGAACGATCGCCCAGCCCCAGTTCCCGACGTGGCCGTGGACCCAGCGCAAGAGCCCGATGAGCGGCACCACGATCGGGCCGATCCAGTCTCCGACCGGGACGACCTTCTCGAGGCCGTAGCCGAGCTTCTCGAGGGCCGTGTGGTCCTTGGCCCCGACGAAGAGGAGGACCGGCTCCGTCTCGCCCGCGGCGACCTCCACGACGACGGTCGTGACCGGCTTCTCCCCGCGGCGACCGGGAGCGCGACCGGCCGCACGCTCGCGCGGCCGGCCGCGGTCGGCGCTACGAAGAGCGCCGTGAAGTAGTGGCTCTCGACGCCAGCCCAGCGCACGCCGTCGAACGCCTGCCCGCCCTCGGGGAGCTTGGACGTGGCCGGGCGCTCGACCGCCGCCTGCAGCACCACGCCGCTCGGGGCCTGGTAGCCGCGCACCTCGCGCTCCTCGGCCGTCTCGTTGCCGAGGCCCGGGCCCCAGACGAGGCGGGCGGAAGCGCCTGGCCGTTGCGGCGCACGGCGGCCGTCACCGCCACGAGGCCGCGGGCGGGGAAGCGCAGGGTCTTGCGGGCCTCGAGGCCCGCGCCGTCCGCGTAGGCGAACTCCAGGGTGCCGGGCTCGCGGCCCTGGGCGCGCACCGTCTCCGACGACGCCACGAAGAGCGCGTCGCGCAGCCGCGCGTCGACGGCGGGGTCGCCCGTCAGCAGGTCGAGCGGGCGCACGCCGCCGGCCTGGGCGGGCACCATCTCCTCGGGCCGACCGCGCGCGTCGCGCTGCTCGTGAAGCGTCCACGACACGAGGCGCGCGCCCTGTTCGTGAAGGCGACCGTCGACTCGGCCGTTTCCACCTCGACGCGCCGCTCGCGCTCGTCGGCGACGGCCGCGGCCGGGACGGCGGCGGCGGGCGGCGCCTCGGCCGGGCCGGCGCCCGGCGTGACGGAGGCCGGAGCGGGGGCCGCGGGGCTCGGCGTGCTCGCGGCAGCGGGCGCCGGGCTCGGGGCCGCGCCCGGCTCGGGCGGCGTCGGAGCGAAGTACCGGCTGAAGACGGTGAGCACGACGAGCGACAGGGCCACGGCGAGCAGCAGTCGGCGTTCTTCCATCACGACCTCTTGGCGGCCGGCGACGGCACCGGATCCGGTCCTCCGGGGTGAAACGGGTGACAGCGCAGCAGGCGGCGGGCGGCGAGGAGCGAGCCCCGCGCGGCGCCGTGGAGCCTCACGGCCTCCTCGGCGTACACGCTGCAGCTCGGCCAGTACCGGCAGTGGCCTCCGAGAAGCGGCGCGAGGAGTGCGCGGTACGCCTCAACGAGGAGAAGGAGCGCTCGGGCGGGCCACGAGGGCCGCGCGGGGGATCCGCTCGAGGCGGGCGCGCAGCTCACGCTCCACCTCGGCCAGGGTGCGGCCGGCGAGCTCGGGCTTCGCCAGAACGACGACGTCGACGGGCGGCCGCCCCGCGGCCTCCAGCCGACGGAAGCTCTCGCGCAGGAGGCGCCGGGCGCGGTTGCGCACCACGGCGCCTCCGACCCGCCGGCTCACGGCGAGGCCCAGCCGGTCCTCCGAGCCGCCGTTCGCCGCGACGAGCAGCGTGAACAGGCGACCGTCGAGGCGGGCGCCCCGCCGGAAGACCCGGTCGAACTGCGCCTTCGTGCGCAGGCGCTGGGACGGGCGGAAGCGCGCGCTCATGCCTCACGGCGGCTCGCCGGGAGTTCGTCAGGCCGCGAGGCGCTTGCGGCCCTTCTGGCGGCGGCGCTTCAGGACGAGCTGGCCGCCCTTGGTCCGCATGCGGACGAGGAAGCCGTGGGTGCGCTTGCGCTTGCGGTTGTTGGGCTGAAACGTCCTCTTCATGTCGATCCTCTCGTGCGGCCGCGGCCTTTCTCGGCCGCTCCATCAGGACAAACTCTGAAGCCTACCGAAGCCCGCCGGGACTGTCAAACGGAGGGCCGCCGCGGGGGTCGGGCGTCCTTGTGAGCGACCCCTCGCGTGTGCTACCGTTCACGCGTCACGGACAGCCGAAACCTGCGGTTCCTGCCATGCTTCCCCTCACCTCTTTTCCACACCTGTTGAAATCTCTGTGCAAAAGGGATACGGGGAAGAAAGAAGCGCGCCCTCCGCGGGACTCTGTTTGTAGTTTATTGATCTAGAAGGTTTTATCGCTGGCGTCGCGATTCTCCCGCGGCGCCGGGCGGCTTGGGCTCGATGTCCGAAAATCTCTGGGACGAGGTTCTGGCGCGCGTCGAAGGCAAGATCAACCGCCACAGCTTCGCCACCTGGTTTCGGCCGACGAGCTATCTCTCGAGCGACGCGGAAACGCTGCGGATCGCCGTGCCGAACGGCCAGTTCCGCGAGTGGCTCAGCAAGAACTACCTGGGCGTTCTCCAGGAAGCGCTCTCCGAGATCGGCCGGCCCGGCACGCGCGTCCTCTTCGAGGAGGCGGCGGCGCACGAGGAGACGGCCCCCGCGGCCGCCCCGCCGCCGCTGCCGGAGCGCGAGGCGTCGCTCCTCAACCCGAAGTACACCTTCGAGAGCTTCGTCGTCGGCTCGTCGAACCAGTTCGCGCACGCCGCGGCCCGCGCGGTCGCCGAGATCCCCTCGAAGTCGTACAACCCGCTCTTCATCTACGGCGGGGTCGGCCTCGGCAAGACCCACCTCATGCACGCGATCGGGCACTACATCCTCGCCCGGCAGAAGCGGCAGAACGTCCTCTACATCTCGACCGACCGCTTCATCAACGAGATGATCAACGCGATCCGGTTCGACCGCCTGCCCGCGTTCCGGGCCAAGTACCGCGCGGTCGACGTGCTGCTCGTCGACGACATCCAGTTCATCGCCGGCAAGGACCGCACGCAGGAGGAGTTCTTCCACATCTTCAACGCCCTGCACGACGGCCAGAAGCAGATCGTGGTGAGCTCCGACTGCCCGCCCCGCCAGATCCCGACGATCGAGGAGCGGCTCCACAGCCGCTTCGAGTGGGGCCTCATCGCCGACATCCAGCCGCCCGACATCGAGACGAAGGTCGCGATCCTGCGCAAGAAGGCGGAAGCCGAGCGGGTGGAGGTGCCGGAGAACGTGGCCCTCTTCATCGCGAGCAAGGTGCGGACGAACATCCGCGAGCTCGAGGGCAGCCTCATCCGCCTGATCGCCTACGCCAGCCTCACGGGGCGCGACATCGACCTCGTCCTCGCCCAGGAGACGCTGCGCGATCTCCTCCACACCGAGGACAAGCCGGTCACGATCGAGATGATCCAGAAGTACGTGGCCGACCACTACTCGCTGAAGATCAGCGAGCTCAAGGCCAAGAACAACTCGAAGTCGGTGGCGGTGCCGCGCCAGATCGCGATGTACCTGACGAAGAGCCTCACCGGCTCCTCGCTCCCCGAGATCGGCAAGGAGTTCGGCGGGAAGCACCACTCCACGGTCATCCACTCGATCCGCAAGATCGAGGATCTGCGCAAGCAGGACCCCGACTTCGACAGGCTCATCAACAGCTTCGTGCAAGCCTTCCGATGAGCTTGCGCGGATTCCCACAATCCGTCGCGCGCGCGGACCGAGGATCGGCCCTCGCGTCCCGGCAATCCACGCGGGACCGGGCCCCGCGGCCCGGCCGCCCACAGGAACGTCCACGCGGAAACCCGAGGGGAGAGAGAGGCTTGCGCGCTTCTCCACAGCGCGGCGGCCCTCACTATCCTCTTCTTCAGTACCTTCTCCGTCGAAGGAACAGCTAGGGAAAAGGAAGGATCCATGGAAATCCTCGTCCGGCGCAGCGACCTCGCGCGGGAGCTCCACCTGGTCCAGGGCATCGTCGAGAGGAAGAACTCGATCCCGATCCTCTCGAACGTCCTCGCCGAGGCGCGCGGCGGCGAGCTGCGCATCTCGGCGACCGACCTCGACGTCTCGCTCGTGTGCGGCTGCGCGGCCGAGGTCAAGTCCGAGGGCGGCGTCACCCTCTCGGCCAAGAAGCTCTACGAGATCATCCGCTCGCTGCCCGACGCCGACGTCCGCCTCACCCTGGAGAAGGACGCCTGGACCCGGATCCGCTGCGAGCGCTCGGAGTTCAAGGTCGCGGGCCTTCCGCGCGAGGACTTCCCGAACCTCCCGGAGGCCCGCGCCGCGAAGGCGGTCGAGGTCCCGTGCTCGGTCCTCAAGGCCCTCATCCAGCGGACGTCGTTCGCGATGACCGCCGAGGACGCGCGGTACTACCTCGCCGGCGCCCTCCTCGTCCTCGACAAAGACCAGGCGGCCATGGTCGCGACCGACGGTCACCGCCTCGCCTGGGCCCAGCGGTCGGTTTCGCTCAAGCTCGCCGAGCCGACGCGCATCCTCGTCCCGCGCAAGGCCATCACCGAGCTCGGCCGCCTGATGGACGAGATCGGGCCCGAGGAAACGGTGTCCTTCCAGCAGGGCGAGTCGCACCTCGTCTTCAGCGCCGGCGGCCGGACCCTCGCGTCGAAGATGGTCGAGGCGCAGTTCCCGGCCTACGAGAAGGTCGTCGCCGTCACCGGCGACAAGAAGATCCAGCTCTCCCGCGAGGCGCTCCTCGCCGCGATCAAGCGCGTGAGCCTCCTCTCCTCCGAGCGGGGGCGGGCGGTGCGGCTCGCCCTCGAGAAGGGCCGCCTCGAGGTGAGCGCGTCCTCGCCGGAGTTCGGCGAGGCCCGCGAGTCGATCGAGGTGGACTTCGGCGGCGAGGGGACCGAGATCGGCTTCAACGCGCAGTACCTCGTCGACTTCCTCGGCGTCGTCGGCACGAACGAGGTCGCCCTCGAGCTGAAGGACGCGGAGAGCCAGGGGCTGTTCAAGCCGGTCGGCGACGACGACGGCGACTACCGCTACGTCGTCATGCCCATGCGGTTCTGATGTGGCGCTGGCCTGGGTGGAGAGGCTCGACGTCCGCGACCTGCGGAACATCCGCGAGGCGTCGGTCGAGCTGCACCCGGGCCTCAACGTCTTCCACGGGAGGAACGCGCAGGGGAAGACGTCCCTCCTCGAGGCGGTCGGCGTCGTCGCGCGCGGCCGCTCGTTCCGCACCGAGGACGCGCCGAGCATGATCCGCCGCGGCGCGGCCGGGCTCCTCGCCCAGGCGAGGGGAGGCGAGGGCCGGGCGTCGACGCTCGAGGTGGAGCTGCGGCCCGGGCAGCGGGTCTTCCGCGTCGACGGCCGCGACGTGGCCCCTCGCGACTACAACGGCCGGCTCGAGGTCGTCGTCTACTCGACCGACCGGCTGCGGGTCGTGCGCGGCACGATGCGCGACCGCCGGCAGTACCTCGACCGGCAGGCGGGGGCCCTGTGGCCCTCCTACCGCGCCGAGCTCCGCGCCTTCGAGCGGACGCTCGCCCAGAGAAACGCCGCGCTCGAGAGCCGCGCGGCCGGGCTCGACGTGTGGACCGAGAAGCTCGTGGAGACGGGGGCCCGCCTGCGCCTGCGCCGCGCGGCGTACGCGGAGAAGCTCAACGCCGCCCTCGGCGGGGGCTTCCGGCCGTCGGGCGAGACCTACCGGATCGCCCTCGCGCCGGCGCCGGCGGCGAGCGAGGCCGAAGCGCGACGCGCGCTGGCGGCGGAGGTCGAAGCGCTGGCCGCGCGCGAGCGCGGGGCGGGGCGTACCCTCGCCGGGCCCCACCGCGACACGGTGGCGCTCGAGCTCGACGGCCGCGACGCCGCGGAGGGCGCGTCGTCCGGCCAGGTGCGCAGCCTCCTCCTCGCCCTCGCTCTCGCCGCGCTGCGGGTGTACCGCGACGAGACGGGGAACGCGGCCGTCGCCCTCCTCGACGACCTCGACTCGGAGCTCGACGCGGAGCGGGCGGTGGAGATCTGCGCGGAGGTGACGCGCCGCGGACAGGCGCTCGTCACGAGCGCCCACGCGGGGTGGGCGGAGAGCCTGCGGCCGCTCGGCCGCATCTACAACGTCGCGGAGGGGCGTGTCGCGTGCGCCTAGCCGCGGGCGGCGGGAACGAACGGGAGTCATGAGCGAGACCCACGTCAAGAAGGGCGAGGCGACGGCGGCGGACTACGGGGCGGAGGCGATCCGCATCCTCGAGGGCCTGGAGGCCGTCCGCGTCCGCCCGGCGATGTACATCGGCTCGACCGGCGAGGCGGGCCTGCACCACCTCGTGTACGAGGTCGTCGACAACTCCGTCGACGAGGCTCTCGCCGGCTACTGCACCGAGATCGAGGTCACGATCCACATCGACAACTCGGTGACGGTCGTCGACGACGGCCGCGGCATCCCCGTCGGAGCCCACGAGTCGGGCCTCGACGCGGCCCAGGTCGTCCTCACCAAGCTCCACGCGGGCGGCAAGTTCGACAAGGGCGCCTACAAGGTCTCGGGCGGCCTGCACGGCGTCGGCGTCTCGGTCGTGAACGCCCTCTCCGAGAGCCTCGAGGTCGAGATCTGGCGCGACTCGAAGGTCTACCGCCAGAGCTACGCGCGCGGCAACCCCCAGACTCGCCTGGAGCAGACCGGGACGACCGACCGCCGGGGCACGAAGATCACGTTCAAGCCGGACGCGCAGATCTTCGAGACGACGACCTTCAGCTTCGACACGCTGTCCCAGCGCCTGCGCGAGCTGTCCTTCCTCAACCGCGGCATCCTCATCACCCTCGAGGACGAGCGCGACGGCAAGAAGCACCGCTTCCAGTACGAGGGCGGCATCTGCTCGTTCGTCGAGCACCTCAACCGCAACAAGGAGACGTTCCCGACGAAGCCGATCGAGATCGACGGCGAGCGCGACGGGGTGATGGTCGAGATCGCGATGCAGTGGAACGACGGGTACGCCGAGAACATCCACTGCTACGCGAACAACATCAACACCCACGACGGGGGGAGCCACCTCGCCGGCTTCCGCGCGGCCCTCACCCGCAGCCTGAACACGTACGGCACCGCGGCCGGGATGCTGAAGGAGGGCGACAGCTTCGACGGGGAGGACACCCGCGAGGGCCTGACCGCCGTCGTGAGCGTCAAGGTCCCGAACCCCCAGTTCGAGGGCCAGACGAAGGCCAAGCTCGGCAACTCGGAGGTGAAGGGCATCGTCGAGAGCCTGGCCGGCGAGCGGCTCGCCTCCTTCCTCGAGGAGAACCCGCAGGACGCGAAGAAGATCGCGTCGAAGATCCTCGAGGCCGCGCGAGCCCGCGAGGCGGCCCGCAAGGCGCGCGACCTCACGCGGCGGAAGGGCGCCCTCGACGGCGCCGGCCTTCCCGGCAAGCTCGCGGAGTGCCAGGAGAGAAACCCCGAGCGCTGCGAGCTCTTCCTCGTGGAGGGCGACTCGGCCGGCGGCTCGGCCAAGCAGGGCCGCGACCGCGCCTTCCAGGCGGTGCTGCCGCTGCGCGGAAAGATCCTGAACGTCGAGAAGGCCCGCCTCGACAAGACGCTCTCGTCCGAGGAGATCCGCAACATCATCGCCGCCCTCGGCACCGGCGTCGGCAAGGACGACTTCGACGCGGGGAAGCTCCGCTACCACCGCATCATCATCATGTGCGACGCCGACGTCGACGGCAGCCACATCCGGACGCTCCTCCTCACCTTCTTCTACCGTCAGATGAAGGAGCTCATCGAGCGGGGCCACCTCTACATCGCGCAGCCACCGCTCTACAAGGTGAAGCACGGCAAGAGCGTCACGTACCTGAAGGACGAGCACGCGATGGACTCGTTCCTCCTCGCCCGCGCCGCCGACAACCGGCGGATCCGCCTCGCCTCGGGCCAGGAGATCGAAGGCCCGCGGCTCTCCCACGTCGTCGGCCGCATGGTCACCGTGTCGAAGCTCCTCGACCGGCTCGAGAAGCGCGGCGTCCCCCGCAGCGTCGTCGAGGTCTTCCTCCGCGGGCGGATCCGCGACGCGGAGGCCTTCACGGACAAGGCGCGCCTCCTCGAGCTCATCCGTCCGCTCCGCGACGCCGGCCGTGAGGTCTTCCTCGAGTGGGACGAGGAGCACGGCGTCTTCGACGTGCGGCTCCAGACCGAGGGCAACGGCCACCCCCGCAGCGTCGAGCTCGGCGACGAGTTCGTGGCCTCGGCCGAGTACCGCACGCTCTACTCGGCGTACGAGGAGATCCGCGAGGTCGACCAGCCCCCGGTCGTGGTGGTCGATGGAGGCGAGACGACCGTCGCCTCCCGCGAGGCCCTCGTCGGCCACATCCTGGCCGAGGGGAAGAAGGGCATCACGATCTCCCGCTACAAGGGCCTCGGCGAGATGAACGCCGAGGAGCTGTGGGAGACCACGATGGACCCCGCGACCCGCACGATGCTCCAGGTCCGCCTCGAGGACGACGAGGTCGCGGAGAACATCTTCACCACCCTGATGGGCGACGCCGTCGAGCCGCGGCGGCAGTTCATCGAGGAGAACGCGCTCAACGTGCGGAACCTGGACATCTAGCCGCCCATGGCCACCGAGACCGACGGCACGAAGGACAACCCGGCGAACCGCGTCCCGACGAACATCGCGGACGAGATGCGTCAGTCCTACATGGACTACGCGATGTCCGTCATCATCGGGCGCGCGCTCCCCGACGTGCGCGACGGGCTGAAGCCCGCAAACCGTCGCGTCCTCTACGGCATGCACCAGATGGGCCTGCAGCCGGGGCGGCCCTACCGCAAGAGCGCGAAGATCGTCGGCGAGGTGATGGGCAACTTCCATCCCCACGGCGACCAGGCCATCTACGACACCCTCGTCCGCATGGCGCAGCCGTTCAACATGCGGGCGACCCTCGTCGACGGCCAGGGCAACTTCGGTTCCGTCGACGGCGACCCCCCGGCGGCGCAGCGCTACACCGAGGCCCGGCTCACCCGCCTCGGCGCCTCCATGATGGAGGACATCGAGAAGGAGACGGTCGACTTCGCGCCGACCTACGACGACAGCTCGGTCGAGCCCACGGTCCTCCCGACCGTTCTGCCGAACCTCCTCGTCAACGGCGCGGCGGGCATCGCCGTCGGCATGGCGACGAACGTGCCGCCCCACAACCTCGGCGAGGTGGTGGACGGGCTCACGTTCCTCATCGACAACCCCGACCTGACGCCGGACGAGCGGACCGAGGGCCTCATCGCGCGCATCCCCGGCCCGGACTTCCCGACCGCCGGCTTCATCATGGGCCGCCAGGGCATCCAGCAGGCCTACCGCACCGGCCGAGGCTCGATCGTCATGCGGGCCCGCTCGGAGATCGAGACGCGCAAGGGCGACCGCGAGTCGATCGTCATCACCGAGATCCCCTACCAGGTCAACAAGGCGCGGCTCATCGAGAAGATCGCCGAGCTCGCCCGCGACGAGAGGATCCGCGGCATCCAGGACGTGCGCGACGAGTCCGACCGCCAGGGCATGCGCATCGTCGTGGACGTGAAGAAGGGCGAGCCGGCCCAGGTCGTCCTCAACAACCTCTACAAGCACACGCCCCTGCAGGACACCTTCGGCGTGATCATGCTCGCGATCGTCGACCAGCGGCCGCGCGTGCTCACGCTCCTCGACGCCTGCGAGCTGTTCATCGACTTCCGGCGCGACGTCGTGCGCCGGCGGACGGCGTACGAGCTGCGCAAGGCCGAGGCCCGGGCCCACGTCCTCGAGGGCTACGTGATCGCCCTCGACAACCTCGACGAGGTGATCGCGCTCATCCGCGGCTCGGCGAGCGTCGACGAGGCCCACGCCGGCCTCGTCGCCCGCTTCGGCCTCTCCGACATCCAGGCCGACGAGATCCTCAAGCTGCAGCTCCAGCGGCTGACCGGCCTCGAGCGGCAGAAGATCATCGAGGAGCTGGCCGAGCTGAAGGTCCGGATCGCCGACCTCAAGGACATCCTCGCCTCCCCGAAGCGGATCGACCTCATCGTCAAGGGGGAGCTCGCGGAGCTGCGCAAGGCCCACGCCGACCCCCGCCGCACCGAGATCGTGGCCGCGGCCAACGACATCGCGATCGAGGACCTGATCGCGGACGAGGACGTGGCGATCTCCATCACCCACTCGGGCTACGTGAAGCGCACCTCGATCTCGAGCTACCGCGCGCAGCGCCGCGGCGGACGCGGCAAGGTGGGGATGAAGACGAAGGAAGAGGACTTCGTCTCCGACCTCTTCGTGGCCTCCACCCACTCCTACATCCTCATCTTCACGAACCGCGGCCGGATCTACTGGTTGAAGGTCCACGAGATCCCCGACGTGGGCCCCCAGGGCAAGGGCAAGGCGATCGTCAACCTCGTCCAGTTCCAGCCCGGCGAGAAGATCGCCGCGTTCTGCGCGGTCCGCGACTTCGCGGCCGGCGGCCACGTCCTCTTCGCCACCCGCCAGGGCATCGTCAAGAAGACCGAGCTCGCCGCCTTCTCGAACCCGCGCCCGTCCGGCCTCATCGCCCTCTCGATCGACGAGGGCGACATGCTGATCGGCGCCGTGCTCACCTCGGGCCAGGACGAGATCCTCCTCGGCACGGCCGAGGGCATCGCGATCCACTTCTCCGAGGAGGACGTGCGCCCGATGGGCCGCACCGCCTACGGGGTGAAGGGCATCGAGCTCGAGCCGGGCGACGCGGTGGTGAGCCTCGAGGTCGTGCGGGCCGGGGGGACCGTCCTCTCCTTCACCCGCAACGGCTACGGCAAGCGCACGGCCATCGAGGAGTACCGCCTCCAGACCCGGGGCGGCAAGGGAATCATCGACATCAAGGCCTCGGAGCGGAACGGGCCCGTCGTGGGGGTCAACTTCCTGCGGGGCGAGTCGCAGGTGATGCTGATCACCGAAAAGGGTATGATCATCCGCCTGAACACGGCGGACATCTCCGTGATCGGCAGGAACACACAGGGCGTTCGCCTGATACAACTCGAGGATGGCGACCACCTGGTCTCGGTGGCGCGCCTCGCGGAACGCGAGGAAGACGACGAGACCCTGGCCGGAGCCGCGCCGCCGGCCGGCGGGGATCCGGACCCGTCCAAGGAGGAGTCATGAGGGAGCGAGCAACGGCACTGGCGATCGCCCTGGCCCTGGCGCTGGGCGTCGCGGCCTGCGGGGGCGGCCCCGAGGCGAACGTCATCAACCAGTACTTCACCGCGCTGAGGGCGAACGACACGAACACCCTCACGAGCTTCGCCACGGTGCAGTTCGACCAGAAGGTGGACAGCTACAAGATCGTGTCGGTGGGGCCCGAGGCCAGGACGCCGGCGACGCTTCCGGAGCTCGTGGCGAAGCAGAAGCAGCTCGAGGCCGATCTCGCGAAGAACAATCGCGATGCCAAGGCCTGGGGCAACGACCTCAACGTCTACCCCAAGCTCGACGAGGTGCGCAGCCTCGAGCAGAAGGGCGCGAAGATCCCGGCCGCCCTCGAGCCGATCCACCAGAAGTGGACCACGTTCAACGACAAGGACCGCGAGCTCAAGAAGGGCCTCGCCGACGCCAAGGCCGCGGTCGAGCGCGAGAAGCGCATCGCCACCCTCTCCCTCGGCCAGCTCGAGGACCTCGAGACGCTGAAGGGCGACGTGATCACGAAGGACGTCGATCTCACCATGACGGTCGCCGGCCAGGCGAAGCCCTACGTCATGACCCTCCGCAAGTACGACGTCAGCGGCGGCACCGGCTCCCGCCTCGTCTCGCGCTGGGTCGTGTTCGGCCTGACGCCGAAGTCCTAGGGCGCTCCCGGCCCGACGGGCCGCTCGCTCCGCCTCAGGACGAGAACGCCCGCCCGCCAGCGCCCCCGAGGGGCTCGCGGGCGGGCGTTCGTGTCTCCGGCGCCGGCCGGCGGGCGGCCGTCAGACGATCTCGAGGCCGGCGTAGCGCGCCACGAGCTTCTTCGCGCCCACCCCGGGGAAGGACACGGTGACCTTGAGCTCGTCGCCCTCGCCCTCCCGCCGCAGCACGGTGCCGACGCCGAAGAGCGGGTGGCGCACCCGGGTCCCCGGCCGCAGGTCCGCCGCGCCCGGTCCGCTGGCCGGAGCGGCGGCCGCGGCCGTCCGCCCGGCGTCGCGCACCCACGCCGGTACGTCGCCGCCGTCGCTCGTCCGCGGCCGCGACGCGGGGACGGCCGCGCGCGGGGCGCCCGTGAAGAGGCCGCCCGACCGCTCGAGCGAGGCCGCGGGCACCTCCTCGAGGAAGCGGCTCGGCTGCGTCAGGCGCCGCTGCCCGAACACCGCGCGGCTGCGGGCCCAGGACAGGTGCAGCCGCTCCATCGCCCGCGTCATTCCCACGTAGCACAGCCGCCGCTCCTCCTCGAGACCCTCCTCGCTGCCGAGGCTCCGCGAGTGCGGGAGAAGCCCCTCCTCCATCCCGACGAGGAAGACGGTCTCGAACTCGAGGCCCTTGGCGGCGTGGAGCGTCATGAGCAGGACGGGCACGTCCTCCCGCAGCCGGTCGGTCTCCGACACGAGGGCGGCGCGGTCGAGGAACGCCGCGAGGGTCGGCTCCTCCTCGCGCGAGTCGAACTCGGCGGCCGCGCCGAGGAGCTCGGCGAGGTTCTCGAGCCGCTCCTGGTTCTCGCGGGTGTCCTCGCGGGCGAGGGCCGCGCTGTAGCCGGTCGCCTCCAGCACCCGCTCCACGAGGCGCCGCACGCCGAGCCGCGGCGCCTCCTCCCGCAGCGACTCCATGGCCTCGCGGAAGTGGCGCAGCGGCAGCAGCGCCCGCCCGGGCAAGCTCGCGTCGTCGGTGAGCCGCACGAGGGCGTCCCACGCGGCGAGGCCCTCGTCGCGCGCCACCCGCTCGATCTCCTCGACGGTCTTCGCCCCGATGCCCCGCGGCGGGACGTTGATCACCCGGCGGAGCGCGATCGCGTCCCGGGGGGCGAGAACGAGGCGCAGGTACGCGAGGACGTCCTTCACCTCCTTCCGCTCGTAGAACCCCACGCCCCCGACGACGAGGTACGGGATGCGGTTCCTGAGGAGGCCCTCTTCCACGAGGCGGCTCTGCGCGTTCATGCGCATGAGGACGGCCACCCGGCCCCGTCCGCGGAGGCGGGCCGTGCGCTCGACGACCCAGGCCGCCTCCTCGAACTCGTCCATCGCCTCGTGCAGCCGCACGGGCTCGCCTCCCGGCCGCACCGCGCGCAGCGTCTTGCCCTTGCGCCGCACGTTGCGCGCGACGAGCGCGGAGGCCGCGTCGAGGATCGCCTGGCTCGAGCGGTAGTTCTCCTCCAGGCGGAAGACCCGCGCCCCCGGGAAGTCGCGCTCGAAGTCGAGGATGTTCTGGATGTCGGCGCCGCGCCACGAGTAGATCGACTGGTCCTCGTCGCCGACGACGGTCAGGTTCCCGCCCGGGCCGGCGAGGAGGCGCACGAGCTCGTACTGGGCGCGGTTCGTGTCCTGGTACTCGTCCACGAGGACGTAGGGGAAGCGCCGCCGCCACGCGTCGCGCACCGCCTCGTCCCGCTCGAGCAGCGCCTGCGCGCGCAGGAGCAGGTCGTCGAAGTCGAGGGCCCCGGCCGCGGCCAGGGTCGCGTCGTAGCGCTCCTTGACGCGCTCGGTCAGGGTGGCCCCGATCCCGTCGTCGTCCTCCTCCCGCCGCCGGCCCGCGTTCTTGATCGCCGAGATGCGGGAGAGCAGGCGCCGCGGAGGGTGGAGCTTCTCCGAGAGGTCGAGGGCCCGCATCGCCTCCTTGACCGCGGCGAGCTGGTCGTCCTCGTCGTAGATCAGGAAGCCCGGGGGCAGGCCCGCGGCGAGCGCCTCCCGCCGCAGGAGCCGCACGCACAGCGAGTGGAACGTGGCGATCGTCGCCCGCATCGGCCGGCCCTCGAGGAGCCGGGCCGCGCGAGCCCTCATCTCCTCGGCCGCCTTGTTCGTGAAGGTCACGGCGAGGACGCGCTCGGAGTCCACCCCGCGGTCGATCACGAGGTGGGCGATGCGGTGCGTGATGACGCGGGTCTTCCCGCTGCCCGCCCCGGCCAGGATGAGGACCGGGCCCTCGACCGCCGCGACCGCGCCGCGCTGGCTCTCGTTGAGGGCGTCGAGGAGGGAGGTCGAGGCCACGCGCCGCCGGCTACTCCACCGTCACGGACTTCGCGAGGTTCCGCGGCTGGTCGACGTCCCGGCCGGCCCGGACCGCCACGTGGTACGCGAGGAGCTGGAGCGGGATCACGGTGAGGAACGGCGACCACGTCTCCGGCCCGCGGGGGATCTCGAGGAGCGTGTCGCCCGGCCCGTCGAGGAGCGAGCGCAGGGCGTCGTCGCCGGCCGAGGCGACGGCGATCACTCGCCCGCCGCGCGCCTTCACCTCCTGCACGTTCGACAGCATCTTCTCGTACACGTGGCCCTGGGGACAGATGGCCACGACGGGAAGGTCCTCGTCGACGAGGGCGATCGGGCCGTGCTTCATCTCGCCGGCCGGGTAGCCCTCGGCGTGGAGGTACGAGATCTCCTTCAGCTTGAGGGCGCCCTCGAGGGCGATCGGGTAGTTGACGCCGCGGCCGAGGTAGAGGAAGTCGCGGGCGTGGGAGAGCGTTCGCGCGAGCTCCTCGACGTGGTGCTCCTGCTCGAGCGCCTGCTCCATGAGGTGGGGGACCCGCGTGAGGTGCGCGAGGTGCTCGCGGCAGGTGTCGGCGGCGAGGGTCCCGCGGAGCCGCCCGAGGTGGAGGGCGAGGAGGGACAGCGCGACGAGCTGGCCGGTGAAGGCCTTCGTCGAGGCGACCCCGATCTCCGGCCCGGCGTGGGTGAGGAGCGAGCCCGCGGCCTCCCGCGTGAGCATCGAGCCCTGGACGTTGCAGATCGCGAGGCCGAGGGCGCCCTTCGACTTCGCCTCGCGGAAGGCGGCGAGGGTGTCGGCCGTCTCGCCGCTCTGGCTGATCGCGACCGCGATCGTGCCGGGCCCGACGATCGGCGTGCGGTAGCGGAACTCGCTGCCGTAGTCGACCTCGGCCGGGATGCCGGCGATCTGCTCGATCAGGAATTTCCCGACGAGGGCGGCGTGCCAGCTCGTGCCGCAGGCGAGGAGCACCACCCGGCGCGCCTCGCGCAGGGCGTCCGCCGCCTTTCCGAGCTCCTCGAGGTGGACCTCGCCCTCCTCGAGGCTGATCCGGCCGAGGAGCGTGTCGCGCATCGCACGGGGCTGCTCGTGGATCTCCTTCAGCATGAAGTGGCGGAAGCCGCCCTTCTCGGCCTGCACCGGGTCCCACGCGATCCGCTGCGCGGGCCGCGCGACGGCGGCGCCGGCGAGGTTCGTGAGCTTCACGTCGTCCGCCGTCACCGTCGCGACGTCGCCGTCCTCGAGGAACAGGAAGTCGCGAGTGTGGGCGAGGAGGGCCGGGATGTCCGACGCCACGAAGCGCTCGCCCTGGCCGAGGCCGACGACGAGAGGCGGCCCCATGCGCGCGGCCACGAGCCGGTGGGGCTCGTCGCGGTGCATGAGCACGAGGGCGTAGACCCCCTGGACCTCGCGCAGCGCCGCGCGCGCGGCCTCCTCGAGCGAGCCGCGGTAGAGCGACTCGACGAGGTGGGCCACGACCTCGGTGTCCGTCTGGGTCACGAAGCGGTGGCCCTCGGCGGCGAGCCGGGTCTTGAGCTCGAGGTGGTTCTCGATGATGCCGTTGTGGACGACGACGATCCGGCCCGAGCAGTCCTGGTGAGGGTGGGCGTTCTCCTCGGTCGGGCGCCCGTGGGTCGCCCAGCGCGTGTGGCCGAGGCCCCACTCGCCGGCGAGCGGGTCGGCGGCGAGGCTCGCCGCGAGGTTCTGCAGCTTGCCCGCGGAGCGGCGGCGCACGACGGCGCCGTCCTTCACGACCGCGATCCCCGCCGAGTCGTAGCCACGGTACTCGAGCCGCCGCAGGCCCTCGAGGATCACCGGGACGGCGTTCTGCCCACCGACGTAGCCCACGATGCCGCACATGTTTCGGCTTCCCCCTCTCTCATCAGGCCCGACGACGAAGAACTGAAGACACCGGCGTGGCGACGCCGGCCCTTCGAGGCCCGTTGAGGGAACGGGCCTTCGCGGACGTCGGCCGCGCGGGGCGCGGCCGTCTCTAGCCCGGCTTGCGGGTGGCGAGGAGGCGCGAGCGCCTCGCCGCCGCCCAGCCCGCCTTCACCACCTGGCGCGCGCGGCCGAGCGCGAGGGCGTCCTTGGGGACGTCCTCGGTGATCGTGCTGCCCGCGCCGACGTACGTCCCCTCGCCGATCGTGACCGGCGCGACGAGGGTCGCGTGACTCCCGACGAAGGCGCCCGCCTCGATGCGGGTCGGGCTCTTCGTCGTCCCGTCGTAGTTGCAGGTGATCGTGCCCGCGCCGATGTTGACGCCGGGGCCGATCGTCGCGTCGCCGAGGTAGCTCAGGTGCTGGGCCTTCGAGCCCTCGCCGAGCGTCGTCTTCTTGAGCTCGACGAAGTTGCCCACCTTCGCCTCGCGCGCCACGCGGCTCCCCGGGCGCAGGCGGGCGAAGGGGCCGATCGAGGCGCCCGCCTCGACGACGCTGTGCTCGAGGACGCAGTGGTCGAGGACCTGGGCCTTCTCGGCGACCTCCACGTCGAGGAGGCGAGAGAACGGGCCGACCGCGGCCCCGGAGCGCACGACCGTCCGTCCTTCGAGGATCGTGAACGGGCGCAGCACCGCGCCCGGCTCCACGACGACGTCGGGACCGACGAGGGTCGACGCGGGGTCCTCGACGAGGACGCCCTGCGCGAGAAGGGTTTCGTTGCGCGAGCGGTCGGGGGTCAAGGGTCCTCCGCTCAGGAGAGCGTCGGCGCCACGAGCGCCTGGAACTCGGAAGCCCCCCGCAGCGGCTCGAAGTCGTCGTCCCGCCGCGCCTGGGCCCGGGTGGCCGGGTTGGCGTGGATCGCCGAGCGCAGCGCCTTCAGGGCCGCCTGCGGGTCGCCAGCGCGGGCCTGGGCCGCGGCGAGGCAGTAGAGGGCGCCCTCGTTCCGCGGGTGCAGCTCCACCGCCTGCTGCAGGTACTTCACGGCCTGCGCGAACTCGCCCTTGTTGTGGAGGAGGACGCCGTAGTTGACCATCTCCTCGAACGTCTTCGGCCGGGCGGGACGACGGCCGCGGTCGCACATCGCCCGGTAGGCGCGGGCCCGCTCGACGAGCTCGCTCTGGTCCTGGAAGCCGTCGAGCAGCTCGTCCAGGAGGTCGCGGGCGCGGTCGAAGTCCTTTCGTCCCAGCGCCTTGACGGCCTTCTCGAACAGGTCGAGGGCCTGCTGGTAGCGACGGTCGACCACGGGCGGCTTCGGCGGCTTCGACACCGTTCTCGTCGTCTTCATACCGGTCTTGTCGGGGGAAGGGTGGCCCGAGACGGGCACCATAGCATGAGGCCCGGGGAGCGGCAAACGAGCGGGGTCCGGTCGCGCTAAGATGGGGTTTTGGCCGGAGCGCGATGGACGAGAGCAGGGACGAGCCGATCCGCATCCGGGGGGCCCGGGTCCACAACCTGAAGGACCTCGACTGCGACATCCCGCGCCAGCAGCTCGTCGTGATCACCGGGCCGTCGGGCTCGGGGAAGAGCAGCCTCGCCTTCGACACCCTCTACGCCGAGGGCCAGCGGCGCTACGTCGAGAGCCTCTCGGCGTGGGCCCGCCAGTTCCTCGAGCAGATGGAGCGCCCGGCCGTCGAGTCGGTGAGCGGCCTCTCGCCCGCCATCGCGATCGAGCAGCGCACGACGGTCGCGCATCCCCGCTCGACCGTGGGCACGGTGAGCGAGGTCTACGACCACCTCCGCGTCCTCTTCGCGAGCCTCGGCAAGCCGCACTGCCCGCGCTGCGGCGAGGCGATCGCCCCGCAGAGCGCCGACGAGATGGCCCGCCGCCTGGTCGAGCAGGCGAGCGGCCTCGTGGCGGTGGTGGCCGCGCCGGTCGCCCGAGGGCGCAAGGGCGGGTACCGCAAGGAGCTCGGCGAGGCGCGGGCGGCGGGACTGCAGCGCGCGCGCATCGACGGTCGCGCCGCGAGCCTCCTCGAGCCCGTCCGGCTCGATCCCCGGCGCTCGCACCGCATCGACGTGCTCGTCGACCGCCTCGCGGTCCGGGAGGGCACCCTCGACCGCCTGCGGGCGAGCCTGCAGAAGGCGCTCGACCTCGCGTCGGGGATCGTCCTCGTCTCGGTCGAGGGCAAGGGGGAGCGCCTCCTCTCGCAGAAGCTCGCCTGCGCGAAGTGCGACGTCTCCGTGCCCGAGCTCTCGCCGCGCGCGTTCTCGTTCAACAGCGCGCAGGGGGCGTGCCCGGCCTGCGACGGCCTCGGCCGGCGCTGGGCCGTCGAGGCCGACCGCGTCATGCCGGACCCCGCGAAGTCGCTCCTCGAGGGGGCGATCCGGCCCTGGCACCGCCACGGGCCGCGCCTGCTCCGCGAGGCGCTCTTCGAGGTGGCGGAGCGCCACGGCTTCGCTCTCGACGTGCCGGTCGCGCAGCTGTCCGACGAGGCGAAGGAGGTGCTCCTCCACGGCGACGACGCGGGCTTTCCCGGGGTCGTGCCGTACCTCGAGAAGCGGGTCGAGAGCCTCCTGCGCCTCGACCCGCGTCCGGCCGAGGAGGAGGGCGCCGACGGCGGCGAGGCGTTCGACGACCTCCGGCCCTACCTGACGGAGGAGCCCTGCCGCGCCTGCCGCGGCACCCGCCTGCGGCCCGAGAGCCTCGCCGTCCGGGTCGCCGGGCTGTCGGTGGCCGACGTCGTGCGCCTCCCGCTCTCGCGGGCGCGGGAGACGATGGCCGAGCTCCGCTTCCCCGAGCGGGAGCAGCCGGTGGCGGAGCGGGTCGTGGGCGAGATCCTTTCCCGCCTCGACGTCCTCGCCTCGCTGGGCCTCGGGTACCTCGCCCTCGACCGCGCCACGACGACGCTCTCCGGCGGCGAGGCGCACCGCCTCCGGCTCGCGACGCAGATCGGCGCGAGGATGCAGGGGCTGCTCTACGTGCTCGACGAGCCCTCCGTCGGCCTCCACCAGAAGGACAACGCGCGGCTCATCCAGACGCTGCGCAGCATCCGCGACGCCGGCAACACCGTCGTCGTCGTCGAGCACGACGAGGAGACCATCCGCGCCGCGGACTGGGTCCTCGACCTCGGCGAAGGCGCGGGGGCCTCCGGCGGACGACTCATGTACGCGGGCCCGCCGGCCTCGATCGACGGCAGCCTCACCGGGCGCTACCTGCGCGGCGAGCTGCGGGTGCCGGTGCCGCGTCGTCGTCGTGAGCCGAAGGCCTGGCTGCACGTGCGCGGCGCCCGGGCCCACAACCTCCACGACATCGACGTCTCGGTGCCGCTCGGGACGCTGACCGCGGTGACCGGGGTGTCCGGGTCGGGCAAGTCGACGCTCGTCGAGGACGTCCTCCACCGCGCCCTCGCGCGGCGGCTCTACCGGGCGAGCGCCGAGCCGGGCCGCCACGCCGCGCTCGAGGGCGCAGAGGCCATCGACAAGGTCATCGCGATCGACCAGAGCCCGATCGGGCGCACCCCGCGCTCGAACCCCGCGACCTACACCGGCGCCTTCGCTCTCGTGCGCGAGCTGTTCAGCCTGCTGCCCGAGGCGCGCGCGCGCGGCTTCCGGCCCGGGCGCTTCTCCTTCAACGTGAAGGGCGGCCGCTGCGAGGCCTGCCAGGGCGACGGCGTCCGCCGGGTCGAGATGCACTTCCTGCCCGACGTCTTCGTGCCCTGCGAGGCCTGCGGCGCGCGCCGCTACAACCGCGAGACGCTCGAGGTCGCCTACCAGGGGCTCTCGATCGCCGACGTCCTCGACCTCAGCGTCGACGCCGCGCGCGAGCGGCTCTCGGCGCACCCGCGCCTCGCCCGCCTCCTCGGCACCCTCTCCGAGGTCGGCCTCGGGTACCTGCGGCTCGGCCAGAGCGCGACGACGCTGTCCGGGGGCGAGGCCCAGCGCGTGCGGCTCGCCCGCGAGCTCGGCCGCCGCGAGACCGGCCGCACGCTGTACCTCCTCGACGAGCCGACGACGGGCCTGCACTTCGACGACGTGCGGCGCCTGCTCGAGGTGCTCTCCCGCCTCGTCGACTCCGGCAACACCGTGATCGTGATCGAGCACAACCTCGACGTGGTGAAGAGCGCCGACTGGGTGATCGACCTCGGGCCGGACGCCGGCGACCGCGGCGGGCGGGTCGTCGCCGCCGGGACCCCCGAGGCGGTGGCGCGGTCGCGTCGCAGCCACACCGCCCGCTACCTGCGGCCGCTCCTGGCGGCTCGGCGGCCGGCCTGACCGGTCTGTGGTGCTGCGGCCACGCCCGAGACCCTCGTGTGTGGCCGGGCAGCCACGCCGGGTGAGGCTGGACCGCCTAAGTAACTGATTGCAAGAGCCGGCCGGCCAGGCGCCGGCCGGCACCGACCTTGCCTATGTACCGGCGGCGTCTTGCGTCTGCCTCCGGTGAGAGGGCCGGGACAGCAATGGGTTACCGACGAACACTGAGGCGCGAGGTCGCGTGCACCGGCATCGGGCTGCACTCGGGGCGGCCCGTCCGTCTGCGTCTGCGCCCGGCGCCCGCCGAGCACGGCATCCGCTTCGCGCGCACGGACGTCGGCGTCGAGATCCCCGCGAACCTCGCGCACATCGGCGCCCAGGACCACGCGACCACCCTGCAGAAGGACGGCGTCTCGATCGGCACGGTCGAGCACCTCCTCGCCGCGCTCGCCGGGCTCGGCGTCGACGACGTGCTCGTCGAGGTCGACGGCCCGGAGGTTCCCGTCCTCGACGGCAGCGCCGCCCCGTTCGTGATCCTCCTGCACGAGGCCGGGCTGCGGCCGCACGCGACGCCTCGGCTGCACCTCAAGGTGCTGCGCCCGGTCGAGGTCGTGCACGGCACGAAGACGGCGCGGATCGTCCCCGCCGATCACTTCGAGGTCCGCTACACGATCGGCTTCGACCACCCGCTCCTGCGCCACCAGTCCTTCGCGGTGCGCCTCACCCCGCGCAGCTTCACCGACCAGGTCGCTCCCGCGCGCACGTTCGGCTTCCTGCGCGAGGTCGAGATGCTGCGCAAGAACGGCCTCGCCCTCGGCGGCAGCCTCGAGAACGCGGTCGTCATCGGCGAGACCGGCGTCCTCAACAACAAGCTGCGCTTCGACGACGAGTTCGCGCGGCACAAGGTGCTCGACGCGGTGGGCGACCTCGCCCTCCTCGGGCACCCGCTGCTCGGCCGGCTCGAGGCCACGAAGGCCGGCCACGCGCTCCACGCCGCGGTCGCCCGCAAGCTCCTGGCGACGCCCGACGCGTGGACGCTCGTTCCCGCCGAAGCGGCGGCCGGGATCGTCGACGCGGTGCCCGCCTCCGCCCCCGCGCTGCGGCCGGCCGAGGCCTGAGAGCGCCCGCGGGCCCGCTCAGGGCTTCGCGGCCGGCGCCTCCACCGTCACCGTCACCACGATCTCGAGGAGCGGCGTCGTCGGGTCGTTCGACCGCACGAGCACCCGCCGCTCGACCCGCCCGCTGTAGTGGCGGGTCTCGAGCGTCACCAGGAGCGGCGTCGAGCGCCCCGGCGCCACGCGCTTGTCGCCGGCCACCGCCGCGGTGCACCCGCAGGTCGTCGAGACGCTGTCGATGACGAGCTCGCGGTCGCCGAGGTTGCGCAGCGTGAACTCCTTGCGGAGCGAGCGCTCCCGCTGGGCCCGGCCGAAGTCGAACGAGGCGGGCTCCACCCGCAGGCGCGGGCCCTCGTCGCCTTCCCCGGCGCGGGCGCTCGCCGGAGGGGCGGCCACGGCCAGCGCCAGGAGGGCCGCGAGCGCCATCCCCGCGCGGCTCACCGCGCACCTCCCGCCGGGCGGCCGCGGCCCTTCTTCTTGGCCGCGGTCAGCTTGCGGGCGTAGGCGTCGAGCATCTCGCTCTCGTAGGTGTTGTAGTTCAGGAAGAGGCTCTCGACGAGATAGCGCCGCCGGTCCTCGCCGCTCATCTGCTCGACGAGGCCCTCGATCTCCCGCATCACGTCCTCGAACGACCCCTTGAACTGGCGCCGCAGCGTCGTCTCGTAGAGGGCCTCGAGAACCGCGAGGAGGTCGCCGTCGAGCTCGAGCTCCTGGCCGGTCGAGAGGCGGAGGCGGCTCATCGCGCGCCCCGGCGGACCCCGAACTCCGCGAGCGCGTCGTCCTCCTCGCGGTGGAGGGGCACGATCTTGTGGACGCCGGTCATCGAGATCATGGTCTCGACCCGCGGCTGCAGGCCCGACAGGCGCAGCGCGCCGCCCTTCTCCTGGAGGAGGCGGTGCACGTCCATCAGGCAGCCGATCGAGGCGGAGTCGAGGTAGGTGACGGCGCCGAGGTCGATCACGACCTTGCGGGCCCCGGCGTCCACCCGCTGCCGCACCTCGGAGAAGAACGAGGACAGCACCGGGTAGGTCAGCTTGGCCTCCTTCACCCGGACGACCGTCACGTCGGAGCACTCCTCGAACGCGAGCTGCATCACCTCACCTCCCGCGCCGGGCGACGCGCCCGGACGCGCTGCGGCGCGACGGCTGCTGGGCGCGGAGGAGGAGGCGCGCCAGCTCCTCCCGCCCCCGGTTGATCCGGCTCTTCACGGTGCCCTCGGGCAGCGCGAGCCGGTCCGCCATCTCCTGGTACGAGAGCCCCTGCAGGTCGCGGAGGATCACCGCCTCGCGCAGCTTCGCCGGGAGCTGATCGAGGCCGCGGCGGACGAGGCTGCTGCGGTCGCGGTCCTCGAGCGCTCGGTAGGGGTTCCCCGAGGACGCCGGGGCGAGGTCGTACGCGAGCGCGTCCTCCACGAGCACCTCCCGCTCACGCTTGCTCGCGCGATAGCGGTCGATGCAGTAGTTGCGGGCGACGCTCGAGAGCCACGTCCCGAAATCGGCGTCCCGGTTGAACTTGTCGAGGCTGCGGAAGACCTTCAGGAAGATCTCCTGGGTGAGGTCCTCGGCCTCGTCGTGCTTGCCGGTGAACTTGTAGGCGATGTGGAACACGCGGCGGCGGAAGCGGGCGACGGCCTGCTCCCACGCCGCGTTGTCCCCCTGCAGGCAACGCTCGATGAGCTCCGCGTCCTGCGAAGGCGCGAGCTTCCCCTCGTCCAAAGACCCGCTTCCTGCGGCCCGTGCCGTCTCAAGGGCGGCCGCCAGACCCACGATCATAGGTGGAACGCCCGCGCGCAGGCAATGCCGGTCTTCTGCGGCGCGGGCGGCTCGGCCTACTTGAGCTCCGGCCTCCCGGCCGCGGTCCACGCGGTGTACCAGTAGCTGCCGACGTCCTCGGCCGCGCTCGAGAGCCGCTCCCGAAGGATCGGCCCGACCCGCCGCGCGAGGTCGTCGAGGTAGATGTCCCCGTAGCCGGGCTTGCCGCGGCGCGCCACCTCCTCGAGGTAGAGCGTGTTGTCGAGCCAGACGTAGGTCGCCGTCATCATCGAGAACACGTACTCGTTCGGGTTGTCGAGGTAGTTCGCCGCATCGGGCGAGACCTTGAGGTCGCGGTTCATCTTCTGCGGCAGCTTGTCCACGAGCCGGGCGAAGAGGCCGTGCTGCCCGGTCCGCTGCCCGTCGTAGTTGTCGGTCAGGTTGAGCGCGGTGTGGAGGTCGACGACGTACGCGGCGAGAAGGTCCGACTCCGCGAGGATCTTCTGCTTGTCGCTCGCCTTCATGGCGGCGAGGAGCCGCGCGTAGGTCTCCTGGACGAGCCAGGGCAGCCGGCCGATGCCCTCGGCCTTCTCGCCGTACTTCGCCTTGAGCGCCGCCTCGCTGCGGGGCAGATCGGTGAAGGGGAACGGGAGGAGGCGGTCGACGAGGAACCGCCGTTCCGGGGTGCGCGGCGGGAACTCGGGCTCGAGCGCCAGCGACCCCATCTCCGCCCGGTGCGCCTTGTAGAAGGGCTTCAGCTGCTTCGGCAGTGTCTCGATCGCCGCCTCGACGACCACCTGCTGCGCGAGGTCCATCACCGGCGGCCGCGGCCGCTCGTCGCCCGCGGGCGGCCCGGGCGGCTGCGCGCTCGCCGTCACCGCGAGCGCCAGCGCGCCCGCCGCCATCGCCGCCACACTCATCCGTCTCGCCGCTGTCATCACTCCGCGCTCTCCTTCCGATCGCCCCCGGCCCGCGCTCACGCCCGCGCCGCCGTCACCAGCCTGACTTCGAAGGCCCCCGCTCCCGAGAGAGCCCGCGCGCAGTCGCGGGCCGTGGCCCCGGTCGTGAGGACGTCGTCGATCACCGTCACGACCCGGCCGTCGACCGCGCCCCGCCGTCGGACGACGAAGGCGCCGGCCACGTTGCGCCGCCGCTCGGCCGCGCTGCGGCCCGCCTGCGGCGCCGTGTCGCGGCGGCGCACGAGGGCGGCCTCGTGCACCGGGCGGCCCGTGAGCCGCGCGAGCTCCGCGGCGAGAAGCGCCGACTGGTTGTAGCCGCGCTCGCGGAGCCGCCGCGGGTGCAGCGGCACGGGCACCAGCACGTCGCTCGTCGCGACCAGCCGGCGGACCGACTCGTCCTCGAGGAGGAACGCGGCGAGCCGCGCCGCCGCCCGCCGCCGGCCGTGGTACTTCAGCTGCTGCACCGCGACGCGCAGCGGGCCCTCGTAGGGGCCGAGGCTCGCCCCCGCCGCGAAGGGCTGCCGCCCCCGGCGGCAGCGGCCGCACGCCGCGGCGCCCCCGCCCGCGAGCGGCAGGCCGCAGGCGCACGCCGCCCCGGCGTGGCGGGGGAGGCTCCCCCAGCACGGCTCGCACAGCGGCCCCCGCCCCGGCGCCGACAGAGCGCGGCCGCAGGCGGGGCACGCCGACGGGAACACGACCGCGAGCACCGGCTCGACGAAGCGCCGCGCCGCGAGGGCCGGGTCCACTAGAGCAGCCCCTGCTCCTGCTTCTCCTGGCACGAGAGGCACAGCCGCGCCCACGGCACCGCCTCGAGCCGCTTGAGGTTCATCTCGTCCTCGCACGCGGCGCAGACCCCGTAGCGGCGGCTGTCGATGCGGCCGAGCGCCTCGTCCACCATCTGCAGCGTGTCTCGCTCGGTGTTCGAGAGGCTGAACAGGAACTCCTTGGTGTAGGAGTTGGCGGCCTTGTCGGCGACGTCCTGGGTCGCCTCGCCGTCGGCCTCCTTCCCGTAGCTCTTGTTCTTGTTGTAGGCCTCCAGGATCTGCTGCTTCTTCAGCAGGAGGCGCTCCCGGAACGCCTTCGTCTTCCTCTGGTCCATGTGGCGGTCGTCCTTCCCTCTCATCCGAGGCCGTGGCGGCGTCTCTTCTCCCAGAGCGCCTTTCGCGAGATGCCGAGGACGGCGGCGGCTCGCGTCTGGCTGCCTCCCACCGTGTCGAGCACGTAGCGGACGTAGGCGAGCTCCACGTCCCGCAGGGTGGGCCGCCGGTCGCGGCCGGCCCACAGCGCGTGCGCCTGCTCGAGCACCTGCGCGGGCAGGGCCGCGGGCGCGATCTCCTCCGCCGTACCCGCCGCGAGGCACGCGCGCTCCACGACCGAGCGCAGCTCGCGCGCGTTGCCCGGCCAGGAGTAGCCGCGCAGGAGGTCGGCCGCCTCCTCGGTGAAGCGGCCCGCGCGGCTCGTGCCGGCCTCGCGCTCGCGCTCGAGGAAGGCCTCGGCGAGCGGCAGCACGTCCTCGCGCCGCTCGCGCAGCGGCGGCAGGCGCAGGGGCATCACGTTCAGGCGGTGAAAGAGGTCCTCGCGGAACCGGCCGGCGCGGACCGCCGCGCCGAGGTCGACGTTCGACGAGGCCACGAAGCGCACGTCGACGTCGATCGTCCGCGTTCCGCCGACGCGCTCGAAGCGCCGCTCCTCGACGACGCGCAGGAGCTTCGCCTGGAGGGCGGGCGCGAGGTCCTGGACCTGGTCGAAGTAGAGCGTGCCCGCGGCGGCGAGCTCGATCTTGCCGGCCTTGGCCTGACGCGCGTCGGTGAACGCGCCCCGCTCGTGGCCGAAGAGCTCGCTCTCGAGGAGCTCGGCGGGGATCGAGGGGCAGTGGACCTTGATGAAGGGCGCCTCCCGCCGCGGGCCCCCGTAGTGCAGCCAGTGGGCGACGAGGTCCTTGCCGGTGCCGCTCTCGCCCTCGAGGAGCACCGGGCTGCGCGTCTCGGCGAGGCGCAGCACGAGCGGGACGATCTCCCGCATCGCCTGCGAGCAGGCGACGACGCCGGCGAGCGAGCCGCTCGCCACCGGGCTCACCCGCCGACCTCCATCCGCTTCGCGCCACCCCACAGGCGCTCGAGGTCGTAGAACGCGCGCGTCCGCGGGGTGAAGACGTGGACGACGAAGTCGTCGTAGTCGAGGAGGATCCACTCCTGGCGGGGATAGCCCTCGGTGTGGGCCGGCCGGCGCCCGGCCGTGCGCAGCGCCTCGAGGACGGCGTCGGCGATCGCGACGAGCTGGCGCTGGTTCGTTCCCGAGAGGAGCAGGAAGTGGTCGGTGAAATCGGCCACGGGGCGCAGGTCGAGCACGACCGCATCCTCGGCCTTCTTGGCGAGCGCCGCGCCGAGCGCCGCGTCGAGCGGCGGGGGGAGCTTCACGTGTAGAGCCTCCGGGTCTCGATGTAGAGGGCGACCGCTTCCGGCACGAGGTAGCGCACGCTGCGGCCGGCGGCGACGAGCCCGCGCACGGCGGTCGCGGAGATGGGGAGCGAGGGCCCCTCGACGCGGTGGACCGGCCGCGACGTGGGGAAGGGCGGGCGGATCGCGCCGAGCGGCTCGCCCGGCCGCTCGGCCACGGCGACCTCCACCATCGAGAACAGCCGCTCCGGCTCCCGCCAGCCCGTCATCTCGGGCCAGGTGTCGGCGCCGACGAGGAGGACGAGCTCGTCCTCGGGCCTCGCCTCGCGGACCGCGCGCACCGTGTCGACCGTGTAGCTCGGGCCGGCGCGCCGCAGCTCGACGTCCCACGCCTCGAACGCGGGGTGGGTCAGTGCCGCGAGCCGCGCCATCTCGAGCCGGTCCTCCGCGGCCGAGGCCGGGCGGCCGCGGTGCGGCGGGACCGCGCTCGGCACGAGGGCGACGCGGTCGAGCGAGAGCGCCTCGCGGGCGCTCTCGGCGGCGCGGAGATGGCCGAGGTGCACAGGATCGAATGTACCGCCGAACAGGCCGATCCTCACGTCGGCTCCTCCGCCGGGGCGGGCTCGGCGAGGCGCGAGGCGTCGACGAGGGCGAGGAGCCGTCGCGCGAGCGCGGGGAGGCCCTCTCCGGTCACGGCCGAGACGGCCAGCAGCTCGAGGTCGAGCCGGGCCGCCGCGTCGCGCAGCCGGGGCAGGGGGTCGTCGTCCCCGGCCGTCGCGTCGCGCTTCGTCGCGACCACGAGCTGCGGCCGGTCGAGCAGAGCCGCGTCCCACTGGCGCACCTCGTCGCGCACGAGGCGCAGGTCGTCGACCGGGTCGCGCCCGCTCGTCCCGGAGCCGTCGACGACGTGCAGCAGGACCCGCGTGCGCTCGACGTGCCGCAGGAACTGCAGCCCGAGCCCCGCGCCCTCCGCGGCGCCCGCGATGATGCCGGGGATGTCCGCGGCGACGAACGAGCGGTCGTCCACCTCCACCATCCCCAGGACCGGGGTGAGGGTCGTGAACGGGTAGTCGGCGATCTTGGGCCGGGCCGCGGAGATCCGGGACAGCAGCGTCGACTTCCCGGCGTTCGGGAGCCCCAGGAGGCCCACGTCGGCGATGAGCTTGAGGTCGAGGCGCAGCCAGCGTTCCTCGCCCGGCCCGCCCGCCTCGGCCTCGCGCGGCGCGCGGTTGCGGTTCGAGAGGAAGGAGCGGTTGCCGCGGCCGCCGCGGCCGCCGCGGGCGACCACGAGGCGGTCGCCGTCGCGCAGGACCTCGCCGAGCGGCTCGCCCGTGGCCTCGTCGCGCGCGACCGTGCCCGGAGGGACGGGAACGAGGAGGTCCTCCCCCAAGGCGCCGGTGCAGTTCCCGGGGCCGCCGTGGGTTCCCCGCTTCGCGCGGTACTCCGCGTGGTAGCGGAGGGGAAGGAGAGTGTTCTGGTGCGAGACGGCGACGAGGACGACGTCTCCGCCCCGGCCGCCGACGCCCCCGTCGGGGCCGCCGCGCGGCACGTGAGCCTCCCGCCGGAAGCTCACGCAGCCGTTCCCGCCGTCGCCGCCCTTGACGAGAATCTTGACCTGATCGACGAACATCCGGGACCGCCTGACCGGGTCTCGGGGGCGGCAGGCGTCGGCGGGCCTGCCTTAGCTGGCGGCGGGAACCACGCTCACGAGCTTGCCGCGCGAGCCGTGGTCCTCGAACTTGACCGTGCCGTCGACGAGGGCGTAGAGCGAGTGATCGCGCGCGAGCCCCACGTTGCGGCCGGGCTTGAAGCGCGTCCCGTGCTGCCGCAGGATGATCGTCCCGCCGCGGACCGCTTCCCCGCCGAAAGTCTTCACGCCGAGCCGCTGCGAGTTGCTGTCGCGCCCGTTGCGGCTGGAACCCTGACCCTTCTTGTGCGCCATCGCTTCGGCTCCTGCCTAGCCCTGGACCGCGTCGATGCGCACGGCCGTGTACGACTGGCGATGCCCGCGCGTCCGCCGGTAGTGCTTGCGCTTCTTGTACTTGAACACGCGGACCTTGCCGTCGCGGTCCTGCTCGACGACGGTGCCCACGACCGAGGCGCCATCGACCCGCGGCGCGCCCACGCGAGGCGCGCCCTCGCCCGCGACGAGGAGCACCTCGTCGAGCGTCACCTTCGCGCCGACCTCGCCCGCGATCCGCTCGACGCGGACCACGTCGCCCGGTTGCACCCGGTACTGCTTGCCGCCCGTCCTGATGATCGCGTACACCGTCAGTCTCCTTCGGCTCTAGTCCACGAAACTCCAAGCTTACAGGGGCTTCGCGCCGCGAGTCAACCGGCGGAGCCCGGCCCCCGCCCGCCTCGAGCCGACAGGCAGGAAGCCCCGGGGTCCGGGGCTAGAAGTCGTACCCGATCCAGAAGCCGAAGTCCCAGCCCTTGCTGGTCGTCGCGAAGTCCGTGTACTTCGTCCAGTCGAAGTGGAGGGGGTAGCCGAGGAAGAACAGCTGCAGCCCGAAGCCCCACGACGCCCGGCCGTCCTGGAGGCGCCAGCCGGTGACCTGCTCGCCGAAGACGGGGTCGGAGACGTAGGAGTAGCCCGGCTCGCTCGTCGAGAACTTGTAGTCCTCGCCCTTGTACTTCGCGCCCGCGATCCCGAAGTAGACGGTCCCCCGCAGCGGGCCGAGGATGCCGATCGGCGTCGCGGCGAGGTTGATGAGGGGCAGGCGCAGCTCGACGTTGGCGTGGAAGCCCTGGTTGCCGGCGAACCCGTAGTAGGGGTAGCCGCGCAGCTCCATGTTGCCGCCGAAGTAGAAGTAGTCGGGGTTGTCCCCGGTCGAGTAGAAGCCGCGCGCCCGCACGGCGAGGAGGGCCGAGGTCGGCCCGAGTCGCAGGTACTTGCGCACGTCCGCGTCGACCGTCTGCCGCTGCAGGAGGCTCCCGACCCCGGGGGCGAAGGTGTAGCCCACGCTGAACGTGCTGCCGGCGAGGGGCCCGAACTCGGCGAAGCGGGTCGTCTCCTGGACGACGCGCAGGTTGAGCGGCATCTGCCAGCCGTTGTTCAGGAAGCAGGGCAGGCCGTAGTAGGCGTTCTGCTGGCAGATCTGCTCCTCGACCGCCGCGTCGCCGAACGCCTCGTTCACCCGGGCGAACCCGACCCCGACCTCGAGCCGGCGGAACGTGTCGAGCGGGTACTCCGCGAACAGCTGCGCCCCGGTGAATCGCTGGGTGGCGATCGCGAGGTCGCGCGTGTTGTAGCCGTAGTACTGGGCGTACTGCGCGTAGTACGGGTAGAAGAAGTAGGTCTGGTCGAAGACGTTGAAGCCGTAGTGCAGCCGGCTCGCGAGGTTCGTGTACCGCCCGTCGTAGATCCGGTAGGACGCGACCGAGAGCACGGTGGCCGAGAAGAGCTGGTCGCCGAGGGTGTCGGTGAGGGCGATCGCGGTGCCGCCGAAGAAGTCGCCGCTCGAGGTGACGCCCACGTTGATCGGCGGCCGGCCCTCGAGGTAGAGCCCCTCGAAGAGGTGCTTGCGCCGCTTGTTCTCCGGCACGACCTCGTGGGTGACGTCGGGCTGGAAGTCCACGAAGCCCTCGGCCGCGGTCCGGACGTCCTGCTCGACCTCCTTCACCGTCTCCGCCGTGTCCTTCGTGTGGAGCTTGTACTCGCCCTTGTAGTAGGTCACGAACGCGAGGCGGTCGCCGCGAGAGGTCTTCAGCGGGGCCGGGGCCATCGTGCCGCCGAACACGTCGGTGTACTGCGCGATCGCGCCGGTGCCGAGGTCGAGGCTCCGCAGGTTCGGGATGTCCTCGTCCTCGTCCGAGGAGTAGTAGATCTTCGTCCCGTCGGTCGAGAAGTAGGGCGCCTGGTCGTTGAACGGCCCGAAGGTCAGCTGGGTCTTCTTCGACGGGTCGGCGAGGGGGAAGGCGTAGAGCTTCCAGTGGCCGCTGATCCGGCGCTCGTAGACCACGATCCGGCCGTCCGGCGAGATCTGCGGGTTGTTGTCGGCGTACTCGTCCTTCGTCAGGTTCGTGACGGCGCCCGTCTCGAGGTCGAGCCGCCAGATGTCGGAGACGCCTTCCTTCAGCGCCTCGAACACCACGCCGCGCCCGTCGGGGAGGATGCACGGGGCCTGCACCTCGTCGAGCGGGACCCGCACCTTCCGGCGGACCGAGCCGTCGAGCACCGAGAGCAGGAAGAAGCTGCGGCCCTTGCCGGTGCGCCCGAAGAACCCGACGTCGTCCCCCTTCGGGTCGAAGGCGAGCGAGCGGCCGGCCACGAACTCGCGGTTGATCGAGAAGCTCTCCCACGCGCGGTCGAAGCCGCCCGTGAGGTTCTTGATGACGGCGCCGTCCTTCGTCGAGACGAGCACCACGTCGGCCTCGCCCTCGTTGCGGTTCGCGGTCACGACGGCGGCGATCTCGCCCGAGGGGGACGGCGCGAACGCGAACGCCTGGGTGAAGCTCGTCTTCTCGGGGTCGGGCGAGAGGTCGCGGCCGAAGTCGTCCGGCCGCTGCTTGTCGCGATAGGGCTTGAAGCGCTCCTTCAGCCACTTGTCGAAGGCCGCGTCGAACTCCTGCGGCGTCGTGCGGAAGGCCTGCTTGTAGAGCTCCTCGGTGCCGCCGCCGAGGATGCCCTTCCGGAGCGTGTAGAGGAACTGCCGGATGCCCTCCTTGCCGTAGCGGGCCTCCATGAACTCGAAGCACGCGTGGCCCATGTTGTAGACGAGGCGGCCGGAGAAGGCCTCGAACTCCGCCTTCGAGAGCTTCGGCACGTTGTCGGTGAGGGCCGCGTCCCGGATCATCATGAGGTCGAGCGGGTCCCACGCGCCGCGGAAGTAGTCGGCGAGGCCCTCGTCGACCCACAGGGGAATGCTCCGCTGCGCGATGCCGAAGCCCATCCCGCGG
>JAXLRD010000059.1:0-42653 GCA_046331285.1 Vicinamibacteria bacterium
GATGGAGAACTGGGAGTCGAAGAGCTGGCCGACGAAGCCGCTCGGCTGGGCCGGTGCTTTGACCGTGCCGCGGCTCCTGCGCCTGGCCCCCGACGGGACGCCGCTGTGGTCGCCGGTGCCGGAGATCGAGGCGCTGCGGTGCGACGCGGTCGGCCTCGCTCCGCGGGCCTTCGGCCCGGGCGAGGAGCCGCTCGCCGGGGTCCGAGGCGACTCGCTCGACCTCGTCGTCGAGATCGACCCGGGGACGGCCGGCACGGTCGCCCTCCAGGTGCGCCGCTCGGACGACGGCGCGCAGCGGACGCGCGTCGTCTACGACCGGGCGAAGGCCACCCTCGCGATCGACCGCGAGAGCGCGGGGGCCGGGGAGAAGGGCGTCCACGCCGCGCCCCTCGCCCTGCGCGCGGGCGAGACGCTGAAGCTGCGCGTCCTCGTCGACCGCTCGTCGGTGGAGGTGTTCGCCCAGGACGGCCGCGTCGTTCTCACGGACCGGGTGTTCCCGGACTCCGCGAGCCTCGGCGCCGCGCTCGAGGCCGACGGCCCGGCGCGCCTCGTGAGGCTCGACGCGTGGCGGCTCGCGCCGTCCGTGCCCTACTCGCCGGCCGACTCCGCCTCGGCCGCCTGCACCAGCCGGTAGACCTCGCGGGCCGGAAGGCCGACGCGGCGCGCGGCCTCCTTCACCGCCTCCCGCCGGGTCCGGCCTTCGGCGGCCAGCGCGCGGTACAGCGGGACGGGGTCGGCGCCTTCCTCGACGGCCCCTTCGGGCGCGCCGGCCACGACGAGCACGATCTCCCCCTTCACCGCGTCGCGGGCGGCCAGGCGCTCGCGCAGCTCGGAGAGCCGCCCGCGCGCGTACTCCTCGTGGACCTTCGTCGCCTCGCGGCAGAGGAACGCCTCGCGGTCGCCGAGCGCCTGCCGCATCTCGTCGAGCGCCTCGACGACGCGCAGCGGCGACTCGTAGAAGACGAGGGTCGCGCGCTCGGCGGCGACCTCGTCGAGCGCGCGCCGCCTGGCGCCGGCGCGCGGCGGCAGGAAGCCGACGAAGAGGAAGCGGTCGGTCGGGAGGCCGCAGACCGAGAGGGCGGCGATGGCCGCGCTGGCGCCAGGGACGGGCACCACGGGGATGGACGCCGCCCGCGCGTCCCGGACCAGGCGGTAGCCCGGGTCCGAGATGCCGGGCGTTCCCGCGTCGGAGACGAGGGCGACGGCGCGGCCCTCGCGCAGCACGTCGAGGATGCGGTCGCCCTTCCAGCGCTCGTTGTGCTCGAAGTAGGACGTCGTCGGGGTGTCGACGCCGTGCGCGCGGAGGAGCGTCGCCGTGCGCCGCGTGTCCTCGCAGGCGACGAGGGCTACCTCGCCGAGGACGCGCTTCGCCCGGAGGGTGAGGTCCTCGAGGTTCCCGAGCGGGGTCGCGACGACGTAGAGGGTTCCGGGAGCAGTCGCGGCGGGGCGTTCGCGTTCGGGCATAAACCCTTGAGGATCCGGCAGATCGCCTTGACAGCCGGGGCCGCCTATCCTAGCATCGAACGTTCGGTAGGCCTGCTCCCCGCTCCGCGGGGAAATCCGAGGCGGTCAGGGGGTGCATATCAGGTAATGGCTGAGATCAAGGTTCAGGAAGGCGAGTCGATCGAGAACGCCCTCCGCCGCTTCAAGCGCAAGGTGCAGCAGGAAGACATCATCAAGGACATCAAGAAGCACAGCTTCTACCTGAAGCCCGGCGACAAGCGCCGGGCCAAGCAGGCCCTGGCCCGCAAGCGCAGCCGCAAGAAGCTGCGCCGCGAGGGCGACTAGGCCCTTCGGCCGTCCGCTCGGGGGGGCCGTCCCGCACGGCTCTCCCGGGCCCGCGCCCGCGCCCTTCCCGCACCGGTCGTCTCATTGACTTGCTCGAATCGCGCGTGATAGCGTTCGTGCCTCTAGCGTAAAAGCTTGCCCGCAGGGAGATATCCGCCATGAAGATCGTCGAGCGTCAGGTCGGTGACGTCGTCATCCTGGACCTTCACGGGAAGATCCTGATCGGCGAGGGCGACGACGCCCTCCGCGAGGCCGTCACCAAGCTCGCCGACTCCGGCAAGACCAAGATCCTGCTCAACCTGGCCGACGTGCCGTACGTGGACTCGGCCGGCCTCGGCGAGATCGTGAGGACCTACACGACGGTGAGCCGCAAGGGCGGCAAGCTGAAGCTGCTGAACCTCACGAAGAAGATCCAGGACCTGCTGTCGATCACGAAGCTCCTCACGGTCTTCGAGACCTACGAGTCCGAGGACGAGGCCGTCCGCAGCTTCGCCTGACGGCGATCCCGTCGCGGGCGGGCCCGAAGCGGTCCGCCCGCGCGCCCGGACGTCCGTACCGGGCCCTCGTCCGATGACCCCCCTGCGGGCCCTGCTCGTCTCTCTCCGGCCCCACCAGTGGATCAAGAACCTGGTGGTCCTCGCCGCGCTCGCGTTCTCCAAGCACCTCTTCGACGCGGACGCCTTCGTCCGCGCGGCCCTCGCCTTCGGCGTCTTCTGCGCGCTGGCCGGGGCGACGTACCTCGTGAACGACGTGCTCGACGCCGACCAGGACCGCCAGCACCCGCTGAAGCGCCACCGTCCGATCGCCAGCGGGGCGCTGTCGGCCGGCGCGGCCCGGGCCGCGGCCGCCGTGCTCATCGCGGCCGCGCTCGCCGCCTCCGCGTGGCTCGGCCGGGACTTCGCCCTGGCCGCCCTCGCCTACCTCGGCCTCACCCTCGCCTACTCGCTGGTGCTGAAGCACCACGTGATCCTCGACGTGCTCGCGATCTCCCTCGGCTTCGTGCTGCGGGCGGTGGCGGGGGCCCTCGCGATCGAGGTCCGCTTCAGCGACTGGCTGCTCGTCTGCACGATCCTCCTCGCCCTCTTCCTCGCCCTCGCGAAGCGGCGGCACGAGCTCGTGTCGCTCGAGGACGCGGCCGGGCACCGGCGCATCCTCAAGGAGTACAGCCCCTACCTCCTCGACCAGATGATCGCCGTCGTCACCGCGTCGTGCCTCACCGCCTACGCGTTCTACACGCTGGCCCCGGACACGGTCGAGAAGTACCGCACGGACCGCCTGGCCTGGACGATCCCCTTCGTGATCTACGGGATCTTCCGCTATCTTTACCTCGTCCACCGCCGGGAGCAGGGCGGCAGCCCGAGCGACGTGCTGCTGACCGACCGGCCGCTCCTCGTCGCGGTCTTCCTGTGGGCCGCCGTGGTGGTCGCCATCGTGTACACCGCGCCCGGGCTGCCGATCCCGCGGGGGCGCTGAGGCCGCAATGAGCTTCGAGATCAAGGCGGACGGCATCGACGTGCAGAAGCTCCTCGCCGACGTCCACGCGAGGATCGCCGAGCGGATGGAGAGCGGCCTCTACACCGAGGCCGAGCTGCGCTACATCGCCGAGCGGCCGCTCGAGGGCGTCGTGGGCGCGCACGAGCTGCGGGCCGACCTCTTCGACGAGTTCAAGGCGCGCGACGCGCAGTGGAACTACGCCTTCGACCCCGAGACGATCTACCGGTCGAGCCGCGGTGCGGCGGGTCGCTTCCTCGGGCTCGCCCGGCGGGCCCTGCGGCCGGTCCAGAAGCTCTTCTGGAACCCGACGCCGATGATCGCGGCCCTCTCGCGGCAGGCGGACCTCAACCGCTTCTCGGTCCACCTCCTCCACAACCTCGTGCTCGAGCTCTCGCGGCTGAACCTGGAGGTGCAGGAGCTGCGCAACCGCAACCTGCAGCTCGCGGCGCGCCTCGAGGCCCTGGAGCGCCGGGAGAAGACGCTCGAGTCGATGGTCGCCTGGCGCGACGACGCCAAGGAGGGGGCGGAGCGTCGATGAGGGTGCACCAGCTGCTCGCGGCGCTGTCGTACGGCGACGCGATCGGCAACGAGGCGCTCGCCATCCAGCGCCACCTGCGGGCGGCCGGCCACGAGTCGGACCTCTTCGCGGAGCTCGTCCATCCGCGCGTCGCGCACCTCGCGCGGCCGCTGCGGGAGTACCCGTCCGTCTCCTCCGCGGAGACGGTCTGCATCTACCACTTCTCGATCGGGAGCGCGGCGGGACGGCTCATCCACGCCGCGCCGGACCGGCTCGTGGTGATCTACCACAACATCACGCCGGCCCGGTTCTTCCTCGGCTTCCACCGCCACCTCGCGGGCCTGTGCTACCACGGGCGGCGGGAGCTCGAGACGTTCGCCGCGCGCACCGAGCTCGGGCTCGGCGACAGCGAGTTCAACCGGCGCGAGCTCGAGGAGGCCGGCTTCGCCCGGACGGGGGTCCTGCCGATCGTCCTCGACCTCTCGCTCTACGACCGGCGGCCTTCGCCTCTCGTGCGGCGGCTCTACGACGACGGGCGCACGAACGTGCTCTTCGTCGGCCGCGTCATCCCGAACAAGAGGATCGACGACCTCATCCGCTCCTTCGCCGCCTTCCAGCGGTGGGTGCGGCCCCACAGCCGGCTGCTCCTCGTCGGGGACCACCGCGGCCACGAGCGCTACTACGACCGCCTGCTCGAGCTCGTGCGCGAGCTGGGGGCGAAGGAGGTCGTCTTCACCGGCCACGTCGACGACCAGGAGCTCTACGCGTACTACCGCTCGGCCGACGTCTTCCTCTGCCTCTCCGAGCACGAGGGCTTCTGCGTGCCGCTCCAGGAGGCGATGCACTTCGGGCTGCCGGTCGTGGCCTACGAGGCGGGAGCCGTGCGCGAGACGCTCCACGGCGGGGGGCTGCTGCTGCAGGACAAGAGCCCGGAGCTCGTGGCCGAGGTGCTCGGCGAGCTGACCCAGGGCGGGCCGCTCCGCCGCGCCGTGCTCGCGAGCCAGGAGCGCGCGATCGCCGCGATCCGCGCGACGGACTTCGGGGCCGTGCTGCGCGACCGGCTCCGCCCCGTGCTCGAGGCGCCGCGGCCGGCCGCGGTGGCGACCGCGTGAGGATCGACCAGTGGGTGCCCGCGCTCCACCGCGGGGACGCGACCGGCGACTCGGTGCACCTCATGCGCGAGGCCTTCCGCCGCTGGGGGCACGAGTCCGAGATCTACTCGCTGAGCCTCGATCCCGACCTCGAGGGCGAGGCGATCCCGTTCCACAGGTGGAAGCCGAACGGGCCGGACGACGTCGTGCTCATGCACTTCGCCCTGCCCTCGATCCTCACCCCGGCCTTCCTCGAGCTGCGGTCGCGGCGGGTGCTCGTCTACCACAACATGACGCCGCCCGACTTCTTCACCGGGTGGGACGCCGAGCTCGAGCGGATCATCCGGGCCGGTCTCGCCGAGATCCCGCGCCTCGCCCAGGCCTGCGACCTCGCCCTCGGCGACAGCGAGTGGAACAGGCGCGAGCTCGAGGCGTTCGGCGCGCGGCGGACGGGCGTCCTGCCCATCTTCATGGACTTCGACCGCTACCGCGAGGCGCCGAACCCGGTGCGCCTCCGGATGTACGACGACGGCCGCACGAACCTCCTGTTCGTCGGCCGCGTCGCCCAGAACAAGCGGCCCGACGACCTCGTCCGCCTCGCGAGCTACTGGAAGCGCTTCGTGTCGCCGGACGTGCGGCTCCTCCTCGTGGGGCTCCACCCCCGCCGGACGACCGGCCACGGCATCCCGCTCCAGCGCCACTACCTCGACGCGCTCGTCTCGTTCGCGTACGAGGAGGGCCTCACTCCCGAGGAGGTCGTGTTCACCGGGCACGTCGAGCACGACGACCTCCTCGCCTGCTACGCGGCGGGCGACCTCTTCGTGTCGATGAGCGAGCACGAGGGCTTCGGCGTGCCGTTCCTCGAGGCGATGCTGACGGGGGTGCCCGTGCTCGCCCGCGACGCGGCGGCCGTGTCCTTCACCCTCGGCGGGGCCGGGCTCGCGTTCCGCGGCGGGACGATCGCCGAGGTCGCGGAGGCGGGGCGCCTCGTGCTCGAGGACGACGCGCTCCGCGCGCGGGTCCTCGCCCGCCAGGCCGAGCGCGTGCGCGACTTCGCGCCCGGTCGCGTCGAGGCCGACCTGCGGCGCTACGTGGAGTCCCTCTAGGCGTGGCGAGCGAGGCCCCCCGCCGCGTCGACCAGGTCGTGGGCGCCCTCCACCACGGCGACGCCGTGGGCAACGAGGTCCTCGCCATGCGCGCGATCCTGCGCGGGGCCGGTTTCGAGTCGGAGATCGCGGCCGGCGAGGCCGAGGCGCGGCTCGACGCCGAGCGCCGTCCGCTCGCGATGCTCGCCGCCGACGCCTCGGCCGACGACGCCTGCGTCTACCACTTCTCACCCGGCAGCCCGGCCCACGGGGCGGCCCTCGCCTGGCCGGGCCGGCTGGCCGTCGTCTACCACAACGTCACGCCGGCCCGCTTCTTCGCCGGCTGGGACGGCGCGGCCGCCCGCCTCGCCCTCGCCGCGGGCGACGAGCTGCGCACCCTCGCTCCGCGGGCGGCGCTGGGCCTCGCGAAGAGCGAGTTCAGCCGCCGTGATCTCGACGAGGCGGGCTTCGCCCGCACGGCCCTGATGCCGTACGTCCACCGCCTCGAGCCGGAGGCGGCGCCGTCGCCGGTGCTCCTGCGCCTCTTCGGCGACGGCCGGGCGAACGTGCTGTCGGTCGGCCGCCTCGCCCCGAACAAGCGGCTCGAGGACGTGCTGCGCGCGTTCGCGCTCTTCCAGCGGGCCGTGCCGCGCAGCCGGCTGATCCTGGCCGGCGACCGGCGCCTCGAGGGCTACGTCCACTCGCTGGCCTCGCTCGCGAGGAGCCTCCGCCTGCGCGAGCGGGACGTGGTCCTCCTGGGCAAGGTCGAGGAGGACGAGCTGCGCGCGCTCTACGCGTCCGCGCACGTCTACCTGTCCCTGTCGGAGCACGAGGGCTACGGCGTCCCGCTGGTCGAGGCGGCGCTCGCCGGGGTGCCGGTCCTGGCGCGGGACGCCGGGGCGGTGGCGGAGACCCTCGGCGGCGCGGGCGTCCTCGTCGCGGGCGACGCCCCCGTCACGGTGGTGGCGGCGCTCCTCGAACGGCTCGTCCGCGACGAGGCGCTGCGCGGGACGGTGCTCGCCGGCCAGGGGCGGCTCGCCGCGCGCGTCCGCGCGGCCGACCCGCGGGCGAGCGTCCTCGATGCGCTGGCGCCGGTGCTGCGCCCGGCGCCATGACGCGGCCCGCCGTCGCCTTCGTCGTCCAGCGCTACGGCGCGGACGTCACCGGCGGCTCGGAGTCGCTCGCCCGCGCCCTCGCCGAGCGGCTCGCCGGCTCGCACGACGTGACCGTCTTCACGACCTGCGCCCGCGACTACGTCACGTGGCGGAACGAGCTCCCGGCGGGGGAGGAGACTCTCGGCGGCGTGCGCGTCCGGCGGTTCCCGGTCGCGCGGGAGCGGGACCTCGACGCGTTCAACGCCTTCGCCGAGCCGCTCTACGGGCGGCCGACGACCCTCGAGGAGGAGCGCGCGTTCCTCGAGCGGCAGGGGCCGGTGGTCCCGCAGCTCGTCGAGGCCCTCGGCCGCGAGAGCGACCGCTTCGCCGCGATCGTGTTCTTCACGTACCTCTACTACCCGACGTACTGGGGGCTGAAGGCGGCGCCCGCGCGGTCGGTGCTCGTCCCCACGACCCACGACGAGCCGCCGCTGCGCTTCTCGATCTACCGCGACGTGTTCTCGCTCCCGCGCGCGTTCGCGTTCCTCACGCCGGCCGAGCAGGCGCTCGTGGCGGAGCGCTTCGGCACCGGGGCGCGGCCGGCCCTCGTCGCCGGCATGGGAATCGATCCCGCGACGCCGTCGCCGCCCGCGGTGGCCGCGTTCCGCGAGCGGCACGGGCTGGCGCGGCCGTACGCGCTCTACGCCGGCCGCATCGACGCCGGCAAGGGCTGCGCCGACATGGTGGCCCACCACGCGCGCTACCGCCGGGAGAAGAGGGATCCCCTCGACCTCGTCCTCATCGGGAAGCTGGCGATGGAGGAGCCGAGCGAGGAGGGTGTGCGCTGCCTCGGCTTCCTCTCCGAGGAGGACAAGGCCGCGGCGATGGCCGGGGCGTCCGTCGTGGTCTGCCCCAGCCCGTTCGAGAGCCTGTCGATCGTGCTCCTCGAAGGGCTCGCCCTCGGCGCGCCCGCGCTCGTCAACGGGGTCTCACCGGTGCTGAAGGAGCACTGCCTCCGCTCGAACGCCGGGCTCTACTACGAGAGCGGCGAGGAGTACGCCGAGGCGATGGACCTCCTCGCCCGCGACGGTCGCCTGCGCGCCGCGCTCGCCGCGAACGGCCGGCGCTACGTGGACGCGGAGTACCGCTGGGGCGTCGTCCTGGAGCGCTGGACCGGGCTCCTCGCCGCGGTGCGCGGGGGCGGCTAGGCCTTCAGCAGCCTCAGCACGGCCTCGGCCACCGCGCTGCCCTTGAGGATGCCCGCCGCGCGGGAGATCTGCTGGATCGCGTCCTCGACCGCCTCGAGGCCGGCGCCCCGCTCGATCTCGGCCCGGGCGCGCAGGTAGTGCTTCTGCACGACGCTCTCGCCGACCGGCCCGAGGAGGGCCGCGCACTCGTCGCGCAGCTGCGTGAGCCGCTGCATCGGCGCGGAGCCCGCGAACGTCCCGCGCCGGTCTCGGACGCGGCCGGCGCCGGCCGCGCGGTCGCGCGGGCCGGGGCCGCCGTCGCCGCCGCGGGCGCCGCCGCCCGCACCGCGGTGAGGGCCGGCGGGGAGGTCGCGGCCGGGAACGAGCCCGTGGTCGGCGTCGGCTGCACCCGCACCACGACGGGCGGCGCGGCGGGAGGCGGGGCCTCCTTCAGCCGGATGAGGTTGGTCGCGACGAGGCCGTAGAGGAGCTTGGCCGCGTCGAAGACGCCCATGCGGGCGGCGGCCGCGATCTGCTTGACCGAGCGCTGGCCGTCGATCTTGGACAGCAGCAGCCACTCCATCGTGTTGAGGTTGATCTGGCCCTCGCGGCTCTCGAGGATCACGAACTCGGGCACGAGGTCGACCGACGGGATCTTCTTCGAGAGCACGCGCCACTCGTCGAGCCGCCGCGCGGCCTCCATCAGGAGGTTCGTGTTGCTCTTCTGGATGGTGACGCGCGGGACCGCGGCCTCCGCCTCGAAGCGGAACTCGCCGCTGCGCCAGATCGCGAGCGCGTAGACCGCCTCCTCGCCGACGAGGTCGTCCACCTCGGCGTGCACGATCCGGCCGTCCGACAGCCAGATGCGGCCGTGGTGGGCCTTGTCCTCGAGGTGGAAGACGCCGGTCTTCCCGCTCACCGAGACGAGCTGGATGATGTCGGGTAGGTGCAGCTCGGCGAGTGAGCCCTGGAAAGCCATCTCTTCCCGCGCGGGCACCGGAGGATAAGTCCTGCGAATCCCGCGAATTAGAGTGCGAACGCTAACAGTCCGCCCGGCCTCTTGTCAAGGATCGCGGGGGCCGGGCGGAGCGGGCGGCGGGAGCGCCTACGAGCCTTCCCGCGGGAAGGACGCCGTCTCGCGGGCCGGGATCCGCCGGTCGCGGTCGCGCGGCAGCAGGATGCCGTGGCGCTTGATCATCTCGTTGAGGGTCGTGGGCTTGAGGCCGAGGAGGCGGGCCGCGTCCTTCTGCACGCCCCCGGTCGTCTCGAGCGTCGACTCGATGAGGCGCTTCTCGAAGTTCGCGATGACCTCGCGAAGGTTGATGCCCTCGGGCGGCACCGCCACCGGCGGGATGTGGAAGCTCGGGCTCGTCCGCACGTGGTCGGGGACGAGGTCGCGGCCGATGACGCCGCCCGTGCAGAGCACGACGCCCCGCTCGATGACGTTCTCGAGCTCCCGGACGTTCCCCGGCCAGTCGTAGTCCATGAGGAGCTGCAGCACCTCGGGGGCGACCGCCTCGACGGGCTTGCCGTTCTCGCGGGAGTACTTGTCGACGAAGTGCTGCACGAGGGCCGGGACGTCCTCCTTGCGCTGCCGCAGCGGCGGCAGCTGCACGGAGATGACGTTCAGCCGGTAGTAGAGGTCCTCGCGGAAGCGGCCCTCGTCCACGGCGCGGCGAAGGTCGACGTTCGTGGCCGCGACCACGCGGACGTCGACCTTGATCGTGTCGACGCCGCCGAGGCGCATGAACTCCCGCTCCTGCATGACGCGGAGGAGCTTGGCCTGGGTCTCGAGCGGGATGTTGCCGATCTCGTCGAAGAAGAGGGTCCCCTTGTCGGCGAGCTCGAAGAGGCCCTTCTTCGCGTAGACGGCGCCGGTGAAGGCGCCCTTCACGTGGCCGAAGAGGTTCGACTCGAGCAGCTCGTGCGGCAGCGACCCCGAGTTGACGACCACGAACGCCTTGTCGCGCCGGGTCGAGTTCTGGTGGATCGCCTTGGCCACGAGCTCCTTGCCGGTCCCGCTCTCCCCGACGACGAGGATCGTCGAGCGCGAGGGGGCGACCTGGGAGATGAGCTGGAACACCTGGAGCATCTTCGGGCTCTTGCCCACGAGCTCCATGAAGCGGCCCTGGTCGCGCAGAGCCGTCCGCAGCTGGCGGTTCTCGTCCTCGAGCCGGCGCTTGGCGAGGCCGTTCTCGACGATGTGGACGAGCTGCTGGTTGTCGAACGGCTTGGGGACGAAGTAGAAGGCGCCCCGCTTGATCGCGTCGATCGCCATCTCCATCGAGGCGTACGCCGTGATCATGAGGACGACCATCTCGGGGTCGATGCGCTTCAGCTCCTCGAGGACCTCGAGGCCGCCCATCTCCGGGAGCATGACGTCGACGATCGCGGCGGCGAACGAGCCCTTGCGGGCGAGCTCCACCCCGCGCGGTCCCGTCTCCGCGAACGTGACGTCGTAGCCGGCCTTGCCGAGCACCTGGCCGAGGACGTCCCGCATCACCTCCTCGTCGTCGACGACGAGGATCGACTCCTGGCTCATCTCACCTCTGCGGGGACCTGCGCGGTCGCGACGAGGGCGGGCAGGGCCACCTGGAAGGTGGTGCCCTGGCCCGGGGTGCTGTCCACGAAGATGGCGCCGCCGTGCTCCTGGACGATGCCGTAGGAGACGGACAGGCCGAGGCCGGTGCCCTGGCCGATGCCCTTCGTGGTGAAGAAGGGATCGTAGATGCGGCGGATGTGCTCGCGGCGGATGCCGTGGCCGGTGTCCTTCACCTCCACGATCACCGTGTCCTCGGTGCAGGAGGTGGCGAGGGTGAGCCAGCCGCCGCTCGGCATCGCGTCGCGGGCGTTCAGGATCAGGTTGAAGAAGACCTGCTGGATGCGGTTCTCGTTGCCGCGGACGCTCGGCAGCGACTCCGCGAGCTCGCGCCGCACGCGGATGCGCGAGCCGTCGAGCTGGTGCTCGACGAGGGACAGCACGTCCTGGACCGCCTTGTTCACGTCGACCCGCTCGAACTCGGTGCCGCTCGAGCGCGAGAAGTTGAGGAGGCCGTTGATGATCTTGGCCGCCCGGAAGCTCTGCTTCTCGATCTTCTCGAGGACCTGCTGCCGCGGGTCGGCCTCCTCGAGCTGGCCGCGGAGCAGCTGCGTGTACGACGAGATCCCCGCGAGCGGGGTGTTCACCTCGTGGGCGACGCCGGCGGCGAGGAGGCCGACGGAAGCCATCTTCTCCGCGTGCTGCAGCTGCTCCTCGAGGCGCACCCGCGCGGTCACGTCGTCGAGGATGAGGATCGTGCCGACCCGGTCGCCCGGCGAGTTCTGGAACGGGGCGATCGAGACGTTCACCATCAGGCTGCGGCCGTCGGCCGACGGCAGGTGCAGCTTGTAGATGTGGGCGATCTCCTCGTGGTCGCCGACCACCAGCGACCCGCGCAGCGCCTCGAGGAAGGCGCTCGGGAAGACCGCGTCGAGCGTGCGGCCGAGCACGGCCAGGCGGCGGCGGCCGTCGAGCGACTCCATCGCGCGGTTCCAGCGGACGATGCGGCCGTCGAGGTCGAGGACCACGATGCCGGAGTCGAGGCTCTCGAGGATGCTCTCGTTGTACTCCTTCAGCTCCCGCAGCTCCTCCGCCTTCTCGCTGAGGCTGCGGAAGAGGCGGCCGTTCAGGATCGCGGAGGCGGCCTGGGCCGCCACGGCCTTCAGGACGAGGACCTCCTCGCTGTCGAGCGGCTCGAGCCCGTCCTTGCGGCCGACGCCGAGGACGGCGATGAGCTCGTTCTTGACGCGGCAGGGGAACAGCCACGCGAGCCCGTAGGCCGAGAGCTCGGGGTGGTCGGTCGCGCTCTCGATCTCGACCGGCTGGCCGGAGGAGAGGCGGTCGACGAGGCTCCGCGGGGCGAGCCGCGGCCGCGTCGGCGCGTCGCGGGGCACGCCCTTCGCGCGGTAGGGCCCGAAGTGGCCGTCCTCGGCGGGGAGGAAGAGGGCCATCTCACGCAGGCCGAGGGCGGCCCCGATGCCGTCGAGCAGGCGCTCGGAGGTGCGCTCGAGGTCGAGGTCGGCGTTGAGGTCCTCGGCGAGGCGGACGAGGGCCTTCCGCGAGGAGTACCGCTCGCGGTACGAGAGCCGGTCGAGCGCCTCCATGATGCGGGCCTTCACCGGGGTGAAGAGCAGGACCACGACGAGCGCGGAGAGGAGGGCCACGAGCGTCGCGTGCGGCTCCTCCCACAGCACGTCGGTGATGCCGACGGTCAGGAGGGCGAGGCCGACGATCACCGCCACCGCCAGCACGTAGCCGAGGCCGCGGCGGAACATCAGCTCGACGTCCATCAGGCGGTGCTTGACGACCGCGTAGGCGAGCGAGAGCGGGATGAGGGCGAGCGGGCCGTAGCCCACGAGCTGCATCGTGAGCCCCGGCTCGCGGCCGAGGGCGAAGGGCAGCGCGTAGAACGCGAGGAACGGGAAGACGCCGGCGGCCGTGCCCCACACGAGCCACTTCACCTGCCGCCGCGCGACGATGCTGCGGGCGCGCCGGTACGAGCGGAGGAGCACCGCGAAGGACAGCGCGAAGACGACACCGAAGTAGAGCGGCTTCACGCGGTCGACGGTCTCGGCGATGCCCCACAGCGTCCCGGTCTCCTCGCCGCCGGCCATCAGCGCGTGGCTCATCGCCGTCGCGCCGGTGACGACGAGAGCCGGCATGTAGAGCGCGGGAACGAGCCACAGGCCGCTCGCGCGCAGCCGGCGCTCGGGGAAGCTCAGGCAGAAGTGCAGGTAGACGACCGGCAGGAACAGGCCGGCGAGGTGGTCGGCCCAGAAGAGGGTCCAGTCGGCGGCGTCCAGCCTCCCGGTGTACGAGATCGAGTACATCAGGAAGAAGAGCACGCAGACGGCGTAGAAGTGCAGGGAGATCCGGTCGGCCGGGCGGCGCAGCATCACGACCGTCCCGACGACCAGGCTGAAGAAGCCGGCCAGCGAGAGGTAGTAGAAGGCGCTGGTGTTGCCCTGGCGCAGCGGCTGGACCGGCACCGTCAGCGCGCGCCGCTCTTCCTGGCGGAGGAGAGAGTACTGGAGCCGCTCGCCCGGCCGCCGGGCGGCCAGGGTCGCCGAGAGCCGCTCGGGGCTCAGGACCTCCTCGCCGTCGATCGCGAGGAGCACGTCGCCCGTCCGCACGCCGGCGCGCGCACCGGGTCCGCCGGGGGCGACGCGGGCCGCCACGAGGCCCTGGGGCGCGGCGCTCCAGAACACCCCGTCGTCCATGAGGCTGAACGTCGCCTTCGCCGCGATGTTGTACGCGCCGAGCGCCGCGAGGGCCAGCCCGGCGAGCACGACGATCGCGTTCTTGGCCCGGCGCAGGTTCATGGCTGAAGGCCCTGACACACGTCGACAGTCAGGGAATCGTGAAAGCAATCGACGTGCCCGGACCCTGGCGGAGGGAGCAGGCCTAAGTCTCTCTCTTCCAGTGCCTTGGCTGGCGCCGACGGCTCGGCGGATCCGGCGGGATGGAGCGCCGAATCAACCCCTTGGATGAGGCGTGCGGCCAAAAAAAACAGGCTCGATGGAGCCCTGTTTCCGCCTGTGCGAAGCCCGAGCAAGAGAGCCCTCAGAAACGGACGGCGACGCCTCCGACGACCCGCGTCGGCGGGTCCTGAACCGCGAGCTCGTCCAGGAGTCCGCCCTGGGACGCCTCGTAGAACATGTTGCGCACGGCGAGGAGCAGCTCCCAGTCCGCGCGGGTGAGAGGCTCGAGGAAGGGCAGCCCCTGCGTCAGCTGGACGTCGAAGCGGGTCGCGGTCGACTGGACCTGGCCGATGACGCCGGCCGTGCGGCGGTCGGCCAGCGTGTTCACCCGCCACAGGGCGGTGAGGCGCGTGTCGGTCGCGTCGATCATCGCGGAGAGCCGGGCGACGAGGTCGTGGAAGTCGGCCGTCGTCACCGCCGCCCCGGCCCCGGGCATGAACGGCGCGACGTGGGTCCCCCGGCCGTAGGAGTAGGTGACCGAGCCGTCGACGACGCGGCCGAGGTGGCCGCCGAGGCTCACGCCGAAGCCGCGGGCCGTCGCGTCGCCGGCGTTGCGCACGAACGGCGAGCTGCCGGCGAACGTCGTCAGCATCACGTCGCGCGTCGTCTCCTGGAAGAGCTGCATGCCGAAGCGGCCGGCGCTGCCCCGGTGCTCGAAGCCGATCTCGCCGCGCGCCGTGCGCGAGGGCCGGATCGCCTCGTCGAAGCGCGCCCAGCTCATCGCCGGCGCCGCCGCCACGGTCGACACGGTCAGCAGGTCGCCGCCCGGGGCGAGCGACCGCGCGCTGATCGAGCCGCGCAGCACGGTGCCCGTCGCGGCGGAGAGCTCGATCGCCACGATGGCGTCGCCGTGGTGCGCGTCGGGGAGGTAGCCGAGGTAGGTGTAGCGGCCGCCGGCCATCGCGGTCACGCGGGGGCCGATGCGCCACGTGTCCTGGGCGAAGAGCGAGCCGGTCGTGCGCTCGGGCTGCGGCAGGCCGTCGGTGAGGATCGTGCGCGAGTCGACCGCGCCGTAGCCCGCGCCGGCCTTGACCTCGTGCCCCGCCCCGGGTTCGAGGACGAACTCGGCGGCCATGCGCCAGGCGCGGCCCTCGTTCTCGGCCACGAGCCCGCCGAGGCTCCAGCGGACGCCGTCGGCGAGACGGCCCGAAAGCCTCAGGGCGCCGAGCCCGCTCGGAGCGGGGACGGCCGCCTGGGCGAGCGAGGCCGTGTCGGACGACGCCACGAACTCGACCGTGCCGTCCACCGGGCCGACGGTCGGCAGCGACGGCAGCGTCCGCGGCGCCTCGAGCGACGGCGCGGGCGGTCCCGCCTCCGGCTCGCGCACCGCCGCCTCCGCCGACTCCGTCTCGAGCACCGAACGGCTCTTGTGCCGCATGAGCCACAGCCACTCGCGGAGGCTGCGCTGCTCGGCGGTTTCCTCGGCCGGCGCCGGCTTCTCGCCGACCGGCGTCAGGCTCACGGTGAACAGCGCGTCGCGGTTCGGCAGGACGGTCACGTGCTGAGCGGGAGAGGGCTCGTGGCCGGTGCCGATCGCGCGCAGCGTGTAGGAGCCGGGCGGAAGCGCGGGCAGGACGAACTGCCCCTGGCTGTCGGAGAGGGTGACGAGGTTCCCGCCGCGGATGCCCTTGCCGAAGATGGAGACCACGGCGCCGGCGATCGGCACGCCGCGGGAGCTCTCCACCCAGCCCACGAGGCCGCCCTGGTCGGCGGGGGAGGAGGCGGGCACACTCAGCGCCGCGAAGAGGGAGGAGACGACGATCCACCCGCGCGGGCGGCAGGTCCTCAACGCGCTGGCCTCCAGAGGGATGCGCTCCCGATACGCATCGACGACCGTATCAGCGGCCCCGGCCCCTGTCAATAGCGGGCAGGGCGTACGCATCATGCCGGCCGTCTCGCCCGTGTGCTATAAGGTCACCGGCCGGAGCGAGCTCCCGGCGCGACAGCTGCGATGCCCAGGATCTTCGACGTGACCGTCCCCCTCGCCGCGGGCATGAGCGCCTACCCGGGGGATCCGCCCTACTCCCTGGAGCCTCTCGCCTCCGGGGCCTTCCGGATCTCCCGCCTGTCGATGTCGAGCCACGCCGGCACCCACGTCGACGCCCCGCTCCACTTCTCTCCGGGCGGCGCCTCGGTCGACCAGCTGCCGCTCGAGATCCTGCTCGGGAAGGCGCGCGTGGTGGAGCTCTCGGCGCGCGAGAGGGTCGAACGGCGCGACCTCGAGGAGGTCGACCTGCGGGACGACCTGCGGGTCCTCCTGAAGACGCGGATGTCCGGCCAGATGCACCGCGGCGGCTACGACGAGGACCACGTCTACCTCACCGAGGACGCCGCGCTGTACCTCGTCCAGGCGGGGATCAAGCTCGTCGGCTTCGACTACCTGTCCGTCGACCGCGCCGGCTCCGCCGACTTCCCCGCGCACCACGCCCTCCTGGGGGCGGGCGTGGTGCTCGTGGAAGGGCTCGACCTGTCCGCGGTCGAGCCGGGGGAGTACGAGATGTCCTGCCTGCCGCTCCGCCTCGCCGGGGGCGACGGCGCGCCCGCCCGCGTCGTCCTGCGGCCGCGGGGCTGACGCCGGGCCGGAGGGACCCGTGAACGTCCTCCTCCTCCGGGACGTGGCGGCGATCCTGCTCGCCGGCGGCGCGGGCGAGCGGCTCTACCCGCTGACCCGCGAGCGGGCGAAGCCCGCGGTGCCGTTCGGCGGCCCGTACCGCATCGTCGACTTCGCCCTCTCGAACTGCATCAACTCGGGGCTGCGCAAGATCTTCATCGCGACGCAGTACAAGGCGCAGAGCCTCAACCGCCACATCCGGATGGGCTGGAACGTCGTCAACCGCGAGCTCGGCGAGTTCGTGGAGATCCTGCCCCCGCAGAAGCGGATGGGGGAGCACTGGTACCTCGGCACCGCCGACGCCGTGTGGCAGAACCTCTACGCGATCGAGCGCGAGCGGCCCCGGTGGGTCATCGTCCTGTCGGGCGACCACATCTACAAGATGGACTACGGGAAGATGCTCGACTTCCACATCTCCCGCGGGGCGCGGCTCACCGTCGCCTCGATCGAGGTGCCGCTCGCCGACTCGCGCCGGGTCGGGGTCCTCGAGGTCGACGCGGAGGGCCGGGCGACGGCCTTCCGGGAGAAGCCGGAGGCGCCGGCCCCGGTGCCGTGGAGCCCCGGCGCCTGCCTCGGCTCGATGGGCGTCTACATCTTCGACACCGAGGTGCTCGTCCGCGAGCTGCGCCGCGACTCGGAGAGCGACTCGACCCACGACTTCGCCCGCGACGTGATCCCGCGGCTCGTGTCGGCCGGCGAGCGGGTCTTCGCCTACCTCTTCTGGGACGAGAACAAGAAGGAAGCGCAGTACTGGCGGGACGTCGGCACGATCGACGCCTACTACGACGCCTCGATGGACCTCGTCCAGGTCGACCCCGTCTTCAACCTGTACGACCCGGACTGGCCGATGCGGACCTACCAGCCGCAGCTGCCGCCGGCGAAGTTCGTCTTCGCCGAGGACGGCCGGCGCGGGGTCGCCGTCCAGTCGATCGTCTCGATGGGCTGCATCGTCTCCGGCTCGGAAGTGCGCCGCTCGGTCCTGTGCCCGAACGTCCGCATCCACTCGTTCTGCGACATCGAGGACTCGATCCTCCTGCCCGACGCGATCGTCCGGCGGCACAGCCGCATCCGGCGGGCGATCATCGACCGCGGCGTCGAGATCCCGCGCGGGGCGATCATCGGCCACGACCCGGCCGAGGACCGGCGGCGCCACACCGTCTCGGAGAGCGGTGTCGTGGTGGTGACGCCGGGCGAGGAGTGTCTCGTGGACCCGAGCTTCCGATGAGCGGGCGCCTGCGCCGCCACGGGCCTCGCCTGCGGCCTGTTGCGTTCACACGTCCGAACACGTCTCGTGTGCGGGGCCGTGGAGCGACCATCGTCGACGGAACGACTTGGTCAGCTTACGGCCCGGTACCTGCGTCCTTTGAGATAGGGGGACTCCGTCCCCCTATGACCCCCTGGGTGGCTCCTGGACCTGCAATGGGGACGAGGCGTCGGGCATACTGGGGCGCCTCGTCCATTGGCAGGGCGGCTCATCGCCTCTATCCGGCTTCATTAATGTGAGGACCTGAACAATGACCACGATCGATTCCGTTTTCGCCCGCGAGATCCTCGACAGCCGCGGGAACCCGACCGTCGAGGTCGAGGTGGTGCTCGAGGGCGGGGCCATGGGCCGCGCCGCCGTCCCCTCCGGCGCCTCGACCGGCGAGCGCGAGGCCGTCGAGCTCCGCGACGGCGACAAGAAGCGCTACGGCGGCAAGGGCGTCCTGAAGGCCGTGGCGGCCGTGAACGACGTGCTCTCGGCCGAGGTGGTGGGAGAGGACGCGCTCGACCAGACCCTCGTCGACCAGCTGATGATCGACCTCGACGGCACCGACTTCAAGAAGAAGCTCGGCGCGAACGCGATCCTCGCCGTGTCGCTCGCGGTCGCGAAGGCCGCGGCCGAGGCGACGGGCGTGCCGCTCTACCGCTACATCGGCGGCGTCAACGCGAAGACGCTGCCGGTGCCCTTCATGAACATCCTGAACGGCGGCGCCCACGCCGACAACAAGGTCGACTTCCAGGAGTTCATGATCGTTCCCCACGGCTTCAAGTCGTTCGCCGACGCGCTGCGCGCCGGGACCGAGGTCTTCCACGCGCTGAAGGGCGCCCTCAAGAAGAAGGGCTACTCGACCTCGGTCGGCGACGAGGGCGGCTTCGCCCCGAACGTGAAGTCGAACGAGGAGGGGATCGAGACGATCCTCGAGGCGATCACCGCCGCGGGCTACAAGACGGGCACCCAGATCGCGCTCGCGTTCGACGTGGCCGCCTCCGAGTTCCACGAGGGGAAGAACAAGTACGTCCTCAAGAAGTCCGGCGGCGGCACGAAGACCTCCGACCAGCTCATCGCGATGTACGAGAAGTGGGTGAAGGTCTACCCCCTCGTCTCGATCGAGGACGGCCTCGGCGAGAAGGACTGGGCCGGCTGGGCCGACCTCACGAAGGCGCTCGGCGCCAAGTGCCAGCTCGTCGGCGACGACCTCTTCGTCACGAACACGAAGATCCTCGCCGAGGGCATCGAGAAGAAGATCGCGAACTCGATCCTCATCAAGGTCAACCAGATCGGCACGCTCACCGAGACGCTCGACGCGATGGCCCTCGCCGCCCGCGCCGGCTACACGTCGATGGTCTCGCACCGCTCCGGCGAGACCGAGGACGCGACGATCGCCGACCTCGCGGTCGCGACGAACTGCGGCATGATCAAGACGGGCTCGGCCTCGCGCACGGACCGCATCGCGAAGTACAACCAGCTGCTGCGGATCGAGGAGGAGCTCGGGCCGATGGCCCGCTTCGCCGGCCGCGCGGCGATCAATCCGCGAGTCTGACGCGGGGCGTCACGGGCGCGGGGCGCGCGCGGCGCGCCTCGCGCGCCCCCCGGCGCCGGGGCCCTACTCGTCCTCTTCCTCGACCGTGATCTTGAGCGAGCGGAGGAACTTCTTGTCGAGGGGGGTCATGCGCAGGGGGGCGGGCTCGGCCTTCTCGACGCGGACGTCGAAGGCGGGGGGCCGTGCCGGCGCACCCTCGCGCTTCTCGGTGCGGGTGAAGCCGATCGTGGCCTCGAGCACCACCGAGACGTCGTACCCTTCGGCCCGGATGCGGTTCAGGCAGTGGGCTACCTGGGGGGACTCGGACAGGATGCGGCGCAGGGTCGCGCCCACTTCCTCCGCGAGTCGGGAGACGTCTTCTCCGGCCGCCTGCTCCATCCGTGGGACCCCTTCGCCTTGAAAAATGATGACGTTCCGCGCGGAAGCGTGTCAAGCGCGCCGCGCCGCCGCACGCGAGGTGAGCCGCCGATGAGCCAGAAAACGAGCCAGGATCGAGCGTTCCGGACGGCGTCCGACCTCGTGCGCGAGCGGGTGTACGGTCCCGCCGGCGACGCGCCTCCCCCGATCGGCCGTCCGGGCGAGTACCCGTTCACGCGCGGGCTGCACCCGACGGGCTACCGCGGGCGCCTCTGGACGATGCGGCAGTACGCCGGCTTCGGCACCGCCGCCGAGTCGAACCGGCGCTACCGGTACCTCCTCGAGCAGGGGACGACGGGGCTGTCGGTCGCCTTCGACCTGCCCACGCAGATCGGCTACGACTCCGACGATCCGCACTCGCTCGGCGAGGTGGGCAAGGTCGGTGTCGCCGTCGACAGCCTCGAGGACATGGAGGTGCTGTTCGACGGCATCCCGCTCGAGCGCGTGTCGACCTCGATGACGATCAACGCGACGGCGGCGATCCTGCTCGCCCTCTACGTGGCCGTCGCGCGCCGGCGCGGCATCCCCGAGGGCGAGCTCTCGGGCACGCTGCAGAACGACATCCTCAAGGAGTACGTCGCGCGCGGGACCTGGATCTACCCGCCGGGGCCGTCGATGCGCCTCGTCACCGACGTCTTCGCCTACTGCGCGGAGCGGGTGCCGAGGTGGAACACGATCTCGATCTCCGGCTACCACATCCGCGAGGCGGGGGCGACGGCCCCGCAGGAGCTCGCGTTCACGTTCGCGAACGCGATCGAGTACGTCCGTGCCGCGCAGAAGGCCGGGCTCGACGCCGACCGCTTCGGCGAGCGGCTGTCGTTCTTCTTCGCCTGCCACTCGGACTTCGTCGAGGAGGTGGCGAAGTTCCGCGCGGCGCGGCGCCTGTGGGCGCGGATCATGAAGGAGCGCTTCGGGGTCACGAACCCGAAGGCGCAGCAGTGCCGCTTCCACGTGCAGACGGGCGGGGTGACGCTCACCGCCCAGCAGCCCGACAACAACGTGGTGCGGGTCGCCGTGCAGGCCCTCGCCGCGGTCCTCGGCGGCTGCCAGAGCCTGCACACGAACGGCCGCGACGAGGCGCTCGCGCTGCCGACCGAGGCCTCGGCCCGCCTCGCCCTGCGCACGCAGCAGATCGTGGCCCACGAGACGGGCGTCGCGGAGACGGTCGACCCGCTCGGCGGGAGCTGGGCCGTCGAGGCCGCGACGGACGCGCTCGAGGCGGAGGCCCTGCGCCTCGTCGACGGCGTCGAGGCGCGGGGCGGCGCCCGCGCGGCGATCGAGCGCGGAGACGTCCAGCGCGAGATCCAGGAGTCGGCCTACCGTCACCAGCGCTCCGTCGAGTCCGGCGAGCGGGTGATCGTCGGCGTCAACCGCTTCCAGGAGGAGGGCGAGGCGCCGCCGTCCGACATCCTGCGCATCGACCCCGAGGTCGAGCGGGCCCAGGTCGAGCGCGTGCGGGCGCTGCGGGAGAGGCGCGACCCCGGGCCGTGGAAGGCGTCGCTCGACGCGCTCGAGGCGGCGGCCCGCTCCGGCGGCAACCTCGTGCCGGCGATGGTCGACGCCGTGCTCGCCTGGGCCACGGTGGGGGAGATCGCGGGCCGGCTGCGCGGGGTGTTCGGCGAGCACCGCGAGACGCTCGTCCTGTGAGCCGCCTCCTCTTCCGGCTGCGGCTCGAGGAGGCGGTGACGCTCGCCTTCGTCGTCCCCACGACGTGGCTCACGCTGGCCGCGTACGAGTACGCGCGCGAAGCGGGCGTCCTCGGCGCGCGCTACCCGGGCGGCGTCGTGCGCCTGGCCGTCGCCCTCGTGCTCCTCGCCCTCCTCGCCGCCGCGGTGAGGCGCTGGCCGTCGTCGGGCCTCGTGCAGGGGCTGCGCGAAACGGTTCCCTTCCTCGCGTGCTTCCTGATCTACACGAACCTCCACGACACGATCGGCTTCGTGAACCCGCACGACGTGCACGACCGGCTCGTGGCGATGGACCGCGCGCTCTTCGGCGTCTCGCCGACGCTGTGGGCCGAGCGCTTCATCACCCCGGCCCGCACCGAGGTCATGCAGTTCTTCTATCTGAACTTCTTCTGGATCGCGCCGTCGACGAGCCTCATCCTGCTCGTCCGCCGGCGCTGGCCGGAGTTCCGCGCGGCGACGGTGGGCACCCTCACCTGCTTCTACATCGGCTACGTGCTCTACGTGGTCTTCCCGGCCGCGCCCCCGAGGCTCGTCCTCGCGCGCGAGTTCACGAAGAACCTGCGCGGCTACCCGGTCGGCTTCTCGGCCCTGTCGGCCGAGACGTTCTCTCTGCTGCCCGTCGACAGCCGGGCCGCGTTCCCGTCGCTGCACACCGCGGCGTCCTTCGTGGCCCTCGTGTTCGCGTGGCGCTTCGCGCGCCGCTGGTTCTGGGCGCTCCTGCCGTTCGTGCTCGGCCTCTGGGCGTCGACGATCTACCTGCGCCACCACTACTTCGTCGACCTCGCGGCCGGCTGGGTCGTGGCCGTGGCCGCGCTGTGGCTCGCCCCCCGCATCGACGCGTGGTGGGCCCGAAAGCAGAGGGCCCTCGGCTACGAGCCCGCTCGGGGCTCACCGTAGCCGAGGGCCGTGCGACTCGCCGGCCGCGCCTACTTCGCCGGCTCGAGCGCGACCGTCCAGGACTGGGCGCCCCAGGCCATCCCGAGCTCGGCGCCCTTGCCCTTCGCCGCCAGCGTGATCGTGAAGACGTCGGCGGGAGCGGCGCCCTTCGCCGCGGTCATCTTCGCCCGCGCGACCTCCGTCGCCTCGATGTTCTTGTAGCCCTCGAGGTGCGGCCAGGGCTCGTTCTTCATGTTGTCGGGGGCCTTGTCCCAGATCTTCCCGAGGGGCACGCCCGCGTCGCTGTTCAGCACGAGGTCCCACGCACCGCCCTCGGCGGCGTGCACGTAGACGGAGTACTTGCCGGCCGCGACCTTCTTCCCGCCGACCACGAACGGCCCCTCGGCGGTGAGGGTCGTGACCTGGTTCTCGCCGGCGCGCCAGATGCGGTCGGCCGGGAGCTGCTTGAGGAGGTCGTCGAGGTTGCGGCCCTTGAGGGCCGGCCGTCCGTAGTCGACGCTCACCTTCTTGCCGCCGACCGTCGCCGTCGCGCTGCCGCGCGGCGCGCGGTCCTGCGCCAGGACCTGCCCGGCCACGGCCAGCGCCGCCACCGCCACGAGAGCCGTCTTGCTCTTGCTCATTCTCACCGCTCCTTTGGATTGCCGCCCCGTCACTCGCCCCCGAGCGCCGCCCGGAGGAGCGCGTTCACCACCTGCGGGTTCGCGCGCCCACCGGTCTTCTTCATCACCTGGCCGACGAACCAGCCGAGGGCGGCGGTCTTCCCCGCGCGGTAGCTCTCGGCCTGGGCCGGGCTCGTCGCCACGAGCTCCGCGACCATCGCGCGCAGGGCGCCCTCGTCGCTCACCTGGGTGAGCCCCTCGCGGGCGACGATCGCGTCCGGCGCCTCGCCCGTCGACCACATCTTCTCGAAGACGTCCTTCGCGATCTTGCCGGAGATCGTGCCCGCGTCGATCAGCTTCAGGAGCGCGGCGAGGGCCGAGGGCGACACCGGGCACTCCGCGAGCGGGCGGTCGTCGTCCTTCAGCTTGCGCAGCACGTCGGTCATGACCCAGTTCGAGGCGGCCTTGGCGTTGCCGCTCTCCCGCGCCGCGGCCTCGAAGTACTCCGCCACGGCGCGGTCCTGGGTGAGGACGAGCGCGTCGTAGGGCGGGAGCTGGTACGAGGCCATGAACCGCTCGCGGCGCGCCGACGGCAGCTCCGGCAGCGACGCGCGCACCCGCTCCACGAACGCCGCGTCCACCGTCACCGGCGGCAGGTCGGGCTCCGGGAAGTAGCGGTAGTCGTGCGCCTCCTCCTTCGACCGCATCGGCGCCGTCTCGCCGCGGTCGGCGTTCCACAGCCGCGTCTCCTGCACGACCGCGCCGCCGCGCTCGACGAGCGCGACCTGGCGCGCGATCTCGTGCTCGAGGGCGCGGGCGACGTGGCGGAAGGAGTTGAGGTTCTTGATCTCGACCCGGGTCGTGAGGGCCTCGTGCCCGCGCGGCCGCACGGACACGTTGGCGTCGCAGCGGAGCGAGCCCTCCTCCATGTTGCCGTCGGAGACGGCGGCGTAGAGGAGGACGCCCCGCAGGGCCGTGAGGTAGGCGTGGGCCTCCTCCGGCGAGCGGAGGTCGGGGGCCGAGACGATCTCGATGAGGGGAATGCCGGCGCGGTTGAGGTCGACGCCGCTCTTCTCGTCCGACCACGGGAAGCCCTCGTGCAGGAGCTTGCCGGCGTCCTCCTCCATGTGCACCCGGTCGATCCGGACGCGCCGCGTTCCCCCGTCGGCCGTCGCGATCTCGAGCGAGCCGTGCTCGGCGAGGGGCCGCGCGTACTGCGAGATCTGGTAGCCCTTCGGCAGGTCGGGGTAGAAGTAGTTCTTCCGCTCGAAGACGGAGGTCGCGTTGACCCGGCACCCGAGCGCGAGCCCGGCCCGCGCGGCGAGCTCGACCGCGTGGCCGGAGAGCACGGGCAGCGCGCCCGGGAGCCCGAGGCAGACCGGGCAGACGAGCGTGTTCGGGGGCGCCCCGAAGCGGTTCGCGCAGGAGCAGAAGAGCTTCGTGCGCGTGAGGAGCTGCGCGTGCACCTCGAGCCCGATGACGGGCTCGTAGCCGGCCAGCACGTCCGCGAAGCTCCGCGCCATGGGAACGATCAGTCTATAGCAGGGCCGTGTCCTTGACACCCGCGCTCGGAGGCGCCTCCCCCGCCCCTCCTCGTCGCCCGCTGAGCCGTTCGCGCCTTTGACAGCCCGCGCGGACGGGCGATACCGTCGCCGGTCATGACGCCGATCGACCTGCGCTCCGACACCGTCACCCGGCCCACCCCCGAGATGCGCGCGGCGATGGCCGCGGCCGAGGTCGGCGACGACGTCTACGGCGAGGACCCGACGGTCAATCGCCTGGAGGAGAGGGCGGCCGAGGTCCTCGGGAAGGAAGCGGCCCTCTTCGTCCCCTCGGGCACCATGGGGAACGCCATCGCGATCCGCGTCCTCACCCAGCGGGGGGACGAGGTCCTCGTCGAGCGGCGCAGCCACGTCGTGCGGTACGAGCTCTCGGGGATGGCGGCGCTCTCCGGGGTCCTGCCGCGCATGGTCGACGCGCCGGGCGGACACCTGACGCCGGACGACGTGCGGGCCGCCGTCGCGCCGCGCGCGTACTACAAGTCGGACGTGCGCCTCGTCGTGCTCGAGAACACGCACAACCTCGGCGGGGGCACCGTGCAGAAGGTCGACGAGGTGCGGGCGGTCGTGGCCGCCGCCCGCGAGGCCGGCTTCGCGGTGCACGTCGACGGCGCGCGGATCTGGCACGCGGCGGTGGCCCTCGGCGTCCCGCCCGCGCGCCTCGTCGAGGGCGCCGACACCGTGATGGCCTGCCTGTCGAAGGGCCTGTGCGCGCCGGTCGGCTCCGTGATCGCGTCGACCCGCGACCGGATCGCCGAGGCGCGCCGCGCCCGCAAGCTCCTCGGCGGCGGCATGCGCCAGGCCGGCGTGATCGCCGCGGCCGGGCTCGTCGCCCTCGAGACGATGGTCGAGCGCCTCGCCTCCGACCACGAGAACGCGCGCCTCGTCGCGGCGGCCATGAGCGGCCGACCCGGCGTGCGGGTGGCGCCCGTCGAGACGAACATCGTCGTGGCGATCCTCGACGGGCGCTCCGCGCCGGACGTCGTCGCCGCGCTGCGCGCGAGGGGCGTCCTCGGCACCGCGATGGACGCGCGCACGATCCGCTTCGTCACGCACCGCGACGTCGACCGCGAGGCCTGCGCGCGCGCGGCGTCGGAGATCGCGCGGGCGCTCGACTGACGCTCCGGCCGGTGCGGGGCCGCGTGGTAGTCTGGACCGTTCCATGCGGCAGGGGAGCGACACGCTGACGGTGACGACCCGTCGTGGCCTCACCGAGGTCACCGCGGCCGTGCGCGAGGCCGTGCGAGCGACGGGCGTGCGCGAGGGCTTGTGCACGGTCTTCATCCGTCACACCTCGGCGAGCCTCGTGATCCAGGAGAACGCGGACCCGTCGGTGCGTCGGGACCTCGAGGCGTTCCTCTCGCGCCTCGTGCCGGACGGCGACCCGATCTTCACCCACGTCGACGAGGGCGACGACGACATGCCGGCCCACGTGAAGGCGGCGGTCCTGAAGACCTCGGAGCAGATCCCGGTCCGCGACGGCGACCTCGTCCTCGGCACCTGGCAGGGCCTCTACGTGTGGGAGCACCGCCGCGGCCAGCACCGTCGTCACGTGGCCGTCCACGTGATCGGGGAGTGAGCGCCCGGTGAGGCTCCGCGCCCAGCTCGCGATCGCGTTCTTCCTGCTGTCGGTCGTGCCGCTCATCGGCGTGACGCTCTACAGCTACCAGGCGTCGGAGCGCGCGTTTCGGCGCGCGGTGGCGGCCGAGGCCGAGGCGCTCGCGGCCCGGATGTCGACACGCGTCGAGGCGGTGGCCGGCGAGCTCAAGGAGCGCCTGCAGCGGATGAAGCGGGCGCCGGCTCCCGGCCAGGAGGAGACGCCGTTCCAGAAGGCCCGTCGCGAGGCCCTCGCCGCGGCCGAGAAGGCCGAGCTGCGGCTGTGGCTGCGGTCGATCCTCTCGACCGCCGAGCGCCGCGAGGGCGCCATCCCGTTCGCTCTCGACGCCGAGGGCCACGTCTACGCGCCGGAGGCGGAGGGCGAGAAGACGCTCCTCGCCCTCGGCGTCGTCCCCGGCCACGCCGCCACGCGCCCCGACGCGTCCGAGTGGGTCGTGCCGTTCCGGGACGACCCCGACACCGGCATCGTCATCGGCGTCGCGCGTCCGGTCGGGCCGGCGCTGTCCGACTTCCGCCGCACGGCCGCGCGGAACCTCGCCCTCGGCCTCGGCTTCGCGCTCCTCGCCGCCCTCGGCATCCTGCCCCTCTCGCACCGGATGACGCGTCACATCGCCTCGCTCACCGACGCGTCCGAGCGCCTCGCCGCCGGCGACCTGTCGGTGCGGGTGAAGGTGCCGCACGGCCGCGAGTTCGCCCGCCTCGCCGAGACCTTCAACCGCATGGCCCGCGAGCTGCGGGCCAACCAGGAGCGGCTGCTCGAGCAGGAGCGGCTGCGCAAGGAGCTCGAGATCGGGCGGCGGATCCAGGAGGAGCTCCTGCCGCGCGCGCCCCTGTGCGCCCCGTTCGCCGAGGTGAGCGGCGTCTCGGTGCCGGCCCGCGAGGTCGGCGGAGACTTCTTCAACTACTTCGTGCAGCGCGAGGGCGAGGTGGCCCTGCTGATCGGCGACGTGTCCGGCAAGGGCGTCGGGGCCGCGCTGCTGATGGCGAGCCTCCAGGCCACGATCCGGGCCCGGCTCGGCCTCGAGCGCGACCTCGCGTCGCTCGTCGACGCGCTCGACCGCGAGACCTCGAGCGACCAGCCGCTCGGGCCCTACTTCACGCTCTTCCTCGCCGTGCTCGAGGGCGAGACCGGGACGCTCCGCTGGGTGAACGCCGGCCACAACACGCAGTTCGTCCTGCGCCGCGACGGCGGGGTCGAGCGGCTGCCCTCGTCGGGCCGCCCGCCGGGGCTCTATCCCGGCGGCGGCTACGAGGAGCGGGCGCTCCGGCTCGAGGAGGGCGACGCGCTCTTCCTCTTCACCGACGGCCTCGTCGAGGCGGAGGACGAGGCGGAGGAGCCGTTCGGGATGGCGCGGCTCGAGGCGCTCCTGCAGGTCCACCGGCAGGAGGAGCTCGGGCCGCTCCTCGCCCGGGTGAGCGCGGCCGTGCGCGAGCACCGCGGCCCGAGCGAGGCGGCCGACGACGCGACGATGGTCGCGCTGCGCTACTCCGGCCGGCGGCTCGCGGGGGGGGCGGCGTGAGGCGCGACCTCGCGTCGCTCGCCGCGCGCGAGCACGACCTCGTCGTGGTCGGCGGCGGGGCCTACGGCGCCGCGGCGGCGTGGGACGCGGCGACCCGCGGCCTCGCGGTCGCGCTCGTGGAGCGGGAGGACTTCGGGGCCGGGGCGTCGTGGAACAGCCTCAAGACGATCCACGGCGGCATGCGCTACCTGCAGAAGATGGACGTCGGCCGGCTGCGCGCGTCGGCCCGCGAGCGACGCGTCCTCATGCGGCTCGCGCCGGCGCTCGTGCGGCCCCTGCCCTTCTTCGTCCCCGCCTACGGCCACGGCAGGACCGGCCGCGAGGCGCTCGCCGTCGGCTTCCGCCTCAACGACTGGCTGACGCGCGACCGCAACGACGGGCTGCCGGCGTCGCACCACATCCCCGACGCGCGCGTGGTGGGCCGCGACGAGGCGCGCCGGCTGGTGCCCGGGATCGACGAGCGGGGGCTCACCGGCGCGGCGGTGTACTGCGACGCCCAGGCGGTGAGCACCGAGCGGCTGACGCTGGCGTTCGTCCACGCCGCGGCCGACGCCTCCGCCACCTGCGCGAACCACGCGGAGGCCCTGGGCCTGCTGCGCGCCGGAGGGCGCGTCGCGGGCGTCGCCGTCCGGGACACGCTCACGGGCGCGACCCTCGAGGTCCGCGCCCGCGCGGTCCTGAACGCGGCCGGCCCGTGGGTCGACGACGTCCTCTCCGCCTTCGGCCTCCGCGGCGGGCGGGCGCCGCTCCTCCGCGCCCGCAACCTCGTGCTGCGCCGTGCGCCGCGGCACCCGTTCGCGGTCGGCGGCCGCGCCGGCGGGCGCTACCTCTTCCTCGTCCCCTGGCAGGGAGTGACGATGCTGGGGACCTCGTACGAGCCGGCCGAGGGCCGGCCGAGCGACCCGATGGCGTTTCTCGAGGACGGGCGGAGCGCCTTCCCCTGGGCGGAGCTCGGTCGGGCCGACGTGGCTCTCGTCCACGAGGGCCTCGTGCCGGGCCGGGGCGATGCCCACGGGCTCTCCACGACGCCGCGCCTCCACGACCACGGGGAGGAGGGTGGCCTCGCCGGCCTCGTGAGCGTCCAGGGCGTCAAGCTCACGACGGCCCGGCCGGTGGCCGAGAAGGCGGTGGATCTCGTCCTGCGCCGGCTCGGGCGCCCGGCCCCGGCGGGGCGGACGGCCGAGGCGGCCCTGCCGAAGGCGCGGCTCCTCGACGGGCCGCTCGATGCTCGGGTCCGCGAGGCGGTTCGCGACGAGATGGCCCTGACCCTCGCCGACGCGGTGCTCCGGCGTCTCGACCTCGGCACGGCCGGCCGTCCCGCTTCCGCCGACCTGGAGGTCGTCGGGCGGGCGATGGCGGGGGAGCTGGGCTGGGACGCGGCCCGCCTCGCCCGCGAGCGCGCCGCGCTCGACGCCGCCTTCCCCGCCTGAGCCGCGTTCGGGCCGCCCTCCTCGCCGGCGAGGGGCGTCACAGCGGCCTCCCGCGGGCGGCCTGCTAGAATGCCCGCGAACCGGCTGCCGGACACCCGGAGGGCCTTCCTCGACAATGACGCCGACGCCAGAAAGCCGCGGAGCGTCACAGCCTCGGGCGGTCGTGCGCTCGGCGGCCGGGCTCGGGCCCGGCGCCGCCCGGGAGAAGCTCCTCGAGGGCATCGTCTCGCTCCTCGACGACCTGACCGTCGAGCGCCAGGAGCCCGGGCTCCTGCGCTCCACGCTCGAGCACGTCGTCACCTCGATCGGCCTCGCCGGCGGCGTCACGTTCGTGGTCGGCGACGACGGCGCGCCGGGCGAGGTCGCCGAGCACCACCTCGCGGCCGATCCGGAGCTCGCGGCCGACCTCGCGCGGTCCGTGCTGCGCCGGTCGCGGCCGCTCGTGCTCGACCTTCCCGGCGCGGGGCGGCTGTTCGCGACGCCGCTGCGCTCCGGGACGCAGACGCTCGGGGCGCTCGTGCTGCACGACGGCGCGGAGACGCCGGCGCTCGACCTCCAGCTCCTGGTCGTCCTCGGCAAGCTGATCGGCACCGGCCTCGCCAACGTCCGGCTCTACGCCGAGCTGCGGGCCTCGGCCGGCCGAGTCGACAGCCTGCGGCGGATCACCGCCAGCGTCACCTCGGGCCGGGACCTCGCGGGGATCGTGCCGGCCTTCGCGGCCGAGATCGCGGCCCTCGTGCCGTTCGACCGCCTGGCCTGCGGCTTCGTCAACGAGACCGGCGACTACATCGAGATGGTCAGCCACCCCGAGGACACCTCGTGGGGCCTCGGGGCGGTGCTGCCCGTCGTCGGCAGCGGCCCCGGCTTCGTCGCCCTCAACAACCGCCCGGTCCTCCAGCACGACCTCGTGCACGAGCACCGCTACCTCGAGGACATGCGGCTGCTCGAGGAGGGCCTGCGCTCGTACGCGATCTTCCCCCTGAGCTCGCGCGAGAGGGCGATCGGCGTCCTCGCCCTGGGCTCGACCAGGGTGGGGGCGTTCGGCGAGGAGGCGCTCGCGCGGCTGCAGCCGCTCGCCGACGCGGTCGCCGTCGCGTTCGAGAACGTGCGCCTCTTCCAGAAGACGCGGGAGCTGTCGATCACCGACGAGGTGACGCCGCTCCACAACTTCCGCTACTTCCACCAGGCGCTCGACCGCGAGCTGAAGCTCGTGAAGCGGTACGGGTCCACGTTGTCGCTCCTCTTCGTCGACCTCGACCGCTTCAAGCCCATCAACGACCGCTACGGGCACCTCCGCGGCAGCCGCACGCTGCGCGAGGTCGGCTTCCTCATCCGCGCCGCGGTGCGCGAGACGGACATCCCCGCGCGCTACGGCGGCGACGAGTTCGTCGTCATCCTGCCGCAGACGGACGGCGCGCAGGCGCGGACGCTCTCGGAGAAGCTGCGCCGGATCGTCGAGGGCCACACGTTCCTCCAGGAGGAGGGCATCAACGCCCGGCTCGGCGTCTCGCTCGGCATCGCGACCTACCCGGCCGAGGCCGAGACGAAGGAGGCCCTCATCCGCCTCGCCGACAAGCGGATGTACGAGGACAAGGAGTCGCGGAGGGCGGGGCGGTGATCGAGTCCGCGGGGACGCTGCTGTGGCGGCGCCAGGACGGCCGGCTCGAGGTCCTCATCGTCCACCCGTGGGGCCCCTACAACCGGCGCGCGCCGTGGAGCATCCCCAAGGGCCGCACGAACCCCGGGGAGGACCTCGAGGCGGCCGCGCGCCGGGAGACGGTGGAGGAGACCGGCGTGCGGGCCGGGCCGCTCCACTCGATCGGGAGCGTCGACCTCGCGCGGAGCCGCAAGCGGATCCACGGCTTCGCCGGCCCCGCGCCGGCCGACGCCGTGCCGCGCTGCGACCAGACCGAGGTCGACGAGGCGAAGTTCGTCCCGATCGAGCGGGCGCGCTTCCTCCTGCACCCCGCCCAGGTGACCTTCCTCGATCGGCTCCTCGCGACGATCGACGGCTTCGACCCGAAGTAGCCCGACGGACGGGCGGGCCTCAGACGCGCCGCAGCGACGCGATGAGCATGTAGCCCGAGGCGGGGACGACCGCGTCGAGCCGCGTCAGCGCCCATACGGCGGGGTAGATCGCGGAGTAGAGGCGGAAGGTCTTCCGGTTCTTCGCGAGGTCGGCCGCGGTCACGACCATTCCCTTGGCCGAGGACTTCTTCCCGAGCCGCTCGAGGCCGGCGTTGAGGCCGGTGTCGACGGCCTCGGAGAAGAAGCGCGAGTAGGTGCGGTGGCTCTCCGGCGCGAACGCGGGGGCGAAGAGCTCGGCGAGCCGGTCCGGCGAGTAGCCCGGGCGCAGGTGGCCGTGCTTCTCGTCCGTCTGGCCGAGGGCGTGGCGCACGCGGCGCAGGGCGGTGCGCTTGAGGTGCGGGGTGTTGACCACGAGCCGCCCGCCCGGCTTCGTGACGCGGGCGAGCTCCGCCGCGAAGGCCGCGTCGTCCGGCACGTGCTCGAGCATGTCGACGACGGCGACCCGGTCGAACGCCGCGTCCGCGAAGGGCAGGCGGTCGCCGCGCACCCGGTGGACGTCGTGGCCGACGAGCGAGCGGATCGACGCGACCGCCTCCTCGGTGAGGTCGCCGGAGGCCCAGTCGCCGCCCCGCTCGCGGAGCAGCAGGCTCACGACGCCGTTGTCGGAGCCGAGGTCCAGGCAGCGCAGGCCGTGCGTCGGGCCGAGCATCGCCGCGATCTCGGCGAGCTTCCTCTGCTTGAGGACCGAGCGGCCGAAGAGGGCCTTCGCCCAGTCGCGCGCGTCGCGGGGCTCAGCCACGCTCGAGCCTCAGGACGACGGGCGAGCCCAGGACGCGGGTGAGGCCGACGGCGCCCGCGGCGCCCTCGAGGGCGCGCGCGAGGCCGGCCGAGCCCGTCGCGCGGTGGAGCGCCATCGGAAGGAAGAACTGTCCGCGGCGCGCCGCGGGCCGGAAGCCGTGGGCGGCGAAGGCGCTCTCGACCTCGTCGTCCGCGAACACGCGGAAGGGGCGGGTGTCGCGCTCGACGCCCTTCTTGAGGCCGAAGAAGAGGTCGGCCGCCGCGTTCAGGCTCCGCCGGGTCGGGTAGTCGACGACGACGGCCTTCGCCGCGAGCCGCGCGAGGGAGGCGACGAGCCGCTCGTACCGCCGCGCGTGCGGCAGCAGCCGGTAGGAGAGCACGACGTCGAACGAGCGGTCGGCGAGTCCGGGATCGAGGAGGTCGGCGGCGAGGAAACGGGCGCGTCCCGTGCCCGTCCAGGCCCGCACGCGCGCCTCGCACGACGCCTCGCTGCCGAGGACCGTCACCGCGTGGCCCGCCTCGACGAGGGGGCCGGTCGTCTGTCCGTGCCCTCCGCCCACGTCGAGGACGCTCGCGCCGGGGTAGGGGGCGAGGAGCTCCAGCGTCGCCCGGGCCTGCACGTCGAGGAAGTACGCGCCGACCGCGCCGGCGAAGCGGCGGGCGTACTCGTCGGAGGAGGTCACGACGTCGGCGTCCTCCCTCTCCTCGGCGGCCGTGGCGCTCATGACAGCCCTCTATCGTCGCACGCCGGGCGCGGGCTACGGCTCGGGCGGGGGCGGCAGGTCGGCGCCGGCCTCGGCCGCGTCCTCCGCGGTCTCCGCCGGCGGCTCGGCGCCGAGGCCGGCCACGTCGCGGCCGACGTAGCCGGCGAGGGCCATGAGCCACAGGACCCGCCTCGTCGCCCGCTCGTGCCGCGCCGGCGACACGCGCGGGTTGATGCGCCGGGGGTTCGGGATCATGGCCGCGAGCCCGGCCGCCTCGGTCTCGGAGAGGGCCGAGGCGGGCTTCCCGTACCACCGCCGGGCCGCGGCCTCGCAGCCGTAGACGCCGTCGCCCCACTCGATGACGTTCAGGTAGAGGGCGAGGATGCGCGCCTTCGTGAGATCGGCCTCGAGCCAGCGCGCCACGACCAGCTCGCGCAGCTTGCGGACCGGCGTCTTCGCGGTGCCGAAGTAGAGGTTCTTCGCGAGCTGCTGCGTGATCGTGCTCCCGCCCCGGGCGAACGAGCGCTTCTTCACGTCCCGGCGGATCGACTCCTCGATCGCCTTCCAGTCGACCCCCTCGTGCCCGAAGAAGGCCTGGTCCTCGGAGGCGATCACGGCGTGGATCAGGTGGCGCGACACGGCGGAGAGCGGCACGGGCTGCTGGATCGCGCGCGGCCTCCGGCCGGCGGCCCGCGCCTCCTCCTCGCGCTGGGCCATGAGCCGCGTCTTCGGCGGGTTTCGCTCGGCCAGGGCGCGGACGCCCGAGCGCGAGGGGAGCCCGACGAAGACCCAGGCGCCGAGGGCGGCGACCGCGGCGAGGGCGAGGAGAAGGAGCCGGAGAAGGAGACGGATCATGGAGACGGCTCGCGGTATACCATGAACCCGTGGACTTCGAGCTGAGCGAGGAGCAGGTCCTCCTGCGCCGCACGGTGCGCGACTTCGCCGAGGCGGAGCTGCGGCCCCACGCCCGGGAGTGGGACGAGAAGCAGTCCTTTCCCCGCGGGCTGTTCGCGACGCTCGGCGAGCTGGGCCTCGCCGGCGTCTGCTGGCCGGCCGAGTACGGCGGCTCGGGGCTCGCGGTTCTCGACTGGGCGATCGTGATGGAGGAGATGGCCCGCGGCGACGCGGGCGTCGCCCTCTCCCTCGCCGCCCACCACAGCCTCGCCTCCGCCCACATCCACCTCGCCGGGGACGAGGAGCAGAAGCGCCGCTTCCTCGCGCCGCTCGCGAAGGGCGAGAAGATCGGCTGCTGGGGCCTCACCGAGCCGGGCTCGGGCTCCGACGCGGGCGGGATGCGCACGACGGCCGTGCGCGACGGCGCCGACTGGGTCCTGAACGGCTCGAAGACCTTCATCACGAACGGCGGCATCGCCGACACGGCGGTGGTGATGGCGGTGACCGACCGCGCGGCGGGCAAGAAGGGCATCTCGGCCTTCGTCGTCGAGCGGGGGACGAAGGGCTTCCGCTCCGGCAAGAAGGAGGACAAGCTCGGCGTGCGCTCCTCCGACACCTCGGAGCTCGTCTTCGAGGACTGCCGGGTGCCGGCGGCGAACCTCGTCGGCCGTCCCGGCCTCGGCTTCGTCGACACGCTGAAGATCCTCGACCGCGGCCGCATCGGCATCGCCGCCTTCGCGGTCGGCATCGCCCAGGCCGCCCTCGAGGCCTCGATGCGGTACGCCCTCGAGCGGAAGCAGTTCGGCCACCCGATCGCCGACTTCCAGGCGATCCAGATGAAGATCGCCGACATGGCGACGAAGGTGGAGGCGGCGCGCCTGCTGACCCACCGCGCCGCCGCGCTCGCGGACGCGGGGCGGGCCCACACCGCGGAATCGTCCATGGCGAAGCTCTTCGCGAGCGAGGCCGCGGTCGAGGTCGCGCTCGAGGCCGTCCAGATCCACGGCGGCTACGGCTACCTCAAGGACTACCCGGTCGAACGCCACCTGCGCGACGCGAAGATCGGCACGATTGGCGAGGGCACGAGCGAGGTGCAGCGCATGGTGATCGCGCGGCAGCTCCTGCACCTGCGGCCGGTGGTGCGCTAGCCCGTGCCGTCCGTCGTGGCCGCCGCCGACCTCGCGGCCGGGGTCCGCGCGGGCGACGTGCGCGCCCTCGCGCGGGCCATCACGCTCGTCGAGGACGGGCGAAAGGACGCGCGGGCGCTCCTCGGCGCCCTCTACCCGCACGCGGGGAGCTCGCTCGTCGTCGGCGTGACCGGCCCGCCCGGCGCCGGGAAGTCATCGCTCGTCGATCGGCTCACCGCGGCGCTGCGGCGCGAGGGGCGCACGGTCGGCGTCGTCGCGGTGGACCCCACGTCGCCGTTCTCGGGCGGCGCCATCCTCGGCGACCGCATCCGCATGCAGTCGCACGCGACCGACCCCGGCGTCTTCATCCGCTCGATGGCCACCCGCGGCCACCTCGGCGGGCTCTCCGCCGCCACCGACCAGGTCGTCACCGTGCTCGCGGCCTCCGGCAAGGACGTGGTGCTGGTCGAGACGGTCGGGGTGGGCCAGGACGAGGTCGAGATCGTCGGCACCGCGGACGTGAGCCTCGTCGTCCTCGTGCCCGGCCTCGGCGACGAGGTCCAGGCGCTCAAGGCCGGCATCATGGAGATCGCCGACGTGTTCGTCGTGAACAAGGCCGACCGCGACGGCGTCGAGCGGGTGGTGGCGGAGATCCAGTCGATGCTCTCCCTCGCGCCCGACCCGCACGACGTGCCGGAGATCGTGAAGACGGTCGCGCTGCAGGACGAGGGGACGGAGGCGCTCCTCGGCGCGGTGCGCGCGTTCCGCGCGAGGTCGGAGGCGACGGGCGCCCTCGCCCGACGGCGGCGGGGCCAGGCCCGACGGCGGCTGGAGGACGCCGTTCGCGAGCGGCTGGCGGAGAGGGTGAAGCGCGACGTGCTGACGCCGGACGAGCTCGATCACGTCGTGGACGCGCTCGTGCGGCGGGAGCTCGATCCGCACACCGCGGCCGAGGGGCTCCTCGGCCGGGCGGGCCTCGCGTGAAGGCGCTGAAGGTCGACCACCTCGGCATCGCCGTGCCGAGCCTCGACGCCGCGGTCGCCGCCTACGAGTCCCTCGGCTTCCGCGTCGAGGCCCGCCACGACGTGCCTTCCGAGAAGGTCCGGACGGCGTTCCTCCCGGTCGGCGAGTCGCACCTCGAGCTGCTGGAGCCGACCGACGCCACGTCCGTGATCGCGCGCTTCCTCGAGAAGCGCTCGGGTCTCCACCACGTCTGCGTCATCGTCGACGACCTCGACGCGGCGCTCGCCGAGATGAGGTCGCGCGGGGTGCCCCTCCTCGACGAGAACCCCCGGGTCGGCGCGGGCGGATGCCGCGTCGCGTTCGTCCACCCGAAGGGGGCGGCCGGCGTCCTCCTGGAGCTGAAGGAAGAGCCGAAGGGATAGGGCCCGGCGTTTGCCGCGCCCGCCGGCTCGGCTTACGATCGCCGGTCCGCCGGCGCTTCCGGCGAGGAGACGGGATGAGCGAGCGCGCGCAGATCGGCATCATCGGCGGCACCGGCCTCTACCAGATGGAGGGCTTCACCGACGTCCGCGAGGTCGCGGTGGCGACGCCGTTCGGCCACCCCTCGGACAGCCTCTTCGTCGGCCAGCTCGAGGGCCACCGGGTCGCGTTCCTGCCCCGCCACGGGCGCGGCCACCGGATCCTGCCGCACGAGCTCAACTTCCTCGCGAACGTCTGGGCCATGAAGTCGCTCGGGGTCGAGTGGATCCTGTCGGTGTCGGCGGTGGGGTCGCTCAAGCGGGAGTACGCGCCGCTGCACATGGTGGTGCCCGACCAGTTCATCGACCGCACGCTCGGCCGCCGGTCCACCTTCTTCGGGCGCGGCCTCGTCGCGCACGTGGCCTTCGCCCACCCCTTCTGCCGGCACCTCTCGAAGGTGATGGCCGAGGCGTGCGCCGACGCCGGCGCGACGCACCACGTCGGCGGCACCTACGTCTGCATGGAGGGCCCGCAGTTCTCGACGCGCGCCGAGTCGGAGCTCTACCGCTCGTGGGGCGCCGACCTCATCGGCATGACGAACCTGCAGGAGGCGAAGCTCGCCCGCGAGGCCGAGATCTGCTACTCGACCCTCGCGATGGTGACCGACTACGACTGCTGGCACCCGGACCACGACGCGGTGACCGCCGAGCAGATCATCGGCAACCTGGGCCGGAACGCCGAGATGGCGAAAGCCGTCCTCCGCGCCGCCCTGCGCCGGATGCCCCAGCCGCGCGACTGCGAGTGCGCGACGGCCCTCAAGTACGCGCTCATCACCGCCCCCGACCTCGTTCCCGCCGACGTGAAGCGCGAGCTCGCGCCGATCATCGGCCGCTACATCAGCTAGCCGGAGATCCCCGATGTCCATCCTCGTCGTCGGAAGCGTCGCGTACGACACCGTCGAGACCCCGTTCGGCCGCGCCGAGCGCGTGCTCGGCGGGAGCGCCTCCTTCTTCTCGGTGGCCGCCTCGTTCTTCACGCCCGTGAACCTCGTCGGCGTCGTCGGCGACGACTTCGGCGAGGCCCAGCTCGCGGCCTTCCGCGGCCGGCCGATCGACGTCGAGGGCCTCGAGCGGATGGCGGGGAAGACGTTCCACTGGCAGGGCAAGTACTCGTACGACCTCAACTCCCGCGACACGATCTGCACGGACCTCAACGTCTTCGAGTTCTTCCAGCCGAAGATCCCCGCCCGTTACCGCGGCTCCGAGGTGGTCTTCCTCGGGAACATCGACCCGGTGCTGCAGCGCGGCGTTCTCGAGCAGGTGGAGAGCCCGCGGATCGTGGCCTGCGACACGATGAACTTCTGGATCCACGGCAAGGCGGAGGAGCTCCGTCGCACGCTCGCGAAGACGCAGATCCTGCTCGTGAACGACGCCGAGGCACGCGACCTCTCGGGCGAGTGGAACCTCGTGAAGGCGGCGCGGGCGATCCGTGCCATGGGCCCGCGGACGATCGTCATCAAGAAGGGCGAGCACGGCGTCCTGATGTTCGACGGCGAGGAGGCCTTCGCCGCCCCGGCCTTCCCCCTCGAGACGGTGTTCGACCCGACGGGTGCCGGCGACACGTTCGCCGGCGGCTTCCTCGGCTACCTCGCGGGCAGCCCGAGCGCGGACGGCCCGGCCCTGCGCCGCGCGATCGTGATGGGCAGCACGCTCGCGTCGTTCTGCGTCGAGGCGTTCAGCCTCGACCGCCTTCTGACGCTGACCCGCCCGGAGATCGACGAGCGGTACCGCCGGTTCCACGACCTCACGGTCTTCGAGCCGGTATAGTCCGAGCCCGGCGAGCTCCCGCCCTCGGCTACTTCTGCTGCTCGGCCTGCTCGAGCATCGTGTTGACGATGGTGAGCAGCTTGTTCGCGGTGAAGGGCTTGTTGATGTACATCACCGCGCCGGAGTCGAAGCCCTCGGCGAGCGCCTCGCCCCCGCCCTTGGCGGTCAGGAAGATCACGGGAAGGTTCCGCAGGCGCGGCTCCTGCTTGATCTGACGGCACACCTCGAAGCCGTCCTTGTCCGGCATCATCACGTCGAGGAGAACGAGGTCGAAGGAGTCCTTGCGCAGGACGCGCAGCGCCTCCTCACCGCCCTCGGCGGTCGTGACGTCGAAGCCCTTCTGCTCGAGGATCGTCCGCTCGAGGCTCAGGATGTTCTCGTCGTCGTCCACGACCAGGATTCGCTTGGGCATCGAGGGCCCTCCGGCGCCTGAGCAGAAGTGCGGATTCTAGCAGGGTGCCCGGCGGGGCGCGCTAGGGGATCGCCAGCTCGCCGCAGGCTCCCGACGCCACGCAGGCGCGGAAGGTGCCGCTGCCCCAGGCGTGGACCAGGAACTGGTTGTCCGCGTGGTTCGCGCACGAGCCGGTGTCGCCCTCTCCGTCGCAGCGCCGTCCGTCGACCGACCAGGTGGGCCCGATCCGGCCGGTGTCCGCCGCGCGGCCGACGAGCGCGGCCTCGCAGACGGCGCGCTCGGGGCTGCCCTCCGGCCGAACCGGGCAGAACGAGCGCCCGTCGGTGAAGCCGATCCGCTGGCAGTAGGCGACGTCGGGGCCCACGAGGGGCGTCGCGTCGAGGGTCATGCGCGTACCGTTCGAGGTGTGGAGGTTCACCCGCACGCGCGAGATGGCGGGCGGCGACGGCTCTCCGCAGCTCGAAGCGGTGCCGCCGCCCCCACCTCCTCCCGTGCCTCCGCCGCCGGGCGTCGCGGGCCACGGCTCGGGGTCGCCGGTGGTGGCGCCGGGCGCAGGGGTCGGTGTCGGCGCGGGGGCCGGAGCCGTCGGGATGAGCGAGGCCGCGTTCGGCAGCGACTCCTGGCGCTCGCTCGTCGATTCTTCTCCCCCGCCGCAGGCGACGAGCGCGAGAGCGAGCGCGGCGGCGGCGATCGGGCGGAGGCGCATGGGGGCGCCGTCACGCTCACACACCGCCGTCGGGCCTGTCAAGCGCGCTCGGCTACGGGTCGGCGTCGACCTCGCCGCAGACGCCGTTCTGCGCGCAGGCCTCGTACGTGCCCCCGAGGTAGACGTCGAGCAGGTACTGGTTGTCCGCGTTGTTCTCGCAGCCGCTCGACTTGCCGGTGCAGAAGCGGCCGTCGCGGTACCACGTGGGCCCGGGGCGGGCCGTGTCCTTGGCGCGGCCGATCGCGTAGAGCTCGCAGGCGGAGCGCTGCGGGTTGCCCTCCGGCCGCACCGGGCAGAACGAGCGGGAGTCGGTGAACCCGATCTTCCGGCAGTACTCGACGTCCGGGCCGACGAGCGGCGTCGAGTCGAGGATCCAGCGCGCGGACCCGCGCAGATGGACGTTCACCTGCATGCGCGTCACGGGCGGCGGGAGGGGGTCGCCGCAGGACGAAGCGCCCTCGCCCGTGCCTGTCGACGGGGTGGCCGACGGCGAGGGCGACGGCTCCGTCGCGTCCGGCGACGGCGTCGGGCTCGGCTTCGGGCCCGGCGCCCCGAGCACCGGCGTCGGCGTGGGGTTCGGGTTCGGCGCGGTCGTCGTCGGCGTCGAGGAGACGGGCTCCGGCGTCGGCGTCGGCCGCGTCGGGTTCTCCAGCTTGCCGCAGGCGGCGGCGAAGACGGCGAGCGCCGCGAGCGCGAGGGCGGCGGCGCGCGGACGGAAGGCGGACGCGCTCACGCTCCCACGCTCCCACGCGGCGAACGCGCGGCCAATGACGCGGATCACCTAGCGGTCAACCTGGATGCCGCCGCAGACCCCGTCCTCGTTGCACGCCTCGTAGTACCCGGCCTTGCGGGCGAAGAGCAGGTACTGGTTGTCCGGGTGGTTCTCGCAGTCCGCGCCGCCCGTGCAGTAGGCGCCGGCCAGCGTCCAGGTCGGGCCGGGGCGTCCCGTGTCCTCCGCTCGGCCGACCCGGAAGAGCTCGCACGCCTCGCGCTCGGGGTTCCCCTCGGGCCGCACCGGGCAGCGCGAGCGGCCGTCCGTGAAGCCGATCACGCGGCAGTAGTCCGCGTCGGGGCCGACGAGCGGCGTCGTGTCGAGGGTCCACTGGTTCGGGCCCTTGATGTGGATGTACGTGTTCATCTTGGTGATCGGCGGGGGGACGGGTTTCCCGCATCCGGCGGTCCCGGTCTCCGGCGTCGGGGTCGGCGACGGCGTCGGAGCGGCGGTCGGCGAGGGTGTCGGCGTCGCGGTGGGCTGCGGGGCGGGAGTCGGGGTCGCGCCGGGGATCGCCGGGATGGGAACCTTCAGTACGCCGCCGGTTCCGGGCGACTTCGTGGGCTGCGTGGGCAGCTCCTCGGTGATCGTGTGGCACCCCAGGAGGAGCACGGCCGCGATCGAAAAGCCGACGTAGAGCTTGTTCATGCCGGTCCTTGCCTAGAAATCACCTCAGAGCGTCACACATAACCTCCGATGGTGTCAATCTTTTTTCTGTATGCCATCCAGCAGGCTGGCCGCCGTCTCCGCGGCCCGGCGGGAGGCGCCGCCGGGACCCAGTCGCGCCCGGACCTCGGCGAGCCCTTCGAGCACGTCCCGGCGTCGGGGGCCGTCGGCCAGGAGCGCGAGCGCCTCGTCGGCGACGGCACGGGGCTGGAATCCGCCCTGGATCAGCTCCCGCACGACCGCCCGGCCGGCGATCAGGTTCGCCATGGCGTAGTGCGGCACTCGCACGAGGGGTCGCCCGAGCGCGTAAGTGAGAGGCGACAGCCGGTAGACGACGACCATCGGCAGGCCGAGCAGGGCGGCCTCGACGGTCGCCGTGCCGGAAGCGACGATCCCGGCCCGGGCGGCGCTCACCAGTGCGTGGGCCTGGCCGTCGACGAGAGTCGCGCCGGCCGCGCGCAGCGGCTCGAAGAGCCCGCGGTCGAGGCCCGGCGCCATGGCCACGGCCGGCTGGACGTCCGGGCGGGCGGCCCGGATGAGCGGCAGGGCCCCGGCGATCGGCGGGACGTTGTGGGCGACCTCGGACCGCCGGCTTCCCGGCAGCACGGCGAGCACCGGCCGGCTCGGATCGAGGCGCTGTGCGGTGAGGAACGCCGGGGCGTCGACCGCTGGTCGCACGAGGTCGACCAGGGGATGGCCGACGAACGTCACGGGCACGCCTGCCTCGCGGTAGAGCGGCTCCTCGAACGGGAAGATGACGATCATGCGGGCCACGGACGCGCGGATGTCGCGGATCCTCCCGCCGCGCCACGCCCAGATCTGCGGCGAGACGTAGTAGACGACCGGGATCCCGCGCCGGCGGAGCTCGCGGGCGAGGCGGAGGTTGAAGTCCGGGTAGTCGATCAGCACGGCCAGATCCGGCCGCTCCGCGTCCGCTCGCGCCAGCAGGGCCTGGAACACGCCGCGGATCCGCGGCAAGTGCCGGACGACCTCGAGAAGCCCCACCACCGCGAGGTCCCGGACGTGGGCGACGAGTGAAGCGCCCGCGTCCCGAAGCCTGTCGCCTCCGAGGCCGAACGCTTCCACCTCCCGGCCGAGGGCCCTGAGGTCCCGCACGAGCTCGGCCGCGTAGAGGTCACCCGAGGCCTCGCCGCAGGACACGAGCAGCCGGGGTCGCGGCGGGGAAGCGCTGGACGGGAGCACCACGAGAGGCGCAGTATAGCCGCCGTGCGGTGTCCCCGTCCGGGGACGGTGACGTGTCCTGCGGACGCCAAGGCGCGGATGCCAGCCTCCTGGAATCAGCGACTTGCCGCGTCCCCCGGACGGCACGTCGCTTGCACTCGCGACGGATGGCAAAGTGGAGGCCCACGATGAAGGTTCGGCCGACGATCCTGGTCCTGGCAGGCAGCCTGGCCCTCGCGCCGCTGGCCCTCGCGCAGGACCATGCGGTTCCGCGCGGCGGCGGCGACGGAGGCGGCGGCCACGCGGGTGGCGGCGGCGGTCACCCGGGCGTCTCACAGAGCGGGGGAGGCTCCTCCTCCGGCGGGTCCACCTATTCCGGCGGCAACTCCGGCGGGTCCAGCTACTCGCCCTCGTCCGCTGAGCGCCGGCACCCGCGTGCCGGCACCGGCACGGGCGGCGGCGGGGGCTACTACCCGGGTGGCGGGGGCTACTACCCCTGCTACGGCTGCGGCTCCGGCTGGTACTACCCCGGCTACTGGGGCGGCTACTGGTGGCCCTATGCCTCGTACGGCTGGTACGGCGGCTACTGGGGCAATCCCTGGGGCTGGGGCGGCGGCGGCGGCGGATACACCGTCTACTCGTCGGGACCGCGAACGGGCTCCATCCGCGTGCTCGTCGACCCGGCCGAGGCCCGCGTCTACGTCGACGGGTACTACGCGGGGACGGTCGACGACTTCGACGGCCTCTTCCAGAGGCTGAACGTGCCGGTCGGCCGCCACGAGATCGCGATCAAGCTCGAGGGCTACAAGACCCACCGCATGAAGGTCTACGTGGGCGCCGAGGGCACGGTCAAGATCCAGCACGATCTCGAGCGGGGCACCGGCGAGACGTTCGAGGATCTCTCGGGCAACGCGCCCGCGCCGGAAGCGCGCCGCGACCGCGACGTCGAGGACCGCGAGGCCGACCGCGACCGGCGCGATGCCGACGAGCCGACCGCCGCGAACGGCTCGGGGCGCCTGCGCATCGACGTGCGCCCGGCCGACGCCTCCGTCTACGTCGACGGCGCGTTCCGCGGCACGGCGCGCGAGGCCACCTCGCTCCGCCTGCCGGCCGGCCGCCACCGCGTCGAGATCGTCCGCCCGGGCTACCGGACCGACGAGCGCGACGTCGAGGTGACCGCGGGAGAGACGACGCAGCTCGA
>JAXLRD010000060.1:0-42595 GCA_046331285.1 Vicinamibacteria bacterium
GAAGGCGGAGCCGGAGCCCGGGGTCGCGGTGAGCGTGACGACCGTGCCTGACGGGAAGACCGCCGCGCACGACGGCCCGCAGTCGATCCCGGGCGGGGTGGAGGCGACGACGCCGGTCCCCGTGCCCGACAGCGCGACGGTCAGAGGCTGCTCTGTCGTCACGGCGAACGGGACGACTGCACTGAAGGCCGAGCCCGCGAAGCCGCCGTCCACGGCCTGCACGGCGAAGTAGTACTGCCCGGGCGCGAGCCCGCGAAGGGTCATCGCCATCTCGGAACCGGCGTTGCCGGGGCCCACGATGCGACGGAACCCCGTGGCGCCGTCGGCCATCGCCGCGAGGACCTGGTGTCCGTCCGGCGTCGTGCCGACGCGCACGTTGTAGGTGAGGGCGGGCGACGGCGTCTCCAGATCGCTCGACGGCCCCCACTGGAGGCGGACGGAGCCCTCGGTGACGGACGCGCTCGGTCCCGTCGGCGGCGCCGGGGCAGTGTTCGCCGTCGCCACGGAACTACGGTAGACGTCGGCTCTCCGCTCACCCGAGGAGGAAGCGTAGCCCGAGAGCACGACCTCGAGCCGCCCGTCGCCGTCGAGGTCGCCCCACGCGCACCGGCCGTTCCACACCTGCGGCAGCCCCGCCACCGCGTCGGCGAACACGCCACCGTCGTTGCGGTACAGGCGCGTGCCGTCGGCCGCGCAGACGAGCGCGTCCTGGTCTCCGTCGTTGTCGTAGTCCGCCCAGGACGGCGGCTTGTAGTCGCCCGGGAAGGGGGAGGCGACCTCGGCGAAGGAGCCGCTCGCGTCGTTCTCGTAGAGCCGCGCAGTCGCGGCCCCGCCCCACGGAATGCCGCTCACCACGATGTCGACCCAGCCGTCGCCGTTGAAGTCGACCCATTGCGCGGCCCCGTTGTTGACGGCCAAGAGGCTGGCGCCGATGTCGGTGAAGGCGCCGTCGTCGTTGCGGCAGACGTAGGTCCGCTGATAGTCGCCCGCGACGAGCAGGTCCAGATCGCCGTCGCGATCGTAGTCCCCCCAGGCGACGGACTTCGCGAGCATCGGTGGGAGCACGTGCGCCTCGACGAACCAACCGTGGTCGTTCCGGTAGAGGCGGGCCTGCCACCCGTTCTCCTTCGATCCGGCGATCGCGAGGGTCCAGATCGCCGTCGCCGTCGTAGTCGCCCCACGCGACGGCGGGCAGGCTGACGCTGGTCGGCAACCCGGCGGCCACCGGGACGAGCGAGCCGGCGTCGTTACGGTAGAGCTGGAGGAAGTAACCTTCGTGGGCGCCGGCGACCAGCCGCCGGCCAGCAGGTCGAGGTCGCCGTCGTTGTCGTAGTCGGCCTGGTCCGCGACGTTGTCCGCGTTCAGGAGGCCGGCGCCGCTGTCGACGAGTTGCCCGCCAGCGTTGCGGTAGACCCGCGTGAGCGTCTCGGCGGCGGTTTCCGTCATCCCGACCACCGCGAGGTCGAGTCGTCCGTCGCCGTCGTAGTCGCCCCACGCGACGCTGCCGTTGTCGACCCCCGTCAGGGACTGCACGAGCTCGAAGGGCGGGACGACGAAGGTGGCGCCCACCGACAGCGGGCCATCCACGGTGACGGTGCACCACGCGAGGGCGCCAGTGCACGCGCCGGTCCAGCCGGCGAACGCGAAGCCGGGAGCGGGTGTCGCCACGAGCGTGAGGGACGTCGCCGCCGGGAACGAGGCGGCGCAGTAGTCGCCGCAGTAGATGCCGCCCGGGCTCGAGAAGACGGTTCCCGTACCGGCGACCGTGACGTCCACGGGGTAGGAAGGGCTCTCGAAGGTCGCGGCCACCCATGTGGAGGCGCTCGGCGCGACGAAACACGGGCCGGACCCGCTGCAGGCGCCGCCCCACCCGGCGAAGGTCGATCCCGGCTCCGGAGTCGCCACGAGCGCGACCGTGTACGACGGCGGGAAGGACGCGGTGCAGGTCTCGCCGCAGTCGATGCCGGCCGGGGTCGAAGTGACCCGTCCGCGGCCGCTGCCCATCTTCGCGACGACGACCGGGAGGGGCTCTCCCCCGCCCCCGGTGGAGATCACGAACGACTGCTCCGTGGCGAAGGGCGATCCGGCGAAGCTCGTGTCGAGCGCCTGCACGGCCCAGTAGTAGACGCCTTCCGGAAGTCCGCGGAGGGTGAAGCGTGTGGCCTGACCGGCGTTGCCGGCCGCGACGACACGCCGGTAGCCGGTGGCCGGATCGGCCATGGCCGACATCACCTCGCTGCCGCCGGGCGTCGTGCCGACGCGCACGTTGTAGCCGAGGGCGGGCCCGGGCGTGGTCGCGTCCGACGCCGGGCTCCACACCAGCTGAACGCTCGTCGGGTCCGCTAGGTTGACGACTCCGACCGGCGCCGGCAAGGAGGGCGGCGCGTTCTCCGTCGCGGACGGGTAGCGGTACACGACCGTGATCGCGCGCTGAAGCTCGAAGGAATCGCCGACGGCGGCCACCTCCAGCCGGTGGTCGCCGTCGAAGTCGCCCCAGGCCACGCGGCTGTTCGCGAGCCAGGGGATTCCGGACTCGATCGGCACGAAGGATCCGCCGCCGTCGTTCCGGTAGAAGCGGCTGCCCGCCCCGTCCTCGAGGGACCCGGTGACGAGAAGATCCGAGTCGCCGTCGCCGTCCGCGTCCGCCCACGACACGGAGCCGTAATGGGCGCCGACGAGGGGAACGCCGGAATCGACGAACGAACCGCCGTCGTTCCGATAAATTCGAGTGCCGAGCCCCCACGACGTACCGGTCAGGGCGAGATCCAGGTCGCCATCGCCGTCGTAGTCCGCCCACGCCAGCGACCCGCTCTCGCACCGCGGCAGCGGTACGCCCGAGTCCACCAGCGTCCCGCCGTCGTTGCGATAGAGGATCGTCTGAGACGCCATGCCGCTGCCGACGACCAGGTCGAGGTCTCCGTCGCCGTCGTAGTCGCCCCAGGCCACGCTCGCTCTCAGGCCGGGCGCGAGCCCCATGTCGGTGTCGGTGAAGACGCCGTGGTCGTTGCGATAGAGCCGCGTCGCGTAGTCCGGGTCGGAGAAGCCCGCCAGCACCAGGTCGAGGTCGCCGTCGTTGTCGTAGTCGCCCCAGGCGGCGACGGCATCCTCCGAGAAAGCGGGCAGAGAGCTGGCGACGGGCGTGAGCGCGCCGCCTCCGTCATTCCGGTAGAGCTGCGTGATCGACGGAGGGTCCGTGTGTGTCACGCCGCCGATCACCAGGTCGAGGTCTCCATCGCCGTCGTAGTCGCCCCAAGCGGCGAAGTCGCGGACCGGCACGAGGGAGATGCCCGAATCCACCAGTTGGCCGCCGTCGTTCCGATAGACCACCGTTCTCGGTCCCCCCGCAACGCTGGGGCCGACGACCACGAGGTCGAGGTCGCCGTCGTTGTCGTAATCGCCCCAGGCGGTCTGGCCCGCCGACTGGCCGGGAAGCTCCACCGCCGCGACGAAGGGCGGCTGAGCTTGTGCCACGGTCTCCCGAGGGGTGCCGACGCAGGCCCATACCACTGCGATTCCGACGAGCAGCGGGCGAAGTGTCCTCACAGGTCTTCTCCTTAGCATTGCGCGGGCCCTCGGTTACGCGAGCGCCGAGTGCGGAGGGACGACGGACGAGGAGCACACTGTATTCACAGGCGCCCGGCGTTCCCATCCGGCGGATGGACCATGTGTGCGGGGCCGCACACCGACACAAGTCGCTGACCTTCATACGCTTGCGATGAAATGTGCTTGCCAGAGACGGGCCGCCAGACCGTGATGAGGCGTCGGGCCCAGGCGAGTCGCTCCGGTTGCAGCTCGGGAACACCGGGGGCAAGACCGTCCTTCCTCGCAGCCACCCGGTCGAAAGCCGGCTGTCGCCATCCATGGGAAGATCCCCAGTCATGACACCGAACTCCCCCAGCGGACGCGAGTGGCTCGTCGAGATCGCACGGCGGGCGATGAAGGAGAGGGGCTTCGAGCCGGACTTCCCGCCCGAGGTGGTGGCCGAGACGAAGGCGCTCGCCGAGCCGGCCGGGGCGCCGGGCGACGGGATCGCGGACCGCCGCGGGCTCGTCTGGGTGTCGATCGACAACGACGACTCGCGGGACCTCGACCAGCTCTCCGTGGCCGAGGAGCTCGGGGACGGGGTCGTGCGGCTCCTCGTGGCGGTGGCCGACGTCGACTCGGCCGTGCGCCGGGGCTCGGCGATCGACGGGCGCGCGCGGACGAACACCACGTCCGTCTACACGCCGGCCCAGGTCTTCCCGATGCTGCCGGAGCGGCTCTCGACCGACCTCACGTCCCTCAACCAGGACGAGGACCGCCTCGCGATCGTCGTCGCGCTCGACGTGAGGAAGGACGGGACGGTCGCCGCGTCGTCCCTCTCCCGCGCGCTCGTGCGGAACAAGGCGAAGCTCGCGTACGACTCCGTCGCGGCGTGGCTCGACGGCAAGGCGACGCCGCCGCCGCCCGTGGCCGCGTCGAAGGAGGTCGAGCGGCAGCTGCGCCTGCAGGACTCGGTGGCGGAGGCGATGAAGGAGCGGCGCGAGGAGCGCGGCGCCCTCGCCCTCGCGTCGAGCGAGGCGCGGGTCGTCTTCGACGGCGACCTCCTCGCCGACCTGCGGCCCGACGAGGAGAACCGCGCGAAGGAGATGATCCAGGACTTCATGATCGCGGCGAACACCGCGGTCGCGCAGTTCCTGGAGGCGAAGGGCTTCCCGTCCCTGCGGCGGGTGCTGAAGACGCCGGAGCGGTGGGACCGCATCCGCGGCCTCGCCCACGACCTCGGGGAGACGCTCCCGGAGCAGGCGAGCCCGGCCGCGCTGCAGGCCTTCCTGCTGAAGCGGCGCGCGGCCGACCCGGAGCGCTTCCCCGACGTGTCGCTCTCGGTCGTGAAGCTCCTCGGCTCGGGCGAGTACGGCGTCGAGGTGCCGGGCCAGGCGACGGACGGGCACTTCGGCCTCGCGGTGAAGGACTACGCGCACTCCACGGCCCCGAACCGCCGTTACCCCGACCTCGTGACGCAGCGGCTCGTGAAGGCCGCGCTCGCCGGCGCGTCGTGCCCGTACTCCGTCGGCGAGCTCTCGGAGCTCGCGGCCCACTGCACCGAGCAGGAGGACGACGCGGCCAAGATCGAGCGGCAGGTGAAGAAGTCGGCGGCGGCGATGCTGCTCGCCGGCCGCCGCGGCCAGCGCTTCTCCGGGATCGTGACCGGCGCCTCGCCGAAGGGCACGTGGGTGCGCGTCTTCCGGCCGCCGGTCGAGGGCCGCGTGATGCGGGGGCAGAAGGGCCTCGACGTGGGCGACCGGGTCGAGGTCGTTCTCGTGGACACGGACGTCGAGAAGGGCTACATCGACTTCGCGCGGGCCTGAGCCGGCGCGTTGACAGGGCGGGGCCGGGCCCGTAACGTCACCGGCTGACCACACGACGAGAGGATCGAGACGACATGAGCGAGCGGCAGAAGACGGCACTGGTGGGCGGGGCGGGCGGCTTCATCGGCTCCCACCTCGTGAAGCGGCTGGTGAAGGACGGCTACTGGGTGCGCGGGGCGGACCAGAAGCGCACCGAGTTCTCCCCCACCGCGGCCCACGACTTCCAGGTCGTCGACCTGCGCGACGCGGCCGGCTGCGAGGCCGTCGTGCGGACGCCGTCCGGCGAGCCGTTCGACGAGGTGTACCAGCTCGCGGCCGACATGGGCGGGATGGGGTTCATCCACTCGGCCGAGTGCGAGATCATGCGCAACAGCTGCCTGATCAACCTCAACATGACGCACGCCGCGGCGAACGCGGGGGTGAAGCGCTATCTCTTCTCCTCCTCCGCCTGCGTCTACCGCGACATGACGGCCGACGAGCCCGAGCTGCCGGAGACCGAGGCCTACCCGGCGATGCCGCACAACGAGTACGGCTGGGAGAAGCTCTACGCCGAGCGCACCGCCGCCGCGTACGGCCGCCGCACCGGCATGGTCGTGCGCCTCGCGCGGTTCCAGAACTGCTACGGCCCGGAGGGCACCTGGCGCGGCGGGCGCGAGAAGGCGCCGGCCGCGATGTGCCGCAAGATCGCCGAGATCGAGAACGGCGGGACGGTCGAGGTGTGGGGCGACGGCACGGCGATGCGCGCCTACACCTTCGTCGACGACATGGTCGACGGGATCGTGACCCTCATGCACTCCTCGCTCGAGGGCGGCGTGAACATCGGCCGGCGCGAGTACGTGTCGGTCGACGAGCTCGCGACGCTCGTGGCCGAGGTCGCGGGCAAGAAGATCGTGATCAAGCACGTCGACGGCCCGGTCGGCGTGAAGGCCCGCAACTTCGTCTGCGAACGGATCGAGTCGGTCGGCTGGCGGTCGAAGGTCTCGCTGCGCGAGGGGATCTCGCGCACGTACCCCTGGATCAAGGCCCAGGTCGAGGCCGCGCGCGTCGGCGCCTAGCGCGGGCCGCGTCCGAGGAGCTTCGTCAGGCGACGGTCGAGGTCGGCGATCGAGACGGCCTCGGCCCATTCCTCGAGCGGGTACGACTTCGAGCCGGGATGGACGACGAAGACGCGCCGCAGCTTCAGGTCGGCGTGGGCCACTCGCAGGCCGCGCGTAACGGCGGGCGCGTCCGCGTACTTGAACTCGAAGCCGTAGCGCTCGCCGCCGACGAAGACCATCAGGTCGATCGAGGCGCCGCCCTGGGTGTGCCAGAAGTACGCCTCGCGGTCGCCCGTCCGTCGGAGGACCTCCTCGAGCGCGAAGCCCTCCCATGAGGCGCCGAGTTTCGGATGCCCCTCCAGCGCCGCGAACGTGGAGAGCCCCAGCAGCGAGTGGAGCAGGCCGCTGTCCCGGAGATAGACCTTCGGCGACTTGACCTGCCGCTTCCCCAGGTTCTCGAACCACGGCGGCAGCGTCCGCACGACGAGAGCGCCGCAGAGGATGTCGAGGTGCCGCCGCACGGTCGTGTGGGCGTCGCCGAGCGAGGCGCCGATCTCGGACGCGTTCCAGATCTGGCCGTGGTAGTGGGCGACCATGCTCCAGAAGCGCCGCAGCGTCGGCGCCGGCACCTGGACGCCGAACCGCGGAAGGTCCCGCTCGAGCAGCGTCTGCACGAAGTCGTCCCGCCAGAGGCGGCTCTCCTCGTCCGAACGGGCGAGGAACGAGCGCGGCAGGCCGCCCCGCGACCACAGCCGGCGGAGCGCCGTGGCGCCGACCTCGGGGAGGGCGAAGCCGCCCATCGGGACGAGGGCGAGGCGGCCGGCGAGCGACTCCGACGCCCCGCGCACGAGGTCCGCCGAGGCGCTCCCGAGGAGCAGGAACCGGGCCGGAAGCGGCCGCCGGTCGAGGAGGACGCGCAGCACGGCGAAGAGCTCCGGCTGGAGCTGAGCCTCGTCGATGACCACCAGACCCTTCAGCGGAGCGAGAGCCGTCAGGGGCTGAGCGAGGCGCTGGCGATCGGCCGGCGACTCGAGGTCGAAGACCTCGGCCCGTCGGCCCGAGGCGAGGGCCCTCGCGAGCGTCGTCTTGCCGCACTGCCGGGGGCCGAGCAGGAGGACGGCGGGGCTCGCCCGGAGGCGCCGCTCGATCCGGGCCGCGAGATCGGTTCGGGGAACGAGCCTCATCAACCTTGCATTTTGAGCGGACCCCGCTCAATTTGCAAGGATTGCCCGCGCTCCGGCCGGGCGCCTGGCCGGCCGGAGCGCCCCGGGCCCTAGGCCTTCTTCAGCCCCACCGCCGCGAGCTTCTGCGGCAGCGCGGCCACGACCGCGGCCGCCGTCTCCGCCACGTTCGCCGCGGTGAAGCCGTACTTCTCCATCACCACCTTGAGCGGGGCCGAGGCGCCGAACCGGTTCTCGATGGCGACGATCGCGCCGAAGGCCCCCGTGTACTTCTCCCAGCCGGCCGGCACGCCGGCCTCGACCGCGACCCGGGCGAGGACCGCCGGCGGCAGGACCGCGTCGCGGTAGGCCTGGGGCTGCGCGTCGAAGAGCTCCGTCGACGGGAGGCTGACGACGCGCGCCTTCACGCCGCGGCCGGCCAGGGTCGCCTTCGCCTCGACCGCGAGGTGGACCTCGGAGCCGGTCGCGATCAGCAGCACGTCGGGCGTGCCGTCGCAGTCGGCCAGCACGTAGCCGCCCTTCGCGACGTCGGCCGACGCGGTGCCCTCGAGGACGGGCACCGCCTGCCGCGTGAGGAGGAGCGCCACCGGCCCCGGGTGCGCCATCGCGAAGCGCCAGGCGCCCGCCGTCTCGTTCGCGTCGGCCGGACGGATCACCGTGAGCCGCGGGATGAGCCGCAGCGACGCCGTCTGCTCGATCGGCTGGTGGGTGGGGCCGTCCTCGCCGACGCCGATGCTGTCGTGGGTGAAGACGAACACCTGGTGGGCCTGCATGAGGGCGGCGAGGCGGAGCGCCGGCCGCATGTAGTCGGCGAACGTGAAGAACGTGGCCGAGAACGGCACGAGCCCGCCGTGGAGGGCGATGCCGTTCGAGACGGAGGCCATCGCGTGCTCGCGCACGCCGAAGTGCACGTTGCGGCCGGCGTAGCCCCACTCGCCGCCCACCGCGCCCTGCCTGTCGGCCGGCTGGAACGACGGGCTCGCGAAGTCGCCCGCGCCCTTGAGCGCGGTCTCGGTCGAGGGGTTGAGGTCGGCCGAGCCGCCGAAGAGCTCCGGCACCTTCGCCGCGAGGGCGTTGATGACCTTGCCGCCGGCCGCGCGCGTCGCCACCGGCTTGTCGGCCGGCGTCCACTTCGGCAGGTCCTGGTCCCAGCCCGCGGGCAGCGCGCCCGAGAGCGCGCACTCGAGCTCGGCCGCGAGGTCCGGGTGGGCCGCGCGGTAGGCGTCCGTCTTCTTCCGCCACGCGGCCTCGGCCGCCCGGCCGCGCTCGACGGCCTTCCTCATCTCGGCGAGCGCCTCGGGGGCGACGAAGAAGGGCTCGGTCGACGGGTAGCCGAGGGCCTTCTTCGTCTCGACGACCGCGTCGGCGCCGAGCGGCGCGCCGTGGACGCCGAAGGTGTCGGCCTTGGGGCTGCCGAAGCCGATGTGGGTGCGGACGATCACGAGCGAGGGCTTGTCGGCCACCTTCTTCGCGGCCTCGACCGCCTTCGCCACCGCGTCGACGTCGTTGCCGTCGGCCACCGTCTGGACGTGCCAGCCGTAGCCCTCGAACACCTTCGCCGCGTCCATCGTGTACGAGAGGTTCGTCGCGCCGCCGAGGCAGATGCTGTTCGAGTCGTAGAGGCAGACGAGCTTGCCGAGGCGCAGGTGCCCGGCGAGGGCGGCCGCCTCGTGCACGACGCCCTCCATGAGGTCGCCGTCGCCGGCGATCACGTACGTGAAGTGGTCGACCACGTCGTGGCCGGGGCGGTTGAAGCGGGCCGCGAGGTGGGCCTCGGCCGCGGCCATGCCGACCGCGTTGGCGAAGCCCTGGCCGAGCGGCCCCGTCGTCACCTCGACGCCCGCCGTCTCGCGGTACTCCGGGTGGCCCGGGGTGCGGCTCTCCCACTGGCGGAAGCGCTTCAGCTCCTCGAGCGGGAGGTCGTAGCCGGTGAGGTGGAGCAGGCTGTAGAGGAGCGCCGAGCCGTGGCCGGCCGAGAGCACGAACCGGTCGCGGTCCGGCCACTGCGGCTGCGACGGGCTGTGCCGGAGGACGCGCGTCCAGAGGGCGTAGGCCATGGGCGCCGCGCCGAGGGGCAGGCCGGGGTGGCCGGAGTTCGCGTTCTGGACGGTGTCGATCGCCAGCGCGCGGATCGTGTTCACGCAGAGCTGGTCGAGCGAGGCGGCGGTCGTGGTCATCTTCGGTCTTGCTCCTGACGATGGACGGTGGGGACGAGGGCTAGACGATCTCTTCCTTGACGGGGTCCCAGCGGACCTTCGCGTCGCGGCGGTAGGACTCGACGGACATGAGGATGGTCACCGCCTCCTCGAAGGCGCGGTCGACGTGGCAGCGCGGCCGCTCGCGCGAGCGCGTGCAGTCCACGAAGTTCTGCATGTGCGACGTGACCTTGAGCTCGCCCTCGTGGAGGCTGTAGTCGGGCGACACGGCGGTGGGCGGGGCCTCGACGCCGAGCTCCTTCGCGGCCTTGCGGGTCTCCTCGGCGAGGCGGCGGGCCGACATCATCCGCTCGAAGCCGCCGGGCTTCCAGTCGGGCGTGTAGGTGCGGCAGAAGTCGGAGGAGCACTCGAGGGTGAGGTCGCGGCCGAGGAACTGCGTGAGCTCGCCCTGGTGGCGGCTGTGGAAGCTGCAGGCGAACGTGACGGCCATCTCCTTCTTCGGGTAGTCGTACAGGACGTGCCACATGTCGGGCACCTCCCGGTCCTCCTTCCAGAAGTACTTGCCGCCCTGGGTCGACGCGGTCTCGGGGATGCCCATCTCCACGACGCCGTTCACGGCGTCCCACATGTGGCTCAGCAGGTCGCCCGCGATGCCGGTGCCGTAGTCCCAGTAGCGCCGCCACGTGAAGAACCGCTCGGGGTCGAACGGCCGGTCGGGGTGCGGCGAGTTCGCGACGAACCGCTTCCAGTCGATGTTCTCCTCGGTCGCGTCGGCCGGGCGCTGCTGGATGCCGTAGTCCGTGTAGAACTGCCACTCGGGGAACGGGTTCGTGCGGTCGATGAAGGTGCGCACGAGCGGCAGCTTGCCGAGGGCGCCCGAGCGGAAGATCTCCTTCGCCTTGACGTAGCTCGGCAGGGAGTTCATGTGGTGGCCGAGCTGCATGACCACCTTGTTCTCCTTCACCGCCGCCCGCATCTTCTTCGCCTCGTCGAGCTTCACGCACCAGCCCTTCTCGACGTAGATGTCCTTCTTGTTCTGGGCGGCGGCGATCGTGATCGGGGCGTGCCAGAAGTCGGGGACCGCGATGACGACCGCGTCGATGTCCTTGTCCTCGACGACCCTCTCCCACTCCTTCACGATCCGGACGTTCGGGTTGGTGCACAGGCCCTGGGCCCGCTTGATGTTGCCCGTGTAGAGGTCGCAGATGACCCGGATCTCGGTGTCCGTCGCGTTCTGGACCGCGTTGATGAGGCCGTGGCCCTGGGTGCCGACGCCGATCATCGCGACGCGCAGCTTCCGGGCCTCCCCGGTGCTCGCGAGGACGGCCGGGGCGCGGTTCGCGACCGCGAGGGCGGCCCCCGCCGTGGCGGTGCTCTTCAGGAACGTGCGGCGGGTCTTGGCGTCCAACGTGTCTTCGCTCATGCGTCCTCTCCTCGCGAATCGGTCCGGCGCCCGCCGTCTCGGCAGGGCCGGACCCGGCAGGCTATCTCCCGGCCCGAGGCACGGTCAATGGGCCGCGCGGCCCTCACGGCACGAGGCTCCGCAGCGCCGCAGGGTCGAGCGCGACCCGCGGCGCGAAGGCGTCGGAGCGGGCGTACGCGACCAGGCTCGCGCGGAGCTGCCGGGCGACGGGGCCGCGCGCGTCGTCGAGGTCCAGCGTCGAGACGAGCAGCCGGCCGGGGCCGACCTTCGCCTGGAAGACCGCCGCCAGCCGGTGCGCGCGCTCGGCGTTGTCGATCCCGTGCACGATCGTCTCGAGGTCGCGCGGCAGCCCGTCGACGACCGCGGCGCGCGCGCCGTGCAGCAGAGCGAACCACTGCCAGTCGCCGTGCTCGCGCGTCGGGAAGCCGGCTAGAGCCGGGTGCTTCGGATCGCAGTAGATGCCGAGCGTGCCGGGGGCGATCGGGGCTCCGCGGTCCTTCGCGATCTTCTCGAACATGCCGAAGTTCCAGAAGTCGGGGGCCCAGGCCAGGGGCTGCGTCGCCGCCGGCGCGAGGGCCTCGGGCAGGAGCAGCACGCGGCGACCGGCGGCGAGAGCGCCGAGAGTCGCTCCGTCGAGGCGCCGGACGACGAGCACGTCGCCGGGCGACGTGTCGACGGCCGTCGGGTAGAGCCAGACGTCCCACGCGTTCTTCGCGGCCGTGCCCTCGATCGCCAGCTCGATCTCGTAGCGGGCGGGCGCCGCGAGCGTGCCGAGCGGGATCCGCACCTCGCCGAGGTCGGCGAGCGAGCCGGCCGGGACGACGGCCGGCTCGAGGCGCCCGCTCGCGACCGTGCGGCCGTCGGCGACCCGCAGGGTCCAGACGGGCGACGCCTTCAGGCCGGCGGGCCCGTAGTGCGCGAGCTCGGCCGTGGCGACGAACGTCTCGTCCTTCGTCCACGCGTACTTCTCGAACCGCAGCAGCGGCACCGTCTCGGAGCAGGCGCCGCGCCAGCGCTCGGGCGTCACGTAGCCCTTCGAGTCCATGAAGGCGTCGAGGAGGCCGACGAGAGCCGTGCCCTGGCCCGGGAAGTCCTGCAGGTCGAGGAGCTGGAAGCCAGAGAAGCCGCGCGTGCGCAGGGCCGCCTCGGCCTCCTCCTTGTAGCAGAGTGCCGCGAGAGCGCCCGAGGCGCGGTGGAAGGCGGGCGCGAGGCCCTCGAGGCCGGCCTTCGCCGCCCGCTCGCGGAAGACCTCGAGGTTGCGGGCCCGCACGACGCCCGTGTACTTCGCGATCTCCGCGTAGTCCGGGTAGCTCTGGTACTCGCCGATCTCGTGGCCGACGGCGGGCACGCGAAGCGGCGCGATCTCGGCCGCGTAGTCCTTCGTCGTCGCGGCCGGGCCCGTCTGCACGTGGCCGAGCGGCAGGTCGACGGTCGCGAACGAGCCGCGGATCTTCTTCCCCGCCGCCTGGAAGCTCGCGTAGTAGTCGTCGGTCTCGCCGGGGCCGGGGAACCAGTTGTTCGTGCCCTGCGCGTAGAGGTGCCGCGGGTCGAGCTGACGGAAGAGGCTCACGAACGGCGCCATCCGCTCCTGCTTCCCGCCGAGCTCGTTGCCGAGCGAGAGCATCACGAACGACGGGTGGTTGCCGAACGCCCGCAGGAGCCGCTCGCCCTCGGCGCGCAGGTAGTCGTCGTGCGCGGGCTCGCCGAACTCGCGCCAGTTGGGCAGCTCGGCTGCAGGTAGATCCCGAGCTCGTCGGCCGCCTCGAACGCCGCGCGCGGCGGGCACCACGTGTGGAAGCGGTAGTGGTTGATCCCCCACTCGCGGGCGATCCGGAAGACGCGGCGCCAGCCCTCGGCCGTCATCGGCGGGTAGCCGGTGAGCGGGAAGACGCAGGCGTCGTGCTTGCCGCGGAGGAACGTCGTTCGGCCGTTGACGCGGAACTGCGTGCCGACTTCGCCACGAACTCGCGCAGGCCGAAGCGGACGGAGACGGCGTCCTTCACGCGCCGGGCCGGCGCGGCCGTCGAGCCGCACGTCGAGCCGGTAGAGCGGCGGCGCGAACTCGTCCCAGGGCTTCGCGTCCGCGCAGAGCGGGTAATCGGCCTCGACGTCCGTCTGCGGCCCCGAGGCCGTGAACGGCACCTCGAGACGTCGGCGCGCCGCAGGCCTTCCCGTCGGCGGACGAGACGGTCACGGCGAGCGCGATCGTGCCGGACGCCGCGCTCGCGCCCTCGGCCGCGCCCACGCGCGCGCGCACGCGGACCTTCCTCGCGCCGCGAGGTCGGGGTACACCTGCACGTCCTCGAGCCACACGGCGTCGGTGACGCGGAGGCCGACCTCGCCGATCACCCCGTTCCAGTTCGTCTGCGTGTGGTCGGAGACCTGGTGCGGATCGCCCACCGGCGGCAGCGCCTTGTTGTCGACGCGGACCGTCAGGCGATGGCGCCCGGGCCGCGAGCGGCGGCAGCACGTACTCGTGCGGGGCGACGAGCGAGTCGCGCTCGCCGAGGCTCGCGCCGTCGACGTACGCGCGGCTCGGCTTCGTCCGCTCGAGCACCAGCATGAGCCGCTTCCCGCTCCACGCGGCCGGCACGTCGACGTCGCGCGCGTACCACGCGGCGCCCGCGTAGGGATGGAGGCGCGTCAGCCGCTGCAGGTCGCGCGCTTCGTTCCGCGGGCCCTTGCCGGCCTCGTCGGTCGTCCCGGGCAGGCGGATCGTGTCGGCGAGAGGTTTCTTCGCCCAGCCCTGCGCCTCGCCGACGCCGGCCGGGTCGAGCGAGAGCCACCCCCGGCGAGGCTCACGAATCGGGAAGCCGCCGCGCCATCCGTCCGCCCGCGCTCGCGAGGCGCTCGCGGCAGACGAGCCGCGGCCATTCCCATGCGCAGGCAGCCGGACGGCCGATTTCGTCAGACGGGCGGCCCCTCGCCATGGATCAGGGCACGACCTTGAAGCGGCGTCGGCCCGAGGTCCAGACGCGAAGTCGCGGCGGTCGACGGTGAAGACGAAGTGTCGATGCCGCTTGCGCATCAGGCGACTCGAACGACGGCGGCGTCGGTGAAGTCCATCGGCAGGTCGGCGTACTTCGCCATCAGCTCGCGAATGCGCGGGAGGTCCGATGATCGAGGGCGCTGGCCGACCGCCGACTGAGCTTCGATGCGCGTTGCCGTCCGCCCGGCGGTCTCCGAGCAGGACTCGCCTCGGTGACCGCCGGCCACACGGTGCAGAGCGGCCCTTCAGGCGTCGGAGGGCGGAGACGCAGGCGGCGTGATGCTGGTCGTTCCTGCCGAGCAGGGCGACCATGGGGCCCGCGTCGACGAGGATCAACGGCGAGCCTTCCGCCGCGATCGGAGAACGTCGCGAACTTCTCCCGTCCGCTCGGACAGCTCGGAAGGCGCGCCCTCGACGATCCCTGATCACGTCCTGCAGCGCCTCGTACGGCGTCGGAGGAGTCGACGACGAATCCCGATCGCCTGCCGGTACGACCGAGGACTCGGTGCGCTTCCGCCGCCTTCGCCGGCCGGGCAGTGCGTCTTCTCGCTGACGCGCACGCTGATCATCCGTCCCATCGCGGCTCCTTGTCAGACATGAGTGTCTGACACCGCGGCGGCGACGTCAAGAATGCCGCCGCGGTGCCGGCCGGGCGCTAGACCGTGTACGTGGACGCGGACGTCGTGCCGCCGCGGCCCGTCCAGTTCGTGTGGAAGAACTCGCCGCGCGGCTTGTCGGTGCGCTCGTAGGTGTGGGCGCCGAAGTAGTCGCGCTGGGCCTGCAGGAGGTTCGCCGGGAGGCGGCCGGCGCGGAAGCCGTCGAAGTAGCCGAGGGCCGTCGAGAAGGCCGGCACCGGCACGCCGTTCATCGCCGCCGAGGCGACGACGCGGCGCCACGCGTCCTGGCAGGAGAGGACCTTGTCGCGGAAGAACGGGTCGAGGAGGAGGTTCGTGAGGCCGGGGTCGCGGTCGAAGGCCTCCTTGATCTTGCCGAGGAACACCGAGCGGATGATGCAGCCGCCGCGCCACATGAGGGCGATGCCGCCGTAGTTCAGGTTCCAGCCGCGCTCCTTGGCCGCCGCGCGCATGAGGGTGTAGCCCTGCGCGTAGGAGACGATCTTCGACGCGAAGAGCGCCTGGCGGACGTCCTCGACGAAGGCCTTCCGGTCTCCGGTGAACTTCGGCGTCGGCCCGGTGAGGCTCTTCTCCGCCTCGACCCGCTCGTCCTTCATGGACGACAGGCAGCGCGCGAAGACGGCCTCGCCGATGAGGGTGAGCGGGATGCCGAGGTCGAGGGCCTCGATGCCCGTCCACTTGCCGGTGCCCTTCTGGCCGGCGGTGTCGAGGATCTTGTCGACGATCGGCTGCCCGTCGGCGTCCTTGTACGCGAGGATGTCGCGGGTGATCTCGACGAGGTAGCTGTCGAGCTCGCCCTTGTTCCACTCGGCGAACACGTCGTGCATCTCGAAGGCGGACATCCCGAGCACGCGCTTCATGATGTCGTACGCCTCGCAGATGAGCTGCATGTCGCCGTACTCGATGCCGTTGTGGACCATCTTCACGAAGTGGCCGGCGCCGTTCTCGCCGACCCAGTCGCAGCACGGCGTGCCGTCCGCGATCTTCGCGGCGATCGCCTGGAAGACGGGCTTCACCAGGGGCCACGCGGCCGGCGAGCCGCCCGGCATGATCGACGGGCCGGTGAGGGCGCCCTCCTCGCCGCCGGAGACGCCGGTGCCGATGTAGAGCATCCCCTTGCTCTCCACGTACGCGGTGCGGCGGATCGTGTCGGGGTAGTGCGTGTTGCCGCCGTCGATGAGCACGTCGCCCGGCTCGAGGTGCGGCAGGATCTGCTCGATGAAGTCGTCGACGGCCTTGCCCGCCTTCACCATGATCATGACCTTGCGCGGGCGCTTCAGCAGCGACACGAACTCCTCGACGGAGTGCGCGCCGAGGATGTTCTTGCCCTTCGCCCGGCCGTTCACGAAGTCGTCGACCTTCGACGTGGTGCGGTTGTAGGCCGCCACCGTGAAGCCGCGGCTCTCCATGTTGAGGATCAGGTTCTCGCCCATCACGGCGAGCCCGACGAGGCCGATGTCCGCCTTTCCGTTCGACATGTTCTTTCTGTCTTCCTTCCGGGTATGAGTTCGTCTCGTTCGTGAGTCGACCGCGCCTAGCGCTGGATCCGGGCCGAGCCGCCCTTCGCGAAGGCCTTCACCTGGTCGAGGCTCGCCATCGTGGTGTCGCCCGGGAACGTCGTGAGGAGGGCGCCGTGGGCCCAGCCGAGCTTCACCGCCTCCTGGGGCTCGACCCCGGACAGCAGGCCGTAGAAGAAGCCGCTCGCGAAACCGTCGCCGCCGCCGACGCGGTCGATCACGTCGAGCTCCGCGGTGGGCGCGACGTAGGTCTTCCCGTCGATCCACGCGACCGCGCTCCACGAGTGGCGGTTCGTCGAGTGCACCTCGCGCAGGGTCGTGGCCACGACCTTCACGTGCGGGTGCTTCTTGATCACTGAGTCGATCATCGCGAAGAACGTCGTGGGGTCGAGCTTGCCCTTCGACTCGACCTCGGGCCCGGGGATGCCGAGGCCCTTCTGCAGGTCCTCCTCGTTGCCGACGAGGACGTCGCAGTTCTCGACGATCTTCGCGACCGTCTCGACCGCGCGGTCGGCGCCGCCCGAGATCTTCCAGAGCTTCTCGCGGAAGTTGAGGTCGAACGAGCACACGGCGCCCGCCGCCTTGGCCGCCTTCATGCCCTCGACGATCACGTCCGGCGTCGTCGGCGAGAGGGCGGCGAAGATGCCGCCGCTGTGGAACCAGCGGACGCCGCCCGCGAACATCGACTTCCAGTCGAAGTCGCCGGCCTTCAGCAGGCCCGCCGCCTCGTTCGAGCGGTTGTAGAAGACGACCGGCGCGCGCATGCCGTGGCCGCGGTCGGAGTAGACGGTGGCCATGTTCGGGCCGCGGACGCCGTCGTGAGCGAAGCGCTTGTAGAAGGGGGTGACGCCCATCGCGCGCACGCGCTCGGCGATGAGCTCGCCGATCGGGTAGTCGACCATCGCCGTCGCGATGCCCGTCTTCAGGCCGAAGCAGTCGGCGAGGTTCGCCGCGCAGTTGAACTCCCCGCCGCTCACGTGGATGTGGCACTCCGTCGCCTTGCGGAACGGGATGACGCCGGGGTCGAGGCGGTGGATGAGGGCGCCCACGGACACGAAGTCGAGAGCGGCGTCCGGGCGGATGTCGAGGCCGTACTTCATCGCTGATCTCCCTGTCTGGTCGGTCTGGGGGCCGGGGGCATCGGCCTCTTCACGCGGTAGAGCATCTCGCCGGCGCGCGGCACGACGAGGGTGTCGGGATCGAGGCGCCACGCCTCGGCGTCGACCGTGGCCGGGTCGAGCCAGCCGAGGTTGATGCGCTCGCAGACCTCGCGAGGGATGCCCGTCGCGAGGGTCACGCGGATGCGCGGGCTCTCGACGCCCGTCGCGGGGTCGTACGTGCCGAGGCCCTTGACGTGGGTGGAGTGCGCGAGGATGCCGCCGGGCACGTCCTTGAAGCGGTCCCACTGCTTCGTGAAGTAGTCGCGGCAGTGGTAGCCGACCGCTTCGAGCGGCCGGCCGTGCGTGTGGCTCACCTCGGTCACGTGGGGCGCGTAGATGACGACCTCGCCGCCGTCGGCCACCGCCGGCTCCATCTTGTACATGCCCTTCGCCGCGACCCACAGGTCGTCGTACATCTCGGGCATGATCGAGAGGACCCGCTTCACCGGCCGCTCGAGCCACACGACGTGGCGCCGCGACGACAGCTCGGCCGCGGCCGACCACGCCTCCTTCACCGGGCCGACGTAGATTCCCGCGGTGCCCTCGTGCAGGACGACCGGGGCGACGAGGGAGACCGGCCGCGGCAGGAGCGCGGCCGCGCGGTCGATCACGGCGCGCACCGGCGTCGACTTCGTGCCGATGACGTCGTAGTTCGTCATCAGCGCGCCGAGCCAGTGGGTGAAGTGGATGATCTCGGGCCCGGCGATGCCGGGGAAGAGGTACTTCGTCCCGCCCGAGAAGCCGACGACTTCGTGCGGGAAGACGGGCCCGCAGACGATCACGTGGTCGTACTCGAGGGGCAGGCGGTTGAGGGTGACGGTCACGTCGCGGTCGAGGCGGCCGCCGGTGAGCTGGCGGATCTCGCCGGCCGGGATCGTCCCGAGGGTGGCGAACGAGGCGGGGTCGTCCCACCGGTGGTTCATCACGCGGTGGTCGCCCCAGCGGCCGCCGACGACCGGCTTGCCCACGAGCCGCGACAGCGCCTCGTCGCTCATCGGCGCGTGCGTGCCGAGGGCGACGAGGAAGTCGAGGGCGGCGACGCGCGGCGGCAGGGCCTCCGTCAGCACGTCGAAGAGGAGCGGCATCGGCATCGTGCGGGTGCCGTCCGGGACGAGCACCAGCACCTTCGCGCCCTCGAGCGGCAGCTCGGCGAGCCCGGCGAAGGCGACCTGCCGCACCTCCTCGGGCGGGAGGAAGCCGGAGTGGAGGCCCCGGCCGATGACGACCTCGGCCGAGGCGGTCACCGCGCCTCGGCGAACGGCCGGAGGTGGCGGACGAAGTGGCGCTCGAGGTGCGCCGCGTAGGCGTCGGGGTTCGCGTGCAGCAGGCCGAAGAGGCGGTCCTTGAAGACGAGCGAGCCGTCCGGCCTCTTCTCCTTGAGGACGGAGCCGAACGTCACGTGCAGGATCTCGCGCGCGTCGAACTGCTCGAGGAGCGCCGGCAGGTCCGCCGCCGGCACGTCCTCCGCGAGGGGAGCGCGGCCGAGCTCGGCCGACACGTGATAGCTCACCTTGTCCGTCTCGTAGCGCCCGCGGGCGTACGCGTAGATCTCGCGGAAGAGCGCGGGGTCGACGCCGGCCACCGTGCGCAGCGCCTCGAGGTAGCTCGTCCCCGCCGTCTTGAGGTGGACGAGGCCCTTCGCGAGGCGCGCCGCGATCGGGTAGACGCTGAACTTGTCGGAGCCGGAGTGCAGGCTGAGCTTGTACGGACCGAAGTGCCGCGCGAGGGCGGCGTGGGCGGCCACGTCCTGCTCGAGGAGCGCGAGGTCGCCGATGTAGTCGACGCCCTTCTCGAAGCGGCCGACGAAGCGCGGGGCGAGGCTCACCCAGCGGACGCCGAGCCTTCCGAGCTCGCTCGCGACCCAGTAGTGCTCCGCCGGCGAGGTCGGCGTGTCGGTCTCGTCGACCGAGACCTCGAGCTCGACGGGACGGCCGGCCGCCGCGGCGAGGAGGTGCCGCGACATCCGGGCGACGTGGGCGACCGCGCGTCCGTACTTCACCTCGGCCCGGAGGAGCGTCGCCTCGTCGAAGGAGACCTTCAGGTGCTCGACCTCGAACGACCGGCCGAGGTAGCGCTGGCGCGCGCCGGCCGCCGTGTCGTCGAGCTCGACCCACGGCAGGGCGTCGGATTTCGCGCGCAGGGTCGGCAGGTCGGCGGTGTCGGCCGAGGCGTCGACGTGCTCGCTCGGGTCGATCGTGAACATCGCGAAGCCGACCGCCAGGCAGGCGTCGATGTCGTCGGTCGTCTTGAGGTGGTCGGCGTCGGCGCCCGTGCCGCCGCGCCAGCCCTCGGAGAACTGCCCCCAGGTCGCGTCGTCCATGACCTCGATCGGCGTCCGCCCGGTGCGGGTCATCTCCCGGATCGACTGCTGCGGGAAGATGGGCGCGATGCCGGGGACCGCGCGCACGGCCCGCACGTGGCCCGGGGTGGCGAGGCCGAGGCGGTCGCCGAGGCCGGCCGAGGTCTGCGTGCCGAGCGGCACGGGCTGGAGCCACGGAAGGTGGCGCCGCAGCGCCTCCGCGTTGCGCCGCGACCGCGGTCCGACGAGGACGGGGCCGTCCGCGCCGCCGGTCGTCTCTCCCTCGAGGTCCGCGAGGACCCGCGAGAAGGCCGCGCCCGCCGCCACGACGAGGCGCCCGTCCCGGCCGAGGGCCCACTCCGCCCCCGCCACCTCGACCCTCGAGGCCGGGACGATCTCGAGGTTCAGCGCCGTCAGTCGGCTCGACATTCTTGGCCTCGCCTCCGCTCCGCGCGGGCCCGGCGGGCACCGCGGAAGACCCAAGCTTAGGAGGACGCGGGCGGCGGCGTCAATAGGTGGTCAGACCTCGCCCAGAGCGGCGATCCAACTCATGGGACCGACAAGACTATGAAATCGTAGCGATAACCGTTTTCTTCAGAGATGTATGCCGCTCCCTCCAAGGCGCCGAAGAGACGCATCCACGCTTGACAACCTCGCGCGCCGGGCAGTACAACTCGGCTCGCCCACCTTATCGGGGAGGACTGGTATGACCAGCAGGTTGCCGATGTGCGTCGCCGCTCTTCTCGCGGTCGCGACGTCCGGCCTCGCGCAGGAGAAGCTCGTCACGGTGACGCCGAAGGCGGCCGAGCGGCGCGTCGACATCCTCGTCGACGGTCAGCCCTTCACGGCCTACGTCTGGCCGGAGCGGCTCGCGAAGCCCGTCCTCTATCCGATCCGCACGGCCCGCGGGACGTTCGTCACCCGGGGCTTTCCCCTGGACCCGCGGCCGGGCGAGCGGGTCGACCACCCGCACCACGTCGGCTACTGGTTCAACCACGGCGACGTGAACGGGGTCGACTTCTGGAACAACTCCGAGGCGCTCAAGCCGGAGGAGCGGGCGAAGATGGGCACGATCCGCCACGACCGGATCGTGTCGGCGTCGAGCGGCTACCCCGGCCGCCTCATCACCGCCGCGAGCTGGATCATGCCGGACGGGGGCACCGCCCTCGTGGAGAAGACCCGCTTCACGATCCGCGCGGTGGGCGACGTCCGCGTGATCGACCGCGAGACGACCCTCACCGCGAACGACCGCAAGGTCACGTTCACGGACAACAAGGAGGGTACCCTCGGGCTTCGCGTCGCCCGCGCGCTCGAGGAGCCGTCGGACAAGCCGGAGGTCTTCACCGACGCGAGCGGCAAGCCGACGACCGTGGCCGCCCTCGACAACGCCGGGGTGAACGGCGTCTACACGAGCAGCGAGGGGATCACGGGCGCGGCGGTGTGGGGCACGCGCGCGAAGTGGATGGCCCTCTCCGGCCGGGTGGGCGACGAGGACGTCACCCTCCTCGTCCTCGACCACCCGGGCAACCCCGACTACCCCACCCACTGGCACGCGCGCGGCTACGGCCTCTTCGCGGCGAACCCGCTCGGGGCCAAGGTGCTGAGCGGAGGGAAGGACCAGCTGAACCTCTCGCTCGAGAAGGGCGAGAGCGCCACGTTCCGCTACCGGCTGCTGATCCTGCCCGGGCCGTTCTCGAAGGAGACGGCCGAGAAGGCGTTCGCCGAGTTCACGGCCCGCTTCTAGTGCCGCTGCGCTTCGGCCTCGTCGGCGGCGGGAACATCAGCGACACGCACGCGCGGGCCGCGCGCGAGGCGGGCCTCGAGGTGACGGCGTGGTACGCCCGCGACCCGGCCCGGGCCGAGGCGATGGCCGCGCGCCACGGCGGGCGCGCCTTCGCGAGCTGGGAGGCGTTCCTCGACGGGCCGATCGACGCGGTCGCGATCGGCTCGCCGAGCGGCGTCCACGCCGAGCAGGGCATCGCCGCGGCGCGGCGTGGCCGGCACGTGCTCGTCGAGAAGCCGATCGACGTCTCGACCGAGCGGGGCCGCGCGCTCGTCGACGCCGCCGAGGCCGCCGGGGTGAGGCTCGGGGTGCTCTTCCAGGACCGGAGGAAGCCCGCCCTCGTCCGCCTCGAGTCCTTCCTCCGCGAGGGCGGCCTCGGGCGCGTCCTCCTCGTCTCGGCCCGCGTCAAGTGGCACCGGCCGCCCGAGTACTACGCGTCGTCCTCGTGGCGCGGGACGCTCGCCCGGGACGGCGGGGCCGCGCTCGTCAACCAGGGCATCCACACGGTCGACCTGCTGCTCTGGCTCCTTGGCGACGTGGCGAGGGTGCAGGCGCTGACGGCGCGCCAGGTCCACGCGATCGAGGGCGAGGACGTGGCCCTCGCCCTCCTGGAGTTCGCCTCCGGCGCCGTCGGCACGCTCGAGGCGACGACCGCCGCCTTCCCCGGCTACCCGCGCCGGGTCGAGATCACGGGCACGGAGGGCACGCTCGTCGTCGAGGGCGACGACGTCGTGGCCGCCGACCTGCGCGCGCCGGGGCCCGACCTCGCGTCGGGGTCGGGGGCGAGCGCGAGCGCCGCGACCGCCGTCGTGTCGGACGCGACGCCCCACCGCCGGCTCTTCGAGGACTTCGCCCGCGCGGTCGCCGAGCGGCGCGAGCCGGCCTGCAGCGGCCGGGAGGGCCTGCGCAGCCTCGCCGTGGTGGAAGCCGTTTACGCCGCCGCCGCCCGCCGGGGCGGCGTGGAGGTCCGCTCATGACGCCAGTCAAAGAGGAGCCGGTCGAGGCCACGACGACGCGCGAGCGCGTGGTGGACCACGTCCGGCGGCTGATCCAGAAGGGCGACCTGCACCCGGGCGACCGCCTTCCCGGCGAGCGCGACCTCGCGGCCGAGCTGGGGCTCAGCCGGCCGAGCGTCCGCTCCGGCCTCGAGGCGCTCGAGGCGATGGGCGTCGTCGTCTCCCGCCGCGGCGCCGGCACCTTCATCGCCGACGGGCCGCCCGACCTCGGGCGCGAGCCGCTGCGCCTCCTCGCCTCGCTCCACGGCTTCTCGATGAACGAGATGTTCGAGGCGCGCCTGGTGCTCGAGGTCGGCGTCGCCCACCTCGCGGCCACGAACGCGCGGGCCGAGCACCTCGCCTCGATGGCCGAGGAGGTGACCGAGATGTTCGCCTCGCTCGAGGACCCCGCCGCGTTCCTGAAGCACGACGTGCGCTTCCACCGCGCGGTGGCCGCCGGCTGCGGCAACCGCGTCCTCGCCGCCCTCGTCGAGATGGTGGCGGCGCAGTTCTACGAGATCCGCAAGGAGACGATCCGCCACGCGCGCGACCTGCGCGAGTCGGCGGAGATGCACCGACGCATCTACCGGGCCATCCGGGCCCACGACCCCGCCGGCGCCCGCGACGCCATGTACGAGCACCTCCAGGCCGCCCAGCACGCGCAGACGCTCGAGCTGCGCGCGGCCGAGGAAGGCGTGCCGGCCGGCGACCACCAGGAGGACTGACCTTGGGCCATCCCTCTCTCGATCTGACGGGCAAGGTCGCGGTCGTGCTCGGCGGGACCGCCGGCATCGGCCGCGCGCTCTCCCTGGGCATGGCCCAGGCCGGGGCCGACGTGGTCGCCTGCGCGCGGCACGCGGAGACGGTGGAGGCGACGGCGAAGGAGATCGAGGCGCTCGGGCGGCGCACGGTGCGGGCGACCGCCGACGTGTGCGACCGCGCCTCGCTCGAGAGCGCGAGGGACGCCGTCCTCGCCGCCTTCGGCCGGGTCGACGTCCTCGTCAACTGCGCCGGCCGCATCAAGCGGACGCCGATCCTCGACCTCCCGGAGGAGGAGTGGAACGGCATCGTCGAGACGAACCTCACCGGCACGCTGCGGGCGTGCCAGGTGTTCGGCCGGCCCATGATCGAGAAGGGCTACGGCCGCATCGTGAACATCGCGTCGCTCAACTCCTTCGTCTCGTTCCTCGAGGTCGCGGCCTACGCCGCGAGCAAGGCCGGCGTCTCCGGCCTCACCCGCTCGCTCGCGGTCGAGTGGGGCCCGAAGGGCGTCATCGTCAACGCGATCGCCCCCGGCGTCTTCCGCACCGCCCTCAACGCCCAGCTCCTCGACGGCACCGAGCGCGGCAAGGAGCTGCGCATGCGGACGCCGCTCAAGCGCTTCGGCCAGGTCGAGGAGCTCGTCGGCGCGTGCATCTTCCTCGCCTCGGACGCGGCGAGCTTCGTGAACGGCCAGGTGATCGCGGTGGACGGCGGCTTCCTGGCGAGCGGCGTCAACCAGTAGGAGGCGAGGACCATGTCTCAGTCGTCCGCCGCGACCGGCGCCGCGGGGCCCGTCGGCAACTACCGCTGGGTCGTCTGCGCGCTGCTCTTCTTCGCCACCACGGTCAACTACATCGACCGCCAGATCCTCGCCCTCATCAAGGAGTTCCTCGACGCGGAGCTGCACTGGTCGAACGAGACGTTCGGCTGGGTGAACGGCGCCTTCCAGCTCTCCTACGCGCTCGGCCTCTTCGTGTTCGGGTGGTTCGTCGACAAGTACGGGACGAAGATCGGCTACGCGACCTCGATCGTGCTGTGGAGCGTGGCCGCGCTCAGCCACGCCCTCGTCGGCTCGGTGAACGGGTTCTTCGCCGCGCGCGTCTTCCTCGGGGTGAGCGAGGGCGGCAACTTCCCCTCCGCGATCAAGGCGGTGGCCCTCTGGTTCCCGAAGCGCGAGCGGGCCTTCGCGACCTCGATCTTCAACGCGGGGACGAACGTCGGGGCGATCATCGCCCCGGCGATGATCCCGGCCATCGCGATCACCTTCGGCTGGCGCTGGGCGTTCGTGCTCGCCGGGCTCGCCGGGTTCCTCTGGCTCTTCTTCTGGTTCCCGATGTACGGAACGCCGGACGAGCGGCGCGGGCGGATCACCGAGGGAGAGTACCGCCTCATCCACAGCGACACGGAGGAGGCGACGGCCGGGGGCCGGCCGATGGGCAACCTCCGCGCCCTCGGGATCCGGCAGACGTGGTCCTTCCTCGTCGCCAAGTTCCTGACCGACCCCGTGTGGTGGTTCTTCCTCATCTGGCTGCCCGACTACTTCAAGGCGACCCGCGGCCTCAGCATCAAGACGAGCTGGGTCCACCTGGTCACGATCTACACGATCGTCACCGTCCTCAGCATCATGGGCGGATGGGCGACCGGCTACCTCAACAGCCGCGGCTGGAGCGTGACGCGGGCGAGGAAGAGCGGCATGTTCCTCTTCGCCCTCCTCGTGCTGCCGATCCTCGCCGCGACGAAGGTCGGCGACTGGCCGGCCGTGCTCCTCATCGGCCTCGCCGGGTCGGCCCACCAGGCGTGGTCGGCGAACCTCTACACCACCGTCTCCGACATGTTCCCGAAGAAGGACGTCGCCACGATCATCGGCCTCGGCGGCATGACCGGCTCGGCCGGCGGCTTCTTCTTCCCCATCCTCACCGGCTGGCTGCTCGACCACTTCAAGGCGCAGGGCAACGTCACCGAGGGCTACACGATCCTCTTCTCGATCTGCGCGTTCGCGTACCTGCTGGCGTTCGCGGTCCACCACGCGCTCGCCCCGAAGTTCGAGCCCCTGCCGGTCGAGAAGACCGCCTGAGCGAGGGACATCCGAAATGAAGCCCTTCATCCACGACGACTTCCTGCTGGAGACGGAGACCGCCCGGGAGCTGTACCACGGCACCGCGAAGGAGCTCCCGATCGTCGACTACCACTGCCACCTCTCGCCGGACCTGATGGCGGCGGACCACCGCTTCCGCTCGATCACCGAGGTCTGGCTCGAGGGCGACCACTACAAGTGGCGGGCGATGCGCGCGAACGGCGTCGCCGAGCGCTTCTGCTCCGGCGACGCGCCCGACTGGGAGAAGTTCGAGGCCTGGGCCCGCACGGTGCCCGAGACCCTCGGCAACCCGCTCTACCACTGGACGCACATGGAGCTGAAGCGGCCGTTCGGGATCGAGACCCTGCTCTCCCCGGCCACGGCGCGGAAGGCGTTCGACGCGGCGAACGAGAAGCTGAAGGACGACTCCTTCACCGCGATGGGGCTGCTGAAGCAGTTCAAGGTCGCGGTCGTGTGCTCGACCGACGACCCGACCGACTCGCTCGAGCCGCACTCGTTCCTCGCCCAGCGGAGCGACCCCGACACCGCCGTCTACCCGACGTGGCGGCCGGACAAGGCCGTCCTCGTCGAGGACCTTCCGGCGTGGACGGTCTGGGTCGGGAAGCTGGAGAAGGCGGCCCAGGCCTCCGTCGGCACGTGGGAGGAGCTCCTCTCCGCGCTCGAGAAGCGGCACACGGCCTTTCACGACATGGGCTGCCGGGCCTCGGACCACGGCCTCGAGAAGCTCGACGCGGAGCCGTGGGACGACGCGACCGCGGCGAAGCTCTTCGAGCGGCTGCGGGCCGGGCGCGCCCTCGACGCGGGCGAGGCGCGCGTCTTCCGCTCCGCCCTCCTCCACCGCCTCGCCCTCCTCGACCACGCGCGCGGCTGGGCGCAGCAGTTCCACGTGGGCGCGCTGCGGAACAACAACACGCGGATGCGCAAGGCGATCGGCCCCGACACCGGCTTCGACTCGATCGCCGACGTCGAGCAGGCGCGGCCGCTCTCGCGCTTCCTCGACGGCCTCGACCAGACCGGTCAGCTCGCGAAGACGATCCTCTACAACCTCAACCCCGCCGACAACGAGCTCATGGCGACGATGATCGGCAACTTCCAGGACGGCGTCACGCCCGGGAAGATGCAGTGGGGCTCCGCCTGGTGGTTCCTCGACCAGCTCGACGGCATGGAGGCCCAGATCCGCGTCCTCGCGAACATGGGCCTGCTCTCCCGCTTCGTCGGCATGCTCACCGACTCGCGCAGCTTCCTCTCGTACTCCCGGCACGACTACTTCCGCCGGCTCCTCTGCGACATCCTCGGCCACGAGGTGCGGCGCGGGCGGCTGCCGGACGACCGCAAGGCCCTCGCGGCGCTCGTCGCGAACGTGTGCTTCTACAACGCACGCGACTACTTCGGGTTCGTGCTCGGCCGGGCCGCGGGCGAGCACGCGACGAGGCCGCGGCCGGCCTGAGCGGCCGAGGCCTCCCCGGCGGCCGCCGCCCGGGCGTTTGACCGGGCGGCGCCCCGGGTGCACTCTCACGACCGCACGACGATGAACGAAGCTCCCGACCGCCGGACGAACGCGCGCAGCGACGGCGAGACCGCCGCCGGGGCGCAGGTCGTCGACCACGTCCGCCGCGAGATCGAGGCCGGCCGCCTCGGCCCGGGCGACCGGCTGCCGCCGGAGCGCGAGCTCGCCCAGCAGATGGGCGTGAGCCGCCCCTCCCTGCGTTCGGGCCTGCGCACCCTCACCGCGATGGGCATCATCCACGCCCGCCGCGGCGCCGGCACGTTCATCGTCGAGGGGCCGCCGCAGCTCGGGAAGGCGCCTCTGCAGTTCATGGCCGCCCTCCACGGCTTCACCCTCGACCAGATGTACGAGGCGCGGCGCATGCTCGAGGTCGGGGCGGCGGGCCTCGCCGCGACCCGGGCCACGGGCGAGCAGCTCGTCGCGATGGCCGACGAGATCACCGGGATGTACGCGACCCTCGAGGACCCGCAGGCGTTCCTGCGCCACGACCTCGCCTTCCACCGCGCCGTGGCCGCGGGCTCGGGCAACCCGATCGTCGCCACGATCATCGGGACGCTCGTCGAGATCATCTGGGAGGCCGGCCGCGTCAACATGCAGGGATTCAGCCTGCGCGAGTCGGCCGACACCCACCGGCGGATCTACGACGCGATCCGCTCGCGCAGCGCCGAGCGCGCCCGTCGCGAGATGACCGCGCACCTCGAGCAGGCTCGCTGGGAGCAGGTCGAGGGCGGCCCCGGACCGAAGCGGCGCGCCGCGGCGGCCCGGCCGCGCTAGCCGCCTTCCGGCCGACGGGCTCCCCGCCCCGGCCCGCGGTCAGCTCTTCTTCGGCATGTAGTGGTACGTGCGCAGCTTGTACTGCACGTCGATCGCGGGGTTCGTCAGCAGGCGGATCATCTCCGCCCCGGCCAGCAGCACCGGGCCGTACCCGTGCGTCGCGTACACCGAGACCGGCCGGTTGTAGTAGTAGACGTGGTCGCTCGCGAAGGTGGTGCCGACGCAGGTGCCCTCGACCTGGCCCTTCGCGTTCACCCGCGTCGTGACGCCGATCCAGCCCGCCTGCGCCACCGACCCGTAGCTCGCGGGCGGGATCCACCCGCGGTCGATCGCTCGCGCGATGCAGTACACGAAGATGGCCGAGGCCGAGGTCTCGAGGTACGAGTCGGCCTTGTCGATCATCTGGTGCCACAGGCCCGTGCCCGACTGGAGCTTCGCCACGCTGCGGACGTGCGCGCGCAGGTTCTCGAGGATCTTCGGACGGGCCGGGTGGTCCTCCGGCAGCACGTCGAGGAGCTCGACGCTCGCGAGCATCGCCCAGCCGTTGGCCCGGGCCCAGTAGAACTCCGGGTTCACCGGCTGGTTCATGTTCCGCCCGTGGGCGTAGAGCTCGGCCTTCGGGTCCCAGAGGTAGTCGTGGAACTGCAGCACCTGGCGGGCCGCGTCGTCGAACCACGCGCGCTCGCCGGTGAGGGCACCCATCTGCGCGAGCGCGGGCACGCTCATGTACAGGTCGTCGGCCCAGAGCGACTCGGGCTGGGGCCGGTGGCGGACGAGCGTCCCGTCGGCGAGGCGGAACTGCTTCCGCGCGACCCACTCGCTCCAGTGCGTGACGAGCTCCATCAGGTCCGGGCCGACGCCCGCGCGGCGCGCCTTCACGAGCGCCGCGCACATCGAGCCCGAGTCGTCGAGCGAGGAGGTGGCGATGATGGCGCCGAAGGTGGCCTTCTCCGGCTTCGCCCCGAGGGCCACGACCTTGCGGAAGTACGGTGTCGCGTCCTTCAGGAACTGGAGCTGCCGCGCGGTGAAGTCGCGGAAGCGGCGGTCGCCGGTGACCTCCGCCGCGGCGAGCATCCCCGAGTGGGCGACGCCCATCGTGTAGTCGAGCGGGTAGAACAGCTCGCCGCCGTCGTCCGGCACGCGGGCGGTGACCACCGGCGCCTGCAGGTCGGTGATCTCCTTGCCCGTCGCGGAGTCGACGATCCGCGTGGGCGCCGCCTGGTCGACGTAGGCCCGGACCCGCTGCAGGACCTCGGTGATCTCCTCGACGGTCGGCCTCTGGTAGGGCACCGGGTAGGTGCCCTCGGCGAGGTCCTTCGGGTCCTTGTTGTCCCGGTTACGGAAGGGGCCCTCGGCCGGGGCAGGGACGGCCGTCCCGAGGCAGAAGACGAGGGCAAGGGCGCTCGCGCGGCGGACCATGGGCGACTCCTCGGGCCGGGCGACGCGGGCCCCGCCGGGAGAGGCGGCGCCGTCGTCCGGCAACGGCGCGTAGTGAAGCAGGCGGCTCGGGACGTGTCAAGAGATTGGTCCGACCTTCATTGACACGGACGGGCCGCATATTCCAAACTCCCGGCCGATGCTTCCCCGCCGCGTGCTCCATTGGTCATACCAAGTGGCCATCCCGCTCGCGTTCCTCGTCGCGCGGCCGGCCCTGGCCGCGACCCCGCCCGGCTGGCCGGCGTGGGCCGACGCGGTGGTGGCCGCCGACGGCAGCGGGCAGTTCCACTCGGTCCAGGAGGCGATCCTCGCCGCGCCCACGGCCCGCGCCTCCCGGCCGTGGATCATCTACGTCCGCCCGGGCACGTACCGCGAGCGGCTCTACGTCCAGCGCGAGAAGCGCTTCGTCGCCCTGGTCGGCGAGGACGCGGCGACGACCATCGTCTCCTTCGACCAGCACGCGAACGTGCCGGGGCCCGACGGCCGGGCGATCAGCACCTTCCGGACCCCGACCGCCCAGATCGACGCCGACGACTTCACGGTCGAGAACCTGACGATCGAGAACGCCGCGGGCCCGGTCGGACAGGCCCTCGCGATCCGCGTCGACGGCGACCGCGTGGCGTTCCGCCGCTGCCGCTTCGTCGGGTGGCAGGACACCGTCTTCGTCAACCGCGGCCGGCAATACTTCGAGGACTGCTTCGTCTCCGGCCACGTGGACTTCATCTTCGGCGGCGCCACCGCGTTCTTCGAGCGCTGCACGATCGTGGCCCGCGCCGACGGATACCTGACGGCCGCCTCGACGCCGCCGGAGCAGGCGTACGGCCTCGTCTTCTCGCACGCGCGCGTCACGGGCGAGAGAGCGGACGTGCGGGCCTTTCTCGGCCGGCCGTGGCGCAACTACGGCCACACCCTCTTCCTCGACAGCGACCTGTCCGACGTCGTGCGGCCCGAAGGCTGGAACAACTGGCGCGTCGACCGCGAGAAGACGGCCCGCTACGCCGAGCACGGCAACACCGGCCCCGGAGCCGACACGTCGCGGCGCGTGGCCTGGGCCCGCCTCTTGACCGACGCGGAGGCCGCGACGCTCACCGCGAAGGCCGTGCTCGCGGGAGCGGACGGCTGGGACCCGGCCGCGGCCGGCAGCATCGTGCCGAAGACGACACCGCCCGCGCCGGCGCCGGACGCGTCGCCCGGCTGCCCGCCGCCCTCCCGACTCACGGCCGACGCCGTCTACGCGACGCCGGGCGGCGCGAGCCTGCGCCTCGACGCCTGCGTGCCGGCCGGCCGCGGGCCCTTCCCCGCGGCGCTCCTCGTCCACGGCGGCGGCTGGACCGCGGGCGACCGCACCCAGGCCGCGCGGCCCCTGCGCGCGCGGCTGCCGCAGGCCGGCATCGCGTGGCTCGCCGTGCAGTACCGCCTCGCGCCTTCCGCGCGCTACCCCGAGCCCGTCGACGACGTCCTCGCCGCGGTCCGGTGGACGAGGGCGAACGCCCGCCGCCTGCGGATCGACCCCGCCCGGCTCGCCCTCGTCGGCGAGTCGGCCGGCGGCCACCTCGCGGCCGACGCCGCGACGCGCGGAGCGGACGACGCGGCCACCCGGGTGTCCGCCGTCGTGCCCTTCTTCGCGCCCGTCGACCTCGAGGCCGACGCCGACCGCCGGGGCGGCCTGAGCCTCTCGATGCGCGCCCTCTTCGGCCGCACCGCCCTCGACGACGAGGCGCGCGGGGCGCTGCGCGAGGCCTCGCCCCTCCGGCGGGTCCGCCCCGGCCTCCCGCCCTTCCTGCTCGTCCACGGCACGGCGGACATGAGCGTGCCCTTCGAGCAGTCGGCGCGGTACCAGAAGGCTCTCGCCGACGCCGGGGTGCGGTGCGACCTCGTGAGCGTCCCCGACGGCGTTCACGGAACGGGCCGCTGGGACGAGACCCTGCCGGGCTGGGCCGACCAGGTGGCGGCCTGGCTCGGCGCGAGGCTGAAGTGACGAACGGGCGGCGGTCGGACCGCCGTGATCGGCGGCGCGGAACGCCGCGGAGGTGGAGATGAAGCTGGAGCACGTGGCGCTCCTCGTCGCGGACCCCGCGGCGATGGCCGACTGGTACGTGACGCACCTCGGCATGAAGGTCGTGCGCACGGGCGACGCGCCCGGCCACGCGCGATTCCTGGCGGACGAGGACGGGACGAGCGTCCTCGAGGTGTACGGCGGGAGCCTTCCGGTCCCCGACTACGCTTCGATGGACCCGCTCGTGATCCACGTCGCCTTCCGGCCGGACGACCTGGCCGCCACGCGGGAGCGGCTGATCGCGGCCGGGGCGACTCCGGTCGGAGAGATCGCGGTGACGGCGGCCGGCGACCGGTTCGCGATGCTGCGCGATCCCTGGGGCCTCGCGCTCCAGCTCGCCCGCCGCGCGCAGCCGCTCGTCGCCGGCGGGTCCCGCCGCCCGGACGAGCGTTGACAGGTCCGGCGGCCGGCCCGACACTTGGTCTGACCAAGCTCGGACCGTCCCCCCAATTGGAGCGTCGAACGATGCGATTGCCCCTGGCCGCAGGCGTTTTCGCCCTTCTCGCCGGCACCGGGCAGGCCGAAGGGCCCGTGGCGCGGGTCCTCGCCACGAACCCGCTCGACGCCGCGCGGGTGACGGAGACGGTGGAGGTCCGGGCCGCGGCGCTCGCCGGACTCGTCGCCCCGGCCGACCTCGCGAAGCTCGCGGTGATCGACGCCCGCGCGGGCCGCGAGGTCCTGGCCCAGGCCGTCGACGAGGACGGCGACGGAGCGCCCGACCTTCTCGTCTTCCAGGCCGACTTCGCGAAGGGCGAAACGCGGGAGTTCCGCCTCGAGCGCGCGGCGCCGCGCAAGCCGGCCTTCTCCGAGTACCGCGTCCACGGCCGGTTCGTGCGCGAGCGGCACGACGACTTCGCGTGGGAGAACGACCGCGTCGCCTTCCGCTTCTACGGCGAGGGCCTCGAGACCTTCGCCGGCGAGCCGCTCACGAGCAGCGCGCTCGACGCGTGGATGAAGCGCACGCCGCGGCTCGTGATCGACGAGTGGTACCTCCGCGACGACTACCACCAGGACCACGGCGAGGGCGGCGACTTCTACCCCGCCGGCCGGACGCGCGGCTGCGGCGGCAGCGGCCTGATCGTGAACGGGGCGCTGGCCGTGACGAAGAACTTCCGCGCGTCGCGCGTCCTCGCGCCGGGTCCGATCCGGCTCGTCTTCGAGCTCGACTACCCCGAGTGGGAGACCCCGGGCGTGAAGGTCACCGAGACGAAGCGGGTCACCCTCGACGCGGGGAGCCAGTTGAACCGGATCGAGAGCTTCTACCGTCCCGCCGACCCCGCGGGGGTGACGTGGGCGGCGGGGATCCGCCGGCCCGAGGGCGTCGTGCCTCGGCTCGACCGCGAGCGCGGGATCGTGCGCACCTGGGAGCACCTGACCCGCTACGGCGAGAACGGCTGGCTCGGCTGCGGGGTCGTCCTCGACCCGGCCACGATCGTCGAGTTCCGGGAGGAGGGCGGCAGCCAGCTCGTCGTCGCGAAGGCGAAGGCCGGCGCGCCCGCGACCTGGTGGGCGGGCTCCGGCTGGGACGGCAGCGGCCGCTTCCCCGATGCCGCGGCCTGGGACCGCTACCTCGACGCGTTCGCCGCCCGGCTGCGCGCGCCGCTGCGGGTCGAGGTCGCGCGGTGAGCCGATGCCTCGCCGCGGCGGTGGCGGCGGCCGCGCTGGCCGCGGCCACCCTCGCGACCCCGCCGGCGGGCGCGCAGGCGCCACTGCCCGCGGCCGCCGACCCGTGGGCCCGCCTCCCCGCGATACTCGCCGGGATCCGCGCTCCCGTCTTCCCCGACCGCGACTTCCCCGTCACGCGCTACGGGGCTAAGCCCGACGGCGCGACCGACGCGACGGCCGCGTTTCGCGCGGCGATCGAGGCGTGCGCGAAGGCGGGCGGCGGGCGGGTCGTGGTGCCGCCCGGCGCGTACCTCACCGGCGCCATCCGCCTGCGCAGCCGCGTGAACCTCCACGTGCAGGAGGGCGCGACCGTCCGCTTCCGCCAGGACCCGGCCGCGTACCTGCCCGTCGTCCTCACGCGGTGGGAGGGCGTCGAGCTCATGGGCTACTCGCCCCTCGTCTACGCCTACGGCGAGCGCGACGTGGCGATCACCGGGAAGGGCACGCTCGACGGCCAGGCCGACGCGGCGCACTGGTGGCCCTGGAAGGGCGGCGGCCACGCGGAGAGCCAGAAGCCCGACCGCGACCGCCTCTTCGCGCAGGCGGAGGCCGGCGTGCCGGTGGCCGAGCGGGTCTACGGCGCGGGCCACTACCTGCGCCCGCAGTTCGTGGAGACGTACCGCTGCGAGAACGTGCTCGTCGAGGGAGTGACGATCCGCCGCTCGCCGATGTGGGTGATCCACCCGGTGCTCTCGCGCAACGTGACCGTGCGCGGCGTGACGGTCGTCTCCGACGGCCCGAACAGCGACGGCTGTGACCCCGAGTCCTCGACCGACGTGCTCGTCGAGGACTCGACCTTCGACACGGGCGACGACTGCATCGCGATCAAGTCCGGCCGCAACGCGGACGGCCGCCGGCTCGGCGCGCCCTCCGAGCGCGTCGTCGTCCGCGGCTGCCGCATGCGGGCCGGCCACGGCGGCGTGACGATCGGCAGCGAGGTGAGCGGCGGGGTGCGCGACGTGTTCGTCGAGAAGGCGACGATGAGCAGCCCCCAGCTCGAGCGCGGGATCAGGATCAAGACGAACGCCGTGCGCGGCGGCACGATCGAGCGCGTGTACGTGCGCGACGTGGAGATCGGCGAGGTCGGCTCGGCGATCGACGTCGACATGCTGTACGAAGAGGGGGCGGACGGCGCCTTCACGCCGGTCGTCCGCGACCTGCTCGTCGAGCGGATGAGCGTGGCCCGCGCCGCGCACGCCCTCTTCGTGCGGGGCCTGCCGGCCTCGCCGGTGCGCGGCCTCGTCGTGCGCGACAGCGCCTTCCGCGGGGTGAGCCGGGGCGTGCGAGTCGAGGGCCTGGCCGACCTGTCTCTGCAGGACGTGGTGATCGAGCCCGCGAGGGCCACGGAGGAGAAGCGATGAACGCGACGCTGACGGCGGAACGGTGCGTGGTGCGGGCGACGGACGCGCGGGAGGGGCGCACGCGGTCGCTCGACCCGCAGACGACCGCGTCCCGCCAGCTGCACTACGGCCGCATCATCCTGCGCGCGGGCGCCGCCCCCCTGCGGTTCGAGACGGGCGGCCTCGAGACGGGCCTCGTCGCCCTGCGCGGCGCGGCGGAGGTGCGCACCCGCGGCAAGCACTTCCGCATGGCGCCCTACGACTCCCTCTACGTCCCGCGCGGCTCGGACGTCGAGGTGACGCCGGGCGCCGAGGGCTGCGACTTCGCCGAGATCGCGGCCCACGTGGAGCGCGAGTACCCCCTCCAGTTCGTGGCGTGGGCCGACGTGCAGGCGGACCCCGGCCTGCACTTCGCCGCCGGCGGCCCCGCGAACCAGCGCAACCTGAACATCCTCATCGGCAAGAACGTGGAGGCCGGGCGCATCCTCGCCGGGGTGACGTTCAGCGAGCCCGGGCACTGGACCTCGTGGCCGCCGCACGAGCACGCGGCGATGCTCGAGGAGGCCTACCTCTACATCGACATGCCGGCGCCGGCGTGGGGCATCCAGCTCGTCTACACCGACCCGAAGTCGCCCGAGCTCGCGGTGATCGTCCGCGAGGGCGACGTCGTCATCATGCCCGAGGGCTACCATCCGAACGTGTCCGCCCCCGGCGGGCGCATCAACTTCCTCTGGATGATGGCCGCGCACCGCGAGGGCGTCGACCGCCAGTTCGGCGTCGTCAACGTCCAGCCCGAGTACGCCGCCGGCGGCTCCGGCCTCGAGAAGGGCCGTTGAGCGGCCTGTTCTCGCTCGCGGGACGCGTCGCCCTCGTCACGGGCGCCTCGCGCGGCCTCGGCGCGGCGATCGCGCTCGGCCTCGCCGAGGCCGGCGCGGACGTCGCGGTCCACGGCAACACGCGCTCGCCCGAGGAGACCTGCGCGCGCGTCCGCGCCCTCGGCCGGCGCGCGGCGGCCGTCGTCGGCGACATGGCCGATCCCGCGACCCCCGACCGGCTGGTGGCGGAGGCCGAGGCCGCCCTCGGCCCGGTCGACGTGCTCGTGAACAACGCCGGCACCATCCGGCGCGGGCCGGCGGTCGCCACCACCGACGCCGACTGGGCCGCGGTCGTCGACGTGAACCTGAACGGCGTCTTCCGCGCCTGCCGCGCGGCCGGCCGCGGGATGGTCGAGCGCGGACGCGGCAAGATCGTGAACATCGCCTCGCTGCTGTCGTTCCAGGGCGGCATCACGGTGCCGGCCTACGCCGCGGCGAAGGGCGGCGTCGCCCAGCTCACGAAGGCCCTCGCGAACGAGTGGGCGCCCCGCGGGGTGAACGTGAACGCGATCGCTCCCGGCTACATGCGCACCGACAACACGGCCGCGCTCCAGGCCGACGCCACGCGCAGCCGCCAGATCCTCGAGCGCATCCCGGCCGGCCGCTGGGGCGAGCCGTCGGACGTCGTCGGCGCGGCCGTGTTCCTCTGCGCGCCGGCCTCCGACTACGTCCAGGGCCACGTGCTCGTCGTCGACGGCGGTTGGATGGGACGGTAGGCGAGGCGCAGCCGGCGCCGGCGGGCATAGAATCCGGCAGGCTCTCCCCAGGAGGACTCCCATGGGCGGGACGGACTCGGGTCCCGAGAACCGGCGGGACCGGCGCTACGCGATCCGCGTGCCGATCTACGTCGCGCTCGGGAAGGAGATCGTGCACAAGAGGATCCCGCTCGAGTCGCGGGACGTCTCGGCCGGGGGCCTCTCGTTCGAGACCTCGCGCCAGATGCCCCTCGCGGCGGACACCCAGATCGTGCTCGCCCGCCTCGGGGACGACGGCGGGGCGGCGGCGATCCGCGGCCACGTCGTGTGGACGCGCGCGCTCCCCGACCGCCGCCGGCACCTCGTCGGCGTGCGCTTCGTCGAGTACGAGGGCGTCTCGCGGGAGGACCTCGCCGCCCGCATCGAGGCGGTCGCCCGCGAGCAGGCGGTCGAGTAGGCGCCGCCCCTAGCGGTAGCGCTCCCGGATCGTCGGGACGAGGTACTCGCTGAAGGCCCGCGCCTCGTCGTAGACCGGGGCGAAGCCCCAGTCGCGCCGCGCGGCCGAGTCGTCGACGTCGGCCGGCCAGGAGTCGACGATGAGCTGGCGCTTGAGGTGCGGCGCCCACGTGATCTCGGCTCCGGGGAAGGCCTCGAGGACGTGGGCGCGGATCTCCTCGGCCGACGGCGCGAAGGCGCCGACGTTGTAGACGGTGCGGGTGAGCCGCTCCTTCGGCGCGGCGGCCAGCCGCAGCAGAGCCTCGACGCCGTCGGGCATCGCCATGAACGGGATGCGGGTGTCCGGCCGCACGAAACAGGCGTACGGCTTCCCCTGCGCGGCGGCGTGCAGCATCTCCGGGGCGTAGTCGGACGTGCCACCCGACGGAACGGTCACGGCGGAGATGAGGCCCGGGAAGCGCACGCACCGGAAGTCGACCTTGCCCGAGAGCGTCTCGGCCGCGAGCTGCTTGTAGTGGCGGGAGTAGTAGCGGCCGAGGTGCTCGCAGTAGAGCTTGTTGCAGCCGTACATCGTCGTCGGCACGTTGCAGTCGTCCTCGCGGACCCGGCCCGTCGCCGCCTTCTGCTCGAGGCTCGCCATGCCGTAGGCGGCGATCGAGCTCGGGTAGAGGAAGACGACGGGCCGGCCGTGCGACTCCCCTTCCTTCTGGGCGAACTCGAGGAGAGCGAGCGTGCCCTCGACGTTCACCTGGTGGGCCGTCGTCGGGGTGAACTCGCCGCGCGTCGAGAGGAGGGCCGCGAGGTGGAAGACGAGGTCGACCTCGTACTCGGCGAGGATGCGCTCGAGGAGGTTCCCGTCGAGGATCGAGCCCGCGTACTGCTGCTGGACGAGGGCGGCCTGCGGCCCCTCCAGCGGCTTCAGGTCGAGCGTGATGATCGGCCGGCGGCCGTCCTTCGAGAGCCGCTCGATGAGACCGTGGCCGATCTCGCCGCTCGCGCCGGTGATGAGGACGACGGGCTTGCGCACCATGGTGGACCTCCTGTTCGCGCCTTCCGCGCGACGCCGATGACCTCGGCCACAGTCTACCTTTGACTCGCCGCCGGGGCCCGAATAGGATTCGCGCCGGCCCCCGAGAGGAACCCTTTGCCTCCTCGAACGCTCACCGCGCGGCTCGGAGCGCTGCTGCAGCCCCTGCTGGACGCGCTCGTCCGCGCGCTCGCCCACGTCAGCGCCGACGTGCTGACGATGACCGGCCTCGCCCTGACCGCGGTCGCCGCCGGCTTCTTCGCGACCGCGGGCGGGCCGGGCTACGCGAGCCCCTGGCTGCTGAAGCTCGGCGGCCTCGTCGCGCTCGTGGCGTCGATCTTCGACATGCTCGACGGGCGGGTGGCGCGCCTGCGCGGCCGCGGGACGAAGTTCGGGGCCTACCTCGACTCCACGATGGACCGCTACTCCGACATGCTCCTGTACCTGGGCCTGCTCGTGCTCTACGCCCGCATGGAGCGCACCGGGCTCATGGTGCTCGTCTGGATGGCGGCCTTCGGGAGCTTCATGACCTCCTACGCCCGGGCCCGCGCCGAGAGCCTCATCCCCCGCTGCCCGGTCGGCCTCATGGAGCGCCCGGAGCGCGTCGTCCTCGTCATCGCCGGCGCGATCCTGAACCGCATGGTCGCCGTCCTCTGGATCATCGCCATCCTCTCGAACGTCACCGCGATCCAGCGCGTCGTCTACACCTACGTCGAGCTGAAGCGCGGCTGGAGCACCTTCTTCACGTCGCCCGACGGCCGCGACGAGGAGATGGGCAAGGACGCATGAGCTTCTCTCCCGCGGCGGAGAAGGCCCGTCGGCGGATCCTGAGCCGCCTGCCGGTGGCGGCCTGGCTGTGGAAGACGCTGCCCCTCGCCGCGTTCGCCGGCCTGCGCGTCGTGCGGCTCGACGAGGCCGCCTGCGCGGTGCGCGTGCCCGGCGGCTGGCGCACGCAGAACCCGTTCCGGTCGACCTACTTCGCGGCCCAGGCGATGGCGGCGGAGATGTCGACGGGGGCTCCGGCCCTCGTCCTCCTGAGGGACGCCCCGGCCTCGGTGGCGATGCTCGTCGTCGGCCTGCGCGCGCGCTACTCGAAGAAGCTCGTCGGCCCGGGCGTCTTCACGTGCGAGGACGTGCCCGGCCTGCGCGCGGCGATCGAGCGGGCGGCCGCGGCCGACGAGCCCCAGGCGTTCACCGCCCGCTCGACAGGCCGCGACGCGGCGGGCGAGGTCGTCGCGGAGTTCGAGATCGACTGGTCGTTCAAGCGCCGCTCGAAGCGGTCGTGAGCGCGGCGGCCGAGCCGCTCGGCCTCGTCCTCTGCGGCGGCCGCAGCGAGCGCATGGGCCGGGACAAGGCCCTCCTGCCGTGGGGCGACGGTGACCTCCTCGACCACGCCCTCGCCCGCCTCGCGGCGGTCGTCCCGGAGGTCGCGGTCCTGTCCGGCCCCTCGCCCCGCTACGCCGAGCGGGGCGTGGCCGTCGTCGTCGACGCCGGGGTGGCCGACGGCCCGATCGCGGGCCTGGCGGCCGGCCTCGCCCACGCCGCGGGCCGCCCGGTGCTCCTGCTCGCCGTCGACCTGCCGCTCGTGCCCGTCGCCCTCCTCAGGGCCCTCGCCGAGGCGCTCCCCGGCCACGACGCGGTCGTGCCGGTCTCGCCCCGGGGTCGGGAGCCCCTGTGCGCGGCCTACGGGCCGGCGTGCCTCGCCTCGATCGAGGCGCGCCGGGCGGTCGGCGACCGCCGGATGACGGCGTTCTGGCCCGACGTGCGGGTCCGCGAGTGGACCGGCCCGGAGGTCGCGCGCTTCGGCGACCCGGAAGCCCTCTTCCTGAACCTGAACACGGACGCCGATCTCACGCGGGCCCGCGTGATAGGCTGACCGGCCGTCGCGTCTTCATCCCGGAGGCCCCATGCGCCTGCGCGCTCCCGCCCTCGCCCTTCTCGCTTCCGCCGCCCTCGCCGCGCCCGCTCCCGCCGCCTGGCAGAAGCAGCCCGACGGCATCCTCGTGACGACCGCCGCGACGAACGTCCGCCTGCGCGTCCTCGCGGACGGAGCGGTGCGGGTCGTCGCCTGGCCGGCCGCGAAGCCCGAGCCCGACCGGCCCTCGCTCGCGGTCGTGGCCACCGGCAAGGGCGTCGCCTTCCAGGCGAGCGAAGCCGGCGGAGCCGTGGTCCTGAAGACGGCGAAGCTCGCGGCCCGCGTCGACGCCGCCACCGGCCGTGTCACGTTCGAGGACGGCCGGGGCGGAGTGCTGCTGCGCGAGACGGCGGGCGGCGGCCGCACCTTCACGCCGGTCACCTCGTACGGCGTCGCGACGATGGAGGTGCGCCAGGAGTTCGAGGCCGCCGCCGGCGAGTCGCTCTACGGCCTCGGCCAGCACCAGGACCGCCTCCTCGACATCGCCGGCCGCGACCTCGACCTGTGGCAGCACAACCGCGAGGTCGTGATCCCGTACGTCGTCTCGACGCGCGGCTGGGGGCTCCTGTGGGACAACCCCGCGCAGACGCGCTTCGGCCACCCCGAGGACATCGTTCCCCTGCCCGCGTCGGCGGTGGCCGACGAGAGCGGGAAGAAAGGCAGCCTCACCGCGGCCTTCTTCGCCGGCCGCGACTTCACGCAGCCGCTCGCGACGACCGCCGCGCCTTCGGCGGACGCGGTGAGCCTCCCGGCGGACGTCGCCGCGAAGTGCCTGACCGCGCGGTGGACGGGCTCGCTCGTCGTGCCGAAGACGGGCGAGTACGGCCTCTACACCGCCCACGTCCTCGGCTGGGTGAAGCTGTGGGTCGACGGGAAAGAGCTCGTCGACTACTGGAGCCCGTTCCTGCCCGCGACCGACGTCGCCCGGGTGAAGCTCGAAGCGGGACGCGCGCACGCGCTGAAGATCGAATGGAAGCGGCAGGACGCGAAGAGCCCGTTCGAGATGCGCTGGCTGCCGCCGCGGGCGGCGAAGCCGCCGATCTCGCTCTGGGCCGGCGCGGCCGAGGGGGTCGACTACGTGTTCGTGAACGGCGGGTCGCTCGCCGGCGCCGTCGCCGGCTACCGCGAGCTGACCGGCCGTGCCTCGCTGCCCCCGAAGTGGGCTCTCGGCTACTGGCAGAGCCGGGAGCGCTACAAGACGGGCGACGAGCTCGTCGCGACGGTGAAGGAGTTCCGCGCGCGGAGGTTCCCGCTCGACGCGATCGTCCAGGACTGGCAGTACTGGCCGGAGGGCGGCACCGGCTGGGGCTCGCACGAGTTCGACAAGACGCGCTTCCCCGACCCGAAGGGCACCTTCGATGCCGTCCACGCCCTCGGCGCGCGCGCGATGATCTCGGTCTGGAGCAAGTTCTACACGGGCAACCGCAACTTCGACCAGCTGAAGGCGGCGGGCTTCCTCTACCCGCGCAACCTCGAGCTGCAGTGGAAGGACTGGCTCGGCAACGTCTTCACCCACTACGACGCGTTCTCCCCCGCCGCGCGCGCGATGTACTGGCGGCAGATGAACGAGCAGATCTTCTCGAAGGGCGTCGACGCGTGGTGGCTCGACGCCACCGAGCCCGACTTCGTCGACGACCAGAAGCCCGAGGACCTCGCGCTGCGGATGAACCCGACGGCGGCGGGGCCGGGTGTCCGCGTGATGAACGCGTTCCCGCTCGTCACCGTGCAGGGCGTCTACGAAGGGCAGCGGCAGGCGGCGCCCGACAAGCGGGTCACGATCCTCACCCGCTCGGCGTGGGCCGGCTCGCAGCGCTACGGCGCGGCGGTGTGGTCGGGCGACATCACGGCGAAGTGGGGCGTCCTCAAGGCCCAGATCCCGGCCGGGCTCTCGTACAGCCTGTCCGGCATGCCGTGGTGGGCCACCGACATCGGCGCCTTCAACACCGACGACCAGGGCGGCAACGCGAGCGAGGCGTACCGCGAGCTCTACACGCGCTGGTTCCAGTTCGGCACGTTCTCGCCGCTCTTCCGCTCGCACGGCTCGAACACGCCGCGCGAGCCGTGGTTCTTCGGCGCGCCCGACCACAAGGCGTGGAAGACGCTCGTCCGCTTCGCGAACCTGCGCTACCGGCTCCTCCCCTACAACTACACGCTCGCCGCGCGCGTGACCCGCGAGCACGACACGATCCTGCGGCCGCTCGTCCTCGACTTCCCCGGCGACCCGAAGGCGCGCGACGTGAAGGACCAGTACCTCTTCGGACCGGCGTTCCTCGTCAGCCCGGTCACCGAGCCGGGCGCGACGAGCCGATCCGTGTACCTCCCCGCCGGGGACTGGTACGACTTCTGGACGGGCGAGCGCGTGGCGGGCGGACGCACGATCGACGCCGCGGCGCCCTACGAGAAGATGCCGCTCTTCGTGCGCGCCGGCTCGATCGTCCCGTTCGGCCCCGAGCTCCAGTGGACGGGCGAGAAGCCGGCCGACCCGGTGCGCCTCGTCGTCTACACCGGCCGCGACGGCTCCTTCACCCTGCACGAGGACGACGGCGAGACGAACGCGCACGAGACGGGCGCCTTCTCGACGATCCCGCTCTCGTGGAGCGAGGCGAAGCGGACCCTCACGATCGGGGCCCGTTCGGGAGAGTTCGCCGGAATGCCGAAGGCGCGGACGTTCGAGGTGGTCTTCGCCAGCGCAGCGCGGAAGGCCGGCGACGACGCACCGCCGGCGGCCGACAAGGTCGTCCGCTACGACGGCGCCGCGGTCTCGGTGGAGGCGCCCCGGCCGTAGCCGGCCGCCGCCGCGGCCGGTTGTCCGCTAGAATCCGGCCAACGCTCCCCGGAGGTCGGACAGGATGACGAGACGCGCGCGGCGCGCCGCGGTACCGTGGCTGCTCCTTCTCGCTCCCGCGGCGGCGGCCGGCGCCGCCGACGCGCCGGACTACGCGCGCGACGTCGCGCCGCTCTTCGCGCGCCACTGCGTGGAGTGCCACGGGGCGAAGAAGCAGGAGAGCCTGCTCCGGCTCGACAGCCGCCAGGAGACGATGGCCGGCGGCATGTCGGGCGACGCGGTCGTGCCGGGCCGCAGCCGCGAGAGCCTGCTCGTGAAGCACCTGCGCGGCGAGGCCCGCCCGCCGATGCCCTACAAGCGGCCGCCGCTCGACCCGGCCGAGATCGACCGCATCGCCGCGTGGATCGACGCCGGCGCGCCGGGAGCGAAGGACGAGCCCGCTCCGTCGCACGAGGCGGCGAGGCCCGCGCACTGGGCCTACGTGAAGCCCGTGCGCCCGCCCGTGCCGAAGGTGACGCGGCGCGACTGGCCGCGCAACCCGATCGACGCCTTCGTGCTCGCGCGGCTCGAGAAGGAGGGGCTGACGCCGTCCGCCGAAGCCGACCGCGAGACTCTGGCGCGCCGGCTCTCGCTCGACCTCGTCGGCCTCCCCCCGAGCCCGGCCGAGGTCGATGCCTTCGTCG
>JAXLRD010000061.1:0-42129 GCA_046331285.1 Vicinamibacteria bacterium
GGCCGCTCGCCGCCGTTCGGGCGGGCGCAGCCGGGCGCGAGGAGGGAGAGCACGAGGCCCGCGACCGCCCGCCGCCGCATCGCCTCGCAGCCTAGCACTTCTCTCTTCCGGGGGGCTGCGCCTCGCTCAGAACAGGCGCAGCTGTCGATCGGCGCCGGCGGTGGGCGGCGCGGCGCGGCGGACCTCGATCCAGTCGGTCCCGTAGACGCCGGCGAGGGTGAGCTGGACGCCCTTGCGGCCCGCGCGGGCGAGCGCCTCCTCGGCGGCCATGCGCGCGAGCTCGGCGTGGTTGTTCTTGCGCGAGAGGTGCGCGAGCACGACGTGCCGGCAAGACTCGCCGAGCCCCTTCTCGAGGAGGCGGGCGACGTCGTCGTTCGAGAGGTGGCCGAAGGGCCCGAGGATGCGCTCCTTCAGCGACCACGGGTAGGGGCCGTCGCGCAGCATCGCGGGGTCGTAGTTCGACTCGACGAGGATCGCGTCGCAGCCGCGCAGGGCCTCGACGAGGCCGCGCGAGAGGTGGCCGAGGTCCGTGGCGTGGCCGAAGGAGACGTCGCCGTCGGTCACCACGAACGCCACCGGCCGCGCGGCGTCGTGGGGCACCGGGACCGCGCGCACGGCGAGGCGGGCGAAGCTGCGGACCTGCCCCGGCTCGAGCGCGACGAGCGCGGGCAGCTTCTCGCGCGGGAGGGCCGCCGCGGCGAAGGTGCCGGCCGTCCCCCCGACCGGGACCCCCCACTTGGCCGAGAACGCCGCGGCCCCGCGGGAGTGGTCGCCGTGCTCGTGCGAGACGAGGACGGCGTCGAGGGCCGTCGGGTCGACGCCGGCCGACTCGAGCCGCTCCACGAGCTGCCGCGGCCCGAGGCCGGCGTCGAGGAGGACGCGGGCCCCGCCGCCTTCGACGAGCGTCGCGTTGCCGTCGCTCCCGGACCCGAGGACCCGGATGCGGAGGCTCAAACGGCCAGCTCGCGCGGGCGGGGCCGCCACCCCCGCAGGTTCCCGAGGACGCTCGCCGCGACCGGGCGGTCGAACATGCGGGCGGCGAGGGCCTGCGCGTCGTCGGCCGTCACGGCCTCGATGCCGTCGAGGATCTCGTCGAGCGGCACCTGCCGGCCGAAGTGGATCTCCTGGCGGGCGGCGTGGCTCATCCGCGCCGTCGTGCCCTCGAGCGAGAGGACGAGGCCGCCCTTCATGTGGTCCTTCGCCCGCCGCAGCTCGTCCTCCGGGATCGGCTCGTCGCGCAGGAGCCGCAGCTCGTCGAGGGCGAGGCGCACGACCTCGGGGGCCGCGTCGAGGCTCGTGCCCGCGTAGATCGAGAGGAGGCCCGCGTCGGAGTAGGCGGCGATGCCCGACGAGATGGAGTAGACGAGGCCGCGCTGCTCGCGAACGTGCTGGAAGAGGCGCGAGGACATCGAGCCGCCGAGCACCGTGTTGAGCACGTAGCTCGCGTAGCGGTCCTCGTGGGTCTGGTGCGGCGCCGGCGTCGCCAGGCAGAGGTGGACCTGCTCGAGCTCGCGCTTCGAGCGGGTCACGACGGCGACCGCCGGCGCGGGCGCGCGGCCGTTCGTCTTCGCCGGCACCGGGCGCAGGCCGCCGAAATGCCGGGCCACGAGCGCGGAAACGTCCTCGTGCCGGACGTGGCCGGCCGCCGCGATCACGAGGTTCGCCGGGTGGTAGACGCGCGCGAAGTAGCTCGCGAGGTGCTCGCGGCGGAAGCCGCCGACCGTCTTCTTCGTCCCGAGGATCGGGCGGCCGAGCGGGTGGTCGGGCCAGAACGCCTCGGTGAGGAGCTCCATGACGAGGTCGTCCGGCGTGTCCTCGACCATGTTGATCTCCTCGAAGATGACCTTCTTCTCCTTGGCCATCTCCGCGCGGTCGAACGCCGGGTTCATCACGATGTCGCCGAGGATCTCGACGGCGAGCGGGAGGTGCTGGTCGAGCACCTTCAGGTGGAACGACGCGTACTCCTTCGCCGTGAAGGCGTCCATGAAGCCGCCGATCGAGTCGACCTCGGCCGCGATGCGCTCGGCCGAGCGGGTCTTCGTCCCCTTGAAGACCATGTGCTCGATGAAGTGGCTGACGCCCGAGACCTCGGGCCGCTCGTGGCGGCTGCCGCGCTTCACCCACACCCCGACGGCCACGCTGCGGACCGAGGGCATCTCCTCGGTGATCAGGGTGAGGCCGTTGTCGAGGACTTCCTTGACTATCATGTGCGGGGAATGGGCGCGCAGAGCGGCGAGCCAAGACTAGCACAGCGCGGACGCCCCATCGCCGTCGCCCTCGCGTCGCTCGTCGCGATCGGCGCGATCGTCACCGACGCCGCGCCCTGGCTGCGCGGCCCCGCGCCCTATCCGCCGGAGTGGCAGTGGGGCTGGCGCGCGGAGCCGGGACGGCCGCTCGTCCTCGCGGCGCTCGTCGCCGCCGCGGTCGCCGCGCTCCTCGCGGCTTCGATCGGCCGGCGCGCGCGGGCCCGGCCGCGGGCCGCCGCGCGCGTCCTGCTGGCCGGCTCGACCGTCCTGGGCCTCCTCTTCGCCGTCGCGCTCCTCCGTCGCGAGCCGGAGGGCGCCCTGCGCTCGCTGATGGCCCGCGCGCAGTCCTTCTCGATCACCTCATACCACACCGTCGCCGCTTCGGAGGACGCGCGCTCGCCGCTCGGCTTCCTGCGCGCCCACGCGCGCCTCCTGCCGGAGCTCGCGCGGACGGCGAAGCACGCGGCCACGCACCCGCCGGGGCCCGTCCTCTGGTACCGCGCCGCGATCGGCCTGTGCGCCACGTCCCCCGCGCTCACGGCGGGGCTTCTCGACCTCGCGGGAGCGCCGGGGCCCGAGAGCCAGACGCCGGAGCGGCGGGCCATCCGAGCCGGCGCCCTCCTCGGCGCGCTCGGCTTCGCCCTGCTCGCGGCGCTGACCGTCTGGCCCCTCGCCCGCCTCGCCGAGGGCCTCGGCCTCGCGCCGCTCCCCGCGGCGCGCGTCGCGCTCCCCTTCGTTCTCCTGCCCGGCCCCGCCCTCTTCGCGGGCTCCCTCGACGCGGCGCTCGCGCTCCCGGTAACGGGCTTCGCCGCGCTCGTCCTCGCCGCCGCCCGCGCGGAGGAGCCGCGCCGCGCGTTCGCCCTCGCGGCGGCGGCCGGCGCGAGCGCGGCCGTCGCGCTCTTCGGCTCGTACGGCTCGATGGCCTTCCTGGCTCTCGCCGGCCTCGCCGTCGCCGCGGCCCGCGCCGGCGACCGCCGCGCGCTCGCCCGGGCGGCGCGCGTCGGCGCGGTCGCCGCCGCCGTGGCCGCGCTCCTCGCCTTCGGCCTGCCGGCCCTTCTCGGCCACGAGCCGCTCCTCGCCCTGCGCACGGCCCTCGCCCTGCACCGCGCGGAGTACACCGCGCCCCGCAGCTACGCGCTCTGGCTCGTCTTCGACCCGATCGACCTCGCGCTCTTCGCGGGCCTTCCGTTCGCGCTGCTGGCCCTGTGGCGCACCGTGACCGCGGAGCGCGCGGCCGGTGCGGCGCGAAGCCTCGGCCGATTCGGCCGCGCGGTCGTCGCCGGCCTCGCGGCCCTCGTGCTCGCCGGCGTCACGCGGGGCGAGGTGGGCCGGCTCTGGATCCCGCTCGTCCCGCTTCTCCTCCTCGCGAGCGCGGGGCCCGACGAGGACGCGACCGGGCTCGTGGCGACCGTCCTCCCCGCGGCCCTCGCGGCCGCCTTCACGCTGGCGATGGCCAGCCGGTGGACGTTCTAGCCGCGCTCAGTCGCCGAGGAGCTTCCAGACCTCGGGCGCCATGGCCTCCGCCGCGAGCCGCTGGGCGACCTCGTTCGGATGACGGTCGACGGGGTGCACCCAGAGGTCCGCGCTGCGGCGTCCCCGGAGCGCGTCCAGCAGGTCGAGGTACGGAATGCCGCTCGCGAGGCAGAACTTCCGGATGTTCTCGTGGGCGGGCTCGAAGGGGTATCGGCCCTCGAGGCCCACGAGGAGCGGCCACTGCGCGACGAGGAGCCGCGCGTGGCGCTGCTTCAGCCGGCGGTCCATCTCGAGGACGTACTCCCGGGTGCGCTTCCAGCCGGGGTTCGCGTCGCTCCACATGTCGAGGTACCAGCGGGTCGTCTCCCGCCCGAGGCGCCAGGCGGCCACGCGGCCGCGGAAGAAGTCGAAGGCGAGCGAGGCGGGGCGCGGCGGCGGCCCCGACGCGTCGGGCACGTTCTCGCGGTCGAGGATCCAGTCGTCGACGTACTCCTGCCGCGCCCGGAACTCCGCCGACTGCACCCCGTCGTTCAGCACCAGCGCGTAGACGACGAGGTCGGGCTCGTAGGGCAGGATCTCCTCGAAGATCCCGAACAGCTCCGGGAAGTCCGTCCCGCGGTGCGCGCAGTTGCGGACCTCGATCCGCCCGGGCGCGCGGCGCGCGGCCAGCTTCCCGAGCACGGCGACCGCCGTCTCGTCCTGCTTCACGCCCTGGCCCTCGGTGAACGAATCGCCGAGCACCATCACGCGGCGGACTCCCGCCGGCTTCGGCCCGAGCGGCGCGTCGCGGAAGCGCAGCGCGTTGTAGCGCGACTCGACCGCCCACGGGTGGTGGCGCCGGATCACGTCGAAGCGCAGCGGCGCGAGGTGGCGGTACCTCGCGTCGTTCTCCGTCCTGCGCAGGTCGATGTCGAAGTACCCGCGCGGGTTCGACGGGTAGCAGTCGAGGAGGGTCGTCCACCGCCCGTCGAAGATGCGGCGGCTCGCGAGCTCCGGGCGGAGGCGGTCGCCGGCGAGGCGAAAGACGCCCTCGAGCAGCAGCAGGAAGACGACGACGGTGCCCGCCGCGAGGGCGAGCCCCTGGGCGAGGGCGCGGCCGCGCGCGCTCACCGCCCGGCTCCCGCCGGCCAGTCGAAGTCGGCCCGGTAGACGAAGATCGAGTAGCCCACCCGCGCGACGGGGGGCAGGGCACGGATGCGGTCCATCAGAGGCCGGTCCTCCGGGTCGAGATACACGCCCTGCAGGTTCGTGGCGCTCACCGCGAGGAGGTCGCCGCGGGCGATCTCCCGCGTGACGCGCGCGGGATGGGGCGCCGAGTAGCCGGGCAGCGCCTGCGCCTCGATCCCGTAGTACGCGGGGTCCGCGCTGCCGAAGTACGAGAGCTTGAGGGGCGGCCGGCCCGCGTCTCGCCACCACCCGGCGAGGCGCTTCAGGTCCTGGCCCCAGTCGAGGTTCGAGTCCACGAGGTGGCGGTAGCCGTTGGCCGGCCCGCCCGCGATCTCGTTGAAGTAGGCGAGGTGGTGCGGGTGCGTTCGCAGGGTGCCGAGAGCGTACCAGCCCGCGAGGACGACGACCGCAGCCCGCGCCGCGCGGGCGCGCGAGGCGGTGAGGGCGGCCGCCGCCTCGCCGGCCGCGACGAAGACGAACGGCGCGAGCGGCAGCAGGTGACGGTGGCCGATCTGCAGCCCGCGCGTGAAGGTGAGGGCGAGGTAGACGGCGACCGGCATCCACAGGAAGAGCGCGTCGCGCCGCCGCAGGCGCGGCGCGCGCAGGAGGGCCGCCGCGGCGAGGGCGAGGAGGGGCAGGGGCGTCTTGTAGAGCGTCGTGAAGAGGAAGTACGACGCGAAGCCGTCGCTCGAGAGGGCGCCGTCGAGGAACGTCGCGCGGGCCTCGGAGTGGGTCAGGACGAAGAGCGCGCCCCGCGCGTAGTCCTCGGGGACGAGGCCGAGCCGGGCCGCGGCGACCGCCGCCCGCGCCGCGAAGGCTTCCGGGACGGCCTCGAGCGGCGCCCGCAGCCCGCTCCGCACCGCCGGGTCGGGCGAGAGGGCCGGCGCGAAGCCGTAGGCCGCCCACAGGACGGCGAGCGCGAGCGCGCCGGCCCCGGCGAGGCCGAGGGCGACCCGGCCGACCGGGCGGCGATCGACGCGGGCGACGAGGACGAACGCCGCGATCACCGGGGCGAGGATCGGGGCCGAGAGCTTGGCGGCGAGCGCCGCGCCGGCGGCGAGGCCGGCGAGCACCCAGCGCCGGCACGTCGGCGCGTGGAGCGCGCGCTCGACGCGGGCGACGGCGAGGAAGAAGAAGAGGGAGAAGGCGAGGTCGGTCGTGACGATCGAGCCGTGGGCCAGCACGTCGGGCGAGAGCGCGGCGAGGAAGGCGGCGGCGACCGCCGCCGCCGGCCCGAACCGCCGGCGCGCCTCGAAGAAGACGGCGGCCACGAGGCACGACGCGAGGGCCACGATCGGGAGCCGGCCGAGGAAGAGCAGGCGGTCGCCGTCGTTCCAGCGGTACAGGAAGCGCCGGCCGAACTCCCACTGCCGCGCCTCGCGCCACGACCGGTCGTTCGTGTCGAGCACCGGGCGCGCGAGGAGCAGCGGGGCCGCGGCCAGCAGCTTCGCGAGCGGCGGCTGCTCCGGGTTCAGGCGGTGGTCGCCGAGGACGAGGTGGGTGTAGCCCGCGGGCAGGTGCGCCCCTTCGTCGAAGGTCGCCGACTGGCCCGTCATCGCGTGGATCGACAGGCCGGCCTGGAGCGCCACCGCCGCGGCGAGGGCGACGAGGGGTGGCCGCGCGTTCACGGCCGCGGCGCGCCGGCCACGGGGCCCTGCGGCAGCACCTCGCGCACCTCGCGGGCGATCGCCTGGGCGGCGATCCGCTGGGCGATCTCGTTCGGGTGCTCGTCGTTCGCCCCGTCGACGACGAGGATCCGCCAGTCGAGCCCGCGGTAGCGCGGCAGCAGGTCGACCACGCGCGCGCCCGTCTCGGCCGCCGCCTGGGCGATCTTCGCGTGCTCCGCGGCGAAGGGATAGGAGTCGTCGAGGGGGTTCCCGAACAGCGGGAAGACCGCGACGACGAGGGGCAGGCCGCGGGCGCGGCACCGGCCCGCGATCGATCGCAGGGCCTGGCGTCCCGCGATCCAGCCGGCGTAGCTCTCCGCGTACATCGAGCGGAAGTCCTCGACCCGCCGCCGGTTCTCGATGGTCGCGCGCAGCCGGTCGCGCACCAGCGGGTAGAGAGCGGTCCTTTCGAGGAGCGACGGCGCGGCCACCGCCGCGGCGCGCCTCTCGGCGAGCCAGTCGGCGGCCCGCCTCGCTTCCGCGGCGTTCGCGTCCTCGCTGTCGTTGAGGACGTAGGCGAGGACCACGACGTCCGGCTCGTACGCGAGGCCCTCCGCCTCGAGCTTCTGTGCCTCCTGGACGGTGTTGAGGCCGGGCTCGCCGAGGTTCACCGCCTCCCACCGCCCGCCGTCGCGCGCGAGCAGGCGCTCGACCCGTTGGGGCCAGGCGTCGTCGAAGAGGACGCCCACCCCCCAGGTGAAGGAGTCGCCGAGGCAGAGGACCCGGCGGACCCCCTCGGGCCTCGGGATGGCGCGCTCGAGGTCGCGGTAGCCCTTCGAGTTGATCGGCCGGCGCTCGCGGCCGTCGGTCCGGACGGGCGCGTAGCCTCCGGGCCGGCCGGAGGACCGCAGGACGCGGGCGGCGACTTCGCCCGCCAGCAGCGCGGCCAGGAGGCCGAAGGCGAGCAGGCCCAGCTCGGCGCCGCGCTTCGAGGCTTGCACGGCGTTCATCATAACCGCGCGGAGCCGGCCGCTCCGGTGCCGCGTGGTATGCTCGCGCCCTGCCCATGACGGCCCGACGAACCGACGTGCCGGCGCGCGCCCGACGGTTCGTCGAGCTGGCGGTCGCGACCGCCCTCGCGCTCACGGCGGCGCCGGCGGTCGAGGCCCAGACGCCGGCCGGGCGCGACACGGACAGCATCGACATCACCGGGCGGCAGAACCTCACGCTCGGCTCCGGCGCCCGCGCCTACGGGATGGGCGGCGCCTTCCTCGCGCGCGCCGACGACGCGACCGCCGCCTCCTGGAACCCCGCGGGGCTCAGCTACCTGCGGCTGCCGGAGCTGACCCTCGTCGGGGTCCACAACTCGTTCGACACCCAGCGACCGACCACGGGCCCGACCACCGACCTCAGCGCCCAGGAGAACGACAGCTTCGTCGGCGGCGCGATCGACTTCGCGGCGTTCACCTGGCCGGTGGCGATCCGCGAGGTGAGCGGCGCCGTCCAGATCAGCTACCAGCGCGCGATCTCGTTCGACGGGCGGCGACGGATCGACGTCTACGGCCCGAAGAAGATCGGGACGGGCGAGGACGGCAACTCGATCTACGACCCGACGCAGACCGAGCTGCGCCAGCACACCGACGGCAGCAGCGACGGGGGCTTCGACGTCGTCGCGTTCGGCACCGGGCTGCGGCTGAGCCGGCACGTCCGCGTCGGCGTCACGGTCAACCGCTGGCTGAACGGCTACGACCAGACCCTCAATCGGACGCTGCTCGCCGAGCCGGGCCGCCGACCCGTGCGCGAGTTCAGCCTGGACTTCCGCCCGCGCGCGTGGAGCTTCAACTTCGGCGTGATGGTCTCCCCGATCGAGGCGGTGAGCCTCGCCGCCGTCTACAAGACGGCGCCCCACGCCGGCGTTCGCCTCGACAAGGCGCGGCGCGACACCTGGGGCGACGTCGGAACCGTCGAGGAGGTGACGACGAACGAGTTCTCGAACCCGGACGCCACGCTGGACCTGCCCTCCTCCTACGGTTTCGGCCTCTCATGGCGCCCGCGCGACACGCTCACCGTCTCGGCCGACTTCACGCGCACGCGCTGGTCCGATTCGACCATCGACGGCTACTTCGACCTTGCCGTCACGCAACGGGACGACGACGGGGTCCCCGCGGCCAAGCCTCCGGCGACGATCCGGTCGGCCATCCTCTACCCGACGCTGCGCGATCCGGAGGCGATCGTGCGCCAGCAGACCGACGGCCAGCAGATCCGCGTCGGCGTCGAGTACGTGTTCCTCGCCGATCGGCTGAAGGTGCCGCTGCGGGTGGGCTACTTCTCGGACCGACAGATCATCCCGAACCCGCAGGGCGACATTCCCCGCTTCGACGGGATCACGGCCGGCATCGGGCTCGCCCTCGGCTCGATGCTGTTCGACGTCGCGTACGTGTACGAGTTCGGCGAGTACTCCGTCTCGGGGGGGACGAGCGACACCGGCGTGGCGCTGCCGGACACCCGCTACTCGCTGCGGACGGACCGCGTCTACGCCTCGCTGATCTACAGGTTCAGCGGACGGCCCTGATGGACGAGAAGCGCCCCCCGCTCGCCTCGGTGGACGCGGTCCGCGAGGAGCTGCGGCGGCTCGGGTACCTCGACAGCGGCCTCGACCGGTTCGTCCTCGGCGGCGGCGCGGCGGCCGGCTCGCCCCTCCGCGCGTCGCTGCGGGCGGCCGCCCGCGTCGGCCTCGTCGGCGGCGTCGTGTTCGGCGTGTCGGCGACGCTCGCCGCGGCCGGGCTCGACCCGCGGCTGCTGCGCGAGCCGCAGGACCTCGTGGTCCTCGGCCTCTATCTCGTGCTCGCCTTCGGCGCCCTCGCCGGAGCGGCCGCCCTCGCCGCGGGCCTTCTCGCCGGCTGGGCCGGCCGCGCGGGCCACCGGCCGGGCCCGGCCCTCGCGCGGAACGCCGGCCTCGCCGTGGCGCTCGTCGCCATCCTCTACGTCGCGCTGTGGTGGCGCTCCCACCTCGCCGGCGCGAGCCCGCTGGCGCAGGCGGCCGGTGTCGGCGTCGGCCTGCTGCTGAGCCTCGCCCTCGGCCGCTTCGCCTCGCTCGCGGTCGTCGCCGTGCTCTCGACCGGCGGGGACCCGGGCCGCGTGCCCCACGCCAGCCTGTCCCGCCGCCGCGCGGTGCCGCTCGCGCTCGGCGCGCTGGGGGTCTTCCTCGCGGTGGTCGCCGCCGCCGCGCTCCTGCCCGGCGAGCGCGCGATCGAGGCGCCCGACTTCGCGGTGGTGCCGACCGGCCTGCGGGTGCGGGTCGTCGCGGTCGACGGCCTCGAGCGCGGGATGGCGACGCAGATGATGACGCGCGGCGAGATGCCGGCTCTCGCCGCTCTCGTCGCCCGGGGCGCCCACGCGGCGCTGCGCGCGGAGCCCGAGCGGGTTCCGGCGATCGTGTGGACGACCGTGGCGACGGGCCGCGGGCCCGAGGCCCACGGCATCCAGTCGGCCGAAGCGCGCCGCGTGGCGGGCCTGCGCACGCCGGTCGGCCTCGACGGCGAGAAGGGCCCGTTCGCCTCGGCCCTCGGCGCGGCGACGGATCTGCTGCGCCTGACGCGCAAGCAGCCGCCGAGCGCGGCGCTGCGCAGCGTGAAGGCCTTCTGGAACGTCGCGTCGGACAAGGGGCTGCGCGTCGGCATCGTGAACTGGTGGGCGACGTGGCCGGCCGAGCCGGTGAACGGCTACCTCGTCACCGACCGCGCGCTCTTCAAGGTCGAGAAGGGCGGCGCGCTCGACCGGGAGGCGCACCCGCCGGAGGCGTTCGAGCGGCTGAAGTCCCTCCCCGTTCCCAACGAGGCCGAGCGCGCGCGGCGCATCGATCGCTTCCACCTCGCCGCCGCGGCGGCGCTGCGCGCCGCGACGCCGCCCGACCTCGAGGCGGTGTACCTGCCGGGGCTCGACATCTTCACGATGCAGCAGCTCGGCGACGCGCCGGCGAGCGACCTCGCCGCTCTCGACACGAAGATCGCCGCGGTGCGCGAGCAGTACCGCTACGTCGACGGCCTGATCGCCGAGGCCGTGGCGTCGGCCTCGGACCGGGACGTGCTCGTGCTCGTCGGCGACCCCGGCCGCCTCGCCCGCTCCGGCGCCGCGCCCGGCCAAGGCCTCTTCGTCCTCGCCGGAGGCCCCGTCGTCGCGGGCGACCTCGGCGCGGTCAGCGAGCGCGACGTCGCCCCGACCGTCCTCCACCTCCTCGGCCTGCCGAAGAGCCGCGAGCTCGACGGCCAGGTGCTCGAGGCCGCTTTCTCCGAGGCGTTCCGCCGCGACCACCCGGTGCGGCTCGTCGACTCCTACGGCCGCCGGCCGCCGGCCCGCGCCGCCGACAGCTCCTTCGACCGCGACGTGCTCGAGGAGCTGAAGAGCCTCGGCTACATCCAGTAGCCTCCGGCCGGGCCCTCAGCTCGAGCGGCGCGGCTCGACCTCTACTTCGTCCAGTCGGCCACGCGGAGCCCGCGCACGCGCCGGAACTCACGGACGTCGTTCGTGACGAGCGTCGCGCCGACCGAGACCGCATGGGCCGCGATCATCGTGTCGAGCGGGCCGATCGGCCGCCCCTCCGTCTCGAGCTCCGAGCGGATCCGCCCGTACGCGCGAGCGACGTCGGAGTCGAGCGGCAGGATCGTCATCGCGTCCAGGAACTGCTCCACGAGAGGTGCGATGCGCAGGCCGGGGTTGCGGGCGAGGCCGAATCGGATCTCCATCTCGGTCACGACGCTCAGGGCCACGCTCGCGGCCTTGATCCGCCGCAGGCGGCCCTGCAGCGCGGCCGACGACCCGCGGATGTGGAAGCTGACGACGTTCGTGTCGAGGAGATACCGGACGGCCACGTCAGCGGCGTCGCTTCCGCAGCACGTCGCCCCGCTCGTGGCGCGTCGCGCGCTCGCCCGCCGTGAAGCCGGGCGCCGCGCCCGCCAGATCCCAGAACGCCTGCGGCCACCCGTTCGCGTCGCGCGGCGTCTCCACCGGCTCGAGCACGAGCGCGTCCCCGTCCTTCCGGATCTCCACCTCGTCGACGGACAGGCGGAACGCCTTGGGAAGGCGCACCGCCTGGGACCGCCCGCTCCAGAAGACCCGGGCCCGCTGTGTCATATCTCGATGATATATGACACGGCGAGCCCGAGCGAGAGGCGAGGCTCGAGACGCTACTTGAGCACGTTCAGCGTGACGTCGATCTTCACGACCTCGCCGGTCACGGGATCGGTGGAGGCGATCGTCTGGATCGTCTGCCCGTCGCGCAGGAGCGGGTTGACGTGAGTCTCGAACCGCCGGAAGAGCGGAGCGCCCGTCTCCGCCATCGTCCGAGCCGGTCCACCGCAGTCATGGCCGACGAGTTCTCGACGTCCAAGCTCGAGCCGTACCGGCCGTCGCCCGAAGTCCCGCGCAGGCAATCGTAGTTCGTGCCGATGTCCTTGTAGTCGAATCCGGCGGGGACGAGCTTGGTCTTGCCGTCGACCACGCTGTTCTTGAGTTCGGCACGGGCGTGCTGACGCCCATTCGCATGGACGCGGCGCCGCCCGCGGTCACGACGAACGTGTAGGGCATGCTCGCCGATCTTCTTCTCACCGTGATACCGGCTGAGAACGAGCTGCACGCGCGGTTCGCCGTGACGCCGGCGATGGAGCGGCGTCCGGCCGTTCGGGCTGGCCGCCTTTCTGCCGGGGCTTGGCTGGCCTCCTCCTCCTGAGCGGGGCGGCAGAACGGACGGCCAGCGCGGCGACGCAATGGCGACGATCCTCAGCAGAGGCTCCTCGACTACTCTGAGCCCCTGAGATTCAGCTGGGTCGACGGGGCAATCTCGAGTTCCTCCCCAGCAGATCCGACGATGGCGACCGACGGCCAGCAAGGCCCACGGCGAAACCCTCTCCTGATGGACGAGGGCGACGTAATGGAGCAGCGCCTCCTGCTCGCCAGCCGGAACCAGAACCTCGGGCTCGGCTCGGGCCGAGCGGCGAACGACTGCGGCCTCGCGAACGGACGTGGCCTTGTGGGTCGACTCCGAAGGGAACCTGGCCGCGGCGGGTTCGGCCGAGGCAGGAACACCGACCACGGCCACCGACGACGGCGCGGCGCTGGCCGAGGGCTCGACGCTCGGCGGGGCTGACGCCGGAGCCGAGGGCGCATTGACCGCCACCGTCGGCAAGGCCGGCCCCCGAGCCACCGACATCCGCCAGACGCCGAGCACGGCCAGCGCGAGCACCGCCGCGGCCGTGGCCGTCCACGCGAAGCCCCATCGGAAGGCCGGCGCAGTGACTGGCGCCGCGACGGCCTCGCGGATGCGCGAGCGCAGTGCCGGCGACGCTTCGGCTACGGCGAGAGCCGACAGCTCGGCGTCAGCCGCGGCCATGAGCCGGCGCAGCGAGGCCAGCTCCGAGGCACACGCCGGGCACGCGGTGAGATGCGCCTCGAGAGGCGCGCCAACCGCCCCGCCCGCCGCCGCGTCCGTCAGCGCGTCCCGGTATCGCTCACAAGGCATCGCAGTCTCTCCGCCAGCGCCTTTCGCGCGAGGTGCAGCCGCGACTTCACGGTGCCCTCGGGCACGTCGAGCAGGCTCGCCACCGCCGCGTGGTCGTGGCCCTCGATCGCGGCGAGGACCGTCACGATCCGCAGCTTCTCCGGCAGCGCGTCCACCGCCTCCGCCACCGCGGTCCGCAGCTCGCTACGGGCCATCTCGTCCTCGACCGAGGCCCGCGGCGCCGGCGGCTCGGCCATCGCCACGTCCTCGCGCGTCTGCCGCCGCTTCTGCCCCCGCCGGTGGTCGAGGGCGAGGCGGAACGTCGTCCGCACCAGCCACGAGCGGAAGCTCTCGCGGTCGCGCAGCGACGCGAAGGACCGGTGGGCCCGGAGGAACGCCTCCTGGGCCACGTCCTCCGCGTCCTGCCGGTGGCGCAGCACGCCGAGGGCAACCCGGAAGGCGAGCGTCGACGAGTCCGCGACCCTTTCCTCGAACTCGCGCTCGAGGGCGGGTTCCAGGCTCACCGCGGGTTCCGGGACGGACAGGGCGTCATCGAGCGTCACCTCGCGACCTCGACGGCAAGACGCCGCCGGCGGGCGGCGGGTTCACCGGCGCGGGCGGCCCTCCGGCCGGGGCGGGGCGGCGGGCGCCGCTTCGGGCTCGTCCAGGCCCCGCGGGTAGACCTTCACGGCCTCCCAGCGCTTCAGCAGCACCTGGCCGGGGGCGAAGCCCTTGGGCTTCCGGATGTCCGCGATCCGGCAGAGGTGCACCTCGACCTTGCCGCGCGCGCCGCGGGCCTTCGAGTGCCACGCCGCGAGCTCCGCCGCGCGCTCGATGACGCTGCGCGGCACGTCGGCGACGTCCCGGCCCTCCGGGTTCTGGATGACGACGTGGCTGCCGGCCGGCCCCGACACGTGGAGCCAGAGATCACGCGGCTCGGCGACGCCGAAGGTGAGCCGGTCGTTCTCCTCGTCGCCCTTCCCGACGAGGATCGTCCAGCCTTCGCATTCGATCTCGCGGAACCCGCGGCCCTTGCTCCCCATCTCGCTACTTCCTCTTCGCCCGCCACTCGACGAGGTGCTGCTTCCAGGCCTCGTGCTCCGCGTCGCCCCAGTGCCCGACGAAGACCGGCACGCCGTCGGGGTCCTTCACGGTGATCTCGCCGCTCCGCATGTAGTCGGGACGATGGATCGGCGACGCCGCGACGCCGTTCGCGAGGAGGTGCTCGCGGAAGGCCGCCAGGTCGGGCGTGTACATGTAAAGCGGGGTCATGGCGCGCTTCGGGTCGACCGGCTCTTCGGCGAGGAAGAGCATGATCGCGGCCCCCTCGCAGTGCAGTCGCGCCCAGCCCGGCGGCTCGCCCTGGGTGTCGATGAGCTCGAAGCCCAGGAGCTCGTAGAAGCGGATCGAGCGCTCCATGTCCGCGACATGGAGCATCGGCGTCGCCCAGCCGGCCTTCGGAGTCGCCACCGGTCCACCTCCCGCGAAAGGTCCGGGGACGATTATGCCGGGAGGAGCCGGGCGCCCGAGGCGACGAGCCGGCCGAGGTCCTCGGGGGGCATCGGCCGGCCGAGGAGGTAGCCCTGGCCGCGGGCGCAGCCGAGGGCGAGCAGGCCGCGCAGCTGCTCCTCCGTCTCGACGCCCTCGGCGACCGTGTCGAGGTTCATCTGGCCACACAGCTGGACGATCAGCTGGACGAAGCCGGACCGCTCCTTGCCCATGGCCTCGACGAAGGACCGGTCGATCTTGAGGATGTCGAACGGCAGGTCGCGGAGCTGGCCGAGCGAGGAGTAGCCGGTGCCGAAGTCGTCGATCGCGATCCGCACGCCGAGGTCGCGCAGGGACGCGAGCCGCGCCGCCACCGCGGCGCGGTCGGCGAGGAGAGTCGTCTCCGTGATCTCCAGAACCAGTCGGCGTGCCGGAAGCCCGGCGCCGGCCAGCACCTCCCGCACCTGGTCGACGAAGCCCGCGTCGAGGAGCTGCACGGCGGAGACGTTGACCGCCACATAGGCGCTCTCGTCCGCCCACGCGGCGGCCTGGCGACAGGCGGCCTCGAGAACCCACGCACCCAGCGCGGCGATGAGGCCCGTCTTCTCGGCGAGCCCGATGAAGCGTGCCGGCAGCAGCAGCCCTCTCTCGGGATGGGGCCAGCGCACGAGCGCCTCCGCTCCGACGACGCGCCCCGACGCCAGATCGACGACGGGCTGGAAGTGGAGGACCAGCTCGCGGCGGGCCACCGCGCGCCGCAGGTCGAGGCCGAGCTCGAAGCTGTCGAGGAGCGTGGCGTGCATCGCCGCCTCGAACACCGCGCACGAGCCCTTGCCGCGCTCCTTGGCCATGTACAGCGCGAGATCGGCGTTGCGGAGGAGATCATCCGCGCTCGACGCGCCGTCGTCGGAGAGCGCGATGCCGGTGGTCGCCGAGAGGCCGATCTCCCGGTCGCCGAGCCGCAGCGGATCGCGCAGGGCCGCGGCCACGCGCGCGGCGGCGGCGACCGCCTCGGCCGCGCCCTCGACGTCCTCCACGACGATCGCGAACTCGTCGCCGCCGAGGCGCCCCACCGTGTCGGCGGGGCGCACGCACGGGAGGATGCGCCGGGCCACCTCGGTGAGGACCTGGTCGCCGACGCCGGGGCCGAGCGTGTCGTTCACGGCCTTGAAGTCGTCGACGTCGAAGACGAGGACCGCGACGTGGCGACGGGCGGACGGCCGCCGCGCGACGGCGTGCGCGAGGCGGTCCCGCACGAGGCTGCGGTTCGCCAGGTTGGTGAGCGGGTCGTGGAACGCCTGGTGCTCGAGCCGCGCCAGGAGCTTCTTGCGCTCGTCGAGGTCCCGCAGCGTCACGACCACGCCCCGGACGTGCGGGTCCTCCGCGAGGCTCTGCACCGACACCTCGACCGCGGCCGGGCCGCCATCGGCCCGCCGCGCGACGAGCTCGGCCTCGTGCCGGATCGGCAGGCCTCGCATCGCCTCGAAGACGAGCCCCGCCACCAGGCTCTCCTGGCCCGGCGCGAAGAGGTCGAGGAGGCGCGAGCCCAGCACGGACTCCGGCGTGCGGCCCAGCACACGCTCGAGCGACGGCGTGGCGTAGCGCACCTCGAGGTCGGGGCCGACGAGGAGGATCACGTCGGAGGCGTTGCGCACGAGCGCCGCGAGGCGCGCCTCGGCCTCGCGCGCCTTCTCCTCGTGGACGAGGCGCATCTCGTCGCGGAAGGCCAGGGCCTGTCGGGCGGTGACCACGAGCGTCAGGAGGAGCGCGCCCCCGACCAGGCCTCCGACCACCGAGTCCCGGCTCTGGACGGCCCCGGCCAGGAGCACGGCCAGCGTCGCGCCGATCACCGCGAACGGCAGAGACGCGGAGAGAAAGCGCGGCATCACGTCGGCGGGAGCCCCAGCCCCGGCCTCCTTGCGCACGAGCGCGAGGGCGGCCGCGCCCGTGAACACCCAGAAGGCGGTGGAGGTCACCTCGACGATCCAGGGGCTCGTGGCGATCCACGCGAAGTCGGTCAGGGTGCCCGCCCCGAGGCTCGCGGCCAGCAGCCACAGGGGCCGCCTCAGAGTGCGGTCGCGCTGGCGGAGGAGTGCGACCGCGATGCCCAGCACGAGCAGCCCGTCCGCCAGGAAGTAGACGGCCCGCACGGCGTGCCCCCAGGCCGTGTCCGCGGTCGCCGCGCCGCCTCCCCAGGAGTAGAGCGACAGCATGGCCGCGCACACCGCGAGGGTCAGGGCGTCCAGCCAGAACCGCCGCGCCTCTCCGGGCGATCGCGCGACGACGGGCAGCGAGACGAGGCCCCAGAGGATGAACGCGTCACCGGCCACGTAGAGAAGGTCCGTGAGGTGGACGCGGGTTCCGACCTCGCCCTGGCCGGTCAGGGTGAAGAGTGCGTCGCCCAGCCACACGACCACCAGGCCGGCCGCGACGCGCTGCCAGGCGCGCCGGACCGACGGATCGAGCCGAGACGCACGCGAGGCCGCCCAGGCGAGCGTCGAGGCGCACGCGCCGAGCAGCAGGTAGCACGCCGTCCCGGCGGGGCCCGCCCGGCCTTCCAGGACGGGATCGAGCACGACGAGCGCCACCTGGCCGCCGGCGCTCGCCAGCCCGACGGCGGCGAGCCACCGCGCCAGGCGGCCCGGCGCACGGAGCTCGCGGGGCGGGCCGTGCAGCACGAGCAGGACCGCGGCCGCGCCGAGGACGAGCAGGAGTGCCGTCATGCCGGAGGCGCCATCCTACGCCGGTTTCCCGCCCTCGATGCTAGGCTCTGCCGCGCGAAAGGGGACCGTGCGATGAACGAGTTCGACCTCGATCCCGACGACCTCCGGCACCTGGGCCGGCGCGTGGCGGACATCGTCGCCGACCAGCGGGCGTCGCTCCTCGACCGGCCGGTTTTCGGGAAGATCGGCGACCGGGCCGCGCTCCTCGACGAGCCGCTGCCGGAGGACGGGCTCCCGGTGGACGACGTCCTCGACCTCGTGCGCGAGCGCATCCTGCCCTTCGCCTTCGGCAACTCGCACCCGCGATTCTTCGCCTTCATCAACGCGACGGCCGATCCGGTCGGCACCGCCGCCGACACGCTCGCCTCGGCGATGAACAGCAACTGCTGGGGCGGCGACCACGCGGCGATCCACGTCGAGGCCGTCGTCGTCCGCTGGCTCGCGTCGATCCTCGGCCTGCCGCCGTCGGCCGAGGGGATCCTGACGAGCGGCGGCTCGATGGCGAACTTCACGGCCCTCGCGACCGCGCGCCGCGCCGTGTCGCCCGCGGTGCGCGAGGACGGCTTCGGCCGCACGGAGCCGTTCGCCGTCTACGTCTCCGACGAGGTCCACAACTGCGTCGACAAGGCCATCGACCTCCTCGGCATCGGCTGGAAGCAGATGCGGAAGATCCCGACCGACGACCGCTTCCGCATGCGGATGGACCTCCTGCGCGACGCGATCGCCGCCGACCGGCGCGCGGGCCTGCGGCCGGCGATCGTCGTGGGCAACGCCGGCACCGTGAACACCGGGGCGATCGACCCCCTCGGCGAAATCGCCGACCTCTGCGCGCGCGAGGGCCTCTGGTTCCACGCCGACGGCGCGTACGGCGCCATGGCGCGCATCTCGCCGAAGACGGCGCCGCTCTTCGACGGCCTCGAGCGCGCCGACTCCGTCGCCGCCGACCCGCACAAGTGGCTGTACGTGCCGTACGAGGCCGGCGCGGCCCTCGTCCGCGAGCCGGGGCGGATGGCCGACGCCTTTCGTCGGCCCGCCCCGTACCTCGTGCACGACCCCGACTCCCCCGTCGCCGGCCCGGTGTCGTTCAACGAGCGCGGGCCGGAGCTGTCGCGGTCCTTCAAGGCGCTCAAGGTCTGGATGGGGCTGAAGCGCCACGGCCGGAAGGGCTACGCCGCGATGGCGTCGTTCGTCAGGAGCACTAACGGCTCCGCGAGGCTCTGGGCGACCAGCATGCGGTCGAAGGGGTCCCGGTGGAGGGGCGGCAGGCTCGCGAGCCTCTCCGCGTGAGCGCCGCAGACCGGGAGCTCGGCGAAGCCCATCTCGGCGAGCGCGGGCCGCAGGAGCGCCACGTCCACCTTGAAGTCGGGCCGCCGCAGCGCCGCCTTGATCGTGATCTCCCAGAGGCTCGCCACGCTGTAGAACACGTCGTGCGCCGGGTCCTCCAGGAGCCGACGGGCCTCCTTCGGCAGGCGGCGGCTCTTCGCGGTCGCCCACAGCAGGAGGTGGGTGTCGACGAGCAGACGCATCACTCGCCCTCGAAGGCCTTCAGGAGCTCGTCCGGCAGGGGGCGGTTGAAGTCGTCGGGGATGCGGAACCGGCCGTCGAGGACACCCAGCCGCCGCTTCCCGGTCGGGCCGGCGAGGCGGGTCAGCCGCGCCACGGGCCGGCCGGCCCGCGCGATGACGACGTCCCGCCCGGACGCGGCCTCCTCGACGAGCTGGGAGAGCCGGGTCTTGGCCTCGTAGATGTTCACCTTCTTCATGAGCGAGCCTCGAGATTAGTCTAGTTGGTCAGACCCAGGGAGGGAAGCCCCCGGCGGGGCGAGGCCGCCGGGGTCGTCAGGGATTCCGCACGCAGTCGTAGGTCAGGCGGATCCGCGCGCCGCCGTCGACCATCTCGAAGTCCGAGGGCCGCAGGGCGCCGAGGTCGCGCGGGCCGAGAAGCCCCGACCACTTCGCCTTCGTCGAGCGGTCGGCGCGCGCGGTGAGGGCGATCGTCCCGCCGTCGGAGAGCAGCATCCCGTACCGCTGCATCGCGCGGGCCACGACCTGGGCGCCCGCCGGCAGCGTCGAGACGGGATAGCTCGCTCGCAGCCGCAGCCGCGCGCCGTAGGGCGGCGCGTCCGCCGGGCCGCGCGGGGCGCCGGCGTGCGAGGCCGGGTGGACGTAGACGCCGGCACGGATGCGCTCGTTCGGCAGGATGAAGCGGATCGCGTGGTCGATCGTCCCCGCCGCCACCTCGTCGGCCGTGAAGAGGAGGGGCGCGATCGGGAAGCCGGCCGCGTCGGCGCTCGTGCACTGCTCGCCGCGCCCGCTCGGCGGGTAGACCCGCGTCATGTCCCACACCGCGAGACAGCCGCCGTCGAAACCCGAGCCGCGGAGGTCGGCCCGCCACATCTCGAACAGCTTCATGCGGGTGCGGTCGACCACGAGCAGGTGGCAGTCGCCGTCGCTCTCGCACGCGTAGCCCGTCTCGCCCTCGAGGGCCCCGCCGTCCGGCACCGGCACCGGCGCGAGGTCGCAGTCGGGCGAGTAGAAGTCGCTCGTCGGCCGGAACTCCCGCAGGGCCGTCTGTGCCGTCGCCTCGAGCACCTCGATCGTGAAGTCGATCCGCATCGTCCCGGTGCCCCAGCCCGCGCCGTCGAGGAACGAGATCACCCGGGCCGACTCCGCGTCGAGCGGGGCGGCGGAGACATCCTGGTACCACGGCGCGCCCGAGGGGAAGAACCGGCCCGGGGCGGCCGAGTCCCCGGTCGACGGGACTCCCGTCGGATCGGAGGCCCCGGACGACCCGCCGCAGGCGGGGAGGCCCAGCGCGAGGGCGAGGAGCAGGAGGCGGCGCACCATCGCCCCGAATCTACGGCCGGGCGCCGCGGACGGCCGTGCTCGGGGCCACAGGCACGGACGGGACGGCTGGGGTCAGATCTTGAATCGTGCCTAGCTGCAAAGCACGATTCAAGATCTGACCCCAGCCCCTCCAGCCCCCGGAATCGACTAAGGTTAGGCCGTCAAGCCCGCCTTCAAACCCCCGCCGCCCGTCCGGCATCTCAAGTGCGAAAGGACGGACATGGAGGGGCTCGCGAGGGCGGTGCTCGGAGAAGCGATCATCCCGATCCGGGACGACGAGGACCGCCGGGCCGCCGAGAAACGGCTCGTGAGGGAGGCCCAGAACGGGGACCTCCCCGCCTTCGAGCGCCTCTACCGCGAGAACGTCCGCAAGGTGTTCGGCTTGTGCTTCAGGCTGTCGCAGGACGCGTCGCTCGCCGAGGAACTCACGCAGGAGGTCTTCGTCAAGGCCTGGCGCAAGCTCTCGACGTTCCGCGGCGACAGCGCGTTCTCCTCCTGGCTCTACCCGATGGCCGTGAACGTGGCGCTCTCGGAGCGCCGGTCGCGGCGGCGGCGGGACGCGCGGATCGTCCCCGTCGAGGAGCCGGAGCGGATGGAGCCGGTGCCGGGCACGCCGAAGCCCGAGGCGGGCTTCGACCTCGAGCGGGCGCTCGCGACGCTGCCGCCGGGCGCGCGGGCCGTGTTCGTCCTGCACGACGTGGAGGGCCGGACTCACGAGGAGATCGGCTCGCTCCTGAATCTCGCCACCGGGACGTCGAAGGCGCAGCTGCACCGCGCCCGGCGCCTGCTCAGGGAGGCACTCGAGTCATGAAGTGCCAGGAGATGGACGATCGCCTCGACGACTACGTCGACGGCGCCCTCGACGCGGCGGCCGCCGCGGAGGTCGAGCGGCACCTCGCCTCCTGCGCGGCCTGCCGCGCGACGGAGCAGGCCACGCGGCGGCTTCTCGCGCACGCGGCGGCCCTCCCCCGCTCGATCGCGCCCCCGCGCGACCTCTGGCCGGGGATCGAGCGGACGATCGGCCGGCGCGGCCTCGCCGACGTCCTCGCGTGGCGGCAGCCGTGGCTGCTCGCTGCCGCCGCCGCGGTCGTCGCGGCTCTCGCGGCGGGCGTCGCGTGGCGCGGCGCGCCGGCCGCCGGGGTGCAGGCGATCGCGATCCCGGCCGCGGCCGGGCCGCGCCTCGAGCCGGTCTCCGCGACGCCCGGAACCGACCTCGCCCTCGCCGAGGCGGAAAGAGAGTACGAGGCCGCGGCGAAGGCCCTCCTCGCCGTCCTCGAGCAGCGCCGCGGCCGGCTGGCGGCCGAGGACCTCGCCCGCGTCGAGGACAACGTGGCGGTCATCGACCGCGCGCTCGTCGAGGTGCGCGCGGCCCTCGCGAAGGACCCGGCGAGCCCCGAGCTCAACCGGATGCTCGTCGCGACGCACCGCAAGAAGGTGGACGTTCTCCGCCGGGTCGTCCGGCTCTCGACGGAGCTTTGAAGCCGATGCTGATGCTGGAGAGGAGCAAGACCATGAAGCGCGCAGCGCTCGCCCTCGTCGCCGCCCTCGCCGTCCCGGCGGGTCTCGCGGCCCAGACGACGGTCGACCAGAAGCACCCCGCGGCTCCCGACGCGACCGTCAAGATCGAGAACTCCGCGGGCTCCACGAAGGTGACGGGATGGGACCGCGCCGAGGTCCAGGTGAGGGGCACGATCTGCTCCCGCTGCGAGCTCGAGCTCGACGGGACCGACAAGCTCGTGAAGATCGAGATCGGGTCGACGCACATGAACCCGATGGCCGGCAAGAGCGACATCGAGGTCCTCGTCCCCGCCGGCGCCTCGGTGAGCGTCGAGGGCTTCCAGGCCACGATCGTCGTGGCCGGCGTCTCCGGCTCGGTGAAGGCCGAGACCGTGAACGGCGCGCTCCACCACACCGGCCCGTCGAAGGAGGTCTCCCTCCAGAGCGTGAACGGCGCGGTCGAGACGACGAAGGCACAGGGTCGCGTGAACGTCGAGGCGGTGAACGGCGCGGTCACGGTCCGCGACGCGGGCGGTGAGATCGAGGCCTCGACGGTGAACGGACTCCTGACGGTGACGGGCGGCTCCTTCTCGCGCGTCCAGATCGAGACGGTGTCCGGCGGCGCGCGCTTCGACGCGGCCCTCGGCCCGAAGGCGGAGCTCAGCGTCGAGTCGGTGAGCGGCTCGGTGGAGCTCTTCTTCCCCGCCTCCTTCGGCGGCGAGTTCTCGGTGACGACCTTCAGCGGACCGATCACCAACGAGCTCGGGCCGGCCGCGGAGAAGACGAACGACTTCACGCCCCAGAAGGAGCTGAGCTTCACGAGCGGCGCGGGCGGCGCGCGGGTGAGCGTCGAGACGCTCTCGGGCGCGGTGCAGATCAGGAAGCGGCAGTAGGACGAGCGCGGCCGGACGGGCGGGCTCGCGAGACAGGAGGAGAGGGACCTTGAGAAAGAACCTGACGGCCCTGGCGACGACCCTGGCCCTGGCGCTCGCGATTCCGGCCCTCGCCGCCCAGGAGGAGTTCCACTGGACGGGCAAGGTCGCGCCGGGCGGCGCGGTCGAGATCAAGGGCGTCAACGGCGGGATCACGGCCACCGGCGCGGCCGGCGGGCCGGTCGAGGTGACCGCGATCAAGAAGGGCCGCAAGAGCGACCCGGCCTCCGTCAAGGTCGAGGTCGTGGAGCACGCCGGCGGCGTGACGATCTGCGCGGTCTACCCAGCGGTCGACGGAAAGGCCAACACCTGCGCGCCCGGCCAGGGCGGCCGCATGAGCGTCCGGGACAACGATGTCAACGTCGAGTTCCAGGTGAAGGTGCCGGCCGGCGTGCGCTTCGTCGGCCGCACCGTGAACGGCGGCATCTCCGCCTCCGGCCTGACGGCCGACGCCGAGGCAACGACAGTCAACGGCGGCGTCGAGATCGAGGCGGGCGGCACCGCGCGGGCCACGACGGTGAACGGCGGCATCTCGGCCCGCCTCGGCCGCGCCGACTGGGACGGCCTCCTCAAGCTCACGACCGTGAACGGCGGCATCGACGTCGCGGTGCCCTCGGGCCTCAACACGGAGCTGAAGGCCTCGACCGTGAACGGCGACATCCAGACCGACTTCCCGGTCACCATGACCGGCCGAATCTCGAAGCGCCACGTCCAGGGCACGATCGGCTCGGGCGGCCGGCAGCTCGAGATGGAGACGGTCAACGGCAGCATCGAGCTGAAGAAGGCGTCGCGGTAGGAGCCACCAGCGCGCGCAAAGCCACGCGCCCCGGGGCCGGCCTGGCGCACGAAGGCGGGACGGCGAGCGGTCCCGCCTTCGTGCTCCTGCGGCGCTACTCGGGCTCAGCCTCCGGCGGCACTTGCGCCTCGCTCGCCTCTGGCGCGAGAACACCGCCTCGCTCGGAGCCGACTGGCTCAGCCTGAACTGCATTGATGAACGAGTCCAGGCGAATGGTCGAAAGCCCGAACGCCCTCGCCACATCGGGGAGTTTGTACGGCACGAGGGCCGAGGGCTTTGGAGTCTCCTGGGAGACGATCACGGCGTCGCGCTCCGCGGCCAGTGCGATGACCCATCCATCCGCGTCGGACTTGGCGAACGGCTTCCCTTTCCTCGTCAGGTCGGGGTAGGCGATGGTGATGGCGGCGAAACGGGCCTGAATCGAAGCAGTCTCCTCGACGAAGAGGCGGCCCTTGACTCTCTTGATCACACTCGCGAAGGCCACGGAGTCGTCGAGCGTCTTCTCCTTCAACTCCTCGTGAACGGCCTTGGGAGCGATCACGCGGCCATCGGAGATCGCCTGTTCGAGGAATGCCCAGAGATGGGCGAAGAGGGGCGACGCGGGGTTGTAGAACCGGACAGCGTCGATCCACGCGGACGTGTCGACGCACCAGATCATGAGGCTTGTGTTCGCAGCCGCTCGAGGAATCTGCTTTCCAGAGCCAGGGCCGTCGCCGGCTTCACACCCAGGTGGTCGCTCAGCTCCGCGAGGCTGAGCTCGTCGGCGTGGTACGCCTCGAACACCTGCCTGAGGTACGGAAAGCTCATGCGATAGAGGTAGAGCTGATAAAAAGACGGGCCGCCCTCGCGTTCCTCCTGCCCTTCCTGACCGGGCGCCGTTTCGACGCGAGCGGTGCGTGCGGTCCGCCACGCGTCGTACTGCGCCTGTTTGGCGAGACCCAAGGAGACGAGCCGGACGTAGACCGCCTGCCGACTCACAGAGAAGGTCAGCGCCAGCTCCGCCAGGGCCTCATCCTTCCACGCGCCTTCCGCAGTGAGGCGCTCGGCAGCCTCACGAAACGCTCGGGCAGGCATCAGGATCGCAGCTGCCACGCGGTTGCAGAACGCCTCCACTCGGGCCACGCGATCATCGAGGCTGCAAAGCCCCTCAGCGTGGAGAGCCACGTGGGCCAGCTCGTGCATCAACGTGAAGACGCGCCGGCCGCGACTCATCTCGGGGTTGCCGTTGACGGCAATCACCGCAGCCTTGTCGAAGGCGAGGGAGAAGCCATCCAGCTCGATGGCAGCCAGCTTGTCGAGCACGAAGACCAGGCATCCACCGGTCTCAACGGCCCGTCGCCAGTGATTCCACGCCTTCTCTTCGGATCGCCAGCGCAGCTGGACATCGAGCGGAACACGCAGGACCTCTCGGAGTTTCTCCGCCGCATCGGCCGGGTCGTCGTCGAGGCTCGCACGCACCGGAAACGGCGCGAAGGCGCCGGGATCTCCTTCGGCCAAGTCCAACGCCGCCTGCCGAAGATTCCTGAGGCGTCGGACGTGCCAGCGCAAAGCCGGGCTTAAGGTCCTTTCGTTGGCACCCGGCCGACGACGATAGTCGGGCGGCGGCGCGGCCTCCACCGGCCGCTCTGCCCGGAAGAACACGTCAAGCGGCCGCTTGTAGAGCGCCGCGAGCTTGCGCGCCTGCGCCAAGGTCGGTCGCGGCGCGTCCTCCCCCCCTCGCTCCCACACCGCCAGCCTCGCCTCGGCATCCCGCACCCCGGAGAGCCGAGACGCAGCTTCACCGAGCGTGTACCCGGCGGTCTCCCGAGCCCACTTCAACAGCGTCGGATTGACGAGCGCTTCCGTCCGAGCCATGGCTGACAAGGTGAGGGTACCGCAGGCAGCGGTCAGGTGGGGACTCGGGGTCCAGCTTCCAGTTGTGGCTGCGCTCGTGGGGCCATGCCGCTCGCCGGGCTCGCAATACGCCAGTCTCCAGGTCGATAGGCCGTTCCTGGCCGCCGCCCCCGGGAGGGTCTAGACTACCCGCAGCGGGAGGCGACCCATGGCCGAAGCGCGGCCGAGCGTGGTCCTGTCGTTCCTCTCCCTGGCGGCCGGCGTGACGGCCCTCGCGTACGCGAGCGGGGCCTTCGTGCTCGGCCTCGCACTGCACGCGCCCGAGCAGCACGGCTGGCGCCCGGTCGAGTTCGTGGCGGTGGGTCTCTATCCCCTGGTCTGGCTGGGCAGCGGGTGGGGGCTCGTGGAGATCTGGCAGCGCCTCCACCGGCGTCCGGCCCGACCGCGGATCTGAGGCTTCAGTGGAGGGTGACGCGATGAGGCGGACCGTGGCGCGACGAGACCTCTTCGTCCTTGCGCTCGTGGGCTGTCTGACGGCGGCTCGGCTCACACGCGGCGACGAGCTCGCTCGCGAGTCGGCCGTCTTCGAGGCCGTCTTCCGCCAGCAGATCGCGGAGCACCTCGACGCCGCGGAGCGGGCGCGGGGCACCGTGCTGTGCCTCGGCATCGACCCGGGTGGCGCACCGCAGAGCCCGCCTCAGGCCGTGATGGCCCGACTCTCCGCAGACGCGGCGCTCCGGCGCATCGGCGAGTGCGATCCTCGCCCGAGGGGAGCCGTGGAGGCGCGGAGCCTGCGGCCGGCCGTCCTGGTGACGGCGGGGCCGATCGAGTGGATCGCGGCCGACGAGGCGCACGTGGCGGTCCGCTACTTCCGGAGCGCGCGGCAGTCGGCCCTGCGAAGGTATCGGGTCGTCCGTGAGCGCACCGGCTGGGTGTCGCTCGGCCAGATCATCCTCGACGGCCCCGCGTAGCGCAGCTCGCGCAGGCCCGCGACCGACCGCCGGGGCTGCGTTAGCATCGACGCCTCTGCGAGGTCCTGCATGTCCAAGTCCTTGAATGCCGCGGCTCTGCTGCTCGCGGCGGTTCTTCTCCCGTCGTCCGCTCACGCGCAGACGAGGCTGCTGCGCTATCCCGACATCGCCGGCGACCGCGTCGCGTTCTGCTACGCGGGCGACATCTGGACGGTCGCCGCGAAGGGCGGCACCGCCACGCGCCTCACCGCGCACCCGGGCGTCGAGCAGTTCCCGAAGTTCTCGCCCGACGGGAAGTGGATCGCCTTCACCGGCCAGTACGAGGGCGACGAGCAGGTGTACGTGATCCCGGCCGAAGGGGGTTCGCCCAGGCAGCTCACCTACTACCCGGCGCGCGGGCCCATGCAGCCGCGCCACGGCTGGGACAACCAGGTGATCGGCTGGACGCCCGACGGCAAGCAGGTCCTCTTCCGCTCGATGCGCGACGCCGACGGCGTGCGCTCGGAGACGCAGCTGTTCACCGTGCCCGCCTCCGGCGGGCTCGGCACGGCGCTGCCGATGCCGAGCTCGGGCGCGGGCGACTTCTCTCCCGACGGGAAGCGCATCGCCTACTCGCCGCTCTTCCGCGACTTCCGCACGTGGAAGCGGTACGAGGGCGGCTGGGCCCAGGACCTGTTCGTCTACGACCTCGCCACCGCCGCGCTCACGCCCGTCTCGCCGACGAAGCGCACCGAGCGCGACCCCATGTGGATCGGCGACGCGATCTACTTCGCCTCCGACCGCGACGGCACGCTGAACCTCTACGCCTACGACCTCGCGAGCCAGGCGACGACGCAGATCACGCACTCGACCACCTGGGACGTCCGCTGGCCGTCGACCGACGACGTGTCGCGCATCGTGTACGAGCTGGACGGCGAGCTCCACGTGCTCGACGTGAAGTCGAAGGCCGACCAGGCGCTGTCCGTCTTCGTGCCGAACGACGGCGTCGCGATGCGGCCGTCGCGCTACTCGGCCGAGAAGAACGTCGAGAACTTCTCGCTCAGCCCGAAGGGCGAGCGCGCGGCGTTCGTGGCCCGCGGCGACGTCTTCTCGGTGCCGATCGAGAAGGGCCCGACCCGCAACCTCACGAACAGCTCCGACGCCCACGACCGCTGGGCCCGCTGGTCGCCCGACGGGAAACGGATCGCGTTCGTGTCCGACCGGACCGGCGAGGACGAGGTCTGGGTGGTCGACCAGATGGGCGGCGTCCCCGAGGCGCTCACGAAGGGGAGCACGGGCCGGATGCGCTACGCGCCGGAGTGGTCGGCCGACGGCTCGCGGATCGCGTTCTCGGACAGCGACGGGAAGCTCTACGTGCTCACGGTCGCCGACCGGAAGCTCGTCGAGATCGCGGACGACGAGCGGACGCGCATCCGCGACTACGCGTGGTCGCCGAAGGGAGCCTTCCTCGCCTTCTCGATGACGGACCCGAACGACACCCGCTCGATCCACGTCTGGAGCGCCGAGGACGGCAAGGTCCACCGCGTGACCGACGAGCTGTGGAACGAGGAGCAGCCGGCGTGGGACCTCGAGGGCGACTCCCTCTTCTACCTCTCCGACCGCCAGTTCGCCCCGCAGATCAGCACGATCGAGTGGAACTACGCGGGGAACCGCACGACCTCGATCTACGCGCTGACGCTGCGCAAGGACGGGAAGAGCCCGTTCCCGCCGCAGTCCGACGAGGTGACGACCGACGGGAAGAAGGACGGGGACGAGCCGGCGGCCGAAAAGACCGCGGACCAGCGGGCGGAGGTCGCGGCGAAGCCGGGCGAGAAGAAGGCCGAGCCGGCGAAGAAGGAGACGCCGTTCCGGGTGGACTTCGACGGGCTGGCCGGCCGCGTCACCCGCGTCCCGGTCGAAGCGGAGAACTACCAGGGACTCGCCGCGGCGAAGGGCGGGCTCCTCTACGTCAAGGCGGGCGCGCCCTTCTACGGGCGCGACTCGTACGCCGACGACGATCTCGTGCTCTTCGCCTTCAAGGATCGCAAGGAGTCGACGCTGGCCTCCGACGTCTCGGGCGTCGCCCTCTCGGACGACGGGACGAAGGCGCTCGTGCGGCAGAAGGGCGCCTACAACCTGATCGACGTCAAGCCCGACGCGAAGGACAAGAAGACCGTCTCGACGAAGGGCCTGGCCGTGGACCGGGTGCCCGCGCAGGAGTGGGCCACGATCTTCGACGAGGTCTGGCGCCGCTACCGCGACTTCTTCTACGCGAAGAACATGCACGGCTACGACTGGAAGGCGATCGGCGACCGCTACCGCGCCCTCCTGCCGCACGTCGCCCACCGCTCCGACCTCAACTACGTCCTCGGGGAGATGGTGGCCGAGCTGAACGTGGGCCACGCGTACATCGAGGGCGGCGACTTCGAGGCCCCGCCGCGGCCGCCCGTCGCGCTCCCCGGGGCGCGCTTCGCGCTCGACCCCGCCGCGGGCCGCTACCGCATCGCGAAGATCTTCGCGGGCCAGAACGAGGAGGAGCGCTACCGCGCGCCGCTCACCGAGGTCGGCGTCGACGCCCGCGTGGGCGACTACGTGATGGAGATCGACGGCGTCGAGCTGAAGGGCGACGACAACCCCTACCGCCTCCTCCGCCACAAGACCGATCCCGTGACGCTGACCCTCAACTCGGCGCCGACGGTCACGGGAGCGCGCAAGACCACCTACCGGCCGATCTCGAGCGAGGAGCCGCTCCTCTACCTCGACTTCGTGACCCGGGCCCGGGAGCGCGTCGCGCAGCTCACGAACGGCCGGGCCGGCTACCTGCACGTGCCGGACATGGGCGCGCCCGGGATCTACGAGTTCATCAAGTGGTTCTACCCGCAGATCCGGAAGGAGGGCCTCGTCGTCGACGTGCGCTCGAACGGCGGGGGCAACGTCTCGCAGTGGATCATCGAAAGGCTCGACACGAAGCTCCTCGGCACGCGCTTCGGCCGCAACGCGGAGCCCGGGACCTATCCCGAGACCGTCTTCCACGGCCACAAGGTCGCGATCCTCAACGAGACCTCGGCCTCGGACGGCGACATCTTCCCGCACATGTTCCGGAAGGCCGGCCTCGGCCCGCTCGTCGGCAAGCGGAGCTGGGGCGGCGTCGTCGGGATCAGCGGCCTCGGCCCCCTGCTCGACGGCGGCAACGCGACCGTCCCCCTCTCGGGCACGAACGACGTCGACGGGAGCTGGGTGATCGAGGGCCACGGCGTCCTTCCCGACATCGTCGTGGAGAACGACCCGAAGTCCGTGATCGAGGGCCGCGACCCGCAGCTCGAGCGGGCGGTCGCCGAGCTCGTGAAGAAGATGGACGCCGAGCCGATGCACCTGCCGAAGCGCCCGGCCGACCCGGTCAAGACGAAGTAACGGGGACAGGGGGCGATGCGCACCACGACCGCGATCGTCCGGGGCGTGTCGCCCTCGCTCGCCCGCTGCGAGCTCACCTACCTCGAGCGCGAGCCGATCGACCTCGGCCGCGCGGTCGCGCAGCACGCGGCCTACGTCGACCTGCTGCGAAGCCTGGGCCTCGACGTCGTCGAGATCCCGGCCGACGACGCGCTGCCGGACGCCTGCTTCGTCGAGGACGCGGCCGTCGTCCTCGACGAGGCGGCGCTGCCGACGATGCCGGGCGCCGCCTCGCGGCGCGGCGAGCGGTCGGCGGTGGCGGCGGCCCTCGGTCGCTTCCGCCGGCTCGAGAGCACGGAGCTGCCGGCCACCGTCGAGGGCGGCGACGTGCTGCGGGTGGGCCACCGGCTCTTCGTCGGCCGCTCGGCGCGCACGAACGAGGCCGGCCTCGCCCGCCTGCGAGCCTTCGCCGAGCCGCTCGGCTACGCGGTGACGCCGGTCGACGTGACCGGCTGCCTCCACCTCAAGAGCGCCGTCACCGCCCTCGACGACGGCGCTCTGCTCGCCAACACGGGCTGGATCGACCGGAGTCCGCTCGCGGCCTTCGACGTGGTCGAGGTCGCGCCCGAGGAGCCGGGCGCGGCGAACGTGCTCCGCGTCGACGACGCCATCGTCGCCCACGCCGGCTTCCCGCGGACGCTCGATCGGCTCGCCGCCCGAGGCCTCGCGCCCCGGCTCCTCGACGTCTCGGAGTTCCTGAAGGCCGAGGCCGCCCTCACCTGCAAGAGCCTCCTCGTCCGCGGCTGATCGAGCCGGCCGCGCAGCGGCCGGCTCAGGCCACGCGCGCGGGCGCCACGCGAGGGCGCGGTTCAGCAGGTAGTTCCAGGCCGTGACCGCGCCGATCGCGATCGCGTTCGCGACGTAGCGGTTCATCCCGAGCCGGTTGAACATCAGGTTCAGCAGGACGACGTTCAGGGCCAGCCCGCCGAGGCAGATCGCGTTGAACTTGAGGAAGCGGCCGAAGGTGGCGGCCCGCGAGCGCTGCTCGGGCACGAGGTCGCCGAAGGTCCAGCGGTCGTTCCAGTGGAAGTTGTTGACGATCGCCGCCTCCGCCGCGAGCACCTTGCTGCGGGTCAGCCCCCAGCCGAGCGCGCGCGGGTCGCTCAGGAGGAAGAGGAGGCCCATGTCGACGAAGACGCCGGAGAGGCCCACGAGGGCGAAGCGGACGAAGCGGCTCTCGAGGAGGGTGTCGCGCCGCAGCCGCGCGAGGTGGAGGACGTAGTCGGCGTAGACGCGCGCGGTCGCCTTGCTCGCGCCCTGCGCGCGCTCGCGGAACACGTACGGCGCCTCGGCGATCCAGCGGGCCCGGCCGCGACCGAGCACCTCGACGAGGATCTTGTAGCCCTCCGGCCGCAGGTGGACGCCCTCGACGGCCGAGCGCCGGACGAAGAAGAAGCCGCTCAGGGGGTCGCTCACGCGGGCGAGCACACCCGGCAGCACGACGAGGCCGACGACCTGGGCCGCGCGGGAGAGCACGCGCCGCCGCAGCGCCCAGTCGCTGACCCCTCCGCCCGGCACGTGGCGGCTGGCGACCGCCAGCTCGGCCCCGCGCTCCATCTCGCGCCACAGCGTCGCGCAGACCTCGGGCGGGTGCTGCAGGTCCGCGTCGATGACGCCGAGGACCTCGCCCCGGGCGAGCTGCCATCCCCGGACGACGGCGCTCGCGAGGCCCTTCTCGCCGGTCCGCCGCAGCACGCGCAGGGCCGGGAAGCGCTCCGCGAGGTCGGCCGCGGTACGCCACGTGCCGTCGGCGCTGTCGTCGTCGACGACGATGACCTCGTAGCCGCCGGGCAGGACGCGGTCGAGGACGGCGGTCGCCGACTCGAGGAACGCCGGGAGCGTCGCCGCTTCGCACAGCGTCGGCACGACGAGGGACAGGCGGGGCGCGGGCCCGCCCGGCGCCGGCCCGACGACGAGGGGCCCCTCGGGCGGCGTCTCGAGGCCATGGGGCGCGGTCACGGGTACGGATTCTACCGGCCGCACGGCGCGTTCGCCTCGGCCGCGCGGCATCGGGTATCGTTGTCGTCTCGGCCCACGCCGACCCCGAGCTCACTCATTCCCGAAAGGACGAACGAAGAGATGGCTACCGTCACGCTCAAGGGCAACCCGGTCGAAGTCGCCGGCACGTTCCCCAAGCCCGGCCAGAAGGCCTCGGGCTTCACCCTCGTCGCGAAGGACCTCAAGGACGTCTCGCTCGCCGACTTCGCCGGCAAGCGGAAGGTCCTGAACATCGTCCCGAGCCTCGACACCGCGGTCTGCGCCACGTCGACCCGCAAGTTCAACGAGAAGGCGGCGAGCCTCGCGAACACGGTCGTGCTCGTGATCTCGGCCGACCTCCCGTTCGCGGCCGGCCGCTTCTGCACCGCCGAGGGCCTGAACAACGTCACGACCCTGTCGACCCTCCGCGGCGGCGCCGAGTTCAAGAAGGCCTACGGCGTCGACCTCGCGACGGGGCCGCTCGCCGGCCTGTGCGCGCGGGCGGTCGTCGTGCTCGACGAGGCCGACGCGGTCGCCCACGCCCAGCTCGTCCCCGAGATCACGCAGGAGCCGGACTACGACGCGGCGCTCGCCGCGCTGAAGTAGCCGGCCGCGCTTCGCCGGCGCGGGCGCGGCCCGCGCCGGCGAGGCCTCACGGCTTCGCCCCGGCCGTGAAGGGGCGGCCGCTCGCGGCGTAGGCGCTCACCCCGCCCTTCAGGACGCGCGCGTCGACCCCCTGTTCGCGAAGCAGCTGCGCCGCCCGGGCGCTCGAGTGCTCGTCCGGTCAGCCGCAGTAGAAGATCGGCAGCCGCATCCGCCTCAGCTCGGCGGTGCGGCCCGTCACGTCGGGGAAGGGCACGTTGACGGCCCCGGGGATGTGGCCGCGGGCGTAGGCCTCGGCGCTGCGCACGTCCACGAAGACCGCCTGGTTCCGACCGGCGAGGTCGAGGGCCTCGGCCACCGACAGCACGGCCGGCGCGCCCGACTGCGGCACGACGCACGCGGTCAGGGCGAGCGCGACGACGAACGCCTCGGCCACCGTCCGGCTCCGCATGGAGGCATGATAGCAGCGCCGCCGACCGCTGCGATATGCTCGGCGGCCGGAGGACGACCGACGATGCTCGACATCCGCCGCATCCGGGAGCAGTTCCCGATCACGCGGCAGCGCTTCAAGGTGCTCGGCTCCGACGAGCCGCGGCCGCTCGTCTACCTCGACCACGGCGCGAGCACCCACCCGCCGACGCCCGTGCTCGAGACCTACAAGGACTTCCTCGAGAGCTCGTACGCGAACGTCCACCGCGGACGCCACTACCTCTCCGAGATCGCGACCGACCGCTTCGAGCACGTCTCGGACGACATCTTCCGCTTCCTGAAGGGCGATCGCGCGCGGAACACGATCATCCTCTGCAGCAACACGACCCAGGCCCTCGACCTCGCGGCCCACGTGATGGCGCACCGCCCGGGCACGACGCTCGTGTCCCTGATGGAGCACCACTCGAACGACCTTCCCCACCGGGCCCGCGGCGCCGTCGCCCACTTCGGGGTGAAGGACGACGGGACGATCGACTACGACGACCTCGAGGCGCGGCTCGCGCGCGGCGGGGTGAAGCTCGTGGCGGTGACCGGCGCCTCGAACGTCACCGGCTACCTGACGGACGTGCACCGGATGGCGCGGATGGCCCACGCGCACGGCGCGAAGATCCTCCTCGACGCGGCCCAGCTCCTCGCCCACGCGCCGATCGACGTCCTCCCCGACGGCGATCCCGGGCACATCGACTTCCTGGCCGGGGCCGGCCACAAGGCCTACGCGCCGTTCGGGTCGTCGTTCCTCTTCGGCCCGACGGACCTCCTCGACGAGGCGCCGCCCTACATCCCGGCCGGCGGCACGGTCGTCTACGTGACCCCGGAGGAGGCGTACTTCAAGAAGTCGCCCGACCGCCACGAGGGAGGGACCCCGAACATCGCCGGCGCGGTGGCGCTCGCGGCGGCCCTCCGCTTCCTGGAGGACGCGGGCATGGAGGAGGTCCGGGCCCACGAGCGCGCGCTCGTGGAGCAGGCGATGGACGGCCTCGCGAAGCTCGACGGCGTGCGGATCCTCGGCCACCCCGACCCGGCGAAGCGGATCGGCGCCCTCGCCCTCGTGATCGACGGCGTGCCGCACGAGCTCGCCGCGAGCATCCTCAACCGCGAGGCGGCGATCGCCGTGCGCAACGGCTGCTTCTGCGCGCACCCGTACCTGCACCGGCTGCTCGGCCTGACCGACACGACGGAGCTGCAGAGGCGGCTGGTGGCCGGCGAGGAGGTCGAGCTTCCGGGCGCCGTGCGGCCGAGCTTCGGCATCTTCAACGACGAGGCCGAGGTCGAGGAGCTGCTGCGGATGATCCGCCTCATCCGCGACCGCGGCTGGAAGGGCGACTACGGGGACGTCCCCGGGGCCGCCGCCTGCAGGGAGCTGTGACCCGGAGCCGGCGCGGACGAAGCCGGCCCACGAAGACGGGAGCGCGACCGATGAGAACGCACCGAGCCCTCGCCCTGACCGCGGCCGGGGCCCTCTCCGCCCTCGGCTCGGCCGGGAGGCCGGCCTCCGCCGCCACGGCGCCCGCGCCTCCGCCGCCGGCCGCGACGCAGGAGCTCGCCTCGCCGGACGGCTCGGTGAAGGCGACGTTCACGGTCGGCGACGAGCTGCGCTACGCGCTCGCGGTCGACGGCCGTCCCGTCCTCGAGCCGGCCCCGCTGTCGCTCGCACTCGGCGACGGCCGGGTCCTCGGCCGGGCCGCCCGGCTCGTCCGGGTCGACCGCCGCGACGTCGACGAGAGCATCCCCACGATCGGCAAGCGGGCTCTCGTCCGGAACCGCGCGGCGGAGCTCGCCCTCGTGCTGTCGGACGGGGCGACCCTGCGGGCCCGCGCCTACGACGACGGCCTCGCGCTGCGGTGGGAGACGGCGCTCCCCGGCCGCCTGCGGATCGCCGACGAGGAGTTCCGCGTCCAGCTGCCGACGGAGGCCCGGGCGTTCTTCCTCGGCGGCCCCGGCGCGCACCACGGCTACGAGGGCCTCTGGCGCCACGAGCCCATCTCCGCGATCGCGAGCTGGGACGAGAAGCCGCTCACCGCGTCGCTCCCGCTCGTCTTCGAGGTCGAGGGCGGGCCGCGGCTCGCCCTCCTCCAGGCCGACCTCGACGACTACCCGGCGATGTACCTCGGCCGGCGCCACAGCCACCCGCGCCAGCTCCGCTCGGTGTTTCCACGCCGCGTGATCGAGGAGGCGCCGGGCGGCTTTCTCGAGTTCGACCTCGTGCCGACGAAGCGGGCCGACGACATCGCCGAGACGGAGGGCACGCGGACGCTCCCGTGGCGCGCGTTCGTCGTCGCGCGGAAGGACGCGGATCTCCTCGCGAGCGACATGGCGACGCGGCTCGGTCGACCGCCGGCGCCCGGCGCCGACTTCTCGTGGGTGAAGCCGGGCAAGGTCGTCTGGGACTACTGGGCCGACTGGAACCTGCAGGGCGTCGACTTCGCGGCCGGCCGCAACCAGGAGACGTTCCGCTACCACGTGGACTTCGCCGCGCGGAACGGCTTCCCCTACGTCAACGTCGACTGGATGTGGTCGGACCCGCTCGACCTCTTCGCGCTGAACCCGGCCGTGGACGTGCCGGCGCTCGTGCAGTACGCGCGGGAGAAGGGCGTCGGGATCTTCGTCTGGTGCCTCGCCCGGACGCTCGAGCGCCAGCTCGAGCCGGCCCTCGACCGCTTCCAGAAGTGGGGAGTGGCCGGCCTCAAGATCGACTTCTTCGACCGCGACGACCAGCGGATGGTGCGCCTCTACCGGCGCTTCGCGGAGGAGGCGGCGAAGCGGAAGATGCTCGTCCTCTTCCACGGCGCGACGGCGCCGTGGGGCCTCTCGCGCGAGCTGCCGAACGTGGTGGGCTACGAGGCGGTGCGCGGCCTCGAGTACGACAAGTTCGACGAGAAGGGCTCCCCGCCGCCGCACGAGGTGACGATCCCCTACACGCGCATGCTCGCCGGCCCGATGGACTTCACCCCCGGCGCGATGCGGGCGATGAGCCGCGGCACGTGGAAGGCGGTCGGCGACCTCCCGGCCGCCCAGGGCACGCTCGCCCGCCAGCTCGCGATGTACGTGATGTACGACGCGACGTTCCCGATGCTCTCCGACATGCCGACCGCCTACGAGAGCGAGCCGCTGGCGCTCGAGTGCCTGAGGTCCGTCCCGACGACCTGGGACGAGACCAGGGGCCTCGACGGCCGGATCGGCGAGTGGGCGCTCCTCGCCCGGCGGAAGGGCGGCGAGTGGTGGATCGCGGCGATGACCGACTGGAGCCCGCGCGCGATCGACGTGCCGACGGCGTTCCTCGGCGGCGGCGCGTGGGAAGCCACCGCGTGGGTGGACGGGAAGAACGCGTCGCGGGTGGGGACCGACTACCGGCGGACGACGGCGGACGTCTCGTCGGGCGCGCCGCTGCGCCTCGAGCTCGCGGCCGGCGGCGGAGCCCTCGTGCGGCTGCGGCGCAAGGAGTAGCGCCACGACCGCGAAGCCCCCGGACGCGCGGCGGCCACGGGTCGAGGTGCGGCGCGTGCGGGGCGGCCTCGAGCTGCGGGTGGACGGCACGCTCGCCTCGTTCCAGCGGCCCGGCGCCGCGCTCACCGGCCCGGTGTGGTGGGCCCTCGCGGCCCCCGTCCTGCTGCTCCCGTCGCGCCGGCCCCGGCGCGTGCTCCTCCTCGGCCTCGCCGCGGGCAGCGTCGCCCGGGCGCTGCGGGCCCTCGACGGCGCGGCCGAGCTGGTGGGCGTGGACTACGACGCGGACGTGGTGGCCGCCGCCCGCGAGCACTTCGGCCTCGGGGACCTGCGGGTCGATGTCGTCGTCGACGACGCGCTCGCCTTCCTGCGACGGGAGAGACGCCGCTTCGACATGGTGGTGGAGGACCTCTTCGTCGGCCCGTCGCGATCGGTCCGCAAGCCCGACTGGCTCCTCGGCGAGGGCTACCGCCTCGTCGCCCGCCGGCTCGCGCCCGGCGGGGTCTTCACGTCGAACACGATCCACGAGATGCCCGCGGTCGCCCGGGCCGCGCGCGTCTTCGGCGGCCGCGTCGTGTCGCTCGACGTGGCCGGCCACTGGAACCGCATCGTGGTGGCGGGTGAGCGGGTGCCCCCGCCCCGCGCGCTGCGCCGCGCCTTCGCGGAGGACTCCCGGCTCGGGCCGATGCTGAAGCGGGTCGCGGTGCGCGCGCGAGGCGCGGCCGCTCAGCGCCGCACGTAGGCGTTCCAGATCCGGAGGAGCTCCACCGCCGAGCGCACGAAGTCCCAGGCCCTGACCTTCGATCCCGGCACGTCGGTCCACCGCCGCAGGGGCAGCTCGTAGATGCGCTCCGCGGCCGGGAGCCCGGAGTCGCCCCGGAGCGAGCGCACGTACCGGGCGAGGATCTCGACGTCGAACACCCAGCTCGTCAGGAACGGCTCGCCGAGGAGCGCCCGCAGCCGCGGGGTCGCGCGGAAGAGCTTGGCGCCGCACTGCGTGTCGTAGACGGCGAGCCCGAGCGTCGTCGACGCGCCCGTCGCGAAGACGCGGCCGAGGTAGTGGCGGACGGCCCGGCGCTCGATGTGCCGGCCGAGGAGACGCACCCGCGAGCCGAGCGCGATCTCGACCTCCGGCCGCTCGTCGAGGACCCGCTCGAAGCGCGGCAGCTCGTCGAGCGGCGTCGCGAGGTCGGCGTCCCAGAAACCGACGTACGAGGCGCCGGTGTCGAGCGCGGCGAGGAGGCCGCGGCGCACGGCCTCGGCCTTTCCGTGGTTCGAGCCGAGGTCGAGCACCGAGCCGAGGCCCGGATGCTCGTCCACGAGCCGGCGGAGGAGGGCGAGGGTGCCGTCGCGCGAGCCGTCGTTCACGAAGCAGAAGCGCAGGCCGAGGCTCTCGCGGTCGAACGAGCGGAAGGCCGCCGCGTCGAGGCGGCGCTCCTCGTTGAAGCAGGGCACGACGACGACGAGCCGCGCCGCGCGCGGCGCGGGGCCCGGGGAATCCGCCACGAGTTCGTCCTCCTGTAAGGACGCGGCGCCGCCCAGTATAGGCCGCCGGCCTCGCGGGCCGGGCGGGCGCGCGCCGGTCCATGCACCGGCGGCCGCGATCGTTTAGCCTTAGGGGCTGCCGCGGGCGGTGGCCGCCCGCGCGGAGGTTCCCTTGGATCCCATGAAGGACGTGGAGCGGCGGCTGGCCGAACGGCCCCGGCGCTGGCTCGTGACCGGCGTCGCCGGGTTCATCGGCTCGAACCTGCTGCAGGCGCTGCTCGAGATGGACCAGCCCGTGACGGGCCTCGACGACTTCTCGGCCGGGAAGCGGGAGAACCTCGACGAGGTGAGGACGCTCGTCGGCGACGCCCGCTTCGCGCGCTTCCGCTTCGTCGAGGCGGACGTCTCCTCGCCGGAGGCCTGCAAGGGCGCGGTCGAGGGCGTCGACGTGGTCCTCCACCAGGCGGCCCTCGGGTCCGTTCCCCGCTCGATCGAGGAGCCTCTCCTCTCGAACCGCGCGAACGTCACCGGCCACCTCGCCCTCCTCGACGCCGCCCGCGAGGCGGGCATCCGCCGCTTCGTCTACGCCTCGAGCAGCGCGGTCTACGGCGACTCGCCGAAGATGCCGAAGGTCGAGGGCGAGACGGGCGACCCCATCTCGCCGTACGCCGTGACGAAGATGGCGAACGAGCTCTACGCGACCTGCTACGGCCACCTCCACGGCCTGGAGACGGTGGGCCTGCGCTACTTCAACGTCTTCGGCCCGCGGCAGGACCCCGACGGCGCCTACGCCGCGGTCATCCCGAGGTGGATCGCGTCGATGCTGCGGGGCGAGACGGTCCGCATCAACGGCACCGGCGAGACGAGCCGCGACTTCTGCTTCGTGCGGAACGTGGTCCAGGCGAACCTGCTCGCCGCGACCACCGACCGCGCCGAGGCGCTCAACCAGGCGTACAACGTGGCGGTGGGCGTGCGCTCGACGCTCCTGGAGCTTCACGAGGCCCTGCGCTCGAGGCTCGGCGCGCGCCACCCGCGGATCGCCGGGATGAAGCCCGAGCACGGCCCGTTCCGGACGGGCGACGTGCTCCACTCGCTCGCCGACATCGGCAAGGCGCGGCGCCTCCTCGGCTACGAGCCCACCCACAGCATGGAGCAGGGCCTCGACGAGGCGCTCGACTGGTACGAGAAGAGCCTGGCCTGAGGCGGGCCGGGACGGATCGGAGGACGGCGTGGCGCAACCACCGTGGGGCCGCGGGCCGGTCATCGACGTCGACGGGGGGCGCTTCCGCGTCCGGGGGCTCGGGCTCCCGAAGGGGGCCCTTCGCGGCGGGGCGATCGCCCTCGCCCTCCTCGTGCTGGCCCTGACGGCGTACTACCAGGTCGAGCCCGAGGAGGTCGGCGTCGTCCAGCGGCTCGGAGCCTACGTGCGCACGACCGGCCCCGGCCCGCACCTCAAGCTGCCGTTCGGCATCGAGACCGTGACGAAGGTGCCCGTGCAGCGGCAGCTGAAGATGGAGTTCGGCTTCCGGACCGTGAACGCCGGGGTCCGCTCGGAGTTCGCGAACCCGCAGGAGGCGCAGGCGGAGTCGGTGATGCTGACGGGCGACCTCAACGTGGCGGTCGTCGAGTGGATCGTCCAGTACCGGATCCGCGACCCGAAGGCGTATCTCTTCCACATCCGCGACGTCCCCGAGACCTTCCGCTACATGTCCGAGACGGCGGTCCGGCAGGTCGTCGGCGACCACAGCGTGGACGAGGTGATCACGGTCGGCCGCGCCGAGATCGCCCTCGCGGCCAAGGAGGAGCTGCAGAAGCTGTGCGACCTCTACGGCATCGGGATCGAGGTCCAGCAGCTCGTGCTCCAGGACGTGAACCCGCCCGCCCCGGTGCGCCCGGCCTTCAACGAGGTCAACCAGGCCATCCAGGAGAAGGAGCGCGCCATCAACGAGGCCTGGGCCGAGTACAACCAGGCCGTGCCCCGCGCGAAGGGCGAGGCCGAGCAGGCGGTGCGCTCGGCGGAGGGCTATGCCCTCGACCGGGAGAACCGGGCGGCGGGCGACGCCGACCGCTTCGCGTCGCTCTACGAGGAGTACCGCAAGGCGCCCGACGTGACGCGGCGCCGGATGTACCTCGAGACGATGGCGGAGGTGCTCCCGCGCCTCGGGAAGAAGGTGATCGTCGACGACAAGGCGAGGGGCGTCCTGCCGTTTCTCCCGCTCGACGGCGGCGCGGCGAAGGAGGTGAAGCCGTGAAGGCCCCGCTCGCGGTCGCCGGCGCCGTCCTCGCGCTCGTCGTCCTCCTCTCCTCCGTCTACACGCTCGGCGAGACCGAGCAGGCGATCGTCACCCAGTTCGGCCGGCCGGTGGGCGGCGTCGTCACGGCGCCCGGGCTCCACGCGAAGGTCCCCTTCGTCCAGACGGTGCACCGGTTCGAGAAGCGCTGGCTGGAGTACGACGGCGACGCGAACGAGATCCCGACCCGCGACAAGAAGTACATCTGGGTCGACACCTACGCCCGGTGGCGGATCAAGGACACCCTGCGCTTCTTCCAGGCGGTGCAGGACGAGCGCGGGGCCCAGAGCCGGCTCGACGACATCGTCGACGGCGAGACCCGCAACGCCGTCGCGTCCTTCGACCTCATCGAGATCGTCCGCTCGAGCAACCGCTCGTTCGCCACGATGGAGGAGCTGCAGGGCACTGGCACCGGGGCGGAGCCGGTCGCCTCGATCGCGACGGGCCGCGAGAGGATCGCGCACCGCATCCTCGAGCGGGCCGCGAAGATCACGCCGGAGTTCGGGGTCGAGCTGACCGACGTGCGCTTCAAGCGCATCAACTACACCGACTCGGTCCAGCAGGCCGTCTTCCAGCGGATGATCGCCGAGCGGAAGCGCATCGCCGAGCGCAGCCGCTCGGAAGGGCAGGGCCGCGCGGCCGAGATCCGCGGCCAGAAGGAGCGCGACGTCCTCGCCGCGAGCTCGGTCGGCTACAAGGGCGCGCAGGAGCTGAAGGGGAAGGCCGACGCCCGGGCCGCCTCGATCTACGCCAAGGCCTACGGGCGCGACCCGCAGTTCTACGAGTTCTGGAAGTCGATGGAGACCCTCCGCACGACGATGGACCCGTCGGCGACGGTCATCCTGTCGACGGACTCGGAGCTGCTCCGGTATCTGAAACAGGCGCAGCCGGGCCGGCCGTGAACCGTTGCCTTGTGGGTCGGGCAACGGAGAAGAGGGAAACGGACAACGGAGCACGGAGCAACGGCCGCGTTCCGGCTGGATCCCGACTCTTCGGCTCGACCGCCGACACCCGTCGGGATCCAGCCGGGGACTAGAACGCCAGCCCGAACCTCAGGTACACCCGCGTGTCGCCCTTCTCGTCGAAGCCGCGGGCGACCGTCAGCTCGGCGGTGGCCGGGAGGGTGAAGCCGATCGCGCTGTCGACGCCGATCGAGGCGCCGGCCGCGGTCTTGAGCTCGGAGGCGCGGAACTCGCCCGTCCACGCGTTCGCCGCGTCGAAGAACACGGTGCCGCGGAAATGCCGGAGGAAGACGGGCAGCGACCGCCACCCGCGCTGGGGCGAGAGCAGCGGGAAGCGGTACTCCACGTTGGCGGCGGCGAAGCGGCGGCCGGTGAACGCGTTGTCCGGATAGCCGCGCAGCACCGCGGGGTTCGTGCGGACGATGTCGAAGAGGTTCGCGTCCGGGTAGCCGCCCACGGCGAAGGAGCGCTCGAAGCGGGGCGTGCCCCAGGTGTTTCCGGCCGAGGCGCGCACGGCGAGCACGTCGCGCTCGCCGAAGACGCGGTGGTAGAGCCTCGCGTCGACGGTGGCCTTGTCGAGCGACAGCTCGCTGCCGAGGCCCTCCGCCTCGTGGAGCCACGCGAGCCGGAGTCGGCCCCCCTCCGTCGGCGAGATGGAGTAGGGGTAGCTGCGCGCGGTCGCGAGCGTCCAGCTCGTCTCGATCCCGCCGAGGCGCAGGTGGTCGTCCGGGTCGTCGCTCCCGAGGACGTTCTGGCGCTCGAGCCGGTACGTCGCGGCGAGCGTCTGGACCGACCGGATCGTGCGACGCAGGGGCAGGGAAGCCTGGACGTTCATCTCGCGCGTCCGCAGGTTGCCGTCGCCGAAGACGTCGGTCGTGTCCTGGCCGGTCAGGAGGAAGGTCGTGCGGAAGCGGTCGTACAGGTAGAAGCCGGAGGCGTTCATCCGCTCCGACTTCGTGCCGTACGACGTCTGGGCGGCCCAGACGTGCCGGAAGAGCGGGTCCGAGCCGCCGGTCGCCACGCCGAGGCGCGGGTCGTCCTCGTCGAGCCGCAGCCAGGGAGTCCAGAACCGTGGCCACAGCGTCTTCCACGGCGCGTAGCGCTCCACGGGCGCCGCGGACGGCAGCGGGTCGGGCGGCGGCGCCGGGCGGTCGTCGACCCAGGCCCCCGCGGGCGCCGGATCCGCGCCTGCGCTCGCCTCCGCGGCCGGGACGAGCGGCGCGACGTGCACGTCGTAGCCCTTCGAGGAGTAGCTCGAGTACGCGACGAAGCGGCCGTCCGGGCTCACCGCGGGCTGGAATGCCCCGCCGAGGACGTTGGTCACGCGCCGCAGGGCCCCGTCGGCGACCCGGGCGGCCCAGAGGTTCGAGACGCCGTCGC
>JAXLRD010000062.1:5000-41361 GCA_046331285.1 Vicinamibacteria bacterium
GTCTAGTGGGTCTGCGCCGATAATTCAACGGGGCTCAAGTGTGGTACCGAAGCTGTGGACTCGAGAGGACTCCGGTCCTTTCGATTGGTAGAGGAGCGTTCCATGCTCGTCGAAGCTCGACCGACAAGGACGGGTGGAGGGCATGGAAGAGACCCTGCCGGCACAAGTAGCGAGAAAACGCGCGAGAACCGCGTTCGCCGAAAACCTAAGGTTTCCTGAGGAAGGTCAATCCGCTCAGGGTTAGTCGGTCCTAAGGCTAGGCCGAAAGGCGTAGCCGATGGAAAACGGGTCAACATTCCCGTACTGCCGCAGGACGATAAAGACCGATGGGGTGACGCAGAAGGGTAAGCCAGCCTCCTACTGGATGGGGGTTCAAGGGTGTGGAAGGTCCCGCAGGAAAATCCACGGGGCCGCGTTTCCGAGACCCGAATACGAGAGCTTCGGCTCACAAAAGTGGCCCACCCCACGCTGCCAAGAAAAGCCTCTAAGGAGTCTTGCGGTGACCGTACCGCAAACCGACACAGGTAGGTGAGGAGAATATCCTAAGGCGCTAGTGAGAACTCCTCGTTTAGGAACTCGGCAAAATGACCCCGTAACTTCGGGAGAAGGGGTGCCTCGACCGGTGATGAGACCTCGCTCTCTGAGCTGGACGAGGTCGCGGTGAACGGCCCAAGCGACTGTTTACTAAAAACACAGGGCTCTGCAAAGTCACAAAAACGACGTATAGGGCCTGACGCCTGCCCGGTGCCGGAAGGTTAAAGAGAGGGGTTAGCCGCAAGGCAAAGCTCTGAACTGAAGCCCCGGTAAACGGCGGCCGTAACTATAACGGTCCTAAGGTAGCGAAATTCCTTGTCCGGTAAGTTCCGACCTGCACGAATGGCGTAACGATTTGGGCGCTGTCTCAACGAGGGGCACTGCGAATCTGTAGTACCGGTGAAGATGCCGGTTTCCCGCAACTAGACGGAAAGACCCCGTGCACCTTTACTGCACTCTAGCCTTGAACTTGGGTGCGTCCTGCGCAGGATAGGTGGGAGGCTTTGATATCGGGGCTCCTCGGGCTCGGTGGAGCCAGCGGTGAGATACCACCCTTGACGTTCTTAGTTCTAACCTACTCCCTGATCGGGGAGAGGAACATGGCTAGACGGGTAGTTTGACTGGGGCGGTCGCCTCCTAAAGAGTAACGGAGGCGCTCGAAGGTTCCCCAGGCTGTTGGAAATCAGCCGTCGAGTGCAAAGGCACAAGGGGAGCTTGACTGCGAGACCTACAAGTCGAGCAGGTGCGAAAGCAGGACTTAGTGATCGGTGGTTCTGTATGGAAGGGCCATCGCTCAACGGATAAAAGGTACGCCGGGGATAACAGGCTGATCTGGTCCAAGAGTTCACATCGACGACCAGGTTTGGCACCTCGATGTCGGCTCATCGCATCCTGGAGCTGAGCAGGTTCCAAGGGTTGGGCTGTTCGCCCATTAAAGCGGTACGTGAGCTGGGTTTAGAACGTCGCGAGACAGTTCGGTCCCTATCTGTTGTGGGCGCAGGAGACTTGAGAGGGCCTGTCCTTAGTACGAGAGGACCGGGATGGACGAACCTCTAGTGCACCAGTTGTCACGCCAGTGGCATAGCTGGGTAGCTAAGTTCGGTTGGGATAAACGCTGAAAGCATCTAAGCGTGAAACCCGCCTCGAGATGATGTCTCCCGCAGGGTAACCTGCCTAAAGATCTCTGGTAGACCACCAGGTTGATAGGCCTGATGTGCAAGAGCTGTGAGGCTCTCAGCTTACAGGTACTAATCGATCGTGAGGCTTGACCATGGTGTTTACACTGCCCGAAACCGTAGTCGATGCGACTTCATCGCGTCGCGCGAGCGACGGGCGCCGCTGAGGCGCCCCGTCGCGAAGAGGATCTTCCGGTTTTCAATGGCTTGATAGCTTCATCCCGGTGACCATGGCGGAGGGGTCACACCCGTTCCCATTCCGAACACGGCCGTTAAGCCCTCCAGCGCCGATGGTACTGTCAGGGTGACCTGGTGGGAGAGTAGGACGTTGCCGGGATTTTTTTCCTCATAGCTGACGAAGCCCCGGTCCGAATGGACCGGGGCTTTTCTTTTGCCCTGACGGCCGCCCCACGGCCGGTGCTAAACTCACGGAAAAGCGCGCAGGAGAAGGACGATGTCCGGACACTCCAAATGGCACACCATCAAGCACAAGAAGGGCGCCCTCGACGCGAAGAGGGGCAAGATCTTCACGAAGCTCATCCGTGAGATGACGATCGCCGCCCGCCTCGGCGGCGGCGATCCCGACTCGAACCCGCGCCTGCGCACCGTCCTCGACAAGGCCAAGGCGGCGAACATGCCCGCCGACAACATCACCCGCGCCATCAAGAAGGGCACGGGCGAGCTCGAGGGCACGTCCTACGAGGACCTCACGCTGGAGGGCTACGGCCCCGGCGGCGTGGCCATCCTCGTCGAGGGGACGACCGACAACCGCAACCGCACGGTCTCGGAGATCCGCCACCTCTTCGGCAAGCACGGCGGGAACCTCGGTGGAGCCGGCTCCATCGCCTACATGTTCAAGCCGAAGGGTGTCATCTCGGTCGCCGCGGACAAGACGACCGAGGACAAGCTGATGGAGATCGCGCTCGACGCCGGCGCGGACGACATCGTCACCGAGGAGGCCGGGTTCACGGTCTACACCACGCCGCAGGCCTTCGAGCCGGTCCGCGAGGCCATCAAGGCGGCGGGGATCGAGCCGGACGAGGCCGAGCTCAAGAAGCTCGCCGACAACACGATCGCCCTCGAGGGCGCCAAGGCGCAGCGCTCCTCAAGCTCGTCGAGGCCCTCGACGACCAGGACGACGTCTCGAACGTCTGGGACAACTCCGACATCTCCGAGAAGAGATGGAGGCGGCGGCCGCGAGCTAGGAAGGGAACGCGCCCCGGCGCATGCTGGTCCTCGGCGTCGATCCCGGGTCGCAGCGCACCGGCTACGGCCTCGTCGAGACCGACGGCCGGCGCCATCGCCTGGTCGAGAGCGGTGCGCTCACGCCGGGCAGGGCGTACCCCTGTGGGAGCGCCTGCGGCACATCCACGGCGGTCTCGCGGACCTCATCGCACGGACCCGGCCCGACGCCCTCGCCATCGAGGACTGCTTCCACTCCGCCAACACCCGCACGGCCCTGGGTGCTCGGCCACGTCCGGGGCGTCGTCCTCCTCGCGGGAGCCCAGGCGGGGCTGCCTGTCCACGAGTTCCCTCCGGCCACGGTCAAGCTTCAGGTCACCGGGTCGGGCCGTGCCGAGAAGACCCAGGTGGCCTTCATGGTCACGCGGCTCCTCCTCGCTCCGCGCGGACGCCGAAGCGGGTGACGCCACCGACGCTCTCGCCGTGGCCCTCTGCCTCGCCTGCACTCTCCGCGGCCGCCCTCGCCGCCGCGCCCGCCCGCGCCGGAGCCTCGCGGTGATCGCGCAGATCCGCGGCCGCCTCGTCCGCAAGGACACCCAGGAGGCCGTCGTCGACGTCCACGGCGTCGGCTACCGCGTCACGATCCCGCTCAGCACCTTCTACCGGATCGGCGAGCTCGGCCAGGAGGTCGCCCTCCTCACCCACACCCACGTCCGCGAGGACACGCTCGCCCTCTTCGGCTTCCTGACCGCGGCCGAGCAGGCCCTCTTCGAGCGGCTCATCTCCGTGTCCGGCGTCGGCCCGAAGGTCGCGATCGCGATCCTCTCGGGGATAGAGGCGCCCGACCTCGTCGCGGCCCTGCGCACCAGCGACATCGCGCGCCTGACGCGGATCCCGGGCGTGGGCAAGAAGACCGCCGAGCGCCTCGTGCTCGAGCTCAAGGACAAGGTGCAGGGCCTGGCCGCGACCGAGCCGCAGGAGCCCGCTGCCTCGCCCGCGAGCGCAGCCAAGGAGGACCTCGTCTCGGCCCTCGTGCACCTCGGCTACTCCCGGCCCGAGGCCGAGAAGGGCGTCGACCGCGCCCTCAAGGACGACGGCGACGGCCGCTTCGAGGACCTTCTCCGCCGCTCGCTGCGGATCCTCTCCGGACGCTGAGCGGCCGTCCCTGCTGCTAAGCTAGCCCATCGTGAACGACCGGATCGTCTCCGCCCGCGCGATCGAGGACGACGTCCGCTTCGACGCCTCTCTGCGTCCGCGCCGGCTCGACGAGTACGTCGGCCAGCCCCAGGTGATCGCGAACCTGCGGGTCGCGATCGAGGCGGCCCGCGCCCGCGGCGACGCCCTCGACCACGTCCTTCTCTTCGGGCCGCCCGGCGTCGGGAAGACGAGCCTCGCGCACGTCATCGCCGCCGAGCTCGGCGCGCCCATCAAGGCCACCGCCGGCCCCGTCATCGAGCGCGCCGGCGACCTCGCCGCCCTCCTCACCGCCCTCGAGGAGCGCGAGATCCTCTTCGTCGACGAGATCCACCGCCTCGACGCCAAGGTCGAGGAGATCCTGTACCCCGCGCTCGAGGACTACAGTCTCGACCTCATGATCGGCACCGGCCCCGGGGCCCGGTCGATGAAGATCCCCCTGAAGCCCTTCACCCTCGTCGCCGCGACCACGCGCGCGGGACTCCTCACCGCCCCGCTGCGCGGCCGCTTCGGGATCGTCCACCGCCTCGACTTCTACAGCGACGGCGACCTCGAGAGCATCGTCACCCGCTCCGCCCGCATCCTCGACGTCCCGATCGACGAGGCCGGCGCCGCGGAGATCGCTCGCCGCAGCCGCGGCACGCCGCGCATCGCCAACCGCCTCCTCCGTCGCGTGCGCGACTTCGCCCAGGTCCGCGCCGACGGCGCGATCACGGAGAAGGTCGCCCGCGACGCGCTCGCCCTGCTCGAGGTCGACACCCGCGGCTTCGACGACGTCGACCGCAAGCTCCTCCTCACGATCATCGAGAAGTTCGGCGGCGGCCCGGTGGGCCTCAACGCCCTCGCCGCCTCGATCAACGAGGAGCCCGACGCGATCGAGGACATCTACGAGCCCTACCTCCTGCAGCACGGCTTCCTCGATCGCACGCCACGCGGCCGCACCGCCACGCGCCGCGCCTACGAGCACCTGGGCCTGCCCGCGCCGGCCGGCGAGTTCGGCCTTCCCCAGAAGAAGCTCTTCTAGCGAGTGACCGAGTCCCCCGACCTCCGCGCCGCCTCCTACGATTTCGACCTTCCCGCGGAGCTGATCGCCCAGGAGCCGGCGCCCGATCGCGACGCATCGCGCCTCCTCGTCCTCGACCGCCGCACCGGAGCCCTCGCCCACCGACGCTTCCGCGAGCTGCCGTCCCTCCTCCGGCCCGGCGACCTGCTCGTCACGAACCGCAGCCGGGTCTTCCGCGCGCGCCTTCTCGGCCGCCGGCCCGGTGGAGGCCAGGCGGAACTCCTCCTCGTCCGTCGCCTCACCGGAGACGAATGGCTCGCCCTCGTCCGACCCGGGCGCCGCCTGCGCCCGGGCACCCTCGTCCAGGTGGCCGAAGGCTTCACCGCCGAGATCCGCTCCTCGCCCTCCCTGCCGGCGGGAGACCCCTCGGCCGATCCCGCGCCGCTCCGGCACGTCCTCCTGCACGCCCGCGCCGGCACCGCCGACGAGGCCATCGAACGGCACGGCCACGTGCCCCTGCCCCCATACATCCGTCGGCCCGACCACCCGTCCGACCTCGCGCGGTACCAGACCGTCTACGCCCGCGAGCCCGGGAGCGTCGCGGCACCCACCGCCGGCCTGCACTTCACGCCCCTCCTCTTCGAGGCCCTCGCCGCGCGCGGCATCGAAGCGGTGAGCCTCGTCCTCCACGTCGGCCCGGGGACCTTCCGCCCCGTCGAGGTCGACGACGTGAGGCAGCACCGCGTCGACCCCGAGCGCTACGCGATCCCCCCGGAAACCGCCGACGCCTTCGCCCGCGCGCGCGCCGAAGGCCGCCGGATCGTCGCCGTCGGCACCACCGTCACCCGCGCCCTCGAGAGCGCCCTCGACGACGCGGGTCGGCTCCGTCCGGGGGACGGCGAGACCCGCCTCGTCGTCGTGCCCGGCCACCGCTTCCGCGCCGTCGACGCCCTCGTCACGAACTTCCACCTGCCGCGCTCCTCGCTCCTCCTCCTCGTGAGCGCCTTCGCCGGCCGCGAACGGCTCCTCGACGCGTACGCGGCGGCCGTGGCCGAGCGCTACCGCTTCTACTCGTACGGCGACGCCATGCTCCTCGTCTGACGCGACGCGACCCGTCCGCTCCGACGTCCCCCGGGTCCATTGACACCGTCCGCGCCGGGGCGCTACCGTCCGGTGGCCCGCGCCCCTTCCGGCCGCGGCCGAGCCTCGTGGCACGGAGCGAGCGATGACCCTGCAGATCAAACCCGCGGCGGGCAGCCGCTTCGACCTCGTCAGCCTCGGCGAGGTGATGCTCCGTCTCGACCCGGGCGACGGCCGCATCCACACCACCCGCTCGTTCCAGGTCTGGGAGGGCGGCGGCGAGTACAACGTCGCCCGCGGTCTCAAGCGCTGCTTCGGCCTGCGCACCGCGGTCGTCACCGCCCTCGTCGACAACCCCGTGGGCCGTCTCGTCGAGGACCTCCTCTACCAGGGCGGCGTCGACCAGAGCCACGTCCGCTTCGTGCCGGACGACGGCGTCGGCCGCACCGTCCGCAACGGGCTCAACTTCACCGAGCGCGGCTTCGGCGTCCGCGCCGCGGTCGGCTGCTCCGACCGCGGGCACACGGCCGCTTCCCAGATGAAGCCGGGCGAGGTCGACTGGGACGCGGTCTTCGGCCGCGACGGGGCCCGCTGGCTCCACACCGGCGGCATCTACGCCGCCCTGTCCGAGACGACGCCGCTCGTGGCCAAGGAAGCCATGGCCGCCGCGAAGCGACACGGCGCCGTCGTCTCCTACGACCTCAACTACCGCGCCTCCCTCTGGAAGTCGATCGGCGGCAAGAAGCGCGCGCAGGAGGTCAACCGCGACCTCGCGCGGTACGTCGACGTCATGCTCGGCAACGAGGAGGACTTCACCGCCGCGCTCGGCTTCGAGGTCGAGGGGCTCGACGAGCACCTCTCCGCCCTCGACCCCGCGAACTTCCGCCGCATGATCGAGACGGCGACGCGGGCCTTCCCGAACTTCCAGGCGGTCGCCACCACGCTGCGAAACGCCCGAACCGCCTCCGTCAACGACTGGGCCGCCGTCCTCTACATGGACGGCCAGCTCCACCAGTCCCGGGCCTACGACGGCCTCGAGATCTGGGACCGCGTCGGCGGCGGTGACTCGTTCGCCTCGGGCCTCGTCTACGGCCTGCTCGCCGGAAAGGGGCCGCAATACGCCGTCGACTGCGGCGCGGCCCACGGCGCCCTCGCCATGACGACGCCCGGGGACACCACGATGGCCAGCCTCGCGGAGGTCGAGCGGGTGATGAAGGGCGGGACCGCTCGCGTGCAGCGTTAGGCCGAAGGCGTTCCCGCCGGCCCGGCCGCCGGCCCCGGCCCGGTGACCGGCTTCCTTGACAGCCTTCCAACGCGAACGGCACAATCGTCGCGATCGCGACGATGGACCAGACGCTCGTCCTGAACGCCACGTACGAACCCCTGAGGGTCGTTTCGTGGCAAAAAGCGGTCACGCTCCTCTTCCAGGGCAAGGTCGAGGTCATCGCCGTATACGACCGGGAGATCCGGGGCGTCACGGTGCGGGTCAAGCTGCCGTCGGTGCTTCGCCTGCTCCGTCACGTCCGTATGAAACGTGCCTTCGCCGACGTGCCGTTCTCCCGCGCCAACGTGTACGCCCGTGACGAGCACCGCTGCCAGTACTGCGGCGAGCGTCTCGCTCCTTCCCAGCTCACTTTCGACCACGTCATCCCGGTGGCCCGCGGCGGGCGCAAGGAATGGGACAACATCGTGACGTGCTGCATCCCCTGCAACCGCAGGAAGGGCGACCGCCTGCCCGAGGACGCCGGCCTGCGCCTCGTCCGCCGGCCGCGTCGACCCCCGGCCATGCCCCACCTGACGCTCAGCCTGGGGCTCCACCGGACCCCCGACTCCTGGCGCGACTATCTCTTCTGGGACGTGTCCTGGGACGAGAGCTGAGCCGCGCGGCCGGGCCCGAAGCATGAGCCTGCGGGGCGACCTCCGGACGATGGCCCTGCCCGACGTTCTCCAATGGGTGGCCACCGGCCGCAAGACCGGCACCCTCCACGTCGAGCGGCGCTCGATCCAGAAACGCATCCTCCTGCGCGACGGCCACGTGCAATCCTCGTGGTCCAACGACCCGCGCGAGTCGCTCGGGCAGTTCCTCATCCGCCTCCGCCTCATCACGGAGGAGCAGCTCTTCCGCGCCCTCGTCGCGCAGGAGGAGAAGGGGCGTCTGCTCGGGACGATCCTCGTCGCCGACGGCATCCTCGTCGAGGACGCCCTGCGCCAGGCCCTCAAGGCGAAGGCCGAGGAGACGATCTACGACCTCTTCCTCTGGCCGTCCGGACAGTTCGAGTTCCGCGAGGGGGAGTTCCCCGACAACATCCACATCACCCTCGAGACGCCGGTCACGCCGGTCATCCTCGAGGGCATCCGTCGCGTCGACGAGTGGCAGCGGATCCGAGAGGTCTTCCCGTCGATGGAGACGACCTTCCAGGCCGTTCCGGGTGCCGGCCCCGCCACCGACCCGCTCGATCTCCAGGTCCTCGGCTTCGTCACCGCGGGCCGCTCCCTGGCCGAGATGAGCCTCGAGCTCCGACGCTCGGACTTCGAGACGGCCGCCCTCCTCTTCGACATGCACGCGCGCGGCCTCGTCACCCCGAACCCGGTCCTCGCGGCGACCACCCCGAGCGACCCCATCGGGGCCATCCAGGCTCTCCTCGGCCTCGCCTACCAGCGGCTCCAGGAGCGCCGCTACGATGCCGCGGTGAAGGCCTACGAGGACGTCCTCGCCCTCGACCGCCTGAACCAGAACGCGAAGAAGGGCCTGATCGCGACGATGGAGGCCCGACGGGGCGAAAGGGCCAGGCGCGACATCCCGGTCCAAGGTGTCCCCCGGGTGCGCGTCGACTTCCAGACCCTCACCCGCGAGACGCTCGACCCGCAGGAGGGCTTCGTCCTCTCCCGGGTCAACGGGCAGTGGGACATCCAGTCCATCCTGAAGCTGTGCCCGATGGGGGAGGAGGAGGCGATGCTCATCTTCGCCCGCCTCCTCGACCGGAACCTGATCGAGCTCGCCTGACGGCGCCGGCTAGAGGCTCCGTCCCAGGACCGGCGCCATCTGCCGCAGTTCGCCGACGAGCTCCCCGAACGCGGCCGGCGTGATCGACTGCGGGCCGTCCGAGAGAGCGCGGTCCGGGTCGTGGTGCACCTCGAGGATGAGGCCGTCGGCTCCGACCGCCACCGCCCCCCGCGACATCGGCCGCACCTTGTCCCGCCGGCCCGTGCCGTGGGACGGGTCCACCAGAATCGGCAGGTGCGAGAGCGCCTTCACCGCCGGGACGACCGCGAGGTCGAGCGTGTTCCGGGAGAAGTCCGAGAAGGTCCGCACCCCGCGCTCGCAAAGGATCACGTCGTAGTTCCCCTCGGCGAGGACGTACTCCGCCGACATCAGGAACTCCTCGAGCGTCGCGGCGAGGCCGCGCTTGAGGAGGACCGGCTTCTTCGCTCTTCCGCACCGCCTGAGCAGGGAGAAGTTCTGCATGTTCCGCGCGCCGACCTGGATGCAGTCCGCCCACTCCTCGACGAGGTCGACGCCCTCGACGTCGAGCGCCTCGGTCACGACCGGGAGTCCCGTCTCCTCCCGCGCGGCGGCGAGCATCTTCAGGCCCTCCTCGCCCAGTCCCTGAAACGAGTACGGGCTCGTCCGCGGCTTGAATGCTCCGCCCCGCAGGATCGCCGCCCCCGCCGCCTTCACCGCGCGTGCCACCGTCAGCACCTGCTCGAGCGACTCGACGGCGCACGGGCCGGCCGCGACCACGAGCGTCCTGCCCCCGACCGGCACCCCGCCCACGCGGACCACCGAGTCCTCGGGCTTCACCTCCCGCGAGACGAGCTTGTACGAGTGAGTGACGGGAATGACCTCGAGCACGCCGGGCAGGCTCTCGAACACCGGCCGGTCGACCGCGCCGCGGTTGCCGGTGATCCCGATGGCGGTGCGCTGGGCGCCGGGGATCGGGTGCGCCCTGAAGCCCCGCGCTTCCACCGCGCGGACCACGCCCGCGATCTCGTCCGCCGTCGCGTCCTGACGCATCACCACCAGCATCCGACACCTCTCGCCCTCGTCGTGCCCGGGAAGCCCCGATGCTATCATGCGCGTCCGCCGCGCCCGGCGCGGCCCCCCGCGGGGACACGACCCACACGGAGGCGGCATGAGCTCGCTCTTCCGGACCAAGGCCGTCTCGGACATCGTCGCCGACGTCGAGGCGGGCGGCTCCGGCCTCAAGCGCACGCTCGGCGCCTTCGACCTCGTGATGCTCGGCATCGGCGCCGTCATCGGCGCCGGGATCTTCTCCGCGATCGGCACCGCCGCGGTCGGCGAGGTGGCGGCCGACGGGACGGTCGTGCGCTACGGCGCCGGCCCCGCTCTCGTCCTCTCCTTCGTCCTCCTCGGCATCGTGTGCGCCCTGGCCGGGCTGTGCTACGCCGAGCTCACGTCGCTGATCCCGATCGCCGGCAGCGCCTACACCTACGCCTACGCCACCCTCGGCGAGCTCGTCGCCTGGATCATCGGCTGGGACCTCATCCTGGAGTACGCCGTCGGCAACGTCGCCGTGGCCATCGCGTGGTCCGGCTACTTCGCCTCCCTCCTGCGCTTCTTCGGCATCGACTTCCCGTTCTGGCTTTGCCACAGCTACCGCGACGTGATGCTCTCCTTTCCGGAGCGGGTCGCCGAGCTTCCGGTCGTGCTCGGCCACCACGTCGCGGTCAACGTGCCGGGGATCGTCGTCGTCGCTCTCATCACCTGGGTGCTCGTCATCGGCGTGCGCGAGAGCGCGTGGCTCAACAACGCGATGGTGGTCCTGAAGCTCGCCGTCCTCGCCCTCTTCGTGGGGGTCGGCGCCCTCTACCTCGACCCCCGAAACTGGACGCCCTTCGCCCCGAACGGCTGGCGCGGCATCCACCAGGGCGCGGCGATCGTCTTCTTCGCCTACATCGGCTTCGACGCCGTCTCGACCGCGGCCGAGGAGACGAAGGACCCGCAGCGGAACATGCCGCGCGGCATCCTCGGATCGCTCGTCATCTGCACCCTCATCTACGTCGTCGTCGGCGCGGTCGCGACGGGGCTCGTGCCCTACCAGCAACTCAAGGGCTCCGACCCGCTCGCCCGCGCCTTCGAGGTCGCCGGCATCGGCTGGGGCCAGGCCATCATCTCGTTCGGGGCCATCGTCTCGATGACCGCCGTCCTCCTCGTCTTCCAGCTCGGCCAGCCGCGGATCTTCTTCTCGATGAGCCGCGACGGCCTCCTGCCGAAGGCCTTCCGCGCGGTGCACCCGGTCTACCGCACGCCTCACGTCACCACGATCGTGACCGGCCTCGTGGTGGCCCTCGGCTCGACCCTGCTCGACGACGACGAGACCTACGACCTCACCAACATCGGGACGCTCTTCGCGTTCCTCGTCGTCTGCCTGGGCGTCCTCGCCCTGCGCATCCGCGACCCCCACCGGCCGCGCCCCTTCCGCGTGCCCTTCGTCTGGCTCGTGGCCCCGCTCGGCGCGTTCGCCTGCCTGTTCGTCATGTGGGGGCTCCCGCGCGCGGCCTGGATCCGCTTCGGGATCTGGATGGCCATCGGCGCGGCGCTCTACTTCGCCTACGGCTTCCGCCACAGCCGGCTCGCGGCCGAGCGCGCCGTCAGCGGGGCGGAGCCACCGCCCGCCTGACGAGCGTCTCCACGCGCTCGCGCCGACCGGCGTCGTCCCGCGCGAGGTAGGCGCGGGCCCCGGCCTCGAACTCGCGGCGGTCCGCCTCGTCGCCTCCGACCCGCCACGCCTCGAACGCGGCCTCGACCGAGCGGAACCGCGCCTCGTCCGCGCGCGGGTCGCTCGGATGCTCGTCCGCGAAAGCCTGCCAGCCGCGGCCCACCCGCCGCCACTCCAGCGGCGTTCGCGGCGCTGCCGCGGCGAGGCGCGCGAACGCGGCCCGCGCATCCTCCCGCGGTTCGAGCGCGTCGGCCGGCGCCGCGTCCGTCACCCCCTTCGCCCGGCTCTCCGCCGACGCCGCGACGCCGTAGCCGGCCACCCCGCCCCCCGCCGGGAGCCTCTCCGCCTCCTGCAGCCGTCCCGCGGCCCCCGGGCCCGCCCCGGCGTTGGCCGCCGCCGCGTCCGCCACCGCCGTCTCCTCCCGGGCCACCGCCCTTGCCGGCGCCGGCGCGACCGCTGGCGGGCCGGAGGCCCCAACCGTCGCCGGCTCCGCGGACCCGGGAGCCGACGGCCGAGCGGCCGGGACCGGCCGGAGTACCGGCGCCGGCCGCGCCGTCGTCGCCGGAGCGGTCCCTGACGCCTCGGCCGCGGGCCGCTTCGCGGTCGGAGTCGCCGCGTCCTGTTGCGCCAACGCGAGCGACGGCTCCGCCTCGCGCGCCATCCCGCCCACCGCGGCCGGCGGCGCCGCGGCCACCCGATCGGCGCCTCTCTCCCGCGCGGCCGCGCCGTCGGCCGGTGGGGCGCTCACCCCCGGCCGTCGCAGCGTGAGGGGCGTGACGACCGCCAGCACGAGCGCCGCGGCGACCGCCCACGCCCACGCGGGCACGCGCCGCGCCCCGGTCCGCGGCGGCTCGGCCTCGATCCGCTCCCGCACGCGCGGGGCATAGGTGTCGAAGTACCGGTCCGGGACGTCGAGCGGCGTCGCGGCGAAGCGCTCGTCGACCGCGGCCAGCTCGGCCAGCCGCTCCGCGCAGTCGGGGCAGGCCGCGAGGTGCGCGGCCACCGCCGCCGCCTCCGCCGCCGGCAGCTCGCCGTCGAGGTACGCCGAGAGCCGCTCGCCCTCGTGGCCGTCCGCGCTCACGCGGCCCCTCCCTTCCGTCGCGCCGCCGCCCCGAGGTACGGGGCAAGGGCGCGGGCGAGCTTCTCGCGAGCGCGGAACAGGCGGCTCATCACCGTTCCGGGGCTCAGCGACAACGCCTCGGCGATGGCCTCGTACGACATCTCCTCCACGGAGCGAAGCACGAAGACGGCGCGCTGCTCCACGGGCAGCGCGGCCACCGCCGCGTCGAGCGCGCGGCCCGCCTCCGCGTCGAGCACGGATCCGAGCGGGCCCGCGTCCCGGGCGGGGGTCTCGGCGTGACCCTCCGGCAGCGCGTCCTCGCGCGCACGCGGCGAGCGGACGTGGTTGATCGCGAGGTTCGCGGCGATGCGACACACCCACGGGGCGAAGGGCCGCCCCGCCTCGAACCGGTCGAGCGACCGCCAGGCCCGCACGAAGGCCTCCTGCGAGACGTCGTCGGCGACGTCGTGAGCGCGCACGATCCGCCGGGCCACGGCGTAGACGCGGCGCTGGTGCCGCCGCACCAGTTCCTCGAACGCGGCGGCGTCGCCCCGCCGCGAGCGTGCGACGAGGAAGCCCTCGTCCGGCTCGGGCGGGGGGACGCGGGACGCGTTCGGGCCGGGACCCATCACCTCCGCCGATGATACGGCCGGAGGCTCCCCGGCATTCCCCGGGCCCGAAAAAAGCACGGCCCCGGCGCCGACGAACGGCGCGCGGGGCCGGGGGCCCTCCGTTCCCGCCCGCGGGCGGGGCGGCGGCTACTCGAGGATGCGGATCACCACGCGCCGGTTCTGCGCGCGACCTTCCTTCGTCTTGTTGTCGGCGACCGGCTTGTCCTCGCCGTACGAAATGACGTTGAGCCGGCTGAGGGCGATCCCGTGCGTCTTCGCGATGTAGTCGCGGACGGCCATCGCGCGCTCCTCGCCGAGCTTGAAGTTGTAGGCCTCGTCGCCGCTGCCGTCGGTGTGGCCCTCGATCTCGAAGTACACGCCGCGGTTCTCCTTCACGAGCGGCGCCACGGCCTCGTCGATGAGCGCCTTCGCCTCGGGGCTGACCTCGGCCTTGTTCACCGGGAACGTGACCTTGTCGTTCGACAGCGTCACCGTGTAGATGAGCTTGCCCTTGGCCGTCTTCTCCGCTTCCTGGGCCTTCGTCATGGCCTGGGCGGCCGAGCCCTTGGCCTCGCTGATGCCCGACTGCGCGGACTTGTCGACGGAGTCGATGCGGACCTCGTTCTGCTGGACCCGCTGCTGGGTCTTCTCGACCTCGGCCGAGACGGCGTCGATCTTCTTGTTGACCTCGCCGACCTCGCGCTGGACGTAGGACTTCTTCGCACAGCCCGACAGCGCCACGGCGGCCGCCAGAAGCGGCACGATCATCATTCTCACCTTAACGACCTCCTTCGAACCGGCCGCCGGGCGTGCCCCGGCCGGCCATTCCAGACGGATCAGGACGGCGGGACGTAGCCGCTGCGCGTGCGCACCGTGACGCCCTTGCGGGTCGTCACGACCGCCACGCGCCGGAAACGGGAGGGACCCTGCGGCGGGTCCCAGCCCAGACGGTACTGGTGCTTCAGCTCGGTCGCGATGCGGGTGGCGGCGGCGACGAGGGCCGTGGAGTCGCTCACGCGGAACGCGAGCCCCCCGGAGAGCGCGGCGTAGCGCGACAGCGTCTCCGCCGCCGCCAGCGCCTTCCCGTCGTCCTTGTCGCCCGCGAAGCTCTCCGAAGCGGGATCGTCGAGCGGCGAAACGACCGACACGGCGTAGATCGGCACGTCGAGCGCCCGCGAGCGCTCGATCACCTGGTCGGGCGTCGACGTGCTCGACGTGTCGACCCCGTCCGTCAGCACGACCACGGCCCGTCGCCCCTCGCCGTGGCTCGCGATGTCCCGGGCCGCCTTGTCGAGGGCGTCGTGGAGCGCCGTCGAGCCGAACGGCGTCACCGAAGCGAGCCCGCGGCGCACGGCCTCCTTGTCCCGGGTGAAGGCGACGATGCCCCAGTACTTGCTGTCGAAGCCGGCGAGCGCGACCTGGTCCTCGGCCCCGAGGACGTCCAGGACCTGGCTGGCGGCCCGCCGGGCGCTCGCCACCTTCCAGTCCTCGTTCATCGAGCCGCTCGCGTCGACGAGCAGCAGCACTCGAGCCGGCAGACCGAGGCCCTGGTGGAAGTGCGCGAGAGGCTGCGGCCGGCCGTCGTCGTAGACCCGGAACTCGTCACGCCGCAAGTTCGTGACCGGCCGGCCCTTGCCGTCGACGGCGGTCGCCGAAAACACGACGAGGTCGCTCCGCGCCGAGAAGGTCAGAACCTGCCCGGGGGCGGAGGCCGGGAGGGCGGCCAGCGCCATGAAACACAAGACCTTCTTCAATAAGGAGCCCTTCGCTCGATTCGGGCCAAAGCTCAGTCTCCCAAGAGGGAACGAGCCCTCCTGTGACGGCTGTCACTTTTCGGTGAGCTTCGACGTAAGCCCTGATACTACAGTATCTTGACCACGACGAGAGTGACGTCGTCGGCCGGTGTCTCCCCGCCCAGGAAGGCCTCGAGGTCGGCGAGAAGGCTCTCCCCCAGGGCCGTCGCCTCCTTCCCCGCGTGCTCCTCGAGCCCGCGAAGGAGCCGCTCGACGCCGTACTCCTCGTGTCCGGCCCGCGCCTCGACGACCCCGTCACTGTAGAAGACGACGGCGTCTCCGGCCCCGAGCTCGACCTCGACCTCGTCGTACACCACGCCGTCGAAGGTGCCGAGCGGAAGGCCGGACACGGCCACCGTCGTGGCCGCCTTCGCCGCGGCCCGGTAGTGCAGCGGGTGGGGCAGGCCCGAGTTGGCGACGCGCATCGAGCGGTCCTGGAAGTCGAAGAGCGCGTAGGCGAGGGTGATGAAGAGGCCTTCGATGCCCCGCCGGCGCAGCGTCCGGTTGACCCGGCTCATCAGGTCGGCCGGAGGCCGCCTTTCGAAGGCCCGCGAGCGCACGGCGCCCGACGCGAACGCGGCGTAGAGGGCGGCCGGGACGCCCTTGCCGGCCACGTCGCCCGTCGCGACCCCGAGGAGGCCCCCGCCCATGTCGTAGAAGTCGTAGAGGTCGCCGCCGAGCTCGCGGGCCGGGCGGAAGTGCGCCGAGGCCTCCCAGCCCTGGCCGGACGGCGAGCCCTCGGGGAAGAGCGCGTGCTGGATGTCGCGGGCGATCCGCAGCTCACGGGAGAGCCGCACCTCGTTCTTCCGGAGCTGGGCCACGAGCCGTGCGTTCTCGACGGCCCCCGCGACCTGGCTCGCGAGCGGGACGAGGACGGTGACGTGCTCCTCCGTGAAGCGGTCGAGGACGGGCGATTCGAGGTCGAGGACCCCGACGACGCGGTCCTTGTGGACGAGCGGCACCACGAGCTCCGACCGCGTCTCCGGCACGAGGCCGACGTAGCGCGCGTCCTTGCGCACGTCGCCCACGAGCACCGGCTCGCGGCCGCGCACCGCGGCCCCGCACAGGCCCTCGCTCACCGGGAGCCGGCTCTTCTCCTTGCCGGGGCCGAAGTTGACGGCCTTGCGCAGCACCAGCTCCTGCCGTTCCTCGTCGAGGAGGAGGATGCCGAACATCTCGTAGTCGATGACCCGCTTGACGATCTCGGCGAGCCGCTGCAGCAGCGCGTCGAGATCGAGAATCGAGGCCGTCTCCTTGCCGATGTCGTAGAGCGTCGCGAGGAGGCCGGCGTACCAGCGGGTCTCGCGGTAGAGCGTCGCGTTCTCGATCGCCCCCGCGAGGTGGCTCGCGAGCAGGCGCAGCGCGGTCCGCACCTCCGGGCTGAACGGCTCGACGGCCGGTCCCTCGATGTTCAGGACGCCGACGAGGCGGTCCTTCCCGAGGAGGGGGATCGCGAGCTCGGCCACGACCCCCGGGAAGAAGGCCACGTAGCGCGGGTCCTTCGACACGTCCGGCACGAACACCGGCTCGCGCGACCGGGCCGCCGCGCCCACGATCCCCTCGCCCGGGGCCATGCGGAAGCGCGGCGCCGTCGCGAGGTCGTAGCCCTCGACGTAGGCCGGGACGAGGTAGCCCTCGGGATCGGGCAGGAAGATGTCGAGGATGCGGTAGTCGAGGACGCGGCGCAGCTTGTGGGCGATCGTGCCGAAGAGCTCCTCCGGCTCGAGGACGGAGTTGACGTCGCCGGCGATCGCGAGGAGCTCCGCGAGCAGCTCGCCCGGGAGCGGCGCCGCGGACTTGGCGTCGGGGCTCACGCGGCATGCTACCACGCAGCCAAAGGCGGCCCCGGTGTAGACTCGACCCTTCCATGGCCGAAGGCGCGCTCAAGCTGCCGCTCGACATCGAGCAGATCAAGACGATCCTGCCGCACCGCTCGCCCTTCCTCCTCGTCGACCGCATCGTCGAGCTCGAGAGCGACCGGCGCGTCGTCGGGGTGAAGAACGTCACGTCGAACGAGCGCTACTTCATCGCCGGGCCGGGCGGTGTGCCGACGATGCCCGCGTCCATCCTCACCGAGGCGATGGCCCAGGCCGGGGCCGTCCTCATCCTCGCCAAGCCCGAGAACCAGGGCCGCGTCGTCTACTTCATGGGCATCGACCGCGTGCGCTACCGCAAGCCGGTGGTGGCGGGCGACCAGGTGTTCCTCGAGGCCGAGGTCATCCGCCTGCGCAGCAAGATGGGCTCGCTCCGCGGCCGCGCCCGGGTCGACGGGAAGGTCGTGTGCGAAGGCGAGATGACGTTCGCTCTCGGCGAGCGGGCCGACGGGCCGGTGTGAGGCCCGCGGGCGCGCTCTCGCTCGCCCGCGCCCTCTCGAAGTTCGGCGTCGCCTCCCGCTCCGAGGCGGCGCGCCTCGTCGCCGAGGGCCGCGTCCGCGTCGACGGCCGGGTCGAGCGCGATCCCGCCCGGTGGATCCTTCCGCACCGCTGCGAGGTGAGCGTCGACGGCGCCGTCGTCTCCGACGCCACCCCGCGCGTCGTGATCGCGCTCCACAAGCCGGTCGGCCTCGTGACGACGCGCGTCGATCCCGGCGGCCGCCCCACGGTCTACGACGCCCTCGGCGACGTCGGCCGGTGGGTCTTCCCGGTCGGCCGCCTCGACCGCGACACCTCGGGGCTCCTCGTCCTCACGAACGACCACCGCCTCGGCGAGCGGCTCACCTCGCCCGAGGCCCACGTGCCCAAGACCTACCACGCGCGCGTCGACGGCGTGCCCGACGACGAGGCGCTCCGCGCCCTGCGCGAGGGCGTGCCGCTCGAGGACGGCGAGACGCGGCCGGCGCGGGTGCGCCTCCTCGGCACGCCCCGCGGCACGCGAGCCGCGGGCGAGGCCCGCGGACCGGAGGCCTGGCTCGAGATCGTCCTCACCGAGGGGCGCAACCGCCAGGTGCGGCGCATGTGCGCCGCGGTCGGCCACGAGGTACGGGAGCTCGTCCGCGTCCGCATCGGCCGCCTCTCGCTCGACGACGCCGGCCTCGCGAGCGGGGAGTGGCGGGAGCTCTCGCCCGACGAGGTCGAGCGGCTCACGGCGGGCGCCCGCCCCGCCCGCCCGCGCGTATGATGGCCACGCTTCCGGAGGCGTCCCGATGATCCAGATCCTCGTCCTCGCGGCCGCGGCCGCCGCGACCGCTCCCGCCCCGCGCTCGCTCGCTCCCGACGCGGCGATCCGCGCCGCCGCCGAGAAGGTCACCCCGCAGGTGGTCGCGACCCGCCGCGACCTCCACCAGCACCCCGAGCTCAGCAACCGCGAGGAGCGGACGGGGAAGCTCGTCGCCGAGCGGCTCCGCGCCCTCGGTCTCGAGGTGCGCTACCCGGTCGCGCGCACCGGCGCCGTCGGCGTCCTGCGCGGCGGCCGGCCCGGCCGCGTCGTGGCCCTCCGCGCCGACATCGACGCCCTGCCGATCCCCGAGAAGAACGACGTCCCGTACCGCAGCACGGTCGACGGGGTCATGCACGCGTGCGGGCACGACGCGCACACCGCCATCCTTCTCGGCGCCGCGGAGGTGCTGGCGTCGCTCAGGGCACAGCTGCCGGGGACCGTCGTCTTCCTCTTCCAGCCCGCGGAAGAGGGTGCCCCCCCGGGAGAGCGCGGCGGCGCGCCGGTGATGGTCGAGGAAGGCGCCCTCGACGACCCGAAGGCGGAGGCGGTCTTCGGCCTGCACATCGGCGGATGGGTCGACGTCGGGCAGGCCGGCTGGAGCGATGGCCCCGTCTTCGCATCGAGCGACACGTTCACGATCGAGGTCCACGGCCAGACCGTCCACGGCGCCGAGCCGTGGAAGGGGATCGACCCCGTGCCGGTCGCGGCCGAGATCGTGCAGGCCCTCCAGCTCGTCGTCTCGCGCCAGGTCGACGGCCGCCAGCCGCGCGTTCTCACGATCGGGAAGATCCAGGGCGGCACCCGCTTCAACATCATCGCGGACCACGTGACGATGGAGGGCACGGTGCGCACGCACGACGCGGGCGTTCGCGCGCTCATCAAGGAGCGGATGGCCCGCACCGTGGAGCACGTGGCCGCCGCGCACGGCACGACCGCGACGCTCTCCTTCTACGACGAGGGCAACCCGCCCACCGTCAACGACGCGGGCCTCGCCGCCCTCGCCGGGCCCGTCCTCGCCCGGGTGTTCGGCGCGGGCGCCGTGCGCGTGCCGCCGCAGATGGTGGCCGAGGACTTCCCCTTCTACGCACAGAAGGCGCCGACGTTCTACTTCCTCCTCGGCTCGCGCAACGACGCCCGCGGCATCGCGTCCACGAACCACACCGCCATCTTCGACGTCGACGAGGCCTCGCTGCCCCTCGGCGTGCGGGCGCTCGCGACGCTCGCGTGGGAGTTCGCGGCCGGCGGCCCGTCGGCCGGCGCGAGGCGCTAGCCGCTAGGCGGGAAGGGCGGCCGTCGACGCGCCGCCCGCCGCCTCCTGCTCCTTGTACTGCAGCTGGTAGAGCTTCCAGTAGAAGCCGCGTCGCGCGAGGAGCTCCTGGTGCGTCCCGCGCTCGCGGATGCGGCCCTTGTGCATCACCAGGATCTCGTCCACGTGCTGCACCGTCGAGAGGCGGTGGGCGATGACGATCGCGGTCCGCCCGCGCAGCAGCACGCGGAGGGCGTCCTGGATGAGCTCCTCGGTCTCGGTGTCGACGGACGAGGTCGCCTCGTCGAGGATCAGCACGCGCGGGTCGTGGGCGAGGGCGCGGGCGAACGAGAGGAGCTGCTTCTGCCCGACGGACAGCGTGGCCCCCCGCTCCTTCACCTCGGTCTCGTAGCCGTTCGGCAGGGCCTCGATGAAGCGGTGCGCGTGGACGGCCTCCGCGGCCGCCTTCACCCGCTCCATCGGGATGTCCGACCCGAGGCGGATGTTCGAGGCGATCGTGCCGCTGAAGAGGTGCACGTCCTGGAGGACGAGCGCGAGCGACGAGCGCAGCCGGGCGAGGTCCCACCCGCGCACGTCCGTCCCGTCGACGCTCACCCGGCCCTTCTGCACGTCGTAGAACCGCATGAGGAGCGAGATGATCGTCGTCTTGCCGGCCCCCGTCGCCCCGACGAGGGCCACCGACCGGCCGGGCTCGACCGCGAAGGTCACGTCGCGCAGCGTCCAGCTCTCCTCCGCCGGGCCCTCCGCGTCCGTGGCCGGCGCCGCGCCGTAGCGGAACCAGACGTCCTCGAGCGAGACGCGGCCCTCGACCGACGCGGGCCGGGCCGCCGCCGGCGGAGACGTCACCTCGGCCGGGGTGTCGAGGAGGCCGAAGATCCGCTCGGAGGACGCCATCGCCGCCTGGAGGATGTTGAACTTCTCCGACAGGTCGGAGATCGGCCGCCAGAACCGCTCGGAGTACTGGACGAACGCGACGAGTACGCCGAGGGTGAGCGCGCCCGAGAGGACGAGCCCGCCGCCCCGGAGCAGGATGAGCGCGATCGCGAGCGCGGCGAGGAAGTCGATGGCCGGGTAGAAGACCGCGTAGTAGAAGATCGCCTGCATGTTCGCGTCGGCGTGCCTTCTGTTGATCTCCGCGAACGCCTCGCGGTTCCTCTCCTCGCGCCGGAACAGCTGCACGACCGCCATCCCCGAGAGGTTCTCCTGGAGGAAGGCGTTGATCCGCGCCACCCACCGCCGCGTCTCGCGGAACGATCGCCGCGCGCCCTTCCTGAACCAGTTCGTCACCGCGAAGAAGAGGGGGATCACCGAGAACGTGACGAGGGCGAGCCGCCAGTTGAGGCTCAGCATCACGGCCATGATCCCGACGAGCGCGAAGAGGTCGCCGAACACGGTCACGACGCCGGACGTGAACAGCTCGTTCACCGCGTCGACGTCGGTCGTCACCCGCGTCATGAGGCGGCCGACCGGGTTGCGGTCGAAGTAGGCGACGTGCAGCCGCTGCAGGTGGGCGAAGATCCCGCGGCGCATGTCCTGCATGATCCGCTGGCCGGTCATCTGCATGATCCGCGTCTGCAGGTAGCGGACGCCCCAGGCCGCGACGAGGGTCAGGAGGTAGAGGAGGGCCACCGTGCGCAGCCCCGCCGCGTCGCCCGTCGCCACGTGCCGGTCGATCGCGACCTTCGTGAGGTACGGCGGGACGAGGTCGAGGCCGGAGGTCGCGAGGATCAGGAGGAACGCCACCGCCACCGCCCGCCAGTGGGGGCGCAGGTAGAGGAGGAGGCGCCGGAGGAGCGCCCCGTCGTAGGTCTTCGGCGTGACGGCGTCGTCGTCCGGGACGGAGCTCACGCCGCGTCCTCGCCCGTCTCGATCTCCTCCTCGAGGAGCTGCCGGCGGTGGAGGTCGGCGTAGAAGCCGCCGAGGGCCACCAGCTCGTCGTGCGTCCCGCGCTCGACGAGGCGGCCGTCGCGCAGCACCACGATGAGGTCCGCGTCCTTCACCGTCGAGACGCGGTGCGAGACGAGGAACGTGGTCCGGCCGCGGCGGATCTCCCGCAGGCCCTCGAGGATCCTCTCCTCCGTCTCCGTGTCGACCGCGGAGAGGGCGTCGTCGAGGACGAGGATGCGCGGCTCGACCGCGATCGCGCGGGCGAGGGCGGCCCGCTGCTTCTGGCCGCCCGACAGGGTGATGCCCCGCTCGCCCACCGCCGTCGCGAAGCCGTCGGGGAAGTCGCGGACGTCCTTCGCGAGCTGGGCCGTGGCCGCCGCGCGCTCGGCGCGGGCCGCCGCGTCCTCCCCGCGCACGCCGAACGCGACGTTGCCGAGGACGGTGTCCGAGAAGAGGAAGCTCTCCTGCGGCACGAACCCGACCGCCCCGCGCAGCACGTCGAGGGGGATTCGTCGCACGTCGTGCCCGTCGACGAGCAGGGTACCCGGCGGCGCGTCGTGGAGCCGCGCGAGGAGGCTCACGAGCGTCGACTTCCCCGAGCCCGTCGGCCCGACGACGGCCACGGTCGCGCCGGCGGGCACGGCGAGGTCGATCCCGTGGAGGACGGCGGGCCCGTCCCCGTAGGCGAAGCTCATCCGGCGGAACTCCACGGCGCCGCGGATCTCCCGCACGTCCTCGGGGCCCTCGTCGCGGATCTCGACCGGGGCGTCGAGGATCGCGTGGATCCGCATCGAGGACGCCTCGCCGCGCTCGAAGAGGTTCACGACCCAGCCGAGGGCGATCATCGGCCAGTTGAGCATCGCGAGGTAGACCCCGAACGCCACGAACGAGCCGAGGGTCACCTCGCCGGCCACGACCATCCGCCCGCCCAGCCACAGCACCGTGAGCGAGCCGAGGCCCATCAGGAACTGGATGCCGGGATAGACGATGCCCGTGATGTGGATGAGCCGGCGGTTCTTCTCGACGTAGGCCTCGTTGGCCGCGGCGAAGCGCGCCTCCTCGTGCGCCTCCTGCGCGTAGGCCCGCACGACGCGCGCCCCGGCGAGGTTCTCCTGCACGAGCGCGTTCATGTCCGCGAGCTGGGCCTGCACCTCCTCGTAGCGCTGCTGGATCTGACGGCCGTAGTGCCGCACGAGCCACGAGACGAGGGCGAGCGGCAGGAGGGCGAGGAACGTGAGCCGCGGCGAGATCGCGGCCATGAGGGACACCGCGCCGCCGAACGTCGCGATCGTGTTCGCGGTGTACATGATCCCCGGGCCGAGCACCATGCGCACCGCCGACATGTCGTTCGAGGCCCGGCTCATCAGCTCGCCGATGCGGCTCCGCTGGTAGTAGGCGGGCGGCAGCCGCGTCATCTGGTGGAAGACGCGGTTTCGCAGCGCGTACTCGACGTCGCGGCTGATGCCGATGAGGATCATCCGCATCTGGTAGCGGAAGACGCCCTCGAGGCTGACGAGGAGGAGGACGAGCCCGGCGTAGACCCACAGCTTCCCGTGGGTGATCTGCACCGTGAGGTCGTCGATCGCCCGGCGGAGCACCCACGGGTTCGCGACCGAGAAGGCGGTCGTCGCGGCGAGGCAGAGGAGGCCGAGGCCCAGGCGGCGGCGGTGCGGCCGGAGCTCCGGGAGGAGCCGCCTCAGGTACGGCAGCGCCATCGGCGCGCTAGCGCGACGAGGCGCGCGCGGCGGCGCGGGCGGCCCGGCGCTCCCGGTCGAGGGCCTGGCTCGCGCGCAGGAGCTCCGGGAGGTTCTCCTTCTCCCAGGCGAGGGCGTCCTGGTGGCGCGGGAAGCGGGCCTCGGCCTCGCGGAACGCGCGCGTGTGGTAGACCGTCCGGCCCGCGCGGTCCGGCACCCCGCCCATGTGGTGGTGGAGCATCTCGTGGTAGACGACGCTCTCGAGGAAGAAGCGCGGCACGCTCGGGCGGTCGAGCACCGGGTGGATGCGGATGAGCGCGAGCACGGGATCGTAGCTGCCGAACGTGAGCCCGCCGCGCCGCGCGCGGCCGACGCCGCGGCCCCACGTGATCGGCACCCGCATCCGGCCGTCGAAGAACCGCGCGTTGATGTCCGCGAACACCGCGGCGAGGTCGAACGCGCGGCCGCTCGTCACGAGGGCCGGCATCTCCCGCGGCGTGCGCCGCACGCGGTGCAGGTTCGCGTTCATGAAGCGCCGCACCTCGCCGTCGGCCGCGCGGCCGCGCCGGCGGATGTTGCGCGCGAGCGCCGAGACGACCGGGTCCGGCGCGTGGAGGAACATCCGGTGCAGCCGCAGCAGGAGCGATCCCGCCTCGCGCTTCACCGAGAGCAGCACCGAGCGGTTGTCGGTGAGCACGAGCCGGAGGGGGCGACCCGCCTCGCGGGCGAGGGCGCTCTCGAGGCGCGGCGCCTCCCAGCGAGGGCTGTCCTCGAACGCGAACGCGAGCTGGCGGGCGGCGCTCATGGGAAGAAGTCGCGAAGAATCGTCACTCAGCCCCGGGCGAAGGTCAAGGCCCCGCGGGCCGATCAGGCCTTGCCGCGCGGCACGTAGTACTGCGTGCCCTTGCCCATGCCCTTGATCTGCTTCAGCAGGTCGTCGAGGTCGGCCGCGTCGTTGACGAGGTCCACGTCGGCGGTGTTCACCACGAGGAGCGGCGTCGACGAGTAGTGGAAGAAGTAGTGGTTGTACGCCCGGTTCACCTCGGCGAGGTACTCCTCGGAGAGAGAAGTCTCCTCGGGGCGCCCGCGCGTGCGCACGCGCTTCACCAGCACCTCGGTCGGGGCCTGGAGGAACACGACGAGGTCCGGCTTCGGCACGCCCTCGGAGAGGAGGGCGTAGAGCTTGTCGTAGATGAGGAGCTCCGAATCGTCGAGGTTCAGGTACGCGAAGAGGCGGCTCTTCTCGAAGACGTAGTCGCACAGGGTCGCCTGCGCGAAGAGCTGGCGCTGCTGGAGCTCCTGCTGCTGCCGGTAGCGCGAGAGGAGGAAGAAGAGCTCCGTCTGGAACGCGGCGCCCGCCTTGCCGTCGTAGAAGGGCCGCAGGAACGGGTTCGTCGCCCAGTCCTCGAGGACCTTGTTCGCGTCGAGGCGCGTGGCGAGCCGCTCGACGATCAGCGTCTTGTCGACGCCGATCGGCCCCTCGATCGCGATGTAGTGGAGAGCCATCAGGCGGGGGCTCCCGCGCCGTGGAAGAGGCGCACGCCCGAGCGGTCGGGGCAGCGGTCGAAGAGCTCCGCGATCGTCAGGCCGAGGGTCGGGTGGACGACGTCCCGCGCGATCTCGGCGAGCGGCGCGAGGACGAAGCGCCGCTCGTGGAGGCGCGGGTGCGGCACGGAGAGCCCCGGCTCGTCGACCCGCCGATCGCCGTAGAGGAGGAGGTCGACGTCGATCGTTCGCGGTCCGTTGCGCTCCGCGCGCACTCGACCCATCTCGCGCTCGACCGCGAGAGCCGCGGCGAGGAGCTCGGCCGGCGCGAGCGCCGTCTCGACCGCGGCCGCGGCGTTCAGGAAGAGGCCCTGGGGCGGGCCGCCCACCGGCTCGGTGAGCCACGTCGAGCTCCGCGCGCGGAGGCGCACGCCCCGCGCGGCGAGCCTCGCGAGGGCGCCGTCGATCGCCGCCTCGCGGTCGCCCAGGTTCGACCCGAGGCCGAGGAACACCGCCGGGTGCATGGACCTTCATTATCCATGAAGCCCGCCGGCGCTTTCCCGCGGGAGTATGATTCCGGCACCGAAGACGGCATCGAGAAGGCCCGACCGCCCGTGCCCCGCGGCCGGTTGGCGACGCAACGGAGAAGCCCATGGCCATCCAGACCGTTTGCGACATCTTCTACACCTCGGTCGGCTACCAGAAGGCGGAGCACCTCAAGAGCCGCAAGGGCGGCGCGTGGCGGGCGGTGAGCTCGAGCGAGCTGCAGCGCGCCGTCGAGGAGACGTCGATGGGCCTCCGCGCCCTCGGCGTCGAGAAGGGGGAGCGGGTCGCGATCCTCTCGGAGAACCGCCCCGAGTGGGCGATCGCCGACCTCGCGACGCTGTGCGCAGGGGCGGTCGACGCGCCCGTCTACGCCACCCTCACCCCGCCGCAGGTCCAGTACATCCTCGGCGACTCCGAGGCGAAGGTCGTCTTCGTCTCGACCGCGGCCCAGGCCGCGAAGGTCGCCGAGGTGCGTGATCGCCTCGGCAGCCTCCTCCACGTGGTGAGCTTCGACGACCCGGCCCCGGCCGGGACGATGCCCCTCGCGGAGCTGCGGGCGAAGGGGCGCGACGCGCTCGCGCGGGATCCCGACGCGGTGCGCCGCCGCGCGGGCGAGGTGGGGAAGGACGACCTCGCGACGCTCATCTACACCTCGGGCACGACCGGCGACCCGAAGGGCGTCATGCTCACCCACGGCAACCTCGTCCACAACGTCGTCGGCGCGGAGAAGGTGTTCCCCGCGGTCGACCACGAGTGGACGTGCCTGTCGTTCCTGCCCCTCTGCCACAGCTTCGAGCGCACCGCCGGGCACAACTTCATGCTCTACAAGGGCGTCACCATCGCCTACGCGGAGAGCGTCGAGAAGGTGCCCGAGAACATGGCCGAGGTCCGCCCGCACATCATGTGCTCGGTGCCGCGGCTCTACGAGAAGATGTACGCGCGGGTCAACGAGAAGGTCGCGAACGACCCGCCGCTGCGCCAGAAGATCTTCCGCTGGGCGATCGGCGTCGGGCGGAGGGCCTTCGCCCACACCGTGGCCAACACCGAGCCGGGGCCGCTCCTGAAGGCGCAGTTCGCCCTCGCCGACAAGCTCGTCTTCTCGAAGATCAAGGATCGCACCGGAGGACGGCTGAAGCTCTTCATCTCCGGCGGGGCGCCGCTCGCCCGCGAGATCGCCGAGTTCTTCGGCGCGGCCGGCATGCTCGTCTGCGAGGGCTACGGCCTGAGCGAGACGAGCCCGGTCATCACCTGCAACCGCCCCGGCGCGGTGCGGCCGGGCACGGTCGGCCTCCCGCTCGAGCACGTCGAGGTGAAGATCGCCGAGGACGGCGAGATCCTGACCCGCGGCCCGCACGTGATGAAGGGCTACTTCAAGAAGCCCGAGGCCACCGCCGAGGCGATCGAGAAGGACGGCTTCTTCCACACCGGCGACATCGGCTTCGTCGACGCCGACGGCTTCCTCCACATCACCGACCGCAAGAAGGACATCATCGTCACCTCCGGCGGCAAGAACATCGCGCCCCAGCCGATCGAGAACCGGCTGAAGACGAACAAGTTCTTCACCGAGGTCGTGATGATCGGCAACAAGCGGAACTTCGCCTGCGCGCTCGTGGTCCCGAACTTCGAGGCCCTCGAGGCGTGGGCGAAGGGCAAGGGGCTCTCCGGCCTCCCGCGCGAGGAGCTCGTGAAGCGGCCGGAGGCGGTGGCCTTCTACCAGGCGCTCGTCAACGAGATGACGGGAGACCTCGCCCAGTTCGAGAAGATCAAGAAGGTCGCGCTGCTGCCGCGCGAGCTCACCCAGGAGGCGGGGGAGATCACGCCGACGCTGAAGGTGAAGCGCCGCGTCGTCGAGGAGAGGTACCGCGCCACGATCGACGCGCTCTACGGGGAGGGCGCGGCCTAGGCCGTTGCGGCGGCCGCGGTTCGTCGGGCTCGCGGCGGCGGCGGCCGCGCTCGCCGCCTTTGCCGTCGCCTCCGGGCCCGCGCCGCCCCGGAAGAAGCTCCTCGAGTGGGGCTGGTCGCAGCCCGACACCGCCGGCCTGCGGGCGCGCCTCGCCGAGATGGAGCGCGCGCCGTTCGACGGCTGCGTGTTCGGCGTGGGCTACGGGCCCGGCGGCAAGGCGGGCTCGTTCACCTGGCAGGCCTGGGGGCGAAGGCGCTTCTCGCGCGAGGATCTCGCGTCGGCCGAGAGCGACCTGCGGGCGCTGCGCCCGCGGCGCTTCCAGGCCCTCTTCCTGCGGATGAACGTGACCCCGGGCGACGTCGGCTGGTTCCAGGACCACGCCGCCGTTCTCGCGAACGCCGAGCACGCGGCGCGGCTCGCGCGCCTCGGCCGCGCCCGCGGGGTGCTGCTCGACGTCGAGCAGTACGAGGCGCCGCTGTTCGACTTTCGCCGCCAGCCGATGGCCGAGGCGTACGGCTGGGACGCCTACGCGGCGCAGGTCCGCGCGCGCGGCCGCGAGGTGATGGCGGCGTTCCAGAGGGGCTACCCCGGGCTCACCGTCCTCCTCACCTTCGGCCACACGCTGCCCTGGTATCAGATGACGGCCGCCGGCCCGGTCGGCCCCGCCGGCCGGCGCGACGCGCCCGTCCCGCCCGGCGCGCGGCGGGCCCTCGCCGACGTCACCTACGGCCTTCTCGCTCCGTTCGTCGACGGCCTCCTCGACGGCGCGCGCGGTCGCACGCTCGTCGTCGACGGCTTCGAGCTCTCGTACGGTTTCCGCGAGCCGGCCCGCTTCGCGGAGGCCCGGCGCGCTTTCGCCGCGGGCGCTCTCCCGATCGTCGCCGACGCCGCGGCCTACCGCCGACACGCCCGTCTCGCCTTCGGCCTCTGGCTCGACTACGACTGGCGCCATCTCGGCTGGTTCCCCCGCGAGCCCTCCCGCAACCACTTCACGCCCGAGTCGCTCGCGACGGCCCTCCGCGCGGCCCGGGAGGCGACCGACGAGCTCGTCTGGCTGTACTCCGAGAAGGCCCCGTGGTGGTCGGCCACCTCGCCTCCGCCCCTGCGGTACCGGCTGGTCGTCCAGAGCTTCTCGCGCGAGCCGGCTCCTTCCGAAGGCCGTCGTCCGTAGGCTATCCTTCGCTCGTTGCAGCGGCTGAGCGCGTTCCTCCTCCTCGCGACGCTCTTTCTCCTGCCGTGGGGCGGGCTGCTCCCTGTCCCCGCGCTCCACGAGCACGCGCAGTGGAGCGACCTCGTCTTCGCGGCGGCGGCGCTCGCCTGGGCCGTGGGCCTCGCCATCGAGGGCCGGCTCCCGCGGCCACGGCTCGTCCACGCCGGGATCGCGCTCTACCTCGGCTGGGCCGTCGTCGCCTACCTCGCCGCCGCGCCGCGCCCGGCGTCCGGGCCGGCGAAGCTTCTCGGGATGGCGATGCTGGCCGCGCTCCTCGTGATCACGTCCGACCTCCTGGCGCGTCCCGGGATGCCCGCGGCTCTGGGCCGCACGGTCGCCGCGACGTCGCTCCTCGCCGCGGTCGCCGCGATCGCCGGCGTCTCCCTCTCGCTCGCCGGCCGGCCGACGCCGCTCGTGGGCACGTGCGGCGACCTCCTCCAGAGCCCGCTCGGCCGGGCCCAGGCGGGCTTCCCGCACCCGAACCTCCTCGCGAGCTGGTGCGTGTTCGCCGCGGGCGTCGTCGCGCGGTCGGACGCCGGCCTGTCGACGCGCGTGCGCCTCGCGCTGCAGGTGGCGCTCGGGGCGGCGGTGCTCCTCACGACCTCGCGCGCGATCCTCGCCTTCGCGCTCTCGATCGCCGTCCGAAACGCGACGACGCTGTCCCGGCGTCGCGTCGCGGGGGTCGTGGCGGCGGCCGCCGTCACGGCGATGGCGGCCCTCACCGCGTACAACCTCCTCCTCGATCCGACCCGGCCGTGGGCCGCCCGGCTGTCGCCCGAGCCCTCGGCGCGGCTCGAGGCCGCGACGACGTCGCTCGCGACCCTCGGCCGGCACCCGCTCTTCGGCACGGGCCCCGGCTCGTCGCCGGGATGGCGCGGCACGATGCCGTTCGACGCGCATCTGACGCCGCTGAACGTCGCGGCGACGCTCGGCCTGCCGGCCCTCGCCGGCCTCGCGCTGCTCGTCGCGGCCCTGTGGCGCGCGCGGGCCCGTCCGACCGATCTTGCGACCTGGGGCCTGCTCGCCGGGCTCGCCCTCGACGGCCTCGGGCAGGACGTCGAGGACTTCCGACACGTCTGGGTGGCGCTCGGCCTCGCCGACGCCGGGAGGAGAGACGCGTGAAGACGCGGATGACGATCGTCTCGGCAGCGCTCTTCGCCGCGGCCTGCTCGGGTCGCGGCTGCGGGTGGGGCAGCGCGGGCGTCCCGGCCGGCGGGCTGCCCGCGATCACGCGCGACGGCCGCTCGTACACCGTGCTCGACAAGGGCGCGTGGAAGGGCTTCTACGACGCGCAGGGCCGCCTCGCGATCGTCGAGTACGACAGCAACGGCGACCACCGGGCCGACTACATCGCCCACTACGACGAGAGCAAGAGGATCCGCCTCATCGAGGTCGACGAGGACAACGACGCCTGGGTCGACCGCTGGGAGCACTACGGCCCGAGCGGAGTCCTCGAGAAGGTGGGCCGCTGGCGCAAGAAGCGGGGGAAGGCCGACGAGTGGACCTACCGCGATGCCGACGGCCACGTCCGCCGCGTCGAGTACGACGACGACGGCGACGGGAAGCCCGAGCGCGCGGAGAGCCTGAAGGATGGCCTCGTGGTCGGCGTCGAGACCGACACCGACCGCGACGGGCGCATGGACCGCTGGCAGACGTGGGACCACGGCCGCCTCGTCGCGGAGGCGCTCGACACGAATGGAGACGGCAAGCCCGACCGCCGCCTCACGTACGGGCGCGACGGGCGGCTCACGAAGGTCGAGCGCGTCGATCCATGAGGCGCCCGGCGGCGCGGCGCGCGATCGCCGTGGCCCGCGTCGCGGTTCTCGCCGTTCTCGCCGTCGGCCCGCTCCTCGCCGGCGCCGTCCACGCCGTCGTCTACGCGCCGATCCTCGCCGTGTTCGCCCTCGCCGGGCTCCTCGCGTGGCGGCTCGACGACGGCCTCGTCGGCGCGCTGCCCGGCCGCCGCCTGCTCCTCGCCGCGCACGGCCTCGTCCTCCTCCAGCTCGTCCCGCTGCCGCGCGCCCTCCTCGGCCTCGTGAGCCCGGGCTCGCTCGCGTACTGGACGCGGCTCGAGCTCCTGCCGTTCTCGGCGCGGCCGATCAGCGTGAGCCCGGTCGACACCCTGCGCGGCCTCGCGTTCCTCGCCGGCCTGTCGCTCCTCGCTCTGTTCGTGTGGCGCGAGATGGACGTGCAGCCGTGGACGCGGCGCCTGCCGAAGGTCGTGGCGCTCACCGGCCTCGCGATCACGGTGGTCGCCTTCGTCCAGTCCGTTTCCGATCGTCCGCGCGCCCTCTGGGGCCTCTACCGCCCCGGCTGGGACTGGGCCGTCTTCGGGCCGTACGTGAATCGGAACCACTTCGGTGGCTTCCTCGTCCTCGCGACGCCGGTGGCGATCGGCTTCGCGATCGAGGACCTCTCGCGCTTCGGCGCGCGCTGGCGCCGACGCAAGCGCGGGTATCTCGCCCTCGGCGACCCCGAGGCGGCGAGCGCCCTCGGCTGGAGCGCCGTCGTGATGACCCTCGTGGCGGGGCTCCTCGCCTCGACCTCGCGCGGAGCGATCGCCGCATTCCTCGCGACCGCGCTCGTCATGCCCTTCGCGGCGCGCCATCGCCGACGGACGGCCGCCGCGGTGGCCGTCCTCGGCGGGCTCGGTCTGGCGTGGATCGGCCTCGGCGGCTTTCTCGGAGGCTTCGGCCGTGGTATCCGCGCGAGCCGGGTCGACCTGTGGCTCGACATGCTCCCGATGTGGCGCGATTTCCCGGTGTTCGGCGAGGGGTGGAACGCCTTCGCGGTCGCCTACCCGTGGTACCAGACCGTGTGGAAGGGCCTGTGGATCGGGCAGGCGCACAACGAGTACCTGCAGGTGCTTCTCGAGACGGGCCTCACCGGCGCCGCGCTCTTCGGCGGGGTCTTCCTGATCGTGCTGCGGCGCGCCGCGGCCCAGGCCCGCACGAGCTTCGTCGACCTCGGCGTCTTCGGCGCGGTGGTCGGCCTCGCCCTTCACAACCTCGTCGACTTCAACTGGCAGATCCCCGCGAACGCCGCCGCGTGGGTCGCCCTCGCCGCTCTCGCCGCGCGCCCGCCGGAGCCCCCGCCCGTCCGCCGGGGGCCGCTCCGCCGGCGCCCCCCGGGACAGGGAGCGGAGGACGGAACGCCCGGTACCGCCGAGCCGCTTGAAGGCGGCGGAGCGGACTCATAAAATGACGCGGCCGTAAGAAAGAGCGGGGCCGTCGCCCTCCGACGGAGCTCCAGGCAGCCATGGCTGAGGTCAAGACGCCGGCGTTGACGGTCCTGGGCGGTCCGCTCGCGGGCCTGAGCTGTCCTCTCCCCGACGCGGGAACCGTGACGATCGGTTCCGCGCCCGAGAGCAGCCTGCGCCTCGAGCTTCCCGGGATCAACCCCCTTCACGCGTGCATCGTCATCGAAGAGGGCAAGGCCGTCCTCTACGACGCCGGCAGCGAGCGCCGGCTGCACGTGAACGACAGCCCCGTCGACCCCGGCGGCACGGCGCTCCGCAACGGCGACATCCTGTGGCTCGGCACGCCCGGCGAAGAGGGCGTGATGATGCTGCAGTGCATCCTGCCCGCCTTCAAGCGGACAGGGCCGGTGGCCGTGAAGCCCGCGGCGGCGCCCGTGGCCGAGGCCCCCGAGCCTGCGCCACAGGTCGAGACGCAGGCGATCTGGGCCGCGGGCGCGCCGGCCCCCGAGCCGGAACCGCCTCCCGCGGAGCCGGCCATCGGCACGCAGGAGACCGTCGCGCTCTCCGTCGAATCCGAAACGACGCCCGCCGCGGCGCCGGAGCCGGTCATCGAGGAGGAGGGCCTCGAGCCCGCGCCGGAGTTCCAGTCCGTCGACGACGACGAGGACGCCGCGACCGTCATGGTGCGTCGCGCCGAGGCGCCCGAGACCGAGACGATCCGCCGGCCTCCGGAGGCCGACGAGGAAGAGCCGGGCGAAGGCGGCGACACCGTCATGTTCCAGGCCGTGCCGGCGCCACTCGCCGAGCCGGCCCCACCCGAGCCGGCGCCGAAGCCGACCGAGGAGCAGACGCTTCTCTACCATCCGCCGGCCGCCCCTCCCGCCGAAGACGACACCGGCGGCGCCACCCTGATGTTCGCGGCGCCGCCGACCGCGCCCGGGCCCGAGCCGGAGGAGGAGGCGTCGTTCGAGCCGGAGCCCGAGCCGGAAGCGTCGGGCGAAGGGTCGACCGTGATGTTCACGGCGCCGCCGGCCCCCGAGCCGGACGAAGTCGGCGGAGCCACGATGATGTTCACGGCGCCCGCCGCGCCGGCCGCCGAGCTCGGCGCCACGGAACCCGAGGCTGCGGAACCCGAGAGCACCGAGGCCGCGGAATTCGAGGCCGAGCCCGAGCTCGAACCCGAGCCGGGGCAGGAGACGCTGCTCTACGCTCCCGTGGATGCCGGCGAGCCCGAGGAGTCCCCGACGGTCGTCTACGCGACCGAGCCCGACACCGAGGCGTCCGAGCCGACAGTCGAAGAGCCCGCCTCGGCCGCCGCTCCCGCCGAGCCGGCGCAGGACGAGACCTTCGTCTACGAGCCCGAACCGCCACCGGCTCTCGACTCGGCCGAGGAGTCGACCCTCCTCTTCCCGCCCGAGGCCGAGGCGAGCGCGCCGGCTCCGATCGCACCCGACTTCGAGGACGAGACGCTCGCGGCCCCGCCCGCCGCCGCTCCGATCGACACCGAGGGGCCGACTCTCGCACTCCCGCCGGCGATGCCGGCGTCGCTCGTTCCGCCGCCGGTGCCGCACGAGCCGGTACCGGTGCCCCACTTCGAGTCGAAGCCCGCGGCTCCCGCGGCGGCGCCCGCGCGCCCGCCGGCGGAGGCGCGCCCGGCCGCCCACGCGGCCCACCCGACGCCGCGGCCGCACCCGCCGACGGTGCGGCGCGACGCCCACGCGCGAACGACCGGCGCGGTCGCCGCCCACGAGCCCGCCGCCGCTCCGGCGGCCGGCGGTCGTTCGATCCTGCCGATCGCCCTCGGCGGCGGCCTCGTCGTCGCTCTCGGCATCGGCTTCGCGGCGTGGCGCTTCCTGAGCCCGTCGCCCTCGCCCGCGCCGACTCCCGCGCCGACGGCGGTCGCGCAGGCGACGGCCACGCCGGCGCCTCTGCCCACGGAAACGCCGGCCCTCGTCGAGCCGACGCCCGAGGCGACGCTCGCGCCGACGGCCGCCCCGACGCCGGTGCCCGCGCCCACGCCGACGCCGAAGCCCGGGGCGACGCCGACCCCGACTCCGCGGCCCACCCCGACGCCCCCGCCGCCGCGGGCGACCGCGCCCACCGCGACGCCGGTGGCTCCGGCCCCGGTCGCGCCTTCCGGTCCGTCGCCCGCCGCGCAGGCCCAGGCGCTCGTCGCCCAGGCCGAGCAGGCTCTCGCCGGAAAGCAGTACGACCAGGCGATCAGCCAGGCCGACGCGGCCCTCCGGGTCGACGCGGGCAACGCGCGCGCGACCGCGATCAAGGCCGAGGCCGCTCAGAAGCGCGACCTCGCGCGCCGGCGGTTCGTTCCCGGCCGCACGGTCGTGGCCACGGCGAAGGCCTCGAAGAGCGGCGGCCTCGCCGGCTTCGACACCGCCGACGCCGAGGTTCGCACGGCCGACTTCTCGGGCCGCCTCGAGTTCGAGATGTCGCCGTCCTCCGGCCTCGACGCGGGCGCCGCGTGGACCCTGAAGGTCTACGTCGTGAACGACGGCAAGAAGCCGATCAAGGTCAACGGCCTCTCGATCACGACGAGCGCCAACGGCGCGGGCGGCGGCGGCTCCGTCTCCCCGCAGGCCCGCGAGATCGCTCCGCAGCAGCGCGCCCTCCTGGGCGAGACGAGCGGCACCTGGGCCGGCGGCACCACCGCGTGGTCGGCCGAGGCGACGCTCACGGCCAACAAGGGCGACAGCCTGAAGAACACGCTGGCCTGGCGCTGAGCCGGGAAGGCGGCGGCCCCGCGTCGCCCGTTCGGCTCCTCAGCCCCGGTCGGCGGGACGCACGCAGAACGAGCGTCGGCGGCCCAAGCTCCGCGCGTCCCGGGACGCCGAAGACGCGACCGGTCCCTAGTTGCTCGTCGAGATCGGGATCGGCGTCGCCGTGGGCAACGGCTCCGGCGTCGGGATGGCCGACGGCTCGATGACGACCGGGGGCGGCGTCGGGCCGATCTGGCCGGGTCCCGTGATGACCCCGCCCACGACGCCGGCGGCGGCGGCGCCGGCCGCGATCAGGCTGAGAACGCCCACCGCGAGCCCCGCGCCCGCGGCGGCGAACCCGGCCGGCGCGATGACCGACGCGCCGGTGGCCGCGGAGAAGACCGTGACCGCGCCCGAGGGCCCGAAGGCCGCGACCTTGCGGTCGCCGCAGGCGGCCTTGTCGTCGACGACGATCGCCTCGAGCTCCTGGGTCTGGCTCTCCTCGAAGTCGGTCGTCGTCGACTGCACGTAGTACTTGATCGGGCTCGCCTCGACGCGCGGTCGCGGCAGCTTGCCGAAGAAGCGGCCGTTGTCCTCGGTCATCTCGATGTAGAAGAACGAATCTCCCGCGGCGCCCTTGAAGTAGATGCGGGCGCGGGCCACGGAGGCGAGCGGCTGGATGCTGGCATCGAGGAGTGGGAACTCCCCGGCCACGAAGCAGGTCACCGGCTCGTACTCGATCTTCGCGCCGGACCCGGTCGTCTCGGCGAATACGGGACCGGTCGGTGGCGTCGCCGGCGTCTCGGGGGCCGAAGCAGGCGGCGTCTGCGGAGGCTCGCCGGGAGGAGGCTCCTGCGGGCTGGCGGCGGCCACCGGCACGAGGTCGAGGTCGGCCGTGGCCGTCTTGCCCTCGAGGACCGCGACGCGGACCGGCGCCTGGCCGACGGCCAGGCCCGCCTGGCTCTCCATCGTCACCGCGTACTCGCCCACCGGGGCCACCACGCTGAAGCTCCCGTCCGCGCCCGACGTCGCCCGGACGACCGCGCCCGACTGCAGGTCGATGAAGGCGATGGTCACGCCGGCGGCGGGGCGACCCTCCACCCGCGCGATGCCGGAGATCGTCCCGCCCTGCGTGGCGTAGGCCGGCGGGCCCGCCGGGAGGGCGAGGAGGACGGCGAGAACGACCGAAGCCACGCGCCGCATAGAGGACAGCAAGCCTAGCCTGCCTGTCCCCCGTCCTGCAAGGAGCTGGATCACAACCGCCTCCCCCTGGCCCTAGGTCCGCCGAGCGGGCCCACCCGCGGGCCGAACCGGCGGCCGGCTCGCCGGCCTGTCTCCGCGTCCTCGCGGCTTTTCCTCGGAGTAGTAGCTCCGGTAGTACTCCCCGTAGTTCTGGCTGTAGTAATAGGAGTTCCGGGCGAGGTTGACCTTGTTCAGGACGACCCCGATCACCCGGGCGCCGACGCCGGTGATCTGCTCGACGGCCCGGGCGACGGAAGGCCGGGTCCCCACCTCTGCGGCGATGACGAGGACCACCCGCTCGACCATCGACGCCAGCACCGGCGTGTCGGCCATCGCGAGGACCGGCGGCGCGTCGATCAGGACCCACTCGTAGTGCTGCCGCAGGGCGTCGAGGACCTGCTTCATCATCGGCGAACCCAGGAGCTCCGCCGGGTTCGGCGGCACGTAGCCGCACGGCAGCAGCTGCAGCCGGTCGATCTTGGTCGTCTGGATCGCCTGCGACGCCTGGGCCTTGCCCACGATCAGGTCCGAGAGCCCCGGTGTCTTCTGGAGGCCGAAATGCTGGTGCAGCGTCGGCCGGCGCAGGTCGGCGTCGACCGCGAGCACCTTCGCCCCGTTCAACGCGAGGGCGGCGGCGAGGTTCGCGACCGTGGTGGTCTTGCCCTCGCCCGGGTTCGCGCTCGACACGAGGACGGCACGGCCCGTCGTGTCGGCCGACGTGAAGATGAGGTTCGTGCGCAGGATG